>JAGWYN010000030.1 GCA_018969295.1 Chloroflexota bacterium | reverse complement strand
CCCGCCTATAGGGTGACAGACTGGCGCCTTCCGGTCGAACCGGCTCAACAGCGCATGCCGTCTGGCAACAGGTGCGTTGGCGACGTGGCAGTTGCGCCAGATAGCGCCTTTGGCTGATTCGCTGGAATGACGGCCTTCACAAGAAGGTTTTGGACGCAAAATTGGCTTGACAAATTCTGAAAGTGCTTAATTTCCGACCAATGCTCTTAGCAGAACTGCTGCTATCGGCTTCTCTATCGACCACTATTTGCAAACGTTTGCAAGTATATCTGATCTGTGAGAAAATAAAGCAGGAAATTTTCCTCTGGGGAGGGTGGCAAATTTGTTCCCGAAAATAGCCTGAATAGGAGAAAGGTTTCAACAATGACAAAACGAACAGTGTTTATTCTGTGCACAGCGCTCTGTGTGCTGCTGCTCAGCGGTTGTGTCGCCACCGAAGGGGGGCTGGTGCAGACCGTGGTGGTCACGGCGACGCCCACTGCCCTGCCGGAAGGCGCAAAGATCGTGCTGCGGGTCGGCACGGGCGACAGCGGCGAAGGGCTTTCCCCCCACCTGCGCATTATCGAACAGTTTGAGGCCGAAAACCCCGATATCCAGGTGCAGCTGGAACCAGTCGGCAGCGGCGATTACTACGCGCGCATTCTGACCCAGATCGCCGCCGGCGACCCGCCTGATCTGCTGCAGATCGGCGACGACGCCGTGCCGATGTTTGTCGACAAAGGGGCGTTTCTGCCGCTGGATGATTTTATTGCCAGCGAGCAGTACCCGCTCGACACCAGCATCTACCTGCCCGGGGTGATGGAGCCGGGCCAGTGGAACGGTGCCCAGTATCTGCTGCCCAAAGATTTCTCCCCGCTGGCGATCTACTACAACAAAAAGCTCTTCGACGCAGCAGGCGTCGCCTATCCGCAGGAGGGCTGGAGCTGGGAAGATCTGCTGGCGACAGCCCAGCAGCTGACCCGCACCGGCGCAGACGGGACGGTCGAGCAGTGGGGGATCCAGTTGCCCGGCCCCTGGACCACCGGGTTTGAGTACTGGGTGGCAGCGGCCGGCGGCCAGCTGATCGACGCTGAGGGGACGACCTTTGTCGGCTATCTGGATTCTCCAGAGGTGCAGCGTGCGGTGCAGTTCTACGCCGATCTCTACCACAAACATGCGGTGGCGCCGCTGCCGGCAGACATGAACGCCTTTGGCGGGGGAAACAGCGAGTTTGACAACGGCAAGGCCGCCATGCGGCTGTTCGGGCGGTGGCCGCAGGCAGGGATGTTGCAAAACCCCAACCTGGACCTGGGTGTGGCGCCGCTGCCGGCGGGCGCCGAGCGGGCCGGCGTGCTCTTTTGGGGCGGGTTCGGCATTTCCGCTTTGAGCGAGCAGCCAGAGGCTGCGTGGCGTTTCCTGCGCTACTATGTCGGCGCACAAGGGGCCGAGGTCTGGAAGGATTGGGCCCTGCCCAGCGTCGCCAGCGTCGCCGAGAGCTCGGGGCTGGCCGCCGACCCGATCGAAGGGGTCTGGCTGGCCGAGCTCAACTACCTGGCCGATCGCGCCTATGTCTTCACCCCCTTCTGGGGCCAGACGGCAGACCCGGCACTGCGCCGCGTGCTGGAGAGCGTGATTCTCGACCCCACGGCTGATGTGGCGGCCCTGCTGGCCACCGCCGCCCAGGACGCGCAGGCCGCCCTCGACGATCTGCGCCCATAAACAACCTCGCTGGGAAGGGCCCCCTGTTCCCTTCCCAGCCTGCTGTGGCTATGCAGACCCCTTCTCCAGGCCGGGCCCGGCGTCGCGAGGCCGTGACCTTCTATCTGCTCATTTCCCCGTGGTTGGTCGGGCTGCTGACCTTTACCCTGCTCCCGATCGCAGTTTCGTTGGGCATCAGCTTCACCCGCTGGGACATGCTCTCCCCACCCGAGCTGGTGGGCCTGCGCAACTACGCACGCCTGCTCGACGACCGTCTCTTCTGGCAGTCGCTCAGCGTCACGGCGCGCTATACGTTGATGTACGTCCCCACCGAGCTGGTTGGCGGCCTGCTGCTGGCGCTGCTGATGAACCAGGTCGACGCGCGCGGGATCCGGCTGCTGCGCACCCTCTACTACATGCCCTCCGTGCTCTCGGGGGTGGCGTTTGTGGTGGTGTGGATGTGGCTCTTCCACCCCGAGGCCGGTCTGATCAACGCCGGGCTGGCACTGGTCGGGGTTCAAGGGCCGCGCTGGCTGGTGGACCCGCACACAGCGCTGACTGCGCTCTGGATGATGAGCCTGTGGGGGCTGGGGCGGACCGCTGTCATCTATCTGGCTGGACTGCGCGGCATCCCGCGCGAGCTCTACGAAGCTGCTGCGATGGACGGTGCCGGCGCCTGGCGCAGCTTTGTCGGCCTGACCCTGCCGCTGCTGACCCCCACGATCTTCTTCAACCTCGTGCTGAGCATCATTGCCACCTTTCAGACCTTTACCAGCGCATTTGTGGCGACCAACGGCGGTCCGCTCGACGCCACCCTCTTTTTGGTGCTTTACCTCTACCGCAAAGCCTTTCAGGAATTCCAGATGGGCTACGCCTCGGCGCTGGCCTGGGTCCTTTTTGCGCTGGTCCTGGCCTTCACCTTGTTGGTCGTGCGGAGCGGCCGCTGGTGGGTCTACTACGAGGGGGAAAGCCCATGAGGTCGTCTGCCCGTCTGCGCCGTTGGCTCCTGCTGGCCCTGCTCTGGGGCGTGGCGCTGCTTTTTTTGATCCCTTTGCTTTGGATGCTCTCTTCTTCGCTCAAGCCAACCTGGCAGATCTTCGAGACGCCTCCCCGCTGGCTGCCCGACCCGCCCCGCTGGGAGAACTACCGCGAGGCGCTGACTACGCTGCCCTTCGGGCTCTACCTGCGCAACACCACCGTGATCACGCTGCTCACGATTGTCGGCCACCTGCTTTCGTGCACCCTCGTCGCCTATGCCTTTGCCCGGCTGAGGGCCCCCGGCCGCGATACACTCTTTGTCGTCATGCTGGCTACCCTCATGCTCCCCTATCCGGTCACCATGACCCCGCTCTATGTCATTTTTCATCGGCTGGGCTGGATCAACACCTTTCTGCCGCTGACCGTGCCCGCCTTCCTGGGCAGCCCTTTCTACATTTTTCTGCTGCGCCAGTTTTTTCTGACAATCCCGCGCGATTTTGAAGACGCCGCACGCATCGACGGCGCCAACATCGTGCAGATCCTGGCCTGGGTCATCGTGCCGATGGTCGCCCCAGCGCTGGCAACCGTCACCCTCTTCACCTTTCAGGCCAGCTGGAACGACTTCCTGGCCCCGCTCATCTATCTGCAGCGCCCCGATCTCTACACGGTGACGCTGGGACTCCAGTTTTTTCGCTCGACCTACACCACCAACTGGGCCTATTTGATGGCCGCCTCGCTGACGACGATGCTGCCGGTGATCGCCGTCTTTTTTGCCGCCCAGCGCTATTTTCTTGCCGGCATCTCGCTGGCCGGGATCAAAGGCTGAACCGCAGGTCGCTCACTCGTCCGCCAGCACGGCCAGCGCGGCCTGCACGCTCTCTTCGGGTTTGACCTTGACCTGGGCATCGAGCACCCGCCCCTCTTCGTCGATCACAAAATGGCTGCGTTCGATCCCCATGAAACGTTTCCCATACATGCTTTTTTCCACCCACACGCCGTAGGCTTCGGCGATCGCATGGGTCTCGTCGACCAGCAGGGTGAAGGGCAGGTCAAATTTGGTCTTGAATTTCTGGTGCGAGCGGGCATTGTCCGGGCTGACGCCCAGCACGACCGCGTTGCGTTCGGTGAGGGTCGGGTAGCTGTCACGAAAGCCGCAGGCTTGGGTTGTGCAGCCCGGCGTGTCGTCCTTCGGATAAAAGTAGAGCACCACCCGCCGGCCCCGGTAGTCGCTCAGACGCACCGTCTCCCCACTCTCGGTCTCTGCGCTGAACTCAGGGGCCAGCGCTCCTGCTGCAATTGCCATCGTTTTCTCTCCGATCTGTGTGCTATGCTGTGCCATGTTTTTCGATTATTATCTGTGAAGAACCAACTGTGGGGAGTAACATGGCTCTCAATAGAACGGCAGGTGAAGAAAATGGCTCGCACAGAGTGGTCGAAGGGTTTGCTGGCTGTTGCGCTGGCTGCAGCGCTGGCAGCGCAGGGCTGGACTGTTCCATCTGCGCTGGCACAGCAGAGCAGGATCAGCCAGCCGCTGCAGCACGAGCTGGAGGGGGCTGCCACCCCGGTTTCGTTTCTGGTGATCTTGTCGGACCAGCTGGCGCTGCCGGCGGGCAGCGGCGACAGCCTGGCCCGGCGCCAGGCGTTGTACCGTGCCCTGACCGCACACGCCCGGCGCAGCCAGGCAGGGCTGCACGCCTGGCTGGAGCAGCAGGGGGTGCCCTACAGGGCGCACTACCTGGTCAACATGGTGGAGGTAGAAGGGGACCTGGTGCTGGCGAACGCCCTGGCTGCCCGGCCCGAGGTCGCCCGGCTGGCGCGCAACCCGGCGGTGCGGGGCGCAGCCAGACAGCCGCGCTGGCTGCAGCGCAGCGAGCTGGCCCCACAGTCTGGCACGGCGACCTTGCCCTGGGGGTTGACCGCCACCCGTGCCGACGCAGCCTGGGAACTGGGCGCGCGCGGGCAAGGCATTGTCGTCGCTGGCCAGGACACCGGTGTGGCCTGGGAACACCCGGCGCTCCAGCTGGGCTACCGGGGGTGGAACACCGCCACCCTGACGGCCACCCACGCCTACAACTGGTTGGATGCCTGGGGCCGCGACCCCCTCCGCGACGCCGAATGCCCCTCTGACCCCCAGATCCCCTGCGACGACAACGGCCACGGGACCCACACCCTGGCCACGGTGGCCGGCGATGCCACGTCGATGGGGGACACCGTGCTCGGCATGGCACCCGCCGCCAGCTGGATCGCCTGCCGCAACATGCGCGATGGGGTCGGCACCCCCGCCAGCTACACAACCTGTTTTGAATTTTTTCTGGCCCCGTATCCCCAGGGGGGCGACCCGCTGGTCGAGGGGCGCCCGGAGCTGGCCCCGCATGTCATCAACAATTCTTGGGGCTGCCCGCCCAGTGAGGGGTGCGACCTCGACAGCCTGCGTCAGGTGGTCGAGACGATGCGGGCGGCCGGTATCTTCGTGGTGGCCTCGGCGGGCAATGCAGGCCCTGGCTGTTCCTCCATCGACACGCCGATCGGGATGCACGACGCAGTGATCAGCGTGGGTGCCTACGACAGCGACGGGCGGATCGCAGGGTTCAGCAGCCGGGGCCCGGTGACCGCAGACGGCAGCGGGCGGCTCAAACCCGACCTCAGCGCGCCAGGGGTCGGGGTGCGCTCGGCGGCCATGCAAAACAGCCAGCCGTCGGTCGATGTCTACCTCAGCGGTACCAGCATGGCCGCGCCCCATGTGGCGGGTGCGGTGGCGCTGTTGTGGTCGTTGGCCCCCCAACTGATCGGCCAGGTCGAGGCGACCGAACTGCTCCTGCTTTCCAGTGCAGAGCCCGTTGTCGAGGCCGGCTGCACCGGAGTTGCCCAGAGCCCCAATCCGGTGTATGGCCACGGACGGCTCGATGCCCTGCGGCTGGTACAGTCGGCTGGGGCGATGGAGAGGGTTTGGCTGCCCCTGGTGGTGATCCCGTGAGCGGCTCGGCGCAGCCGCCAGCCCTGCCCGTTGTTCTGATTCCTGGCTGGCTGGATCAGGCAAAGAGGCTGGAGGCGCTGGCCACCCATCTGCGCGCGGCGGGACGACAGGTGGTGATCATCTCTCCCCAGCCCAGCGACGGTTCGGTGCCGCTGGAGACGCTGGCTGTCCAGGCGCTGGTCGAGATCGACGCCAGGTTCGGGCCGAAAGCCGCCTTCGACCAGGTTGGCTTCAGCATGGGCGGGCTGATCGGCCGCGTGATCCTCCATTGGCTGGGCGGCCGAGATCGGATTCGCCGGTTTGTCACGATCTCCACCCCGCACCGCGGGGTGGTCAGCGCAGGCTGGGCCTGGCAACCTGCGCTGCGCCAGATGCAGGTGCGCAGCCCTTTTTTGCAGTCGCTCAACAGCCACCTGGACGACCTGGCCAGCCGGCCATTTTTGTCGGTGTGGACGCCCCTTGACCTGACCGTTCTGCCGGCCACCAGCGCTGTTTTACCTGTCGGCGATGCCCAGCGCATCCTCAGCCCGGTCCATGGATGGATGGTCTATGACCCGCGTGTCCAGCGGGCGGTGGCGCAATTTTTGGGGCGAGCGCCGACCCGTTACGACGGCCAGCTGTCTGTGCCGTTGTCGCAGACAGCGAAGAGTTCGACCCCGTCGGTGCGCCCCTTGAGCTGGTAGGAGCCATACGGGCGCAGCTCGACCCGCTCCCGGGCCAGTGCGCTGCGGTCCAGCTGGACCCCTGTGTCGACGGAGACCAAAATCTGGTTGGGCAGACAGCGCTCCTCGATCCGTTTGGCCAGGTTGACGGCATCGCCGATCGCCGTATAGTTCATCAACTGGGCAGCACCGATGTTGCCAGCGACGGCTTCGCCGGTGTGGATCCCGATCCGGACCGCCAGGGAGTGCTGCCCGCTGCGGTTGTGTCGTTGGATGGCCCGGCGCATGGCTGTGGCGCTGAGCACTGCGCGCTGGGCATGGTCGAGGCAGGCGGCGGGGGCGTTGAACAGGGCCATAAACCCGTCCCCCATCAGTTTGTCGACAAAACCACCGTTGGCCAGCACGATCTCGGTCAGGAAGGCAAACTGTGTGTTGAGGAGCTGCACGACCTGGTCTGGGGAGAGCTCGGCGGCCAGTTCGGTGAAATCGGCGAAGTCCAAAAAGAGGGTGGTGACAGGGGTGCGCACCCCGCCCAACTGAGGCGGGGTCGGGCTGCGCAGCAGGCTCTCGACCAGCGGCTGCGCCATATACTGGCGCAGCCGCTGGTTGGCCGAAAGCAGCTCGCTCTGCAGGTGGGCGTTCTGCCGTCGCAGTTGGACACGCTCCATGACCCGGCGCACGCTCATCTGGATTGCGCGCAGCCGAAAGGGTTTGGCCAGATAATCGTCGGCTCCCCCCAGCAACGATTCGACAGCCAGATGTTCGGAGGGCAGCGCGCTGGCCATGATGATGCCTGCCAGCGAGTCCCGCTGGCGCAGCTCGGCCAGGACTTTGAGCCCGCTGAGGCGCGGGAGCACCATGTTGAGCAGCACCAGGTCTGGGCGAATCGTTTCAAACTGTTCGATCGCCTCCTCGCCGTCCAGCGCTTCGTGAAAAAGATGCCCTTCGGACTGCAGGATCAGCCGAACCAGCCGACGGGCTGGCAGGTCAGGGTCGACAATCAGGATCCGCAGCGGCTGGGCCAGAAGACGACTGTTCAGGGAGCGTTCGAACTGCATAGGTTCATCCTGCGCATCTCCGGCCCTTCCCGCAGGCAATCAGAAACCAGGCGGGTCTACTCGTGCACAATCACCAAGGTGCCGGGGTTGGCTTTTGTGCTGGAAAACCAGTTGGTTCTTCCGTCCCAGGTTGGGCCAGCCCAGTCGAACAGCCATTTGGCATCGGCGGTTGTCATGTTGATGCAGCCGCGACTCATCGGTTTGCCAAAGTCGCTGTGCCAGTAGGTGTTGTGAAAGCCGTAGTCGCTGTAAAAGTACTGGATCCATTCGACATTGGGCACCGAATAGGCATCTTCACCGCTGCCGCCGGAGAGGGTCTGAACCCGCACCTTGGTGCGGATTCGAAATTCTCCCTCTACGGTCGGGGTGCCCGGGAGCCCGGAAGAGATGACAAAGCCGCGCAAGGGACGTCGGTTTTCGTAGACGACCGCCAGCTGTTCGCTGAGATCTACGCGGATCCAGCGTGTTTCTGCGGGCGGTTCGATCGGCGTCAGCCGGGCCAGGTCAGCCTGGGTGGGAAAGAAGGCGGTCGTGCGTCTGTCGAGATCGCTCATCGGCACACGTTTGATCAGCGGGCCAACCAGCGGGCCTGCAAAGGGCAGCGGCGGTTTGGCTGCGGGACGGGGCAGGGAGGCCACGATTGGGAAAAATGGCCCGGCCGGCGCGCCAGTGGAGGCCGTCAGGGTGTGGGCGGGCGTGCGAGGTTCCTCGGCCCGAACGTTGACGGTGCTGACGAGCAGAAGGGTGCTCGCCAGCCACCAGGCGACTGCCCAGCAGGCCAGGCGGGTTGTGAAACGGATCATACAGAATCTCCGTGCAGGGAAGCTTGTGCCGAGCGGGCAGCTCGGCGCCGCTGCCACCAACCCCCGATCCAGAAGAACAGGATGGCCAGGTTGAGCAGGTGTTCGAGTGGGGAAAACCACCAGGCCCCGTAGCGCGGGTCCCAGTAGCTGACCGGTGCTGCATAACGAAACTGCCAGTTGAATGGGAAGAGAAGCAGGGGGCCATCGTGGTGGTGGGTAAAGATGTCCAGCAGCGTGTGCAGTGTGCAGCCCAACGCCAGCCAGATCAGCGGCTTTCCCCAGCGCTGGCCCCGGCGGCTTCCCCAGAAACCGACCGCCCCCAGCCCAGCCAGGAGGAACGGCGCATGAAAGGTGTTGTGGCCAACGATCCAGAGCGGGTCGTGAAAGAAATAGTAGTCGTACAGCTCCCCGAAGAGCTGCTGCTCCGGGAGGGGCTGGGGAGAGAGCCAGCGGAAAGAGATGAAAAAGCCGATCGACAGCACGATCAGAGGCAGGTCAGGCAGGAAGGAACCGACCAGAAAGGCTTTGGTGTGGAGTGCCACACCGCGTTTTTTGAGACGGTCTCCTGCCAGCGCTGTGATCAGCAGGTGAGAATAAGTCTGCATACTTGTCCATTCTACGCCACAAAATACCGGCTGCCAAGTGATTTGCGTGGCAGGGTTCGGTCGTTCGCCGATGCTCCCTGGCAGCCGGTGTGAAAACAAGTGTGACACGCCGCAGGGGCTGAACCCCTGCGGTTTTTGGGGTCAGTTGTGGACGTACACCTCGGTGCCCGGCGCGGCCCAGTGATAGAGCAGCTCGGCTTCGTTGGGCCGCATATTGACGCAGCCGTGGCTGGCCGGTACGCCAAAGTTGTTGTGCCAGTAGGCCCCGTGAATCGCATAGGCCCCATGAAAATACATCACCCACGGCACATTGGGCAGGTCGTAGCCGGGTCCGACCATCCGCTGTGCAGTGTATTTTGTCCCGATGGCAAAGCGCCCGGTCACAGTCGGTGTACCTGCGCGGCCGCTGCTGATGGTGGTGGAAAGCACCGGGACATCCCCCTGCCAGGCGGTCAGGGTCTGGCTGCTCAGGTTGACCTCGATCCGGCGCAGGCCGTCGGCGGGCGCTGCAACGGGGCCAATCGTGCCCTGGCTGGCACTGTGTGCGTGCAGGCGCAGCCGTTGGCCCACCCACACAAAATTGGGGTTGGGCAGTCCATTGGCCGCCAGCAGTTCGTGCACCGTGCTCTGGTGGCGCTGGGCAATCGCCGCCAGCGTGTCCCCCGCTTGGACCACGTAGATGTCGTCGGCTGCAGCCGGACGAGAGGCCATGCTGGCGGACACCGGTTCGACACGCGCTGTCACACGCAGCCGCTGCCCGACCCAGATCAGGTTGGCGTCGCTAATGTTGTTGAGGCGCATCAGGTCGCCGGTCGTCAGCCCGTAGGCTTTGGCCACCTCAGAGAGCGTCTGCCCGCCCACCACCAGATGGTAGCCGTTCTCTCCGGGCAAAAAAGAGTTGGCCGGCGACAAAAGCGCTGGGTCGTAGCTGCTGCCCGGAATCTGCAGCTGCTGTCCAACCCAGAGCAGGTTGGGGTTGGCGATGCCGTTGTAGGCAGCCAGCTCCTGTTGCGACAAGCCGTAGCGACGGGCAAGGATCGACAGAGTCTCGCCCCCTGCCACCACGTGTACAATCTCTTGCGCCCAGGCGGAGGGCACCGGCCCCCACCAGACCCCCACGACCAGCCCCACCACCAGCGCTGCCAGCCGCACACCGGCACGCGCCCACAGCCATTCTACCAGGGGAGTGGACAGACCAGAGCCTGGCCCGTCCGAGTGTTTGTTCGGGTACTGCATTGCATCCTCTCGATTCACTCATCTGGCCCTCCCCCAAGGTAGGTCGGGTGGGATTCGAACCCACAAGAGGTTGCCCCCGGCGGATTTTAAGTCCGCTGCGTCTGCCCTTTCGCCACCGACCCGCACACGTTCTCTGCAAAATTAGGCTGAATTTCAGATGCCCCCTATCATATGCGAAGGGGTGCTCCTTGCGTCTTGTGGATTTTCTACAACGCATAGCATACATGGCTCTCCGCCAATCTACAAATCTCTCTCTCCTGGCTTTTGCCAGGGCTGGCGTTCTGTCAAGGGGCTGCTGCGTATGATCGATTTGATGTCTGACGACGTCCCTCCTGCGTTGGCTGTCTTTGCCGGCCATCGTTCGGTGCGCTTTTTTCGCCCAGAGCCGCTGGCTGCGGGCGACCTGGATTGGATCGTGGAGGCTGGCCGGCGTGCGCCGACCGATGCCCAGGGGCATATGTATGCGCTGCTGCGCATCACCGACGCTGTGCTGCGCGACCGCCTGGCGACGCTCTGCGCCAACCAGCAGCATATCCGCGAGGCGGCCGAGTTTTTTGTCGTCTGTCTGGATGTCTACCGGCTGCAGCGGCTGGTTGCGCTGCGCGGGGGCGAGTGGGGCATGCGCGAGCGCATTGCACTGCTCTACGGAGCCACCGACGCCACGATGGTCGCCCAGAACATGGTGGTGGCCGCAGAGGCGCTCGGCTATGGCACCTGTTACATCGGGGCTGTGCAGAACAGCACCGGTCTCATTGCTGCTGCGCTGAAGCTGCCGGAAGGGGTGCTGCCGCTCTACGGCCTTTGTATCGGGGTGATCGACCCGGTACACTACCCACCGACGGTCAAACCGCGCCTCCCGCGCGAGCTCTGTTTTTTCGAGAACGGCTACCCGGCCGATTTTACCGACGACCAGCTCGAGAGCGGCTACGCTGCGATGAGCCCCAAACGGGACTGGTACGAGAGCCTCGGCCTTTATTTTGCCAAGGGGGGGACGATGGAAAAGCGGGAGCCCGTCATGGCGCATGCCTGGCAGCAGCAGGGGTTGGAGCCGGACTGAGCCGATATGCATTTTGACGCGCTTTCCCTGGCCTGTGTGGTTGCCGAGCTGCAGCGCACGTTGGCTGCCGGCCGCATCCAGCAGCTGCTGCGGGTCGACAGCCAGACTTTTGGTTTCGAGATCTATACGCCCGGCACGCGCCACCAGCTGCTGGTGGCACTGCACCCGGGCCAGGCGCGGCTCCAGACCGTCTCCTACAAGCTGCGGCGCGGGGCAGATCCCGATACCCCGCTGCTGTTGCTGCTGCGCAAATATGGGCGAGGAGCGCAGCTGGCCGGGATCGAGCAGCCTGACCCCTGCGAACGGCTGGTCAGGCTGGCGTTGGCCCACCCGGAGCATGGCGCCACGACCCTGGTCTTGGAGCTGATCGGGCACCGGCCCAACGTGCTCTTGCTCAACCCGGCTGGCCGGATTTTGGAGTGTCTGCACCATCAGACGGAGCGAGCCGACCGGCTGCTGCAGCCTGGCCGCGCCTATGCGCTGCCCTCCCCCCCCGCCGGGCTTCCCCCCTTCGACGATGGCAGCGAGACCTATTTTGCCCGGCTGGCTGCGCAGCTTGAACAGCCAGGGGCTCTTTGGAAGGCGCTGGTCGCTGGGGTGGCCGGTCTGAGCCCGACCGCCGCGCGCGAGGTTGCCTGGCGGGTGCACGGGGACGCCGGGGCGGCTGCGATCGGCACCTCGCTGTTGGCTGTGGCCCAGGCGCTGCAGGAGCTCTGGGCACCCCTGCACACTGGCGAATGGTGCCCTGGCACGGTCGAAGAGGCCGGGAAGGTCGTCGGCTTTGCCGCCTATCCGCTTCATTTCCGCGGCTCTTTTGTCCGCCAGCCGACGCTGAGCGCTGCGTTGGAGCGCTTTTACGGGCAACAGGCGGAACGGCAGCAGCCGGATCCGTACGCTGCGCTGCGCAGCCAGGTCCTGGCGCAGCTGAACCGTGCCCGCGGCCAGTTGGAGCGCCGGCTGGCTGCGCTGGCGGGGGACGAACCGCCACCTGGCGCAGCCGCAGAGCTGCGCACCCAGGCCAGCTGGCTGCTGGCCCTGGCAACCCAGTTGGAGGCTGGCCAGTCTGCATTGGTCGTCGATCTAGGAGATCGACTGCTCACCGTGGCGGTCGATCCGCAGCGGCCGGCGGTCGAGCAGGCAGAAGCGATGTTTGCCCGGGCCACGCGGCTGGACCGGGCGGCGACGATCATCCCGCAGCGTCGCGCCCAGCTGCAGGCAGAGCAGGAGTGGATCGCCCAGCTGGTGCTCGACGCCCAGCGGGCGGCGAGCCAGCCAGAGTTGGCCGCCGTGCTCGCCGAGCTGCGTGCGGCTGGCCTGTTGCGGGGGACGGCTCGGCCGCCGAGCGCTCCTCGCAGCCCGGCAGGTGGGCCCTTGCGCCTGCGAACCCCGAGCGGCCTCGAGATTCTGGTCGGGCGCAACGCGCGCCAGAACGAACAGGTGACCTTCCAGCTGGCCCATCCGGCCGACCTCTGGCTGCATGTGCGCGGCGCGCCCGGCGCGCATGTGGTCGTGCGCAGCGCCGGGCGGCCGGTCGAAGAGGCAGAGCTGCGGCGGGCGGCTCAGCTGGCCGCCTACCATTCCAGCCTGCGCGACGAGCGACACGTCGACGTGATGGTGGCCCAGCGGCGTTGGGTGAGCCGCGCCCCAGGTGGGCGAACCGGGCAGGTGGTGGTGGAGCAGGAGCAGGTGTTGCGGGTCCCAGGAACGCTGCCGCCCGATCTGAGCAGCGAACAAGATGGCGGTGGTGCCCGCCAGTAGGCCCCTCTGCACAAGCTCAAAAATCGATTTGAATCCCGCCCCGCCGTTGGGAGGGCTGTTCGGGGGTCGCCTCTGTGGAGGACGGGGCAGGTGCCTCGTCGATCAGCTCGTCGAGCAAGGAGCGCAAGGCCAGCAGCCCTTCGCGGCGTGCCGCGTAGGCATGCATCCAGAACGCCTCTGGGAGTCCCAGGTCGTTGTGGCGCAGCTCTTCGACGAGGCCGGTGGCGCCGTCGAGCACCCACAAAAGAGCGTGGAAGGCGCTTTCCCGGGCAGCGGCTGGCCGCCGGCCAGGCTGGGCAGAGGCTGAGCGGTATGCTCGGCGGTGTGCTTGGCGGTGTGCTTGGCGGCGCCCTGCCTCGCGGGCATTCTTCGTCTCTTCTGCAGCCGGCTCCCCAGCCGCAGGCTGGGGAGCGTTTTCGTGGTCAGACATGGGTTGGCTCCTGGGACGGCTGGCAGACCGTCACCCGCATCACCTTGTAATCGACAGCGCCAAACCGATACTTGTACTCCTCGTCCCCCTGCATAAAATCGAAGACCGTGCAGCCGGCTGCGATCGCATACTGGATGGTGTAGCTGAGCAGCACCCAACCTGGGCTGAGCTGCGCATGCAGATCGGGGTCGTAGCCCGAATTGTACAGCCAAAAACGGCGGTCGTATTCAAAGGCGAAGAGGGTGGCAGCCTTGACACCATCCAGGGTCAAAAAGAAAAGGCGGAGAGCGCCTGCCTCCTGCATGCGGCGTGCGATCGCCAGAAAAAAACGGTGCATTGGTGGGGTCATGAAATCGGCTTTGTCTGCTCGGCTGGCGCGCTGCAAGGCGACAAAGTCGTCGAGCTCTGCTTCCAGCGACTGCTCGGCGCCGACATAGTAGAACTCGCAGCGGGTCTCCCGTTCGGCGCGGCGCTGTTTGCGCCGGATTTCGTGCCGCTGTTTCTTGTCGAGCTGGTCTTGCAGATACGCTTCGTAGCGCAGCGGCAAATGGAACTGCGGCGCAGTGTCCTCCTGGGTGACCTCGGCCTGCAGGCCGCAGGCTGCAGCCAGCCCGGGCAGGGTTCGATAGGTGACACTGGCTTCTGGCAGATTGCACAGCACCCAGCTCTCCCAGGGAGGGGCCTCCGGGCTCTGCAGCCAGGCCAGCAGCGACGTGTAGACTGCTTCTTCCCACCCCTTGGCGGCGATCAGGTCCAGATAATCGCTGACCTCCACACAGCCAACCAGGTTGAACTGGCGCTTGCCGCCGGCCAGGGTATGCAGAAACAGCGGGGCGATGCCGACCAGCTGTGCGCTGTGCGGACAGCGCAGCGCGACGATCCAGAGATCCCCCTGGCCCAGAGCTTCCCACCAGGTGGTCTGCCACTCGTAGGTCAGAAAAATTGAATTGAACCGGCTGCGGCGCACCAGTGCGTTCCATTCGGGCTCGAGGGCGCGAAATCCAGCCTTGCCCGACGGGGGGCCGTAGACCGTCCACACCAGGGGCGGGGCAGCTGGCTGGGCCACCGATTGAGCTGCTTCAGATCGCTCCTGAAGCAGGCACTCATTGTTCATTAAAACCTCCGAACTGCCTCCGCCTGGAGGGAGGGATGGGAGATACGCTTGATATATGTTGAGACGCGTGGCAGTGGACTGTCGCGTTTTTTCGGCAGCTTTGCCCTTGCAGAGTATAGCGGAGGCTGGCGCGCAGCACAAGTAAGCCAGCACACAGGGTGCAGCCTGGCAAATGCTGGTACAGATGGTCTGAAATAGCTCAGCCGGTGAGATGCCGGGTTTTTTGAAAAATTCGGCTTCTTCCCCCGCGCAACCCGAGGTCAACTGAGGACTCCCTGTACGAGTAGGCCGTCGAGCGTTGTTTGATAGCGTTTTTGCCCCATCGGGGTGCCTGAATTTAGAATTGGGCGACGGCTGCCCACTGCTCAACTCGCTGGCGCGCTGTTGGGCTGTCGCGCAAGCATTGTCTGCGCCCGCGTTTGCCACCACCCTTACACCAGGAATTTGCCATGCACCCCCTAGACCGTGACCTGCGCCGCCACCTTGAGAGCACCGTCAAGGCTGCGCGCGACATCGCCGAGCGGGCAGCGCGCAGCCTGCTGGAACAACTGGGCGTCGAGCGGGCGGCGGCGTTTTCGTACTTGAGCGAGCGCCAGCGTGGGCTGCGTCGGCGTCTGCGGAGCCACGGCCGCCAGTTGGGCGACCGCTTTCTGCCGACGCGTGGCAGTTCTAAAGTCATGCGCCCCGATGAGGCGAAAACGCCAGATTCAGGCCCTGGTGCGTGTGGAACAATGCTGTTCTAGCTCCGCCTGGGGCGCAGCAGCCAGGCCAGAAGGATTGAGAGGGCGATGCCGCCGACAAGGACGACGACCCAGATGAGCAGATCGCCAAACGGCTGGTTCAGCAGAGCTTCGAAGAAGGTCGGCCCTTCGCTGGCGGAGCTTGGGCTGGCCTGCCGGGCCAGTGCGCCCTGCATTTGGACCTCCGGTTCTCCGGATACTGGTTCTCCGGATGCTGGTTCTCCGGAGGCTGGGGTCAGACTGGAGGTCGGTGTGTCGGTGGCTGTGATGGTCGGCGTTGGTGTGGCGGAGGGGGCTGTGGTGGCGGTCGGCACCGGCGTGTCGGTCGGCGGGGAAGTCGGCAGCGGGGTGGGCGTCGGCGGGTAGCAGACGGTCAGCACAACTTTGTCCAGGTACTGCCAGGTGCGTAGCCCATTGTCATCGTTGTAGGTGTTGAAGTAGAGCACCAGCGGTCGGCCGATGAAGCCGGTCAGGTCGACCGTCGACTGTTGCCAGGCGCTGCCGTTGAGCCGTTTGCGGTAGAGGATGCCGGCGGTTGAATTGTCAAGGTTGAGCAGGATCACCTCCTGGCGGTCGACAGCCACGCCGCTGGGCAGGGTCTCCAGCGTGCCCTCCTCGCTCCGGTCGAAGCGCCACCAACTCAGCGAAGCAGAACCGGCCATCGGCGAGATCTGGAAAGGTTGGCGAATGGACGAATAGGTCTTCTGGTTGGGGAGCGCAGGGAGCGCAGCAGGGTCGAGGCCCAGCCGGACAGCCCGCAACCCGTCGTATTTGGGGGTGCCGACATAGGAGGGGGGCACCGGCGCCGGGCCCAGGATCCAGTAGGTGCTCTCCTCAAAGCTGCCGTTGAGAATGCCATCGGTCACACAGCCGACCGGCAGCGGGGTCGAGGTCGGCGTCGGCAACAGCGTCGGCGTCGGCAACAGCGTCGGCGTCGGCGTGACGATCGGGGTCAGCGGGGAGAGCGAAAGTTCCAGCGTGTAGTTGGCGGGCGCTACGGTCACCAGGGTGATCCGGTAGTCCTGGCTGATCGGCGAGGTGAACTGAAACTCGCGCAGCGAGTTGCTCAGATCCTTGTAAAGGATCGAATCTGTCAGCCCCAGCAGTTGAAAATTGATCTGGTTGGGCGGGTTGGACCCCAGCAGCAGCCGGACGGAATAGCTGGCAGGCGCGTTGAAGAAATACTGCCGCGGGGTGCTGGGGGTCATTCCGCCGCTGCGCACCTGGCTGCCGCCGCCGGCTGGGAAAGAGATCTCTTCCGACTGGGGGGTGCTGAGCGTCACCTCAAGCGTGAACTGAACGCTCTCCGCAGAGGAGGAGACGACCAAAAGGTAGTCCTGGGTGACCGGCAGAGCGGCCGACCATTCGTATTGGGAGTCGTTGCGCGCTTTGTAGGGGATCCCGTCGGCGACACCGATCAGGGAAAATTGGGCCGTCTGCAGGGGCGAGGAGAGCAGGACACGCAGCGTCTGGCCAGCAGAACCGGCCAGCCAGTAGCGCGCATCTTTCGCTGACGCTGCGTTGCCGGTGATTCTCTGGGTGCTCCCGGTGCTCAACAGCCGTTCGGCGTCCATCACCACCGTCAAGGTGAAGGCCACACCCCTCTGGCTGGCGGTGACCGTCACAAGATACTCTTGTGTCTCAGGCGTTACCCCAATCCAGGGGCTGCTGTTCATGTTTTTGTAGACAGCATTGACGTTGCGGCCGCGCACTTCAAACTGGGCCCGATTCCCCTCCGCGCTGATCCGGATGGCAATCGCTTCGTCGACCGTGGCGTACAAACTGTATTCGAGTTTCTGGTTGGGTTCGACGTACCCGGTGATCTGGGCGACCCTGCTGTCGGCGCTGGGGGTGATCTTCACCGGGTCAGCGGCGGCGACCGCCGCTGGCGCAGCGGCCAAGAGTGGAGAAGGGAGGGCCGGCAGCAGCGCCCACAACAACACAGACAGCCACAGAGACACCCTGCGCTGGACACCCTGCCCTGCTCTCGTCAGCCGAAGTGGGCCCCACCTACCCATCCCTCTTTGCAACATCGATTCTCCTGCCCGGCGCATGCTGTTGTGAGACAACGGCAGCCAACATGTTGAGGCCGATCCGTTTTGCTCTATGGCTGTAAAATTGTAACATAATCGAATGTTGCAAGCAAACTGGGCCGATCTACCCCTGGATTTGCCCTCTCCGGTAGAAATGTATCTTGTTGCGGTGGACAGTTTCTGTTTTATGCAAAGTAATGTTACCATACAATCGGAATGTGAGCTCCTGTGAGCAAGAGAGGGTGTGGAGGAACGGTTGTATGCAAGAGGAAATTCAACAGTATCTGTTGTTGCTTGCCGCAGAGGCAGACGCTTCCGAGAACACGATCTCTGCCTATCGCAACGATTTGGGCCAGCTTGCCCTTTTTCTGCGTCACTATCAGCGTGCGGATGGGCAGCCTGTGACGGGGTGGCAGGATGTGACAGCGGCTGTGGCGCAGGACTATGTGTTTGCATTGCGTTCACGCGGCTATGCATCGTCGACAGTGGCGCGCAAGGTGGCTGCGGTCAAAAGTTTTTTTGATTTTTTGACCGAGCAAGGTTGGATTGTCGACGACCCAGCAGCCCTGCTGGAGTCGCCCAAGGTCAAAAAGCAGCTTCCCCGCACAATTTCGTACGAGGAGATCGAGCGGCTGCTGGCGGCCCCCCGGCGACAGCTGTCGCCGCAGATGATCCGCGACAGCGCGCTGCTGGAAACGCTCTATGCCACCGGAGTGCGTGTCAGCGAACTGGTCAATCTGGACCTGGGGGATCTGGACAAGGCGACCGGCCAGCTGGTCTGTGGGGCGAGCGGCAAGCGCCGCCGTGTGGCGCAGCTCAACCCGGATGTACAGGAATCGCTCTACCGGTATCTGGCCGAGGGGCGGCCGGCCCTGGTTGTGCACGCCGACGAGCCGGCACTTTTTCTCAACCACCGCGGACAGCGTCTGACCCGTCAGGGGCTCTGGCTGATCATCAAGCGCTACGTCAAAGAAATTGGCATCCGGGGCCCGGTGACACCCCATACGCTGCGCCACAGCTTCGCAACCCACCTGTTGAACAGCGGGGCTGGGCTGCGCGAGGTGCAAAAACGGCTTGGCCACGCCAGCCTGAGCACCACCCAGGTCTACAAACAGATGAACGACGAAGCTGGCGTGTCGCTGGTGATCGACGGAAAACCGGTGCAACTGGATGCAGATTGATCTCAGCGGCCACGTGGCGGTGGTCAGTGGGGCCAGCCGTCCGGCAGGAATCGGCGCCGCGATCGCCCGCAGGCTGGCTGGCGCCGGCGCCGACCTGCTGGTGACCAGCTTCCCACCCTACGACCAGCAGGTCTCCCGGCTGGGGGGCTCTCCCCACGCGGTCGACGAGCTGGTCGACGAATTGCGCCAGTTGGGCGTCCGAGCGGCCGGCTGGGTGGCAGATCTGAGCCAGCCCCAGGCCCCCGAAGCCATCCTGGCCGCCGCCCACAGCTGGCTGGGCCCCCCTTCCATCTTGGTCAACAACGCCTGTCACTCAGAAGCTGGCGGGCTCGACGAGGTGGACGCCAGCCAGCTGGACCGACACTATGCCGTCAACGTGCGTGGAACGGTGCTGATGTGCCAGGCCTTTGTCCGTCAGTGGCAGCGCAGGCGCGGAGGGCGCATCATCAGCCTGACTTCCGGCCAAGGGGCGGGGCCCATGGTTGGGGAACTGGCCTACGTTGTGACCAAAGCCGCTGTCGATGCCCTGACCGTCACACTGGCCAAAGAGCTGGCTGGCCGTGGGATTACCGTCAATGCGGTCGACCCCGGTGCCACCGACACAGGGTGGATGAGCGCTGCGCTCTGCCACGCGATGGCCAGCGAAACCTATTTGCACCGCGTGGGCGAGCCTGACGACGCAGCCCGTCTGGTCTGTTTTCTCGCCTCCGAACAGGCCGAGTGGATAACAGGGCAGATACTCCGCTCGCGCGGCGGGGGCTGACAGGGGCCGGTTCAAGACAAAGAGGGCCGGACCCGGCGGAGATGGCGCTGCTGCCAGAGCCCTTCTGCCGTGTAGATCCCCAGCGCCAGCCAGATGATGGCAAAGCCGAGCAGCCGTGTCTGGCTGAATGGCTCGCGAAAGATGAGCAGACCTACCAGAAACTGCAGGGTGGGGGCAATGTACTGCAAAACACCCAACAACGAAAGCCGGATCAGACGGGCTGCCGAGGCAAACCAGACCAGCGGCAGGACGGTGACAGCCCCCGCTGCGACCAGCAGCAGCGTCGTGCCCCAGCCGTACTGCACGAAGCTGTCAAAGCCGCTCAGCTCCCGATAGAGCAGCAGCGCCAGCGCCGGCAGCAAAACGGTGCCGGTCTCCACGGTCAGCCCTTGGGCCGAATGCAGCCTGCCCTGTTTTTTGAGCAGACCGTAGAAGCCAAAGGTGAACGCCAGCATCAAGGCAATCCAGGGCAGCTGGCCGTAGGTGACTGTCAAAAAGAGCACCCCAGCAGCGGCGGCGGCGATGGCCAGCCACTGGCCTGGGCGCAGCTGCTCGCGCAGCACGACCACCCCCAGCAGCACGCTGACCAACGGGTTGATAAAATAGCCAAGGCTGCTTTCGATCACAAAACCGGCGTTGACCGCCCAGATGTAGGTGTACCAGTTGACGGCCAGCACGACCCCTGCGGTCGCATACAAAGAGAGGGTGCGCGGGGAGTGCAGGGCAGGCTTCAGCCACTGCCATTCGCGGCGGATAGTGAGCAGGAAGACCAAAAAGGCCAGAGACCAGATGGCCCGGTGGGCCAGAATATCGAGCGCTGGCACGGCTGCCAACAGCCGAAAATAGAGGGGGATGGTTCCCCACAAAATATAGCAGCCGGCTGCAAACCAGATCCCCCGCTGTTCGTCGCTGCGCATCGTCCTGTCTTTCGTGGGTGCGTACGGCCAAGGAGGGCCGAACGTCGGGTTGGTGGGTGAGAGACGAGCTGGTTCAGCCGCGCCAGGCAGCCGCCGCCAGCAGCAGCCAGCCGACAATCCAGGCAACACCGCCGATCGGGGTGATGGCCCCTAGCCAGCGCTGGCCGGTGAAGGCCATTCCAATCAGGCTGCCTGAAAAAAGAAGGATGCCCGCCACAAAGAGCCAGCCGCTCCAGACCGGCAGGCTGCTGGCTGGCCAGCGGCCCAGGGCCAGCACCACCACAAACAGGGCCAGCAGATGATAGACCATGTAGCTGACGCCTGTCTGGTAGCTGGCCAGCAGCCGCTCGTCGATGCGGCCACGCAGCGCATGCGCGCCGAATGCGCCCAGCCCCACAGCCGCTCCGCCCAGCAGGGCGGCCACCACAAAAAACAATCGTTCCACAACCCCTCCCGTTTTTCGAGCGCCCACTCCGGGCACTCCCTTCAGTATCGCCAATCTTGCCCAGAACGTCCATTTTGGACAGGAGCCGCGTGCAGTGCAGCGCCTGTTCCCTGTGTCAAATTCTGAATTTTGAGATCCTCTTGACAGCACGCCTGTTCCGTGATATTTTTGTTATGTATATTTACGGGCCCTTTTCCTCTGTTGGGAAAAAACAGCCCTCTCATTCACCGAAAGGACGATTCCTATGCTGCCTACATCCTTGCCCTCCGATCGCCCTGCTGCTCGGACAAATGCTTTGATCGAGATGGCTGCTGGCCTGGGCGACTCCAGGCTGGCGGGAGAGATCTCCCGTCGCCAGAGTGTGCTGGTTGCCCTCTCTTGTCTGGCCCCCTTTGCCCGCAAACAGCTTGCTTTTTTGCAGACTGGCCTGGGCCCCAGGGGGAGGTTTGAGACGGACACTCGGTATCCGCTGGACTTTCTCAGCGAAGCGACCACCCGCCAGCTCTCTTTTGATCTCGACGTGTTGTTGCGGGCCCTTGCCCATCGTGAGGTCGCCAATTCGACGCCGGCCATGCGCGAGACCCTGGCGCTGGCCGACCAGTTGGCTGTGCGGGCGCTGCTGCCAGCGGTGCGCCATGGGCTGGCCGAGCCCGCCGCGCTGCTCACCTATTTCCAGAAAGCCCCAACGATCCGTCTGGTCCCCTATGTGCCGCTGGCGGCGATCGGGGTCGACTTCAGTGCGCTGGGCGACCCGTTGCGTCTGCTGGCCGTGGCCCACGAAGTCGGGCACCACGTCTACCGTCAGCTGACGGTCAACTACGCGTCGCAGCTCGACACCCAGATCGAGGCGATGGCCAGCCCGGCGGCGGAGGGCATGGCTGGCCGCTGGCCGGCGTGGCTGCTGGCCTGGGAGGAAGAAATTTTTGCCGACAGCTATGCTGCGCTGGTGGCTGGGCCTGCTGCGGCGCTGGGTTTGCAGCAGCTGATTGCCACAGGCCGGCGGACAGGGCTGGCCGAAGAGGACGGTGTGCACCCGGTCGACCTGTTGCGTCCGCAGATTCTGCACACGACCCTCAAGCTCCTGGCCGAGCAGGGGGCGCCGGGGCAGCAGCGTTCGGCGCTGCAGGCATCTGTGAAGGCACTGGAGAGCAGCTGGCAGAAGCTGCTGGAAGCTGCAGCTGCGCCCGAGATGTTCGAAGCGGGCGGTGCGGTGATCGATGTCCAGGAGGGGGGGGCGCAGCTGCGGGCATTTGTCGCCGAGCTGCTGGGCAGTGTGTTGGCCCCCCTGCTGCGCGACGAAGCGCATTGCCCCTGGAGTGTGGGGGCCAAAGTGCCGTCGCACGCGCTGGCAGCCAGCCTGGAGCAGTTCAGCGGCTTTTATGCGGCACAGGCTGGCCAGCCTCTGCCGGAACTGGCCCTGGACGAGGCGCAGCAGACGACCGGCGTTGTCCGTTTCCCGGGCGTCGACTGGGGGGCTGCGCGCCGCGCCGGCGAGGTCGGCGATGCGACCCTGACAGCGCTGCGCGAGCGTGGCCTGGCCGGCGAAGCGCTCCAGGCCGACGAGTGGAAGGCGGTCTTTCTGGCAGGAGACTGGACGACCCAGGAGGGGGGCAGCGGCATCAAACCGCCGGTCCGCCGCATGCGTGGCAATTCCTGGTGGCTGACCTATGTGCCGCCGGTGCAGCCACCGAGACGGGTCGTCGTCCCCTAACTGCCGACGCCGGCCCCCTGTTCCCGCCAACAAAAAGCCGGGCAGAACGCCCGGCTTTTTGTTGGCGGGAACAGGGGGCCCAGCTGTTGTCTACGGCCGGGTCATCATCGACACATCGCCGCCGACATCCTCGATGCTGTCATACAAGGTCTGAAGGATATACATCCCGTTGTGCACAAAAGCGCCAGGATCCTTGCCCGAGTACTGGTAGTTGTACGCGGCGCGCAGCAGACGCGGGGTCCAGGCGGCGAAGCGGTTGTCTCCGTTCACCTCCTCTTCGTCTGTCTCTCCGTTGCCGTTGCTGTCGACAAAGAAGTAGGGATAGGCGTTGCCGTCGTACAGCACAGCAGCGCCGACCTCTTCAGCGGAGTAGGCCTGCATTGCTGCGTAGAGCTCCTCTCGCATGTGCTCGATCTCGTAGTAGAGCCCTTCTTCGTCGTCGCCGTCGCCGTCGAAGTCGGTGAAGTTGTAGCGGATGTCTTGCAGGGCAAGGCCGTCTTCCAGTTCTTCGTGGCATTCGGCGCAGGCTTCTTCATCGACCTCCAGCCCATGGACGCTGTGGCAGTCGGCGCACTGGTTCATCTCGCCTTCGCCGTGGTCGAAGAAGCCAACATATTCCTTGTCGGCGTACTCGTAGGCCCCTTTGGCCTCGGTGCCCCAGCGTGTGGCGCCCGCAGAGAAGTAGTGTGGGTTGAGGAAGCGCAGACCCTCGGCCTGGTCGTCAGGGCCCGCATCGCCGATCAGGCGGTCGACGCTCACCGTCGACTCACGTCCCTGGTGGCAGTTCATGCACAGGTTCGTGCCGGGGTCGCCGCTGTCGATGGTGGCGCCGCTGGGGAACTTCACAGCGCCGGCCTCGTGCAGGGTGAACTCTGCCAGATCGTTGTGGCAGGTGGCACACTGGAGCCCGTTGGAAGGTTCCGCTGAGATGTTCACACCTTCTTCCAGATAGAGCGGCAGGCCGCTGGCCGCGTGGCACTTGGCACAGCTGCCCGGCACGGCGCCCTCCTCGTCCCAGTGGCGGAACGCCTCTTCGGAGCCGGCGAAGTGGCCGGCGTCGATGCGGCGCATGGCGCTCATGTCGACCTGCTCGCTCAGCGCCTCGTTCAGACTGGCCGTCGAATCGTAGAGCAGCTCGATGATATACTTGCCGCCGTGCACGTAGGCGCCCGGGTCCTTTCGGGAGGTCTGGTAGTTGTAGGCGGCCTGCAGGAGACGCGGTGTCCAGGAGCTATAGCGGTTGTCGCCGTTGATCTCCTCCTCTTCGAGTTCCCCGTTGGCATTCGTGTCGTAGAAGAAATAGGGATGTGCTTCTGCGCTGTAGCCGATCGGCATGCCGGCGATCTCGTCGGCGTAGGCCTGAATGTTGGTGAACAGGGTTTCCTGCAGCCCGGCCAGTTCGTAGTAGATTCCTTCTTCGACGTCGCCGTTGCCGTTGTAGTCGACCGCCGAGCCGGCCATCCGGACCTCGCGGAGATCTTCCACAGACTCGACGTCGGTGTGGCACTCGACGCAGCCTTCCAACTCCAGCTCCAGCGTGTGCGGCTGGTGGCAGTCGATGCAGGTCTCGTACCCTTCGACATGGGCAAACATCGCATCGTAGCTGTTGCCGTCGTACTCGTATCCGCCCTTGGCCAGCGTGCCATATTTGGTTGCAGCGGCGGCATAGTAGTGGATGTTGAGGAACGTCAGCTTCTCACTGACCGTATCGGCGTCTACGGCGGCCTCGGCGATGGCGTTGTTGACACTCACGGTCGACTGGCGGCCCTGGTGGCACTCCATGCAGCGTGCCTCGTCTCCCACACCGGTAATTTCGAGCCCGGAAGGCATGACGACGCTCTCTTTGTCGACGGTCACACCGTTGTGGCAGGCGACGCAATCGACCACAGTGCCGATCGCGTGCGGAACATCGACTTTGCCAGCTTCGCTGCCGTCAGCGCCCAGGAAATCCTGGTAGCCGGTGCTGCTGTGACATTTCGCGCAGTTTTCCGGCACCTCCTGGCTTTCGCTGTCGTCCCAGTTGCGGAAGGCCGGCGCACTCTGGTCGGCGTGGGGCGAAGCCCCCCATTCCTCCAGGAATGGCACCTGAACGGGTGCTGGTTCGGCGGGCTCGTCCTGCGCTGGCGGCAAGGCAAGCGCAGTGCCTGCGGCCAGCAGCACGAGCAGCGTCGCCGCCAGCAGTGCCAATGTCATGGTTCGACTTGTTCTCACTTGGTTACCCCCTTCGGAGATCATTGCGTCCTCAAGACAGGACGCCAAAAAAACAAAAAAATACCGTGCTGTCTGTCAGGGGCCGTCCCTCCTTTTCTTTGGCAGCCTTTTCAGCCATTCTGGCAATTCAGACACACTGCTCCCGCTCAGAGCACACAGCCCCAGGCTGGGCAGCGAGATCTTCCGCTGCCCAGCCTGGGGCTGTCAATGCACCTCTTCCGGTGCCGGAGTCGCCGGCACGAACACCTCGACCTGCTGCCGCGGCACCGTCGCGATCGCCGTCTGTTCGTAGGTAACAAAGAAATAGAGCCCCACCAACAGCAGCCCCGTGATGGCTGCAGCCACCGGCACAAAAATTCGTTGGCGTCGGCGCAGAGACGCCGCGTCTGCGTTGCTCTCTGCCCGGCCTTGCTCGATCGCCTCCAACTCGAGCGCATGCTCCTCTTCCATCTCGGCATGGCTGATGTAGCCAGTGAACATGCTGCGGTTGAAGCGTTTGACATGGACGTTGTAGAAATGCCAGGTCAAGATCGAGAGCACCGCCAGCAAAGCCTCCCCCCCGTGGGCCGCCTTGGCGGCCGGGATGAAGGCCCCGGGCAGCAGCGAGGTCGTAGCGATCGGGTTCCACAACATGAAGCCGGTGAGCACCATGACCACCGTGCCCCAAATCACCGCCCAGTACTCGACCTTTTCGCCGAAGTTGTACCGTCCCATGCGGGGAGGCTGCCGGACGAGCCCCAGGTTGTGCCCCAGCGCCTGCAGCCCGTCTCGGAGATCCTGCCAGCCGGGCAGCAGGGTGAGGGCCACCCGTCTGACCAGAAGACGGTAGGCCAGCGCCACAAAATGGAAGATGGAGCCCAGAATCAACACGACCGCAGCCAGACGGTGCAGGACGCGCACAAATTCGATGCCGCCCATGCCCAGGATCAGAAAAGAGGCCCACGGCTGCAGCGAATACATCTGGGGCAGGCCAGTCACCGCCAGGGTTGTGAAGCTGACGATCAACAGCAGATGCTCGACCCGCTGGAGCCGGTCGAAGCGGTAGTACTCTCTGCGTGGGGGGTGGTTAGACATCTGCTGGCTCCTTTCGCTGACGCTGGAAATGCTCGCGCACCCGCCGGAAGAGATCGCTCCCGATGAACAGGACAAACCCGCTGAGGGTCAGCGGAATGACGACGGCGTAGAAAAGATCGACCCAGTAGACCAGCGGGTTGTGTTCCAGCGAGGGGCGGAAATGGCTCGTCCAGGAGTCTGGGAAGTTCTCATTGGCGCCTGGATGGCACTGCTGGCAGGTGGCGAGCAGATTGGCTTTGATGATCGTTGAATTTTCGGCGGTCGCCGGCAGGATGTCGTGCACGCCGTGGCAGTCGTAGCAGACCGCCTTGTTGGTCTCCTCGTCGGGTGCTTGACGCTCGAACAAGGTGACCGTCGTGCCGTGGAAATCGGCTACATAGGTGCTGAAAACATCGATGGAGATCCCATACTTGTCCATGACGGCGGCGTCTGCATGGCACTGGCCGCACATTCGGGGAGAACTGAGCCGGAAGGCCGCTGTGGTGGGGGCGGAGATCGCATGGCTGCCGTGGCAGTCGGTGCAGACCGGCACATCGGGGTTGTTTTCCCCGATCAGGGCTGCCCCGTGCACGCTGCCGACGTACTGGCTTTGGATCTCCCCATGGCAGTTGCCGCAGATCTGCGAAATGCGTTCGCGCGGCTGGTCGGGCTTCTGGATGGCATGGCTGCCATGACAGTCGGTGCAGGTGGCCGCCTCCAGCTGGCCATCGCGAAGATGCTGGGCGTGCACGCCGCCAGCGTTGTTTTCGTACGCATCCAGGTGACATTCCTGACAAACCTGCTGCATGGCGATCGTCAGCTGGCGTCGGTTTGCAGCGCCGAGCTGAGGATGGGGAAAGCCCTGGCGCGCCTGCTCTTGGTGGCAGTCGGTGCAGCGGAGCGTCGTGTACGGGATTCCTTCCCGCACCTGTTCGCCGTGCACCGACTGGACGAGATCTGCCGGGTTGACATGCAGACTGACTTTTTCCCCCGACGCCAGGGTCAGGTCGCCGGCCAGCAGGCTGTGGCAGCTCTGGCAGAGCGCATCTTCGCTCTGTGGTACGCTGGCATGGCAGGTCTCACAAGATTGGCCAGGGCCAAAGTTTGCCGTCACTTCGGCATGCACCCAGGTGAGCTGCTCGTCGGGATAGCTCTGGTGACATTGCTGGCAGCTTCCGACCGGGTCTGCTCGCAGCAAAGCGGCGGGCGCTACTGCGTGCCCGCCGTGGCAGTCGACGCAGTTGGGCAGGTCGCTGCTCGTTGTGGCCTGGAGGTGGCCAGGGTTGTGCACGGCAGCAGTGTCGTGGCACTGCTCACAGGCCAATGCGGTTCCAGCCCGGTACTGGGCCCGATCAGAGGCGTCGCTCGGCGCGTGTGGATATTGATAGCGTTGGCGCGGGCCGTGGCAGTCGGTGCAATAGACCGGCTCGGCGCTTTCCAGCCCATGTACGGACTGCTCCAGCACCGTCGGGTCGACTTGGGCGTGCAGGACCTCACCCGAAGGCAGCGTCATTGTTCCAGCGCTGTCGGCGTGGCAGAGCCGGCAGGCTGCGTCGGGGGGAGGCTGCTGGCTCTGTGCCGCTGCCGGCTGGCTCCCCCACAGGGCCAGCAGCGCGCACCCCACGATCCATCCCCAGTTGCGCACATTCATGGTCTGTTTTCACTCCCTGCCAAGGCTGGGTCATGGAAGCCAGTGGCCACTTCGAGCAGGCGCGCCTCTTCCAGCAGAGGGGCCCGCCCCTCTGCGTTGTGGCAGCCTTGACATGCAAAGGCCAGAGCAATGTACGGCTCGGCTGCGGTGCCGTCCCGGTTGAACTGCGAACGGGCAGCGGGGTTGACTGCGAACAGGTGTGAGCGCAGGTCGCCGCTGAAGCGTTCTGGGTCGGCGACCGCACTTCGGGTGATCCTGGGCATATGGCAGTCGACACAGCTGGCATGGCGGCGGTCTGTGATCTTTTGCGCCTCTTCTTGCTCGAAATGGCACCGCTCACAGGTGGAGCGTTCTGGCTCTCCCCGCCCGTACTTGACGGTCTCGTGCGGGTTGTGGCAGTCCACGCACTCCATCACCCGTTTTTTGGACGAAAAGAGTTCGCTGTACTGTTGGTTGTGGTCGATAAAACCATCGTGTGCTTCGATCGTCGTGGCTGTGGTGCGCGAGTGGCAGGTGCCACACGCTTCGCTGTCACGGACGATCGGCAACGAGATCTGGTAGGGGTTGTTGACATGCTGGCTGCCTGGCCCATGGCAGTTTTCGCAGCCGACCCCCTCCTCGACCCAGGTACCCGCCACGCCGGGCAACCCCTCCTGGTGTCCTTCAGCGACGTAGCCTGTGGTATGGCAGCGCGCGCAGTCGAAGGGGACTGCTGGGTCGCCGGCAGCGTAGGCGACCCAGCCGGCCTCGGTATCCAGCGAACGATTTTTCAGATTGTACTGGGTAGTGGCATCGGCGTCGCCGGTCAGCAGATAGCCCTGTTTGTCGACAAACCGTGCCATCCACCCGTATCCGCCGATCACATACTGGATATCGTCCCAGGTATAGCCTGCCGGCGGGTCGGGGAGCTCCGATTCAGGGAACGCCGGGGCGTTGCCGTCGACGATTTTGGAGAGCGCCCAGGCATGGCCTGTGCCCCGGTAGCTGTCGTGCAGCTCGGCGTGGCATTCCTGGCAGGCACTGCTGCCCACATAGGCGGGTGCGCTGTAGTCCAGCCCTGGCTCGCCGCGCGGGCCGGGGGGCCCCTGTGCGCCGATCTCCCCTGGCGGGCCAGCCGGGCCAGGAGGGCCTGCGGGACCCCGTTCGCCGGGCAGGCCCAGTTGGGCTGTCGGTGTCGGCGCACAGCCTGCCAGCAACGCCAACAACAGAATGAACAGCCATGCCATGAGGCTCCGTTGCATCTTTCTTTCCTCCTCGTTCTCCTAGGAAGCCAGCCGACTGGTGGACAGGACCTTGCGGGCTGGGTCAGCTACGTTCGAGACGGCGCAGGAGGTCAAGCAGCCGCGCCTTGGTGGCGGCACGTTGGCGCAGCCACTCTCCCTCCGGCAGCTGCCCCTGGGCGTGCCGGTCGTCGAGCTGGGCCAGCTCTGTGAGCAGTTGCTCCCGTGCACTGCGCAGATCGGCCTGCGCTGTTGCCCTGGCAAAAACGCCCCGTTGGATCGAGACGCCGGCGACCCCCAATACGGCAGCTGCCACCAGCCCCAGCATGGCCCAGGAGACCCACCCTTCCAGGGGGGGGCCGACCGGGGACAGTTCGCTGTCGGCCGCCTGCGCGCCGGTGGGGTCGACAGCCCCACGTCCCGGCAGCCCTTGCAGCTGGACCTCGACGGGCCCTGGCCCAAAATCAGAGAGGTTCCAGAGCTGGTATTCAGCGCCCTGGATGTTCTGGATGCTGTCGAAGGTCATTTCTGGCGCATCTACCTGCAAGCCAGGGAAGTTGGCGACCAGCAGGGAAAGCGAATCTACCGGGTAGAGCAGCTCCTGCCGCAGCTCCAGGGCCGATCCGTCGGCGGGCAAAGCATACTGGACGACGATCTGCTGGGAGCTTTCGCCTGGCGGCACCGGCAGCGTGTCGTAGACCCGGTTGCCCACCCGGAGAAATCGATCGCCGAGCGTGCCGTTCTGGAAGGAGAGGTCGACCGCCTCTTCTGGCACCTCCACGGCAGCGGTGACGGGTCTGTCGACCCCTTCGACGCTCTGGCCGACAAAGGTGCGATCCTCGCTGTTGCCAAGCAGATAGATCTGCGCCAGGATCAGCGCGCCCGGTTGTGCTTCGAGAATCCAGTGGGCTCGGTTGATCCGGACCGCCTCTGGGCTGTCAGTGGTGCCGTACAGGGTAATGGGGATCTCGGCGGTGCGCGCTTCGGCGCTCAGCGAGACCATCCCACTGCTGTAGCTTCTCCCTTCTGTCTGCACAGTGGCCAGATAGAGCAGGGCAGGGTCCACGGAGAGGTCGGTGAAGGCAAAGCGTCTGTCGGCCCCAAGGGTGGTGGTGAATGTGGCAACCGCTTCAAAGCCCAGATAGGCCTGGAGCTGGACGTCGGCTCCTTCGATCTGCTGCGGCCCGCTGTCGGTCAGGCGCACCTCGCCGGCAATCAGACCGTCGCCGGGTCGATAGGCTTCGCCCCAGGGGGGGACATAGCTGAAGGTGCGCAGGTATTCGAGCACACTCTCGCGTTCGGCCTGCGACCATTCGGCGCCGGATTCGTTGTGGGCCTTCTCCCAGCCCTGCTGCCAGTCAGCCTGGCTGACAAAGAGGGTGTAGCCGAGGTCGGTGAAATCGGGCAAGCTTCCGACCGCCTCGGGGCCATCCCCGGCCCCGCTGAGGCCGTGGCAGCTGGCACATTGGTCGTTGTAGAGCAGCCCTCCGGCAGTTGTCTCCGACGCTTTGGTGTGCAGGCTCCAGGCAAACGCCACTGTGTCCCAGATTTCGGTGTCTGTAAGCCGGTTGGACCAGGGGGGCATCAGCTTTTCCAGCCGTCCAAACTTGGTGGTGTGGAAGAGCATCCCGGGGCTCTGTTCCCAGACCGCCGTCCGGTCGGCAAAGGCGGTGGCTGGGCCGGGCAGATCGCCCGACGCCGGTCCGTTGCCCAACCCTTGCTCCCCATGACAAGGTGCGCAGTTCTCCTGGTAGAGGGCGCGCCCAGAAATTGCTAGCGGCAGGCTGGTGGGCACCGTCACCTCTGCTGCATCGTAGGGGGGGGACTGGCGGGTCTGCTGCCCGGCGACCGGCAGGGCCCACAGACCTGCCCACACCAGCCCGCTCATGCAGACAACGGCGGCGGCAGCTCCGACAGCGCGGCCCTGGAGCTGCTGTCGGAGCGCCTGCCGGGCCTCTCTTCTCCACCTGGCCAGCCCAGCCGTCTTCATGGTTGCCTCGCTGGGTTGGCCTTGGCAAACACTTCGTCGGGTTCTTCCTCGTACCGGCTCGGGCATTTGAGCAGGAGTGTCTCGGCCTGGAAGGTGCCCTCTGGCAGCAGGGTCCCTTCGACGATCGCCGAGGCAGCGCGTTGGAAGTTGTCTGGCCGGGGCCCGGCGAAGACGATCGGCAGCTCGGCGCCGCTCTCGTCTGCGATCCGAAAAGACAAGGTGATCTCCTGGGCACGCCACTCCTCGCTGCCCTCCACCACCGTGCCGCTGACCCGCACCCGTTCTCCGACCAGTGCCTCCCCGCGCTGGCGCACTTCGTCGACGGTCAGATAGTAGGCGGCGGTCGAGGCTGTTGCCTGCACCATCAGCGCGGCCACCAGCGCGATCAGCAGCAGGCCGCCGAGCAAAAACTTGAAACGGATGCCGGAGGTTTTGCGTTCGGCCAGCTCAGCCGGAATGCCGCCGAGCTCTGGCAGATTGGATGTGTAGTGAGACATCTGATTTTTTCAACTCCCTGCGTTGCGAGAATGTATTTGAACTCACAATACCTGATAAATTGGGTTTTGTCACTGGCTAGATGTCTAGGTTTGGTGCAGCTATTCTGAAAACAACCGCCAGTAGTGCCATTTTTTACTTACCTTTCGTGCAAATTATTTGGAGTGGTTTCGCTATGCTCTCCAGCGCGACATGTGTCACCCTTTTGGCCGACAGCCAGTCTGAGAGCGCCAATAGATCGGCGGTCATCGTGCCAAAGGTGTGAACCTCATGCTGTTTCTCACCCTTCTCCCTTGTGGGTTTTGTGGTACACTCTCTTCGAAAGAGTGTCCTGGACAGGCTGGGCGGGAGCCGGGACCGAAACACCGCACCGAAACATCGCACCGAAACACCGTGCGGCTACCGGAGAGGAGATACAGATCCAACCATGTCGAAATTTGTACGTATCAAAACAGAAGTGCGTGACCTGACATTGGTCAAGCAGGTGCTGGACGAGCTGTCCTTGCGTTATGCCGAAAATCAGCGCTACACACATCACTGGAGCGGCTTCAGCGGCGAGGTGCCGTTGGTGGTCGAGGTCAAAGGTGTGAAATTTGCCTTCCGAACCACCGCCGAGGAGCGGTGCGAGGTGATCGGCGACGATATGCAGATGGCGGTCGTCCAGCCTTTCCTCAACACCATCTACCAACGCTATGCCTACCACAAGGTGCGCGGCGAGGTAGAACGTGCCGGTTTTACGCTGGTCGAGGAAGAGACCGGCGCAGACCGTGTCATCCGGATGACTGTGCGGCGTTGGGTCTGAGCCAGGAGGCAACCATGCAAAACCAGGAGATCGAAATCTCGATTTTGCCCGACGGCCGGGTCGCTTATACGGTCAAAGGAGTCCCAGGCAGTGCGTGCGAGTCGGTCAGCGCCCTGCTCGAACAGTTGGGCAAGATCGAAGAGACCGCGCGTACTGGGGAGTATTTTGAAGACGAAACCCATGTCGATGTCTCCCTCTCTTGAACCCGCCCTCCCCGAGCTGCGCTGGCCTGTGGAGACTGATATCTATATCCTGCCCGATGGCCAGATCGTGGTGGCTGACCTGCCAGCCGAACTGGCTGTGCGGCTGCCCTGGTTGGGGTTTTTGGAACCGTGTGAGCTGATCGAACATGAGCACCTTGATTCCTTTGCTGGATTCCTCCAGCCCGAAACAGCCGCAGATCCTGCAGCTCTATCCAAATCTTGAGCTGTTCACAGAGGGGACCCCGCCGCTGAACAGCCTCTTTGTGTTGGGACGGACGCCGCAAGGGGGAGAGCAGCTGCTGATCGTCGACCCGCCAGCAGATGCACTCACCCGCTTTCATCTGGCCGAAACAGTCGCCGCGCTTTACACCGGCGACCGCGCATCCGCTCCACTGCCCCAGGTCGAACTTCAGCCGGGCGGTGTCGCCCATCTGCGCGTCGGCGAGCATTTTTTGGATGTCTATGCCCAGCCTTCCGGCGCTGTGATCTATCTGCCGGCGGTCGGTCTGTTGCTGAGCGGTGAGTATGGCAGCAATGCCCTGCCCCCCCGCATGGTCGCCGGTTCAGATGGCAGCGACGAGCTGGAAACCCTGCGCCTGCTGGCTCGTCTGATCCGGCAGGAAAATTTTCAGCTTTGTGTGCCCCACGCAGGAGAGCCGATGCGCGACAAGGTGACTGTGATGGAGCGGCTGGCCGCCGACGTCGCCTACCTGCACGGGCTGCGCCGGGTGATCCCCGCCCTGCTCACACGCGGCGAGCCGTTGGAGACGATCGAGCGCACCACAGACTCACTGCTGCCGGGTGACCGCCAGTCAGAAGAGGCCTGGATGGTCCATGCGCACAATCTCAGCGTGCTGACGGGCATGGCAGCAGCACCGCAGTAGCCGCCGCGTCGCAGTAGCGCGCGCTCAGCCGAAGAGACCGCTCTGCTCGGCCCGTTCGGGGTAGGGCAAGCTGAGGTGGGCGTAGGCGGGTCGTGTGGCCACCCGCCCGCGCGGGGTTCTGTCCAGAAAGCCCAGCTGCAACAGATAGGGTTCGACGACGTCCATGATCGTGTCCGCCTCCTCGCTGATGCTGGCCGCAATTGTCTCCAGCCCGACCGGCCCTCCCCCAAATTTGACGATGATGGCGTCCAGCACCCGGCGGTCGAGGTCGTCCAGCCCCAGTTCGTCGATTTCGAGCAGCCCCAGCGCCTCTCGGGCCACAGCAGCGCTGACCACCCCCTGCGCCCGCACCTGGGCGTAGTCGCGCAGCCGGCGCAGCAGACGCAAGGCCACCCGCGGGGTCCCGCGCGCCCGCTGGGCGATCGCCCAGGCACCGGCGCTCTCGATCTGTGTCCCCAGCAGCTGGGCTGCACGCGCCACGATCTCCTGGATCGCCGCCGGCTCATAAAAATCGAACCGCTCGACCACGCCGAAGCGGGCACGCAGCGGCGAGGTCATGAGCGCCAGCCGGGTTGTGGCCCCCACGACGGTGAATCTGGGCAGACTCAGCTGGATGTTGCGGGCGCCGGGCCCGCTGCCCACCACAATGTTGAGCGAAAAATCTTCCATCGCCGGGTAGAGAATCTCTTCGACTGCACGCCCCAGCCGGTGAATTTCGTCGATAAACAGAATGTCCCCTTTGCGCAGGTTGGTCAGGATCGCCGCCAGGTCGCCTGCTTTCTCGATCGCCGGCCCTGCAGTCACCTTGAGGTTGGCGCCCATCTCGTAGGCAAGAATGTGGGAGAGGGTCGTCTTGCCCAACCCCGGCGGGCCGTACAGCAGAACATGGTCGAGCGCATCCCCGCGCTGGCGGGCAGCTTCCACCAGAATCTGAATCTTGTCGCGCAGCCGCTCCTGCCCGATCATCTCGCGCAAAGAACGCGGGCGCAGCGCCGGATCTACGTGTCCTTCGCCCGGCTGTGAAGTCCCGCTGCTCGGGCGCTGGTTGGCAGCGGTGCGGTGGGTGGTCGTGCGTTCGTCGGTCATCGGCAATCCCTGTTTGGACGGCGTAGGCGCTCTCTCCGCTTGTGCGTGCATCCTTCCGCCTCTGTCAGTATACCAGCAGATCCCCAGAATCTTCTATCTTGTTCAAGTCCGGGGTGGGGCTTCCTGCTTTTCAGTTGTTTCGTCTTGCAGTATGATACGAGGTACAGACGGCAGTCTGTTGCCGGCCAGCTCTTTGGCGGTACACGCAAGGTCAGTGAGGAGAGTCCGAATGTGCAGTCTCAACAAGGTTCTGGCCGCGCTCGCCGCCGCCGTCCTGGCCATGTCAGGGTTGGTGCCAGCCAACGCCGCCCCCCCTCGCCAGGAGGATGAGCGGGAATGGCTAGTGATGCTCTACCAAAATGCCGACGACGAAGTGCTCGAACAGGATATTTTCATCGATCTCAACGAGGCAGAGTGGGTCGGGTCGAGCGATGCTGTCACGATCGTGTCGCAGCTGGACCGCTATGAAGGCGGCTTCGACGGCGACGGGGATTGGACGACGGCCAAGCGTTTCCTGGTCACCCAGGACGACGACCTCTCCGCGCTGGCCTCGGAGGAGATCGAGGATCTGGGCGAGATCGACAGTGGGGCTCCCGAAACCTTGGTCGATTTTGCTGTCTGGGCGATGACGACCTACCCGGCCCGCAAGTATGCGTTGATTCTTTCTGACCACGGTGCCGGCTGGGTCGGCGGCTGGAACGACGACGCCCCCGCCGACGGCAGCAGCCTGACCATCAACGAGATCGACCTGGCACTGGCGGAAATTCTTGCAGAAACTGGGGTGGCGCACTTCGAACTGGTCGGCTTCGACGCCTGCCTGATGAGCCAGGTGGAGGCCCTGGCTGGGGTCGCCCCCTATGCCCGCTACGCAGTCGCCTCCCAGGAGACCGAACCTGCAATCGGCTGGGCCTATGCGGAGCTGCTGGGCAGCCTGGAGAACAAGCCAGGTCAGTCTGGCCGCGATCTGGCCAAAACCATCGTGGCCAGTTATATTGCAGAAGATGTCCGTATCCAGGACGACGAGGCCCGCGGCGACTACGTGCTGGACGTGTACGGCACCGAAGACACCGTCGACCCGGACGAGCTGGCGGAGCTGGAAAGCCAGTCGGTCACGCTGACCGCCGTCGACCTGACCAAATTCCCGGCGCTGATCGAGGCACTCAACGAGTTTGCCTATGCGCTCACCGAGGTAGACCCGGAGGCGATCGCGCGGGCTCGCACCTATGCCCAGACCTTCGAGAGCGTCTTCGGCGAAGAGATCCCTTCCCCGTACCTGGACCTGGGCAATTTTGTGGGCCTTGTGACAGAACTGGCCCAGTCCAAAGAACTCACTGCCGCCGCGCGCACCTTGAACCGAGCCTATCTGGCGGCCATCCTGGCTGAAAAACATGGGCCAGGGCGCCCTGGCGCCAGCGGCTTCTCGATCTTTTTCCCCGTCCCCGAACTGCTGGCTGCGGTCGGCACCGAACTCAGCGAACTCTCCTACACCGGCTACGCCAGCCGTTTTGCGGGTGCCTCGCTGTGGGATGAGTTTCTGGTCTTCCACTACACCAACCAGGATGTCGACCCCGATGCGGTAGAACCCGAGCTGCTCGATGCAGAGAACGCCGCCGAGTTCGACCTGGCAGACTACGCCGTGCCGATGCTGGAGACGGCCCCTGAAATGGCCGCCCCTGGCATCGACACCGAATTGAGCATGGAGCCGCTCGAGGTCAGCCAGGACGAGATCACCGCTGGGGAGAGCACGCTGCTCAGCACACAGATCAGCGGCGAAAATGTCGGCTATGTCTATATCGAAGTCTCGCGCTACGACGAAGAGAGCGAAGCCTATGTGGTCGAGGATCTGGACTATGTCGCCGCCGAAGAGACGGTCGAGTTCGACGGCATCTATTACCCAGCCTGGAGTGCAGCGGACCTGGAAGAGTTTATCTTCGAATGGGAGCCGACCCTCTACAGCCTGAGCGACGGCGAGACCGAAGCGTTTGCCCTCTTGGAACCGGCAGTCTATGGGGCCAGCGACCAGGAGGGAGAATACGACGTGCGCGGCATCTATACCTTTGCAGACAGCGGCCAGGAACGCTACGCGATCCTGAAGTTCAACGGCCTGCTGGAATACAAAGGGATGCTGGCCTTCACAGGCGCAGAGGGAACTGGAGCGCCCCGGGCGCTGACCCCACAGGCCGGCGACACCTTCACGATCCTGGAACAATGGTACCAGTTGGACGAAGAGGGCGAGTGGGAGATCGGCGAGTACAACGGAGACACCCTCACCTTTGGCAGCAAACCTTTCACCGTGAACGCCTACGATAGCTATCCCGGCGAGTATTCGCTCGGCATCCTGGTCAGCGACCTGCTCGACAACACCATCGCCGAGTACGCGACCGTCTACGTTCGGGAAGAGTAGACCCCACAGACCCCATCCACCTTGGGCGGGGTGGGGCCCCAGAGGCCCCACCCCGCCCAACAGACTTTGCAAAGGAACCGTTCATGCATACCACCGAGATTCTGGTCGTCGGCGGCGGTGTCTACGGCATCACCGCCGCCCTCGAACTCCGGCAGCGTGGCCGACAGGTCACCCTGATCGACCCTGGCCCGATCCCGCATCCGCTGGCTGCATCGACCGACGTCAGCAAGGTCGTGCGTATGGAATATGGCACAGACCGCCAGTACACGCAGATGGTCGATCGTTCGATCGACGGTTTCCTGGCCTGGAACGCTGAACTCGGTGAATCGTTCTACCACAACACCGGCGTGCTGATGTTGTCGCGCACGCCGATGCAGCCGGGCGACTATCTGTGGACCAGCTACGAGACGCTGCGTTCGGAAGGCCATCAGCTGGAGCGGATGGACAGTGCAGCGCTGCGCGCCCGTTTTCCAGCCTGGAATGCCGACCACTACGTCGACGGCTTCTTCGGCTCGCGCGGCGGCTATGTGGAAAGCGGGCGGCTGATCGAGGCGCTGCAGCACCGGGCCAAACAGCTGGGCGTGCAGATTTGGCAGGGACAGACCGCAAAGACGCTGATCGAGCGGAGAGGGCGGGTCACCGGTGTCCAGACGCGAGAGGGCGAAGCGTTGGCCGCTGATCTCACCATTGTGGCCGCCGGTGCCTGGACCCACCACCTACTCCCCGAGCTGGCCGCCGTGATGCAGGCGACCGGCCACCCGGTCTTCCATCTCAAACCGTTCGACCCCACGCTTTTTCAGGTCCCCCAGCTGACGACATTCACCGCAGATGTGGCCCACACCGGCTGGTATGGGTTTCCGCTGCTGCGCGAAGGGGTTGTCAAGCTGGCCAATCATGGGGTCGGCGTGACGTTGCACGCCGAAAAAGACGAGCGTCTGGTTTACGCCAGCGATCTGGAGCATCTGCGTCGGTTTCTGGCCTTCACCTTTCCGGCCCTGCTCGACGCTGAGGTGGTCTACACACGTCGCTGCCTCTACAGCGACACGCTCGACGGCCATTTCTGGATCGACCACCATCCCCAGCGTCCTGGCCTGGTCGTGGCGGCTGGCGGCTCCGGCCATGCCTTCAAATTTGCGCCGGTGCTCGGCCCGCTCATCGCCGACGTCGCCGAGGGGCGATCCAACGGCTGGGCTGCCAAATTCCGCTGGCGTTCGTTGGGGGCAGGGGTCCAGATCGAAGAAGCCTCGCGCTATCAGGGTGCAAAAACAGCACGATAGCGGTACATCGGCTGGCCGTACAACACGAAACGCTGGGTGCAGACAAAGCCGTGGCGTTGGTAAAATCGCTGGGCGCCGGCGTTGGCCGCAGCGACCGTGACGTCGAGCGCAGCCAACGCACGGCGCTGGCACTCTGCCCGCAGCGCAGCCAGCAGCAGGGTGCCGACGCCTTCCCCGCGCAGGTCGCTGCGCACCATGATCGAGAGCAGCTCTGCGGCTGGCACAGGATCCGCCGGGTGCAGCAAGGGGTAGGTGACCGTCTGCAAGGCAAGCAGTGCCAGTGCAGGGTTGCGCACAAAGCGGCGAAGCAGCGGCGGAAGCAGGGCAGGCAGGCGGCGGGTGCCCATCTCCCAGAACAGGGCGCCTGTCTGCGTCGTGGCACTGACAAAGCCCAGCACCTCTTGGGGGTGCGCCACCATAGCATAGCCGAACCCCCCTGTCGAGCTCGGCAGCGTGCGGTACAACACTGTCAAGACGTCCGCCCCCAGGCGGGTCAGGAAGGTGCCAGGCTGCCCTTCCATGTGCAGCCTGGCCGCTGCTTCGGCATGGATGGCGTCAAGCGAGACCAGCGTCGGCCCGACACTCATCCCTGGCTCTGCTCGGGCCAACGCTTGAAACGTTCCCAGGCCATTTTTTCAAGCTCCTGACGATGGGCGGGGTGGGCGATGTCGATCAGCGCTCGCGCCCGCTGGCGCAGGTTCCGGCCGTAGAGATAGGCGATCCCATACTCGGTGACCACATAGTGGACGTGGGCGCGCGTGGTCACCACGCCAGACCCCAGCCGCAGATGGGGTACGATGCGCGAGATGCCTTTGCTGGTCGCCGACGGCAGCGCGATGATCGGCTTGCCCCCCTCGGAGAGAGCAGCCCCGCGCACAAAATCCATCTGCCCACCTACCCCTGAATACTGCACCGTGCCCATCGAGTCGGCAGCCACCTGGCCGGTCAGATCCACCTCGATCGCGCTGTTGATCGCCGTGACGCGTGGGTTGCGGCGGATCACCGCCGTATCATTGACATAAGCGACATCAAGCATCACAACCTGTGGGTTGTCGTCGATGAAGTCGTAGAGACGGCGGGTGCCCATCGCAAACGAGCTGACGACCTTGCCAGGGTGGATGCGTTTTTGGGCGTTGTTGACCACTCCCCGTTCGATCAGGTCGATGGCACCGTCGGCAAACATCTCCGTGTGGATGCCCAGGTCGCGGTGGGTGTGCAGGGCGGAGAGCACTGCATTGGGGATGGCGCCGATCCCCATCTGCAAGGTGGCGCCGTCCTCGATCAGCTCGGCGACATACCGGCCGATCGCACTTTCCACCGGGGTAGGCTGGCTGGCGACGATTTCAGGGAGCGGATCGTCGACGACCACGGCGCTGTGGAGGGCGCTGACATGGAGCAACCCGTCGCCGTGGGTGCGCGGCATGTTGGGGTTGATCTGGGCGATCACATGGCGGGCGACCTGCACGGCTGCGCGCGCCACATCCACGGACACACCGAGTGAACAGAAACCGTGGCGATCTGGAGGAGAGACTTGGACCAGGGCGATGTCGAGCGGCAGGATCCCGCGGCGGAAAAGCCCGGGCACTTCGCTCAAAAAGATTGGGATATAGTCGGCCAGCCCTTCGTTGACTGCGTTGCGGATGTTGGCACCGACAAAGAGGCAGTTGGTGCGAAAGCTGGCTGTGTAATTGGCGGCGGCGTAGGGGGCTGGGCCTTCGGTGTGCAGGTGGACGATCTCCACATCGCGCAGCTCTTCTGCCCTGGCTGTCAGGGCCAGGACGAGCTGGGCGGGGGTGGCAACGCCTCCGTGGACAAAGACGCGATCGTTCGATTTGATGGCTTTGACCGCTTCTTCTGCGCTGGTGATTTGCATGGGTTGCTCTCGTTTCGTTCAGGCAGCTCCTGGAGGGAGGCAGGTGCCAGTCAGGGGGCGTCGAAGGCCTCGCTGACCATCTGTTGGGCTTCGATTTGGATCTGGCGCAGATGTTCTGCGCTCAGGAAACTTTCTGCGTAGATCTTGTAGACCTCTTCGGTCCCCGAGGGACGTGCTGCAAACCAGCCGTTGGCCGCCACCACCTTCACCCCGCCGAGCGGGGCCTGGTTGTACGGGGCCTGGGTCAGGCGGGCCAGGATGGCTTCGCCGCCCAGGCTTTGGGCCCGGACCTTTTCGGGGGAGAGGTGGGCCAGGAGGGCCTTTTGCTGTCGGTTGGCGGGCGCGTCGATGCGGGCATAAAAAGAGCGGCCAAAGCGTTCTTCCAGCGCCCGATAGTGTTCGCCCGGGTCTTTGCCGGTGGTGGCGGTGATCTCGGCGGCCAGCAGGTTGAGCAGAATGCCATCCTTGTCGGTGGTCCAGACGGTCCCGCGACGGCGCAGGAAGGCGGCCCCGGCGCTCTCTTCGCCGCCAAAGCCAAATGCACCGCTCAGCAGGCCGTCGACAAAAAATTTGAACCCGACCGGAACCTCGGCCAGCGTGCGGTTGAGGCTGGCGGCCACCCGGTCGATCATCGAACTGGAGACCAGTGTCTTGCCGACCGCAGCGTCGCTGCGCCAGCCGGGCCGGTGTTGAAAGAGGTAGTGGACCGCCACCGCCAGATAGTGGTTGGGGTTGAGCAGCCCGGCACTGCGGGTGACGATCCCGTGCCGGTCAGCGTCGGGGTCGTTGCCAAAGGCAATGTCAAATTGCTCTTTGAGCTGGATCAGGCTGGCCATGGCAGCGGGCGACGAACAGTCCATGCGGATTTTGCCGTCATGGTCGACGGTCATAAACCCAAAGGTCGGGTCGACCACACGGTTGACCACTGTGAGGTCAAGGCCGTAGGTCTGGGCGATCGGCTCCCAGTATGCGGTGCTCGCCCCCCCCATCGGATCGACCCCGATGCGCAGGCCGGCACCGGCGATCGCCTCAAGATCGAGCACGTCTTTGAGGTCGGCGACGTAGTCGGCGACGAAGTCATATTCGTGCGTGCAGGGGGCTGTCTTGGCTCGCCCCCAGGGTAGACGTCGAACCTCCTGCAGGCCGCTGCGCAGCAGCTCGTTGGCGCGGCGTTCGATCTGCCGGGTTGCTGTCGTGTCGGCGGGCCCGCCGCTGGGGGGGTTGTATTTGAAGCCGCCGTCCTCGGGGGGGTTGTGCGAAGGGGTGATCACAATGCCATCTGCCAGGTGGGCATGGCGGTTGCGGTTGTAGGTCAGGATCGCATGGGAGATGACCGGGGTTGGCGTGTAGCCCATCCCGGCCTGGAGCACCAGTTCGATGTCGTTGGCCGCCAACACTTCGACTGCTGTCACCAGCGCAGGTTCAGAGAGGGCGTGGGTGTCCATCCCCAAAAAGAGGGGCCCCTCCACCCCGGTCGCCCGCCGATGGTCGCAGATCGCCTGGCTGATGGCCAGGATGTGCTTTTCGTTGAAGGAGTTGCGCAGTGAGGTGCCGCGATGGCCTGAAGTGCCGAAAGCCACCTGGTGGGCCGGGTTGTCAGGGTCTGGCTCCTGCGTGTAGTACGCTGCAACCAGGCGTGGGATGTTTTGCAGCAATGTGCGGGGGGCCGGCTGTCCGGCCAGCGGATTGGTCATACGGTCTCCTTTCTTTTCAACGTTTCCTCGGCACCTGGCCAGTGCGCGCAGGTGTCCTGTTTGGGGGGCCTCTCCTCAGCGGGCCACGCGACCGACCAGATAGCGGTGGTGGGCCCAAAGGGCTTTGAGCTGCCAGGGCAACGGTGCCTGGTCGAGCCAGGCGTAGCGCATCACCCGGTCGCGCAGGTCGGGTTCCTGGCCCAGGTAATAGGCCATCGTGCTCCAGTGCCAGCCCGAGCCGGTGAACTGTGCTTCGAGGGTCTGGCTGCGGATTCCCAGCCGTTTGAGCACCTCATTGGCCGGCATGACGGTGTCGGGCCAGGGGGGAGTGTCGAGCACACCTTCGGCCAGAATCTGGACGCCAGCGGCTTCAAGCAGCCGCCGAATGCGGCCGAGATCGGTCCAGCGTTCGTCGTGGGCAGTAAAAAATTCGCGGTCGATCACCCACTTGCGCGTCCAGTAGCCGACCTGGAGCGGGTTGGGCATGGCGACGAAGACGAGGTTGCGGCTGGTGCGTACCAGCTCGCGCAGCAGGCTGGCGGGGTCTGCCAGATACCAGAGCCCCGCCCACTCCCAGGTCAGGTCAAAGGACCGGTCTGCAAAGGGGAGCTGTCCCCAGCCGCCCGGGTCGATGCAGACCAGATTGGCGGGCAGCTGCAGATCCTCCTGCCAGATCCGTTGGACGCCGGCGATCCGTTCCTGGGTATCGTCGACCAGCGTGACTGCGACCCCGGCGCGTGCCAGCACGACCGTGTTGATGCCGCTGACACCTGCCATCCCATACAAAGGGGCTTCGAGCACGGAGCGCACCCCATGTTGCTGGCAGAGCTGCAGCAGGAAATCGTTGAGCACAAAGCGTTCGTAAACGAGGCCGAGCCCTTCGTTGTAGTCGGTCAGATAGGTACGCCAGGTGTGGGTCATGGCTCTGTCCTTGTGTGCGGCGTCTGGTGCTCAGCGGAGAACCAGCGCTCCTTGTTTGACCTGGGCGACCTCGCCGAGCATCTCTTCGACCGAGCGGCGGCCAGCTTCGCTCTGGGCACCCAGCATTTGCATCAACTCTTCGACCCGCTGTTGGCTGTCCAGCGTACGCACGACGGTGTGGGTGCGTTCGGTACTTTCTTGCAGCACGATCTGCTTGCTGACGGTAAAGTGGTGGTCCCCGAAGGCGGCCAGCTGTGGGAGGTGGGTGATACAGAGGACCTGGTGGGGGGCTGGCGTGTGGCTGGCGGGCGGGCTGGTCAGCTGCCAGAGTTTCTGGCCGACCAGGGCGCCGACCCGCCCGCCGATGCCCTGGTCGATCTCGTCGAAGATCAGGGTCGGTGTCGCGTCGGCATGGGCGAGGGTGCTTTTGAGCGCCAGCATCAGCCGGGCGGTCTCGCCGCCCGAGGCCACCCGTGCCAGCGGTTTGAGTGGTTCGCCCGGATTGGCGCTGATCAAAAATTCGACCTGGTCGACGCCCAGGCTGTCAAAAGCCACGCGACGTCCTTCTGGCAGATAGGCGCCTGTGGGGCTGGGCGTCTGTGCGACGGCAACGCCAAAGCGGGCTCGCGCCATCTTCAACTCGGCCAATGCCTGTTCGACCTGGCGGGCCAGCGCTTCTCCTGCAACACGGCGTTGGGCGCTGAGGTCGGCTGCCAGACGGCCGACCTCGCGCAGCAGCCGCTCTTCCCTGGCTTCCAGCTCTGAGCTGCGGCTTTCCCAGCCCTGCAGCTCCTCGAGCTCGCGCTGAGCCTGGCCGCCAAAGGCGACGATCTGCTCGATCGAATCGCCGTATTTGCGTTTCAAATTGCTGATCAGCGCGAGGCGTTCCTCGACTTCGACCAGCCGCTCCGGGTTGAATTCGAGGGTTTCGGCGTAATCTTGCAGGGAGCGGGCCAGCTCGCTCAGCTGTTCGAGCAGGGCTTGTCCTTCGTCGGCCCGGGCAGCAAAATCAGGGTCGATCCGGGCCAGCTTTTCCAGCCGTCCGACCGCCTCGCTGACCTGGTCGATCGCCCCGGGCAGTTCGCCGTCCCCCTGGCTGAGAATGGCGGCGGCTGCCTGGGCCAGGCTGGTCAAGGCAGCCGCGTTGCCCAGACGGCGGCGTTCAGATTCAAGCTCGCTCTCTTCGCCGGGGCGCAGCTGGGCAGCCAGGATCTCGTCTGTTTGGAAGCTGAGCAGGTCGATGCGTTGGGCCAGCGTGTGCGCCTCCTGGCGCAGCTGCTGCAGCTCTGTGCGCACGCGGCGCAGCTCGGCCACCCGAGCCGTCACCTGGCTGCGCAGAGGCAGCAGCCCGGCATAGCGGTCGAGCAGCTGGACATGGGTGCGTGGCTGCAGCAGGCTCAGGTGCTCCCCTTGGCCGTGCACATCGACCAGCAGGCTGGTGAGTTCGCCGAGCAGCTGCACGCTGACGCTGCGCCCGTTGACCCGACAGATCGTACGTCCGTTCAGCCGGACTTCCCGGCTCAACGCGACCCACTGCGCGTTTTCGGGGTCGTCCAGCCCTTCTTGTTCGAGGAGCGCGTTGATCTCACCGGCCCGCTCGGCATCGGCGGGCAGACAAAAGGTGGCTTCGATCCGTGCCAGTTCGGCCCCTGCCCGCACCCATTCTGCCGCAGCACGGTCGCCGAGCAGCAGCCCCACTGCATCGATGATGATCGATTTCCCAGCCCCGGTTTCGCCGGTCAAAATATTCAGACCCGCGCCAAATTCCAACCCCAGGTCGTCGATGATGGCAAAATTTTGGATGCGCAGTTCGGTCAGCATGGGAAACCATTGTAGCACAGCAGCCGCAGATTGGCACGCGCGCCCTGTCGTTGGGGGACCATTTCAGGTTGAAACGCGCCTCTGCCTTGGCCAGATTGCCAATTCGGCAGAGCTCGGGTATGCTGCATGGCCGACTTGCCGTACAGCAGCTTGTGTGGCTGCACAGCCGACCGGTCGACGGATCAGACGACGATGAAACTCTATGCCATCAGCGACCTGCATTTGGGTCACCCTCAAAATCGTGCTGCCCTGCTGCAGCTGCCCGAATACCGGGATGACTGGTTGATCCTGGCCGGCGATGTTGGTGAATCGATCGCCCATCTGGAGTTTGCGCTGCAGATTCTGACCAGCCGTTTTGCCAAAATTTTGTGGACCCCCGGCAACCATGACCTGTGGACGCTGCCCACCAGCGGCGCGGTGCGCGGGGAGGCCAAGTATCGCCAGATGGTCTCCCTCTGCCGCCGGTATGGTGTCCTGACTCCCGAAGATCCCTACGTCCTCTGGCCCGGCACCAATTTTGAGGCCCTGCTGGCACCGGTCTTTGTCCTGTACGACTATTCCTTTCATCCCGACCATGTTGCTGCCCACGATGTCCTGGCCTGGGCGGAAGAGAGCGGCGTTGTCTGCGCCGACGAAGCGGTGCTGTATCCAGACCCATATGTGTCGCGCTCGGCGTGGTGCGCTGCGCGCTGCCAGTACACCGAAACACGGCTCAATCAGGTGGCTGACGGCATGCCGCTGATCGTCGTCAACCACTATCCGCTGCGCCGCGATCTGGCGGTGCTGCCGCGCATCCCGCGCTTTTCGATCTGGTGTGGAACCCGGCGCACCGAGCGCTGGCTGGAACAGTATTCGATCGCACTGGCCGTCTATGGGCACCTCCATATCCGGCAAAGCCTCTGTCGAGACGGGGTTCGCTACGAAGAAGTCTCGCTCGGCTATCCAAACCAATGGGACCCGGCCCGTGGAATGGCGGGCTACCTGCGTGAAATCGACCTGGGAACAACCGCTCATGGCTGAAGAGACATTCTGGCAGACGGCTGCTGTCCATCCAACGCTCATCCCTGCCCAGGTGCACCTCTGGCGCACACCGCTGCAGGTCCCCGACGACCGGCTGGAGCGCTGTCGCCGTCTGCTGTCAGCAGAGGAAGCCTTGCGGGCCCAGCGCTTCCACTTCGAGCGCGACCGACGGCGCTTCATCGTGGCACGGGGTACGCTGCGGACACTGCTCGGCGCCTATTTGCGGGCCGACCCTGCCCGCATCGAGCTGGCGAATGGGCCGCGCGGCAAACCTGCCGTCGTGCACCCCCAGGAGGGGCGTACGCTCGAATTCAACCTGTCGCATGCGGCTGACCTTGCGGTCTATGCCTTCTCGCTCGGGCGCTGGGTCGGCGTCGACGTCGAAGCCCACCGGCCACTCGACGACCTGCGCCGGCTGGCGGGCACCGTCTTTTCTCCCCATGAGCTGGCTGTGCTGGACTCGCTCCCGCCAGCCGAGCAGTTCCCGTCGTTCTATGCCTGCTGGACCCGCAAAGAGGCTTTTATCAAGGCGATCGGGGAAGGGCTCTATTTTCCGCTCGACCACTTCGACGTGACGCTGGCTCCCGGTGAACCTGCCCGTCTGCTGCGGGTGCAGGGGGACCCTGCTGCGCTGCACCGCTGGCAGATGGCAGCGTTTGACCCGGGAGCGGGCTTCTCTGGTGCCGTGGTCTTCGAAGGCGCAGAGACGAGCCTCTCTTTCTGGCATGTTTGAGTTTGCAAGTCCAGTGCGACCATTTTCCTTTGCACGAGTTCATTGACCGGAATCTCATCTAGCCAGCCAAGTTGCGTCTCCAACGCTTCATGCTCTGCCTGACGCACCAGTGATTCCCGGTACTGTTGCTCTCGGTTCAGCCAGAACCGAGCCGGTACGTTCAGCACCTTTTCCAGTTGCAGCGCTGTTTCCGGGGTAATGGCCGCCTTGCCTTTGATGATTTCGTTGATCGTCTTCTGGGGCCGTCCCATGCGATTGGCCAGGTCAGTCTGGCTCATGCCCAGCGCTTCAAGGGTCTCTAGCAGTGTTTCCCCCGGCGGCGATACCCAGTCCGGCGTATATTCGTTTTTTAGGTTAGGCTCAAGAAACCGAGTTTCTCCCAGAAACTCGGTTTCTTGAGCCCGTTCCATCTGCGGGGCTGAGTGTGTCGTAGCCACCTGCACTCGTGTTCCGTCAAGCGTCAAATGAGAGCAGTTTCGCCTCATCGGGGCGCATGACTTTAGAACTGTTTGCTGATTTCACCCCGCTGCCCTAACGCACGGTCACCGGCAGGTAAAGGCTCCACGTGACCGGAGTGACCGGAGCCGACGGCAGCGCCTGCTGTCCTGCGGGCGCACTGCCCAGATCTACCGACGGCGCAGCCGGCGTGATCTTGGCCGACGGAAGAGAGGCGTCTGCCAGACGGGTTGCCGTCCCCAGATCCAACGACAGGGTGTAGGTGCTGTCCAGATAGCCGTGCACTTCGATCTGATAGTCGCCGCCATCGCCCGACACGTTGACCAGCTCGGGGGCCAGGTCGAAGTTGTTGCTGCTGCCCACCAGGGTGCCGTCGCTGCCCCAGACATAGAGGTCTGCATCCCCAGTCAAAGTCTCCAGTCTGGCCTGCAGGGTCTGGCCGGCCGGCAGCTGAAGCCGATAGAGATGCACCTGTCGCTCCAGAATCGGGGATCCAGCCTGCAGATAGTTGACCAGCGTCCGCACAGCCGGCGAGGAGAGATTGCCGGCTGCATCGGCGACCCAGGCCTGCAGATAGCGGGCCCCGCCGACCGGGCTGAGTGTCATTGTGAAGCTTTCTTGGAAGGCAATCCAGCCGGTCGACTGGCGTGCGACCCAAGACCTGGCCGCGTTGTTGTAGATGCGCTCGACCACATACATCGAACTGACGCCTTGATTGTCGGCTGCCACCAGCTGGACGTTCACGGTCGGTGCCGTGGTCGTCTGGGCACCGTTGTTGATGGCAAGCGTCTGTGCTGTGGGAGGCGAGGTATCTGCTGAAGCCGCAGGCAATACCTCCAGCGTGCGGACCGCACTGTTGTTGGAATCCGTACTTTCTGGGATCTCATTGTTGGGATCGACAAGCGCATAGATCGTGTAGGTGCCTGCCGCAGGGGCTGCCCAGTCGATTGCCACGGAAACTACCGGATCGGCCTCTGGATCCAGAGGACCTGTGGAGCTTTGCCCCAATAGTTCCCCCTCCGGAGAATCGAGGCGGAACTCGACGTTGGCTCCGTTGAGCAGCGCAGTATCGACAGCAACCTGCACATTCAAACCGAGGGTCGGGGTCATACCCTGGCGAATCGGCAGCGGGTCGACCCAGAGATCCTCGTCGCTGACCGACAGATCAGCCATCTCAGGGTCAAGCACGGTATAGCCCTGAGCCAATGTAGTGGATGGCTGGCCAGGATTTTGGACGACGACATCGTAGCGGCCTGGGGTGATCCCAGCCGGCACTACCGCCGACGCCTGTGTTCCAGACGGGTCTATCAAACGCACATTTTTGGCGGCCATCCCACCGATCGTCACCACAAGCCCCGGTTGGAACCCAGCCCCGTCAAGCAGCACATCGTTGGGCACCGTGCCCAACCCTTCGTTCGGTTCGATGTCGTTCAAAACTAGCCCCTCCGGGGTTGCGGTCGGCTCCGGGGTTGCGGTCGGCTCCGGGGTTGCGGTCGGTTCCGGGGTTGCGGTCGGTTCCGGGGTCTCGGTCGGCTCCGGGGTCTCGGTCGGCTCCGGGGTCTCGGTCGGCTCCTCAGTCGGCTCCTCGGTCGGCTCTGGGGTCTCGGTCGGCTCTGGGGTCTCGGTCGGCTCCTCGGTCGGCTCCTCAGTCGGCTCTGGGGTCTCGTTGTCGGACACCTCGATCCGTACATCGTCCAGGAACAGACTGCTCACCTGCGTGTCGTCGGTCGTGACGTCAAAGATCAGGCGGATTGTCTGGCCCGCCTGGCGGACTGTCTGGTCTGCAGCGTCATCCAACACAAAACTGGCCTGCTCCCAGTCGTTGATGTCATTGTCGGTGCACAGATCGTATTCGACCAGCTCGCTGGCGCTTGGGTCTTCGTTGTTGTCGCGCGGCTGTGGGGCCAGTTCCTGGATCAAGACACGGGCAGAATCAAAACCACAGTTGTCCTGGGAGTCGATTTGGTAGTAGAAGGACAGGGTCGCTGGGCTGCCAGTCAGCACGATCTCCTGCGACAACACCGATTGCTCGTCGTTGACGCCACCCAGCCAGGCCGCCCAGTCCCCAGAGACCGGGTTTATGCCATCGAGATTGGGGCCCGATGCGATCAACGCATTGCCCTTGGGCGATTCTTCCTGCCAGTCGCCGTTCCGTCCTTGTTCAAAATCGCCGTTGCGCACCTCATTGACCCCCGGGTTGGGATTGGGGGTGGCGGTCGCTGTGGGGCTGGGATTGGGGGTGGCGGTCGCTGTGGGGACAGGGGTGACGGTCGGGGTGGGCACATTCCCCGACACATAGCCGTCGATCCACGCCGTGTAGCGCGACACGCGGGTATAGACGCCGTAAAAATTGGGGCGGGCACAGCCCTCGCCGAAGCTGACGACGCCGGCCAGCCGCCAGCCGCTCCCATCCGGCACCGCCAGCGGCCCCCCGCTGTCTCCCTGGCAAGAGTCTTTTCCGCCAGCTACCAGCCCGGCACACAGCATGTTTTCGGTAATCGAACCGGCGTAAGGCTGGTTGCAGGTCGCATTGCTTACAAGGGGAATCGTCACCTTCTGGAGAATTTCCGGTGTGTTGCCTCCTTCTGTCGTCGCCCCCCACCCCGAAACCAACGCGTTGACCCCAGGCGCCACCAGGTCGTCCTGTTGTGGGCTGGAAACAAGCGGCAGCACCCCGACGCTGGGGCCCAGGGTCACCGGTGTCGCCAGCTGCAACAAGGCAATGTCATGGTCGCTGGTCGTCGGGTTGTAGTCCGGGTGCACGATGATCGTGCTGACCCCACGCTGCTGTTCTGTCCCATCGTTCGCAGAACGATTGTATTCCCCCGCCACTACCTCGACCGCTGTCGGTGCTATCTGGTTGCCAGAATCGTCGAACATACAGTGGGCCGCTGTGACCACCCACTGGGGGTCGATCAGGGTTCCGCCGCAGAGGTACGGGCCTGGAAAGACAGCGACCTGCCAGGGAAGCTCGCCGACGGCAGCGTTCTGGCCGCCGACGATCAACCCCTGGCGCGGGCGTTGGCTGACCTGTTTGGTGTGGACAACAGACGAGCCGGACGAACTGTCCGGCGTCTTGGGGGTCGGGGTCTGGGCCTGCAGCGCCAGCTGGCTGGCGGCAAGCAGTCCGCAGATGAGCCCGATCCCAAGAATGCTCCTTGTCCAGATCCAATTTTTCCATCGTAGTTGTTGACGCATATGCTACCTTTCTGAGTCTGTGATGAGTCCTGAATGAAACCATCCCAAAAAGCTGGCTGCCCTGGCTGGCAAATCTGGGTTGCAGGGGACGATCCGATCTGTCTGCTGTGTGCAGTGTACCATGTTTATTTAAAATCCATTTGTCTTTCCACACGCTTGCTCCTATAATACTTTTTGTCCCCTTACAGCGAAAAAGAAATGCCTGGGTCTCAGGGCATGGGTTGGTGTAGAGGGGGAGGGCAAGCAATGTCAGGAACGAATTGGGTACGGCTGGAACGGTGGGCGGCCGCGACAGCGCTCGTCATGACTTTGGCGCTGTTGCTGGGGTGGCTGGGACAGGAGAGCCCGGCACTGGCAGCAGGCGCTGCGGCGACCACGGCCTATCCGAGCCCGACCCCGGTGGTGCCTGTCCCTGACAGCTATGAAGACGACGACGCCTGTGGCCAGGCTGCTTTGATCAGCCTGGACGACCGGCAGGCGCACACCTTCCACGACAGCGCCGAGCAGGACTGGCTCCGATTTTCTGCAGAGGCGAACACCACCTATCGGGTTGAAATCACCAAGATTGGCACCAGTGCCAACCCGGTGGTGAGCCTCTACAACAGCTGCGGCGACGTACCGACGACAGTCATCCACAACCCGTACGGCACCACGGTACAACTTCAGTGGAATGCTACCCGCACCGGCAGCTATTTTCTCAAGCTCCAGCCCTACGACCCCAGCCAGACCGGTCTGGCCAACGAGTACACAGTGATTGTCCGGCGCGACGAAATCCCACCAGCCATGCCCGGCACCCTGCGCTGTTTCTCGATCTCACCGACCGTCATCGGGGTGCAGTGGTCGCGCAGCACCTCCATCGACGTGGAGGGCTATCGGGTGCTCTACCAGCGAGTCGGTGCAGCGGACAGCGGTGAGGTCAACGTGCAGCAGGGCCTTCGCATGACCTATGCAGAGGTCCAGGGGTTGACCCCGGACGCCCAGTATACGTTTCAGGTGGCAGCGTTCGATTACTCGCACAACTTGAGCCCTGCGGCTGGCCCGACCCTGCCCTGCACTGCCCAAAATCCGCCGGATACCACGCCCCCTGTTGTGATGCTCCAAAACCCGCAGATCCAGGAGGTCTATACGACCACCACCAATCTGCTGACCTTCACCGGGCTGGCCGAAGATCAGAATGGGAGCAACCCGGGCAGGCTCAGCCGTGTGAGCGTCACCAATGTCTCGCGCGGGCAGACCGGCTGGGATTATACCCTCACGGATGCCAGCGCAACCTTCCGGGTTGACAACCTGCGTCTGAGCGTCGGAACGAACCAGATCCGCGTGAAGGTCTTCGACGAAGCCGGCAACAGTGTTGAACGCATGATCACCGTCAACCGCGTGGGCAACGTGCGCGGCGCTGCGTTGATCGTCGCCGGCCACAACGAGACCTTCGCCCTGCAGACCAATATCTACAACGCAGCCAATCGGGCCTTTCGTGTCTTTCTGGCCGCCGGCTACGACCCGGACGAGATCTATTACATCGCCCCGACTGCCCAGGATGCCGACGGGGATGGCACCGACGACGTCGACGCCGCCGCCACACCTGCCGCGATCCAGGCTGCTCTGGAAACCTGGGCCCGCCAGCCAGGACGGCTGGGGCCCGAGATCCCGTTTTTTCTGTATTTGGTCGACCACGGGCTGGACGAAAAATTTTGCGTCAACGGCTGCGCAGAGAGCCAATCGGTTTCCCCGACCCAGCTCAACAGTTGGCTCGACGACCTGGAAAACGGAACAGGCACCCACCAGATCACGATTTTGATGGAAGCCTGCCGTTCGGGCAGTTTTATCAACCGCGACAACGGCGGCCCGTCGAGCGGGCTTGGCAAAAGTGGTCGCGTGGTGATGACATCGACCGGCGCTGCCAACAACGCCTACGCCTCTTCGGAGGGTGCCTTTTTCTCTGACGCCTTTTTTTCCTGCGCAGTCAACAGCAACAACCTCTACCACTGTTTTGAACAGGCGAGCAGTGCCGTGGCCGCCACAGGCGTCCACCAAACTCCCTGGCTGGACGACAACGGCGACGGCGTCTACAACGACGGCGATGGGACGCTGGCCGCCCAGCGCTCCGTGCTCAGCGCCTTCACCTCGACGACGCCCACCATCGAGCAGTTCACAGTCACCCGCACGTTCAACCAAGCAACCCTGGAGGCGACTGTCGGCGAGGGGGTCGAGGAGATCGCGTTTGTCTGGGCCAATCTTTACCCGCCCTCCTTCCGCGAGCCGGTCGACATCACGCTCAACCTGAATCTGCCGACCGTGCGTCTGGACCCTGTCGCAGGGGAGCCAGGTGTCTATCGCTTCCAGTACACCAACGGCATGACTGAACCCGGGTTTTATCGTGTCGTCTTCTACGCCCAGGATCGTCTGGGCTATCAGGCAGACCCCCAGGTGTTTTGGACCGGGGGGTCTGTCTTTTTGCCGTCGATCTACCGTTGACAGCAGCGTGCGGTAGCCCTCCCTCGTGCTGAAAGCAGAATGGAGGACGAATGGTACAGAACAATCGATCTAGGCGCTTTTGGGGGGGTGTGCAGCGGAGGACACAGCTGTTCTGGTCGGCTGTGGCTGGCTGTCTGCTGGTCGTCAGCGCCTTGGCCGCCCTGAGCGTCTCCGCCGGGGGCAGCGCAGGGCCTGACCTCAGCGCCGAGATCCGTCTGGAACCGGCCGTCCCTGCGCTCAACCAGCCGACCCAGATTTTTTTTGTGATCCGCAACAGCGGCACTGTTTTTTTGCCGGGTCCGATCACCCTGCACGGTTTCATTGACCCTGGCCAGCCCCCCACACAGGATACACCGGGCGCCGAATTGACGCGCGGGGAGGGGTTGGGCCCTGGAGAAGAATGGCGACAGGAGATCACCTATGCCTTTTCCAGCGAAGGCTGCACCCATCGGGTCTATGGCTGGGTCGACCGTGCCAATACGGTCGCAGAAAGCGACGAGAGCAACAACCTGGCTGCCCTGACAGTCTGCGTGGGCAATGTCAGCTGCACCCCAGACAGCTTCGAAGGCAGCGGCGGGGACGACCACCGTGCCAGCGCACGCTGGTTTTTAGAGAATCTGACCCAGCCGCGCAGCCTCTGCAACGCCCAGAGCAGCCAGAACCCAGATCGAGACTGGGTCAAATTTACAGTCTTCAGCGGCATCACCTACACCCTGGAGATCGGCGCCCCCGAGGAACATGTGCGGGCGAGCATCGAACTCGACGCCAGCTGTGGCACGGTGGCCAGCAGCCAGGCCGGCCCGTTGC
>JAGWYN010000075.1 GCA_018969295.1 Chloroflexota bacterium | reverse complement strand
GCAATCGCCTCCCGCACCCTGGACTCTGCGGCCAGGAGCGAGACCATCTCCCCCTCCTGCGGCAGCGCACCCATCAGCCGCCCGCGCGCCGCCACCAGCGTGAGCCCGTCCTCCAGGCTGAAGACCCCGGCCACGCAGGCTGCGGCCAACTCGCCCACGCTGTGGCCCAGGAGAATCTCCGGCTCGATACCCCAGCTGCGCCAGAGCTGCGCCAGCGCATATTCGAGGGCGAAGAGCGCAGGCTGGGTGTTTTCGGTGCGGTCGATGCGCTGCTCTGGCGCTTCCCCGGTGTAGCCCAGCAGCGCCAGCAGCGGCGCTTCCAGCTGCCCGTCCAGCAGTGCGGCGCAGCGGTCGACGGCCTGCCGGAACATGGGCTGGGTCTCGTAGAGCTCCCGCCCCATGCCGCTGTACTGTGCCCCCTGTCCGGTAAACAAAAACGCCACCGCTGGCGCAATTTCTGGCGTCGCGTTCACCTGTATGCCAGTTGCCGCAGGCTTCACCAGACAGGCCTCCAGCTGGGCCGTTGCCTCTTTCTGTCCAGACGCCACCACAGCCAGCCGATACGGATGGTGTGCCCGCCCACAGCGGCTGGTATGGCAGATATCTCCCCAGACTGCAACAGATTGATTTTGCAAAAACGCCAGATACCGGTGGCACAAAGCGGCCAACGCCTGTGGATCCCTGGCAGAAAGGGTGAGCAGATGCACTGGCCGTCGATCGCCCCTCTCTTCTTCGAAGACAACCGGAGCTTCTTCCAACACAACATGGGCGTTGATTCCACTGAGCCCAAATGAGCTGACACCCGCCCGACGCGGGCCCTCCACATCCCAGTCGACCAGGCGCACCGGCACTTCGATCGGAAAGTCCTGCCATGGAATGAACGGATTGGGTTGGCTGAAGTTCAGATGGGGCGGAATCTGCCGGTGATGCAAGGCCAGGATCACCTTGATCAACCCCGCAACCCCAGCTGCGGCTTCCAGGTGACCAATGTTGGTTTTGACCGACCCCACCCACAAAGGCGACTGCCTCTCCTGTCCAAGCACCTGACCCAACGCACGAAACTCGATCGGATCGCCCAGTTTCGTCCCGGTCCCGTGCGCCTCCACATAACTGATGGTCTGCGGAGCGCTCTGTGCACGAGCCAACGCCTGACGCAACACCATATCTTGCGCTGCCCCGTTGGGAACTGTCAACCCACCGCTGCGACCATCATGGTTGACCGCCGCCCCAAGAATCAACGCCCAGATCCGATCCCCATCCCGTTGTGCGTCAGACAACCGCTTGAGAATCAGGACGCCACACCCTTCCCCACGACCATAGCCGTTCGCCCCCGCATCAAATGTTCTGCATTGTCCATCAGGCGATGTAGCCTGCATCTGGGCAAGCACGTTGTCAGCCTGTGGGGTCAAAATCAGAGAAACACCCCCTGTGATGGCCAGATTGCATTCCTGGGCACGCAGCGCCTGACAAGCCAGATGGACCGTGACCAGCGACGAGGAACAGGCAGTAGCCACCGTCATGCTGGGCCCATGCAGCCCCAGCAGATACGAAAGACGGCCAGCCAGAAAGCTGGATTCGCTCCCGGTCCCGTGAAAACGGTTGGGCTCCTTTTGTCCGATTACAGCCTGCAGATGATCCTGATGCATAGCACCGATGTAGACTCCGGTGCGGCTGCCCATCAGGCGGCTCGTTGCCAGATTGGCGTGCTCGAGCGCCTCCACACAGACTTCCAGCAGCAGCTGCTGCTGTGGATCCATCCACTCTGCCTCGCGAGGGGAAATGCCAAAAAACGACGCGTCAAACCACCCCACCTCGCGCAGATAATGGCCTGGATGCGGATGGCGCAGGCTTGGCGGGCAAATCGTGTTCTGCCCTGTCCGCAGCACTTCCCAGTAGGCCGCAGGATCGTTGGCTTCGCCTGGAAAACGGCACCCGATGCCAATAACTGCAATCGCTTCGCTGGCAGAAGATTGCAACTGCTGGAGTTTAGACTCGAGTTCCTCAATTTTCAGCAACGCCTGTTTGACAGGGGACAACTGGGTCGGTGGAAGGGGTGTCTGCATGTTTTTTCCTCATGCACGATTCGATTTTTGTTGTTCGTGTCCGACCTCTGTCAGAAAACACGTGCACAACAGACCAGTTTGTGAAATGTGGATGACCCTTCCACCCAGTGTGTGTAAAAATGCATCCATCTTGCAGACAAATTCAATTTTTGCCAAAAATATCTTATATCAAATTTTTTCGATCTTATCCAACTCTCCGTCAACCAGACGTCAGTTGGCCATCCATGTTCCGTCGCTTGTAAGAGGTCAGCCTACAAAAAACAGCACTTTGTTGTACATTACGGGTCCCGGTTGAGAGGCGGTCAGGACATGCCCGCAGAGGTTGCACCTTGTTCGTCTGGCTATCTGTTCTCTACGCGCTGTGCAACGATCGATCTGTTTACTCAGTAAACGACGTAAACGAGGATGTGAGGATACGGTAACATCTGGACATTCGTGCGCTCAACTTACTCGATCTTCAAATACGTCACCTCGAACGCCTTACATGCCCGGTACCGCTGCAGCCGGTTGGCAAATGCAAACGCGTCGTTCATCTCGTAGTGCTGGTAGATATCCAGCCCGCGGTCCAGCAGAATCTTCCAGCCGTGGTCGGTGACGATGTGACGAGCGTGGATCGTGTTGGTGGCATCGAATTCCCAGGTCAACTGGATGCCGATGGCAGCTGCTGCAGTCTGCATCTGCTCAAGAAATCCACGCTGCTGCTCCCCCTTGAATTCATCTTCGGCAGTGACCAGGTGAACGGCAATTTCTTCATCGTCTGCTTTCTGCCGTGCAACCGTTTCCAGAAACTCCATGAAATTGCGCGCCTGGTAAAAGAGGCGAATGTACGGGTCGGTGACGACGATGTGCTGCGCGCCGCGCAGGTAGGGGCCAAACAGTTGCTCGTAGGTGACGCCGCGCTGGTATTCCTGGAAGGTCAGATGCCTTGGCTGCGGCCCGTTGGCCAGGGATGGGGGCGACCCTGTCGCAAGTCGCTCTGGCTGCACGACAGCATCCGCCGCTTCCATCTCCTCGGCGCTGGCTGAGCCGCCAGAATAGCGCGGGTACAATTCTTCCTCAAGGGTCTTGACGGTCCGTTTGCTGCCGTCGCGACGCTGATAGCCAAAATGAACCTCAGCGTAGGTGGGGTCAATACGCATCAATTGGTCCTTCACGCGCCGGCGGCCTTCGATGGCGAACTTGAGCAGTTCCTCGATCTCTGCCACAGTCGCCTCACGGTGTGGATACAGAATCTTCATCAAACCAGAGAAGGTCTTCTGCACGCCGGTGCGGTCGCGGTCGGATAGATCAGCGAAAAGCTCGAAGTGGTCTCGGTAGAGATGCGAGAAGTCATGGTTGCGCAAATTGCGCAGAATCTCAGCAAGATAGTCGACGACAAAACCATAGCCCGCGGAGAACATCTCGCCGCGAATGATGTCCACTTCCCAGCCTGGAATGTAGAAGTGCAGACGATCCAGAAAGGCCGAATCGTGGTATTGTTCCGGCAGGTCGTCGAAGAGATCGCTGTGTTTGAGCATGAACGGCAGCGTATGCTGCGTGTTGCCGACGAAGGTCATGGATGCCTCGGCGCCCAACGTCTCGATGCCGCGCGAGAAAGACTTGTTGGCCATGTAGTTCTTGAGGATATCGACCAGCGCCTTGTCGGCCCGCTTCTTCTTGCCGGCGAACTCGTCGAAGGCCACCACGTCCCAGTAGCCAACGAGACCTATACGACCGTTCGAGTTGTTGACAAAGAGTTTGGCTACGCTGACCTCGCCGCCCGAAATCAGAATGCCGTGCGGCGAGAATTCAGAATAAATGTGCGACTTGCCCGTGCCCTTGGGACCCAGTTCGATGAGGTTGTAGTTGCGTTCGCAGTAGGGAATGAGGCGCACAAGCTGCATCAACTTGGCGCGCCGGCCAAAGAATTCTGGGTTGAAGCCAATGCTCTGGACGATCAGATCGATCCATTCGTCCGTCGTGAATTCACGTCTCACCGCCAGATAGCCGTCGAGGTCGAAGCTGGAAAGTTGGATCGGCTTGACCGAGTCCAGAATCCACGGCACTGCGTTGCGGTCGTCAGAATATTCGTAGCTCAGGTCGGCAATGCACCAGACGCCGCCGACCAACAGCTTGGGATGGCGTTTGACGGTATCGGCGTCTACCAGCACCTGTTTGATCCCCAGATTGCTGAAGGTTGCCTCATAGACATCGCGCTTTTCGTTGAGATCGACGCTCACCTTATCGATCACCTTGTGCCGCCCACGCTCACGGATCATGGAACGCACCAGGCCCGCCTCGTTCCGATGCACATAGTGGCGCGCCAGAATCCCCTTGACCGTCTCGATGCCGGATTGAATGCTCTCTTCATCGGCAGTGGCGCAATACTGACCGAGCAAATACTCCAGCACGTAGGAGGGAACAATGGCATTGCCCTTGACTAGCTTGACCAGGTCTTTGCGCACAACCAGGCCGGCAAACTGCTGGGAGATTTTCGTGTCGAGTGGGTTCATAGTGGTTAGTGGTCAGTGGTTAGTGGTCAGTGGTCAGTGGTCAGTGGTCAGTGGTCAGTGGTCAGTGGTCAGTGGTCAGTGGTCAGTGGTCAGTGGTCAGTTGTCAGTGGTCAGTTGTCAGTGGGCCGAGTGAGTTGGCTAGGCCGTTGATGAGACGGGCGACTTCGGCGCAGTGCGCCAAGATTACGGTTTCTTGTGCTTCGTCAATGTAACCCAGGCGGCGTGAGAGCATGAGTTGAGTTTCTGTCTCCTGCAAAGAGCCGTAGGCGACGGCAAGAAACCGCTGGAATTCCTTGGCTGTGTTTCTGCCCTGGCCTTCGGCGATATTGGACGGTATGGATACGGCAGCGCGCCGGAGCTGATTGGTCAGCCCATAGGTTTCTTCACGTGGAAAACCCTTGGTGATCTGATAGACATTCACCACAAGATCCATCGCTTTCTGCCATACGATCAGTTCTTGGTAGCTTTTGAGTTTCATAGTGGTCAGTGGTCAGTGGGCAGTTGTCAGTTGTCAGTGATCAGTTGTCAGTGGTCAGTTGTCAGTTGTCAGTTGTCAGTGGTCAGTTGTCAGTTGTCAGTTGTCGGTGATCAGTTGTCAGTTGTCAGTTGTCAGTTGTCGGTGAGATCGCGTGGTCAACTGCCCACTGCCCACTGACAACTAACCACTGACAACTAACCACTGACAACTAACCACTGCCCACTGCCCACTGCCCACTAAAAGTCGAAATCGCTTGTAAACGACCGGCGCAGCGTGTAGCGGGCGGCTTTGTATTCTCGGTAGAACGCAGTGTCGGGCACCTGCTCCTCCAATTTCAAGAGCACGTCCTGATTGTTCGCCGCATCCGCTGCTTTGGTCAACACGAACTGGATCCGCAGTTCGCGCTCGCGAGCATTCTCGGCGGCGAAGTCAAAGGTCAGCGTGTGCTGATCCGATAGGAGCACGCCTGCCTCGGTGTAGATGCCGACGCGCAGCGTGCGCGGCTGGATCTTCTCGGTCACCGGTTCAGTTTGGTAGAAGGCGACACTCAACTGGCCGGCGCTGATGATCGTCGATGAGCCGCGCAGGATATCCACCGCGACGACGCTCAGGTCGCTTTGTCGCTTCTTGTTGATAGACACGACCGGCACGATCACCTCTTGCAGCGCCGCTCCGCCGTGCACATAACGGCTGCCGGCCCCCTTGACGCGCAGGCGGTTGATGGATTTGGGCAACAGCAGTTCGGTGTCGCCCGCCAATCCCACCGCTTGGGCGCGAAAATGTTTGAAGCTGCTGGTCGCATCCAGGCCCGTGCCCAGCACGAAGCGCCGGTTTCTGTTCGTGATTTTGGCGCCCGTGGCTTCCTGGCTGGCAAAGTCGCTTTCCTCCAGTTCCCGATGCTGGTACAAAAAGCCGTGGTCCGCTGTGACGATCATGTTGTTGGCGTTGGCGTTCGCCAGTTTCTTGACGATGCGCACCAGGTCATCCAGCGCATCGGCGGCGGCCTCGCAGACCCGCTCCTCGGTGTCGCGCTTGTCGCCCACTGCGTCGATGCGATTGTGGTAGACGTAGAGCACGTCGCACTCGCGCATGAGTGCCCGGCTCTCATCCCGGCTCATGGCCAGCAGATCGTCGGCCTTGAGCGCCGTTGCCCGGCCTGGCAGCGCACGCTCCAGGATGGCCCCGCGATTCTCGATGCCCTGGGTATTGGCGCCATCTGCCAGCACGGTGTCCACGCTGCCAGCAGCGATCTCCAGTGCGGTATGGGGCAACAGCGCCGCCATGCCCAACTGCGTGTACGAGGGCAGCACGGACAACAGCGCGTTGATTTCGGCATCGTAGCGGTCTTCACGGCGGATCAGGCCCAACAGTTCTTCGCCGATTTCGTAGCGCAGCGCGTCGGAGATGATCACGGCCACTTTGTTCCCTTTGCGCAGGAAGGGACGCACATACTCAGTAAAGAAGGCGGTCTGCAGCTTGACCGGCGGCGCTTCCCAGCGGTCGCACGCATCGACAAACGGCTGCCAGCGGTCGTTGAGCGGCAGGAGATAATTGTTGCTGTAGATGTTCTCGATCTGCTTTTGCAGCGCGGCAAGCAGGGTGGGCTGGCCTGCCTTGGCCGCAAAGAAGATAAACTGGCGATAGAGTTGATCCACCCGATACCAGACTTCGACGTACTGGCGGATGCCTTCGGCCAGCGAGGTGATCGTCAACCCAACCTTACCCACCAGATCGATGAACTGGGCGCCAATGTCGATGGCGGTGTAGGGCTGCTCGTAACGGTTGAACCAATGGCTTTGGCGGCGCTGACGGATGATCTGGCTGCAGGCGCCAGCGGAAAGCGTGCGCGCAGCCACTGCCCGCGCCAGGTCGCTGAGCAATTTACGGTCGATCAGTTCAAAGAAATCCAGTTCAGCCAGCGCACGCATCTCCCGGCGTTGCAGGTCTTGCTCGACGACAAGGATGTCGGCGGCTTGGCCGGAGAGCGCCTCGAAGGCCGCATGATGGCGTACACTGTCCTTCCAACGCTTGAGAAAGACCAGCGCATCGGCGGTGAGCGGCGTCGCTTCGCCCAGAGCCAGGGCGTAGCAGCCTTTGAAGAGGCTGACGGCGAAGTCGAGTATACCAGGCGCAGCCGAAGCATAGCCGTAGCTGCGCTCTGCCTGTTCCCACAACAGCGCCCCCAGCCCACAGCGCCCCACCAGTTTGATCTTCTCATCCTTGCCCGCGGCCAGCTCGTCCAGCAGCGTCTCCAGGATATCGTCGAGCCGCGGTTCGGCGCCGACGGCCACAGCCAATAGCTTCATGCGCACCTGGCGCGGGGTGTCGTCGGGCTTGAGCAGCGCTCTGAGCGTCTCACGGCGGCGGGCAGATTGGAAGAACTCGGCATGGGGCGCCACCACCTCAGTGAACTCCTGACCCAGTCCCAACTCGCTCAGCCAGAGCGCCGTTTGGTCAGCCCGGAAGACGGCGTGGGCAAGCTGCACGTCGAGCAGCCAGTTGTCGAGATCGGCTGGCGGCGCGCCGGCGCGGTAGAGCAAGAATTTACGGGTAGGTTCCTGGCGCAGGATGCGGTGCTTGACGCCGAACGCATTGTTCTCCAGCACGATCTTGTCGACGCCGGGCAACATCAGCGCGTCGAACTCGGCGCGCAGTTCCTGCTTGTCATCGTACCAGAAGACGATGCGGTGGCGGTCGAAAAGATGGGTGAGAGCTTGATAGAGTTCATTCATGGTCATGCACCGGAGGATGCTCGCCAACGGGTATGAGTACTTTGCACAGGTTGACCACACCTGGTCTGTTCAGATGTAGCGCATCGACCGTTGCGCGCCCTGCGATTACATCCCCCACACGCATAAGCCAGATTGTCCAATGTTGTGACCCCGCCCTGGCTGAGGGGAATGATGTGCCCGCACCCGAAGGACTGGACGCCATGTCTGGCTGGGCTGCAACAATACTCACAAACGCTGCCGGCACGCGCGGCCACCACCTGTCGTTGCGCGGGGGTAGGGAACTCAGCCATAGGTAAAAGGTTTGAGCTGGAGACTCGCCATCAACTCATCTACGGATATTTGGCGGATGTTGGCTAACTCCACCAGATAACCCAGACGCCGGGCGTTCAGCAGTTCAATCTCGTCAACCAGCGTCATGAGTTCAGCCTGCTCCTGGTCCGACAGACCTCCCGCACGCTGCTTTTTCGTGAGTTCAGCACAACGTCGCTGCGTTGCAGGCGGCACAATGCCCTGGTTGATTTTGAGGAGGAGGCCGGTCTCTGCTTGCGTGAGGCTGGGCGCCCGACGCTGCGCGCACAGCCAGGCCGCGTGCTGCGCGAGTTCGGTCAGTTCTTCAGCATTTAGCTGCTGCAAGCTACTTAGCAAGGTATCAAATGGCAATTCGAGTTGGATTGTGCTCATAGGTTAGATCACTCCGTAGATTCACCGGATCATACCTGGCTGATCCAGGCGAAACAGGTTCACATATAATGGATCAGACGGCGGCACGCGTCTGAATATCACATCGATTCGCCCACAAAGATAGAATTCAGCCATTTCCAAAACCAGGAAACTGGCTGCGCACCTTTCCTTGCCCAATCAACTGCACATGCCGCGTATAGTCCCCCGATTCCCAGCGGATGCGCCCGGCCACGATCGCCGGGGAAATTTCCAGCTCTTCCGCCAATACAAGAACATCCTTATCACGCTGCGCTGCCAGCAATGACTCGCCGTGCGCCTGCCACTGCGCCGGAGAAATGAACAGGTTGCGCGCAAACGCATTGGCGTTGCATTCGCGCGGATCGGTGTCGCCGTGCTCATCTTGCTCCACATCGTCGAAGAAGGCCAGTTCGTCGTCAGGAAGATGTAGATGCAGATGACCAAGTTCGTGCGCGAGCGTGAACCAGAAATTGTCCAGCCGATCATGGCGCAGGGTCAGGGCGATCACAGGCTCGCCTTGTGGCGAAAAAAAGCTTGCACCGTCCAGGTGTGTCTGAGGCAGGTGCTGCAAGACAACGAAATGAATGCCATGTTGATTCAGCAAGGTCTCGACTAGCAATGGCCCATTCTGGAAGAAACTTGCCCGTGCGATCCGCCTGAAAAAAGCCTCATCCATCGCCTCGGGGATATAGGGCGGCAGTGTTTTTTCTTGGCTCAACCTGAGTACGCGCGCCTGCCATGCCATCAGAGCGTGCGTATTCATCGGCGCATCTGTTCTGCGGCAATACACCTGGCGAGGATGCGAGGCGCCAAAGACGGCGAAAAACTTGTTCAGAAGTTCTTCACCGTATTGTCTGGCATCGCGCGGACTACCGTTCCATCCGGCAAAATATCCACGTTTCACCATCTCTGTGATCGGATAGTTGGCTGGATCATACTGTGGCTGGCCTAATGTTGCACCGCGTTCCTGGAGCAACGTATCGGCACGGATCCCTAGCCCCCGATGCAGGTTGCGAATCATGGCAAGGCTCAGCGGGCGCTTGCGATTCAACACTTCCGAGACTTTGCTTTGGCTACCGATAAAAGGCACCAAATCCACGCGCGTCAACCCCTGCTGATCCATGCGGAAGAGAATAGCCTCCACCGGATCAGGCGGGTCGATAGGATAGTGCTCGCGTTCATATTGCTCGACCAACATGGAAAACAGATCGAGTTCCTCTTCTTCAGGCGTGTCGGGTTTCGCGTCCATCAGAGTTTCCACATAAGCGAGAGCAGCTGCATAGTCCGCTTCAGTTTTTAAGATTTTTGCCTTCATCAGATGGTCTCCGCATCGATCCGATCATATTCCGCGTGCGTACCGACAAAGCGAATGTAGACCACACCAGTGTTGTAATGAATCTTTACGACCAGCCTGTAGTGATTGCCTTTGATATTGAACACCACGCGATTCCCCAACAATATGTCGGCACTCGGGTAGCGGTCGAGAATCGCCTGGGGCGTCCCCCATGTCGCTGCCTCGGCTTCATTGAACCACGCCATAAGCATCGATTCTGCATCCCGATGCCGCTCCCAGAATTCACGCAGTGACTTGAATGAAATCACGCGCATTTCATTTTATTCCCCAATCGGGAAAATGTCAAAAAAATATCCCAAAATAGAATTTCACCCACTCACCCCCACAATCTTCCGCAACGCCTTCCCAAATTTCACATAATTCACCTTCACCCCGTCATCCAAATCAATCGCCACCTGCTGCGTCGCCAGCGGATACAACACCTCGTTCTCGTAGCCCGTCAACTCGACGATGCTCTTCTCCAGTTTGTCGATCTCCTTGAGTGCGGCTGTGCGCTCGCGGGGCGTGGCGGACGCGCTGATGCTCACCTGCTCCAGATGACGCTTGTGCCCCTCCAGCTTGCTGTGGAAATTGCGCAGATACTCGTTGAGCACCACGGAGACCGTGTCGGGGCGGTAGCGGTGCATGTAGATCAGCGCGTTAAAACTGCCCTTGGGCGAAGAGAAAAGCCAGTAGATCGGCCGCTTCTGGTAGCGCTTCACGTGGTCGTCGTAGAACTCGCGCAGGAAATAGCTGCGCAGGTCGCGGTCCAGCGCCTGCTCGATAAAGGCCAGGTTCTCGGTGAAATGCGCCTCGCCAAACGTCACGCGCAGAAAGCGCTTGAAGCGATCCACAATGTCGTCGGCGAACCACTCGCCGTCGAGGAGGGGAATGACGTTGTCCCGGTCCGGCATGAAGCGGGAAGGGGGCTGAGATGATCCTTCCGACTGTACGGACACGATATATCGTGTCCCTCCCTCAAAACGAGAATCAGCCTCTCCCAGGGCAAAATCCTGGGGATCGGCTACGGACAATGGAGAATCAGCTGCGCCGGAGGACACGATATATCGTGTCCGTACGATGCGATCATAATCCTCCACCGTCTCCCCCACATTCGCCAGAATCAGACCCGGCTTGTCCAGCGAGTAGCGGCCAAACATGCAGCCCACGGCGTAGGAGATGAACTCGCGCATCGTATCGGCCAGCAGCCGCTGTTCCAACTGACCACTGTCCACTGACCACTGACCACTATACCGGTAGTGCGGATTGCAGGTGAGCGTGATCTCTTGCAGCGGCACATCGGGCGTGAGTTCGTCCTGCAGACCATAGGCGTCGATGAAGATGCGGTTGTTCTCCTCCTCCAGCCGCTGCATCTCGTCGGTCATCGCCTGCCAGTGGCGGCGCAGGTGGGCGTAGGTGGCGGCCAGCGTGGCCTGGCGGTGCTCGGGCCGCAGCAGGGGCAGGGTGGTGAAGTCCCAGGAGGTTTCGTAGGCGTCCCAGTCGGTGCGAGACAATTTCACAGTACCAATGACCGTTGAAGTTGCTCTTGAAACTACCTGATTGCCATTGAAAGGAATATCGCAGAGATTGCCTGGGTTAAGATTCAAAGTTGGATTCAAGACTCTCAAAGCATGAACCGTAATTGGCGAATTTAGCAGACCAAGGACTACATACTCTAGGTCTTGGTTCTTGACTGGGCAAAGTCCCGATGCATCATCGTAGAGAAATCCATGCTCATTTATCCTGAAGCCAGAATCACTTGATGTGACTTTGGTCCATGTGATCGCCGGCTTGAAGATATACTCTAGGTTATGGTTGGTTGAGCCTACCTTGTAACCTTCAGATTGCATGTTAAGCAGTTCGTAGCCGTCTCGAGCCCAATTGACTACAAATTCCTTGTTACCCGACCAACGTCTAAATGTACCGCCTTTCATGTAAGGGAACCACTTTTTATCAGAGGTTCCTGCCTCTTCTCGAGTATGGAGACCAATCCCAATATTGTCTACATCTACCTCAAACCAAGCCCTAATAAATCGCGGATTATCGGCTGTCACCATACCTTTTCTTGGATCAGCTACTTCGGAAAGTGGAAGATACTTCGAAAAAGCATTTCGTAGCTGCTCACTCACCCAATACGCAATCGGCGCGCCGGGAATCTTCTTGAAGTCAGTGGCGGAGGCGCGGTAGAGGGGCGAGGCCAGCGCATTGCGCAGCGCCGCTTCTTTTTCGGTTTCACTGTTGCCGTCTACCAGCCGTAGATAGCTGCCC
>JAGWYN010000140.1 GCA_018969295.1 Chloroflexota bacterium | reverse complement strand
CCGCCACCAGCGTGAGCCCGTCCTCCAGGCTGAAGACCCCGGCCACGCAGGCTGCGGCCAACTCGCCCACGCTGTGGCCCAGGAGAATCTCCGGCTCGATACCCCAGCTGCGCCAGAGCTGCGCCAGCGCATATTCGAGCACGAAGAGGGCCGGCTGGGTGTTCTCAGTGCGGTCGATGTGCTGCTCCGCTGCCTCTTCTGTATAGCCCAGCAGTTCCAGCAGCGGCGCTTCCAGCTGCCCGTCCAGCAGTGCGGCGCAGCGGTCGATGCTCTCCCGGAACACAGGCTGGGTGGCATAGAGCTCCTGCCCCATGCCGCTGTACTGTGCGCCCTGTCCGGTGAAGAGAAAAGCGACCTGCGGGGCTGTCAGCCCTGCCACACCCTGCTGCACTTTTCCAGCTTCAGCCTGCTCCAGCTGCCGCCGCAGGCTCTCCGCCGTGTCCGCCACCACACTCAGCCGGTGGCTGAAGTGGCTGCGCCCCACATGGCTCGTGTAGGTCAGATCCCCCAGGTCGAGCTCGGGATGCGTCTCCAGGAAATCAGAATAGCTGCGCGCATACGCTGCCAGCGCCGCGTCGTCGCGCGCAGACAGAGTGAGCAGATGCAGCGGACGCTCAGCAGCTCTGATGGCAGCCTCTGGAGCGGGCGCCTCCTCGACCACGACATGCGCGTTGGTGCCGCTGAAGCCGAAGGAACTGACCCCGCCGATCCGCCGCGCGGCGTTGGGGGCCCAGGGGGTTGCTGCGGTGGGGACACGCACCGGCAGCGACGCCCAATCGATGTGTGGGTTGGGCTGCTGCAGATGCAGGTGGGGGGGAATCAGCCCCTGCTGCAGCGCCATCACCAGCTTCACTACCCCTGCCACCCCTGCCGCAAATTCCAGATGGCCGATGTTGGTCTTGACCGACCCGATGTAGAGCGGGTCGGTCCGTTCGGCAAAAACCTTGCCCAACGCACCCACCTCGATCGGGTCGCCCAGCGGCGTGCCGGTGCCATGCGCCTCGATGTAGCCGACCTCGGACGGCTGCACCCCAGCCTCGGCCAGCGCCCGGCGGATCACCCGCTCCTGCGAAGGGCCGTTGGGCACGGTCAGCCCGCCGCTCGGCCCATCCTGGTTGATGGCGCTGCCCCGAATCACCGCCAGAATGCGGTCGCCCTCTCGCTCGGCGTCGGCCAGCCGCTTGAGCACCAGGAGCGCCACCCCTTCCCCACGCACATAGCCGTCGGCCGCAGCGTCAAAGGTCTTGCAGCGTCCGTCCTCCGAGAGCATGTTGCTGTTGGCAAACATCTCGGTAAAGTCTGCGTCCACAATCAGATTCACCCCGCCGGCGAGCGCCGCACGGCACTCCTGCAGCCGCAGGCTCTGGCAGGCCTGGTGGATGGCGGTCAGCGAGGAGGAGCAGGCAGTGTCCACCGCCACGCTGGGCCCGGTCAGCCCGAACAGATAGGAGATGCGGCCGGCCGCAGTGCTCGGAACGTTGCCGGTCGCCATGTAGAGGTTGCGGTCCAGCCCGCTGGCCTCCACCAGCTTCATGTAGTTGCTCGTGCCGCCGCCGATGAAAACCCCGACCTCCTGGTTGAAGAGCGCTGCAGGCACGATCCCCGCATCCTCCAGCGCATGCCAGGCTGTCTCCAGCAGCAGGCGGTGTGCCGGGTCCATCACCACGACCTCGCGCGGGGAGAGGCCGAAGAAGGTCGGGTCGAATTCGTCCACCCGCTCCAGGAAGGCACCCCGCGGCGCCGAATGCCTGTCGGAGGGGGGCAGGTCGCGCAGCCGCTGGTCGGGGAGCACACGCACCCCGTCGAAGCCGGCCAGCAGCTTCTCCCAGAAGGCCTCCGGCGTCTCCACCCCGCCCGGCAGCCGGCAGCCCATGCCGACGATCGCAATCCCCTCGTGCAGCCCCGCTGCACGGGG
>JAGWYN010000139.1 GCA_018969295.1 Chloroflexota bacterium | reverse complement strand
AAGACCCGACGGCTGGCGATTCCTGTGGCAGCACACTCCCCGATGCTCGACCCGGTGCTGGACGCGTTCGAGGAAGCCGTGCGCGCGACCCCGCTCTCTGCGCCAAAGCTGCCCGTCGTCTCCAGCATGACAGGCAGCTGGGTCGCCGAAGAGCTGACCCAGCCCGGCTACTGGCGTGCGCACCTGCGCAACACAGTGCAGTTCGCACAAGGAATTGCGACACTGCATACAGCCGGCACGGACATTTTTCTGGAAGTAGGCCCTCAGTCGACGCTGCTGGGCATGGCAGGGGGGGACAGTGGTCGGTGGTCAGTGGTCAGTGGTCAGTGGTCAGTGGCCAGTGGTCAGCGGGGAACAGGGGGCAGTGGCCAGGAAGCAGAGAGAACGGCTTTTCTGCCCTCGCTTCGCCCTGGCCAAAGTGACTGGCAGCAGCTGCTCGCCAGCCTGGGTGAGCTCTATGTGCGGGGGGCCGTCATCGACTGGGAGGGCTTCGACCGCGGGTACAGCCGGCGCAAGCTTGCGTTGCCCACCTACCCCTTCCAGCGGCAGCGCTACTGGGTGCAGAGCCGCCCAGCCGGGCGAGCCGCTGCGCCGCTGCGCCCGCTCATCGACCAGATGACCCCGCTGCCTGCCTTGCAGACCGTGCTCTTCGAGACTGAGTTCAGCGTGGAGGCCATGCCCTTCCTGGCCGACCACAGGGTCTATGGGGAGATTGTTTCTCCAGGGGCCTGTCAGATTGTGCTGGCACTGCACGCGGCCCAGCTCTGTCTGGGGGAAGGGACGGCGCTGAAGCTGGAAGATGTCGTCCTTCCCCAGCCGCTGGTGCTGTCGGAGGGCCAGCGCCGCAGCGTGCAGGCGCTTTTCAAGGCCGAGCAGGCAGCACATACCTTCCAGCTGGTCAGCCTGCTGACGGCCAGTTCAGAGACAGCTGCGCTGCCCGAAAAGACCGCCACCCACACAAGCGGGCGGGCAGTGCCCTGGACGCCCCCAACAGAGCCGTCAGCCAGCCTGGCCGCACTGCGGCAGCGCTGCAGCCAGCAGGTAGATCTGGACTCCTTCTATGCGGGCCTGGAAGCCGCACAGATTGCACTCGGACCCAGCTTCCGTTGGCTGGAAGCAGCCTGGCGGAGTGCGGCCGAGACCCCTGAAACGCTGGTTCGGCTGGCACAGCCGCCTGCTGTGGAGAGCCTGCGCGGCTACCTGCTCCATCCCGGCCTGCTCGACGGCTGTTTCCAGGCGGCAGGACTCTTCAACATCTCCGGCGAGACCCTGCTCCCCTTTGCGCTGGAGTCTCTGGCCGTGCAGCGGCCAGCCACAGCAGGGGAGTGGTGGTGCCACGTCACCCAGCGCTCTCCTGGCCGCTTCGACCTTGTGCTGCTGGACGCGGCGGGCAGCACCGTCGCCCAGATCGGCGGGTTCCAGACGCGCGCTACCTCTGCCGCCGCCATCCGCGGCCGCGAACCGTGGCAGGAGTGGCTCTACACGGTCGACTGGCAGCCGCGCCCCTACTTCGGCCTGCCCCCGGAGTTTCTGCTGCCCCCTGACCAGCAGGTTGCAGCGTGGCAGGCCCATGCACGGGTCTCCGACGCAGAGCGCAGCCAAGAGGCTGCGCTGCATGCCGCGATGGAGGAGGTGAGCCTGGCTTTCGTGCTGTCCGCCTTCCGCAAAGCTGGTCTCCAGCTGCTGCCGGGTGCACTCTGGCGCAGCGAGCACTTTGCCGGCAAACTCAGTCTGCTGCCAGCCTACCGCCGGCTGCTGGAGCGGCTCTTGGAGATGCTCGTCGAAGCTGCCATTCTGCAGCCTGTGCCGGCTGGCTGGCAGGTCCTGCGCACGCCCGAAACCACAGAGCCTGCCGAACTTCTGGCTGCTCTCCAGGTCGAGCATGGCAAAAGACCGGAGCTGCGCCTGCTCGGACGTTGTGC
>JAGWYN010000138.1 GCA_018969295.1 Chloroflexota bacterium | reverse complement strand
GCTGGCATGGTGCTGCTCAAACGGCTGGCTGACGCCGAAGCTGCCGGAGACACGGTGCTGGCGGTGGTGCGCGGCAGTGCGGTCAACCACGACGGGCCGAGCAGCGGGCTGACCGTGCCCAACAAGGGGGCCCAGGAGAAGCTGCTGGCTGCCGCGCTGGCCGCTGCACAGGTCGACGCGGCAGAGGTCAGCTACATCGAAGCGCACGGCACCGGCACACCGCTTGGAGACCCGATCGAGGTGCGTGCGCTCGGTGCGGTCTACGGTCAGGGGAGGAAGAGCCCGCTGTGCATCGGGTCGGTCAAGACCAACATCGGCCATCTGGAGGCGGCGGCGGGCGTGGCGGGCTTCATCAAGACGGTGCTGGCGCTCCAGCACGGCATTCTCCCGGCCCATCTGCATTTCCAGACCCCCAGCCCCTACATCGAGTGGGAGCAGCTGGGGGTGGAGGTGCCGGTTGTGGCCCAGCCCTGGCCGCTGCCGACCCGGATCGCCGGCGTCAGCGCCTTCGGGCTCAGCGGCACCAATGCCCATCTGATTCTCTCGGCGCCTGACAGTCAACCCGCAGAGGCCGCTGAACCGCCAGCTGCGACAGCGCTGGAGCGGCCTCTGCATCTGCTGACCCTCTCCGCCAGGGAGCCTGCTGCATTGGCCGAGCTGGCGGAGCGCTACCGTCAGCTGCTGCAGAGCGAGGTGAATCTGGGGGATCTCTGCCACAGCAGCCAGGTCGGGCGCAACCACTTTGCGCGGCGGCTGGCGATCGTGGCTGGGGAACGGGCGGAGCTGCTGGAAAAACTTGGTGCTGCCGCAGCAAACCAGGCTGCAGCGGGTGTCGTTGTTGGCCACAGCCAGCCGTCTGTGCCACAGGTCGCCTTCCTCTTCACCGGACAGGGCGCACAGTACAGCGGCATGGGGCGGGAGCTCTACGAGACCCAGCCCGTGTTCCGGGAGAGCATCGACCGCTGCGCCACACTGCTGGATGGGCAGCTGGAAGCGCCGCTGCTGGAATTGCTGGGCTACACTGGGGAAGCAGCGGAGCAGCACATCGACCGCACCGAGAACACCCAGCCTGCGCTCTTCGTGCTCGAATATGCGCTGGCGCAGCTCTGGCGCAGCTGGGGCATCGAGCCGGAGCTCCTCCTCGGTCACAGCGTGGGCGAGCTGGCCGCAGCCTGCGTGGCCGGGGTCTTCAGCCTGGAGGACGGGCTTGTGCTGGTGACGGCGCGAGGGCGGCTGATGGGTGCGCTGCCGCAGGAGGGGGAGATGGTCTCCCTCCTGGCCGCAGAGTCCAGGGTGCGGGAGGCGATCGCTCCTTACGCAGACGAGCTGTCGATTGCCGCGGTCAACGGCCCGGCCAGCGTGGTCATTTCAGGCAGCCGTGCTGCGGTGCTGGCGGTCAGCGAATCGCTTGCCGCCGAAGGGGTCAAGAGCCAGCGGCTGACCGTCTCGCACGCGTTCCACTCCCCGCTGATGGAGCCGATGCTGGAGGAGTTCCGGCGGGTGGCGGAGCGGGTCACCTATCACACCCCTTGCCTGCGGCTGGTCTCGAACGTGACCGGCCAGCTGGCGGGCGACGAGATCGCTGCGCCCGGGTACTGGGTGCGCCACGTGCGCGAGGTGGTGCGCTTCGCCGACGGTGTCGCCACGCTGCACGGCCAGGGCATCCAGATCTTCCTCGAAATCGGCCCCAAGCCCGTGCTGCTCGGCATGGCAGGGGGGGACAGTGGCCAGTGGTCAGTGGCCAGTGGTCAGTGGTCAGTGGCCAGTGGTCAGTGGCCAGTGGTCAGTGGTCAGTGGCCAGTGGTCAGTGGCCAGTGGTCAGTGGGGAACAGGGGGCAGTGAGCAGCGGGCAGGGAGCAGTGGCCAGGAGGCAGAGAGAATAGCTCTGCTGCCCTCGCTCCGCCCTGGCCAGGGGGAGTGGCAGCAGCTGCT
>JAGWYN010000029.1 GCA_018969295.1 Chloroflexota bacterium | reverse complement strand
GCTGCGACTCCCTGGCCGACGAGCAGGGTGAGCAGCTCTTCCATCGACTGTTCTCCCTCCGAGCTGCCGTCGAGCCAGGCTGCACAGGGCAAAGCGCGACAGTGGTGGGCCAGATCGTGCAGGCGGCTGGCTTCTGGAAAGGTGCCTGCATCGGGCTGCATATAGCCTGGCCCGCCTCGTTTCATCAGTTTACTGCGAACCCGATTTTGAAAACCAGCGCTGTCTTGCAACGCCTTCTCTGCCGCAGCCGGGTCGAGCTCCAGCCGGCTGGCCCAGAAGGTGGCCGGCTGGTTGTAGTGGCGGGCTGCTGCGTGGAGATAGGCGACGACGATGTGCCGTTCGGTGGCGTTGCCGGCGGGTGTGAGTGGGAGAACGTCGGCTTCGTAGTCGACGACGACCGGATGCAGGTATGCGTTGACGCGTTGCAGCAGCGCACGGTTGCGTGCTGCGGACTGGCTGCGCAGTTCGTCCAGGATTGCCTGGGCTGCCGCAGGAACGGCGGTCGCGGTGAACCCGATCGCCATGTGGTACAGGACGCCTGGCTCGCCGGGGGAGTTGATCTCGCGCGTGGCAAATTCGGGCACATAGACGCGGGTTTCGATTCCAGCGCTTCCGCGCACGCCGGCCAGGTCACAGGCTTCCAGAAATTCGGTGACCGCATCCAACACATCAAAATCGACCATTCCGACCAGGTCGATGCCTTGTTGGCGGGCCAGCCAGGCCAGGGCGGTCGGAGAGTAGCCGTAGGCGTTGAATGAAAAGAAGGTATGGCAGTGCATATTGGCCACGCCCTGGGGCGCTGGCGCAGCCGGGTGCTCTTCCACCAGACGCTTCAGCGCTTTTTGCCGGTGACCGAGGTCAAAATGGTTGAGGGCAGGTTCCAGTTGCAGATCTACTGCACGCTGCATCATGATCGTTCCTTACTGTGGTTAGGACGGAGATTGAGCAGTCAATCCCGACCAGTCTAACATGAATGTGCAGGGTTGGCAAGGTCCAGACAAAGTCTGGGGAGGGCTTCTCAAAAGTCGTGAACTGTGCCGTCAAACGGGGTTGTCAGTGCCATCGGCGGGGGTGCTGGTTCGCGCCTCACTGCTGTGCGCACATCTGCGCAACTTCCGTCCAGAGACCGAATATGCCTCTATCCAGCGTCCTGAACGGACTTTTGAGAAGCCCTGGGTGGCATTGGGTCTGTTTGGAATTGTGCCACACTCTGTTGTATACTTTCAAGCCGCAGTATGCAGCATGTGCCCTGGTTGAATGTACTCTTGCTGCATCTCCCGAAAAAATCCCTGAGCGATGTTCCCCAAAGGAGAAGCGTCCTATGCGTTGTGTGTGGCTCTCAACCCTTGTGCTGGCAGTGTGTGCGCTGGCAGTAGGCTTTGTGCTCACCGAGCCATTGCCTGTGACCGCCAATAACAAAGCGGTTAAAAGCAGCGCTGTCACGATTCAGGCGTCTGAGGAGATGACAGGCATGGTTTACCTGCCGGTAGTAGCATCAATACCCCTCTTCGACACTGCCGAAGAGATCCTGATCCCTGCTGGCAGCTTCCAGATGGGGTGCGACAGCAGCAACCCGGCGGAAAATGGCTGCAATAATGGGTGGCAAAATGATGAACTTCCCCTGCACACGGTGACGCTGGACGCGTACTACATTGACAAGTACGAGGTGACCAACGCCCGGTACAAGGCGTGTGTGGATGCCGGTGGGTGCACGGCGCCAGCAGGAGGCGTGGATTCCTGGACGCGCAGCCCCTACTACGGCACGAGCACCTATGCAGACTATCCGGTGGTCAAAGTTACTTGGAACCAGGCGAGCGCCTTCTGTGCGTGGGCGGGCGGGCGGCTGCCGACGGAGGCGGAGTGGGAGAAGGCTGCGCGCGGGAGCAGCGATACACGCAAGTACCCGTGGGGCAACAGTGCCCCGGATTGTACGAAGCTGAACTACGGCTATTACAACGGAGACTGTGTCGGCGACACCAGCCGTGTGGGATTTTATCCAAGCGGAGCCAGCCCGTACGGAGTGATGGACATGGCTGGGAACGTATGGGAGTGGGTGAACGACTGGTACGACAGCGACTACTACAGCGTGTCGCCTGGTGTCAACCCGCAGGGGCCGTCGACGGCCCCGTCGACGGGGTCGTACCGTGTGCTGCGGGGCGGGTCGTGGTTCGTCATTGGCAACTACGTGCGCTCCGCCAGCCGGTTCTACAACGTCCCCGACCACTGGGTCAACTACTACGGGTTCCGGTGTGTCCGCTCGCAGTGATTCTGTTCTTCTGGTTTCTGGGGTTCTGGAAGGGGGGGAGCGCAGCGATGGGGGCGAAGCCCCCCCCTTTTTTACCGGCGAAGCCGGTCAAAAATTTTTGTATGTGTCTTGCCTGCACTGGCTGAACAACTTTACCTGCTCTCCTGCTTCCAGGCCGACCGCTCATCTGTTGGCAGATGAGCTCGCCATTTTTGTGCTGCTGCACGCTGAACGTGGAGGACCCCGATGCAGACGACCGCCCGCTTGCCCTTCAGCAGCGTGAAAACTGAAGGGGGGCTGCTGCCCGCAGAGCTCTTGCAGCAGCTCGCCGATGGACGCGAACTTCCAGGGCTGCAGCCCGAATGCTACCACCTGCTGCCCGGCGAACGGCTGAACGAGGCGGTCAACCGGGCCTGGACCCGATCGAGCTCTCCAACCAGGCGCTGCTGGCCACCCTGCGTGCCCTGACGCTGACCATCGAGCAGAACGTGCGGCGAAGGGTCGACTACCGCAACCTCGACTCGGAGGAACTGGGCAGCGTCTACGAATCGCTCCTGGAACTGCTCCCCGCCCTGGAGCGGGGCTCCTTTGTGCTCCGGCTGGGGGCAGGCTCGGAGCGCAAGACCACAGGCAGCCACTACACACCGAGGCCGCTGGTGGAATGCCTGCTCGACAGTGCGCTGGAGCCGGTGCTGGCAGAAAGGCTCGCACAGGCCGACGTGGCGTGGCACCAGGGCAGCCGCCAGGGGACGCAGCGCACCCAGCAGGAAGCCGCACTCCTCTCCCTCAAGGTCTGCGACGCAGCGATGGGGTCGGGCCATCTGCTGATCGGCGCAGGACGGCGGCTGGCGAAACATCTCGCTCGCCTGCGCACAGCAGAGCAGGAGCCGACACCCGCTGACCTGCGTGCCGCAATGCGCGATGTCGTGCGTCACTGCCTCTACGGCGTCGACCTCAACGACACAGCGGTGGAGCTGTGCAAGGTCGCACTCTGGATGGAGACGATGGAACCCGGACGGCCGCTGAGCTTCCTCGACGCCCACATCCAGTGCGGCAACAGCCTGCTGGGGGTGACCCCGACTCTGAACATCGACGAAATCCCGGACGATGCGTTCCAGCCGGTGAGCGGGGACGACAAAACAACCGCAATGGGGCTGCGCAGACGCAACAAAAAAGAGCGTGAGGGGCAGCTCGCCCTGCACTTCGCAGCCGAGACCGCCACCGAACGCTACGTAGACCGGCGCGCCCACCAGATGGCCGCTCTCGCCGACCAGCCCGAGGATGCCGTCGCTCAGGTCGCAGACAAAGAAGACGCCTACGCACACTACCTCCGCTCGAACGAATACCAGGCGGCTCGCTGGGAGGCCGATACCTGGACCGCAGCCTTCTTCTGGCCCATCCCCCCAGGCGACCCAGCCACCCTGCTCGCCCCCACACAGGAAGCGCTGCAGGCAGCGCGCCAAGGCCGACTTCAACAACATTCAGCTCTGCTCAAAGAGGTGCAGCACATTGCCAGCCACCAGCAGTTCTTCCACTGGACACTTCACTTCCCAGAGGTCTTCCACAGGCCAGAAGGCGGCTTCGATCTGATCCTCATGAACCCCCCTTGGGAGCGGATCAAACTCCAGGAAAAAGAATGGTTTGCCGCCCGCAGCCCGAAAATTGCGGAGGCCCCCAACGCCGCAGCGCGCAAACGCATGATTGCAGCACTGGAAAAAAACGACCCACCCCTCACGATTTCGAAAACCGGAACAAATTGTTTCCAGCCTGGATGGCAATCAGTTTGTGTTCGGTCGAGATGTCATGCTTCCCTTGTACGAGGGTAGATTGGGTCATCAATTCAATCATCGCTTTGCAAAACAACCCAGAGGCACACCAACGAGTGTAAGAGCCCTGTCCATGGGACAGGGGGTGTACGGTAGCGGACTGGCTGCAGCCTCGCGTCTTGGAGCTGACCTACACGGCCTGGGACTTGCAGCCTTTTGCCCAGGATTGCGGCTACGATGGCCTGCCTTTCCGCTGGGAGGAGGTGCGGCGCTTTCTGCTGCGCTGCGAGATCGACGCAGCCTACTTTCACCTCTACGGCATCGATCAGGCGCTGGGTACATTGACCGGAGCAGCGGCGAGGGCCAGGATGCCGTCGGCGGCTGCACAGGCCCCGCCATACGAACCGAGAGCCTGTGACAATCTGCGCGCACGCTCGACAACCTGGGCATCGAAGAGGCGCATGAGGGCATCACGAACGCAGGCCGGTGTGAGCTCGTGGGCTGGGATGGCTGCTCCGACACCCAGCCGTTCGATACGACGGGCGTTGGCCTGTTGGTCACCGCCGAACGGGATCACCACCATCGGGCGGGCTGCGGCAAGGCACTCCTGCACGGTATTGTTGCCGCCATGAGTGATGACCGCATCCACATGTTCGAGCAACTCAACCTGCGGCACCCGCTCAAAAATCTGCACTGTTGACGAACGCAGATCGGCGAGTGCTTTTTCACTGGCACCCGCACTGACGATGACGCTTGCGTCGGCAGCCTGCGCGCCTGCGATGAGCGTGCGATAGACGTTCGGCTTGCCATTGAACACGGTTCCCAGTGAAATATACACGATAGGTCGTTTGGTTGGGAGCGTGTTGAGCAGGGAGGGCTCGGGGCTGTGGAGCGGGGTACGGCGGTGAAGACATGGCCCGGTCATCAGGACTTGCCCCGCGAGGGGCAGGAGGCCTGGTTCAAGCATTGGAGCGGTGGCAAGCAGGTTCAGATTGGGGGAAATTGGGCGCGTTAAGAGTCCTGTACCCGGCGCAGGCAGGTGTAGCTGTGCAGCCGCCTCGGCAATCTGTCGGTCGAACAGCGCGCTCATGCGGGCAAGGCGTGCTTCTGCATCGTGCCACTCCTGGCTCCCTTGCGCTGACGCTGGGAGAACTGTGCCGAAGGGCGGTGCGTCGGTTGCAGGAAAGGGGAGTGCAGAGTGATAGAGGGCCACGAAAGGACGCTGCGCAAGGCACGCCCCGAGCAGCGCTGCCGGCATCAGGTAGTCTCCCACGACCACTGATGCATCGATGCGCAGCGCATGCGCGGCGATCCTCCGGGCCTGTGATACCAGCCCAGAGGTGAAGAGGGCAAGGGCCATCTCCAGCTCTTTTTGTCCAACTGCATGCGGCAATTGGACTGCATACCAGAGCGCCTTTGGCGATGGGTTCAGCTTCAGCACCTTTGCGCCCTCGGCGGCAATAAGTTTCGGCAGACTCACCGCCGCACGCACCGGCGCGGGCCAGGCCGATGCAAAGGGGACGCTCACATGCATGATGGCGAAGCTTGTGGCATGCCCGCGTGCGCGCAACTCCGCGCCGATTGCCCGGAGCGCACTGGTGTGCCCGACTGTGGGATGCGCGGCAAGAAGAATGTGGGTGAACGGAATGGAGGAGCGTCGAGCTTTGTTCTTGCCAGTCTGCGGGCGATGATAGATGGGCATGGGTTCTCTGACTTTATTGGTCGGAAACGAAGGAGTTGTGGAGCATTGATCAGAGCATATTCTACGATGCATCTTCTCGTTGTCAAATGGCAGAATCTAAAAAGTGGTTCAGACCCCGGTCGATGATTGTCCGGTTGGCAACGTGCTCTCTGGCGCGGTACACCCCCAATGTTGCAGACTGGCGGATTTTGTTGGAAATGTTTGTTAGGTTGAGAATTGCTGCTGCTGGAATCACGATCGGATGACCACCTGTGGTACCATCCAGGGTAAACTTTTTTTGTTGGGTACAGGTACAATCGAGCGCTGCAGCGCAAACATGAAAGAGATCCACATGACCGGGCGATACATTCTGGCCCACGATCTGGGGACATCGGGGAACAAGGCCACCTTGTTCGACGAGCAAGGGCATCTGGTGGGCAGTGCCTTTGCCGCCTATCCGACCGCCTATCCGCACCCCAACTGGGCGGAACAGGAGCCGGAGGCGTGGTGGGCTGCGGTTTGCCAGACGACGCAGCAACTGCTGGCGACGACGGGGGTTCCGGCTGATGCGGTGGCTGCGGTTGGGTTTAGCGGCATGATGATGGGCTGTCTGCCGGTGGATGCGGCAGGGGTCCCGCTGCGCTCTTGCATCATCTGGGCTGACCAGCGTGCCGAAATGGAGGCTGCGTTCGTCGCTGAGCGCTGCGGCGCAGAAGAGGTCTATCGGCGCTGCGGGCACCGCACCAGCCCAGCCTACTGTGCTCCCAAAATTTTATGGGTACGCAACCATCAGCCGGAGATCTATGCCCGCGCCGCAAAATTTCTGGTGCCCAAAGATTATCTGGTGCACCGGCTGACCGGCGTCTTTGCCACAGATTACTCCGACGCGTCGGGGACGTTGTTGTTTGACCTGGTGGCGCGCCGCTGGCATCTGCCGTTTCTGGAAGCGTTGGGGATCTCTGTCGAGCAGCTGCCGAGGGTCTATCCCTCGTCCAGCGTGGTTGGCCAGGTCACAGCAGCGGTGGCGCCGGCGCTTGGGCTGGTGGCAGGCACGCCCGTGGTGGTCGGCGGTGGGGATGGCTCGTGTGCCGGGGTAGGGGCCGGGGTGGTCGAACCGGGGGCTGCCTACTGTGTGATCGGGACTTCGGCCTGGATCAGCGTGAGCTCGCTGGCACCGGCGCCAGACCCGCAGCAGCGTACGATGACCTTTCACCATGTGCACCCTGAGCGGTATGCCCCGATGGGGGTGATGCAGCTGGCCGGCGGTGCTCGTGAGTGGGCCTGGCAGCTGCTGGCCGGCGGCGATCTGGACACAGCAGCCGCTGCGGTCGAACCAGGGGCGGACGGCTTGATTTTTCTGCCCTATCTGATGGGCGAGCGCAGCCCGTGGTGGAACCCGCAGGCGCGCGGCGCTTTTGTCGGGCTGGCGATGCCCCACGGCAGCCCGCAGCTGGCCCGGGCGGTGTTGGAAGGCGTGGCGCTGGGGCTGCGCCAGATTCTCGACAGCCTGCGCGAGCAGACCCCTGGCATTGAGACGCTGCGTCTGATCGGCGGCGGCGGGCGCAGTCAGCTCTGGCCCCAGATTCTGGCAGACGTTTTGGGCTTGCCAATCCATCTGCTGGCGCTGCCAGGGGAAGCGACCAGCTGGGGGGCAGCCGTCGCCGCCGGGGTGGGGGTCGGCCTGTACAGCTGGTCGATCGCGGCAGAGCGCAGCCAGGTCGTGCGCACAATGGAGCCCAACCCTGCCGTTCAGCAGCAGTACGCCGAGCTGTTGGAAATTTTTACCGAGAGCTACCTGGTATTGAGACCGGTCTATGCACGGCTGGCGGCATGGCGGGGCGCCTGACAGCGCTGAATTTGTGAGACAGCCGGTTTACTTCAGACAACACTTCAGACAACACTTCAGACAACACTTCAGACGATCTGGGAAACGAGTCAGCTTTGGGAGATATTTTTTCTGCACTGACGCCGTGGCAGTGGGCTTTGGCAGCGCTGGGCGCCTATCTGGTGGGGATCTCCAAGACAGGGATTGCTGGGCTGGGGATTTTTTCGGTGGCGCTCTTTGCCAGCGCGTTGCCGGCCCGGGAATCGACCGGGATTGCGCTGTTGATCTTGATTGCTGCAGACATTGTGGCGGTGATCAGCTATCGCCGGCAGGCAAACTGGCCACAGCTGGTGCGTCTGTTTCCTTGGGCGGCAGCGGGGATTGTGGCTGGCTTTCTGGTGATGGGGCGGATCGACGCTCTGACCACACAGCGGCTGATCGGCGCAGTTCTGGTGACGATCGTGGCGATCCAGCTCTGGCGCCGGGCGCGTGGCCAGGTGTTGTTGTCGTTGGAGGCCGGGGAGAGGCCCCATCCGCTGTTGGCAGCGGTGACGGGGGTCAGCGCTGGCTTTACGACGATGGTGGCCAACGCTGCCGGCCCGATCATGGTTATCTATCTGCTCTCCATGCGGCTGCCCAAATATGTCTTCATGGGAACGACTGCGTGGTATTTTTTTGTGATCAACCTGTTCAAAGTGCCCTTCTCGTACGGGCTGGGGCTGATCAACGCAGATTCGGCGCCGATCAGCTTGTTGTTGATCCCGGTGGCGGTGGCGGGGGCGTTGACCGGGCGGGTTTTGATTCGGTGGATTGACCAGCAGCTTTTCGAGCTGTTGGCCCTTGGCATGACCCTGATCGCGGGAATTCGGCTGTTGGTGGCGTGAATGGGGGGAACGGTGACAGAAGGAAAAATTGTATGCAGATAGTGGATATCCAGATTACACACCATCAGCTGCCGCTGGATCCGCCTTTTCCCGCTTCCTGGGATACGCAGCCCCGGCGGCGTTTTCCGGCGACGATCGTGCGTGTGCGCGACAACGAAGGGCGGACAGGGGTCGGTTCGGGGGATGCGATGGTCGGTTTTGCCGACTACGCCTCTTTGTTTATCGGGCAGGATCCTCGTCTGCTCGAACGCCATGCAGCCGTGCTGGACAACATCAGTTTTCATGCGGGCCGCTGCTGGCCGCTGGAGATCGCGCTGTGGGACCTGGTGGGCCAGATCGAGGGGCGGCCGGTCTGGCAGAAAGTTGGCGGGCGGGCAGACCGGCTGCAAGCCTACGCGTCTTTGGGGACCCACCGTACGCCGGCCGAGACTGTAGCGCTGGCCTTGCAGGCTGTCGAAGCGGGTTTTCCGGCAGTCAAGATCCGGTTTGGACGCCCTCTGTTGGAAGACGACCTGGCCGTAGTCGCTGCGGTCAGCGGTGCCCTGGCTGGCCGGGCCCGGTTGCTGGTGGACTGCAACCAGGGGTGGCGGATGCCTTGGGACACGCAGAAGCCCTGGAGCTATGCGCAGGCGTTGGAAGTCGCGCAGGAACTGGCACGGCATGGGGTCTACTGGATGGAAGAGCCGCTGCATCGGGCCGATTATGCGGGGATGGCGAAGCTGCGTGGGGCAACGGCGGTGAAGATTGCGGGTGGGGAAGGCACGCGAGAGATCTACGAATTTTATACCTTGTTGGAGCGGGGCTGTCTGGATGTCTACCAGCCCGATGTGGTCTGGACCGGCGGCATGGTGCAGCTGCGTCAGCTGGCTTTTGCGGTGGCTGAGGCGGGCTCACTCTTCACGCCACATACCTGGGGCAACGGGATCGGGTTGCTGGCCAACCTGCACCTGACGGCCGGGACGGTCGGGGCGCCTTTTTTGGAATTCCCGTGGGATCCGCCTTTTTGGACAGTGGCCCGGCGCGACTTCATGTTGGTGGAACCGGTCGAAGTCGATCGGGCCGGCTGGCTGACCTGCAGCCATGCCCCCGGGCTGGGGATCGTGCTCGACGAAGAGCAGCTGGCCAGAACCCTGAGCGGGCGCAGCACCTACCAGTGACCTGCCAAGCGGCAGCGCTCCGAAGGGAGTCTGGGCATCGTTTATGCAAGGGTCAACGTTGCATTGTTAATCCTATCCTGGCAGAGCCAGCACCCTGAACTGCATGGGCTGTCTGGCTAGGGGGCGGGTTGGAGCAGCAGCCGCGTTCCGCTCACCTGGGCGCGGCCAAAGCTCATCGGCAGGTACTCGACATCGCGATGGCGGCGGATCAGGTTGTCGTAATGTTCGCTGAGCACATTGCCAGACTGTCCGGTCGTGATCATGAAACGGCTGTTGTTGAAGTCAGCCAGGTCGACGACCTGCCGGTACCCTGGTGAGTTGTTTTGCAGGTAGGGTTCGGCCAGCTGTACCGGCGCCACGTTGACGGTATAGCGGTCGCCGCCGTTGGCGATGCTGCGGTGGAAAATTCCCTTGAGCAGGTCAACCTCGCTGAAAGGGTTGTGTGGGTACTGGGTCAGGTGAATCCGATCCCAACGCCAATCGGACATGGTTTCTCCCATTCGTGCGCTCAGATCGTCCAGCGCTGCGTCCAGCGCGTGCTGCGCAGTGTCAGTGCAGCTCTCTACGGGTGCGGTCAGCACCTGGTCGCACCAGACTGCCCCCAGTGCCGGGTCGTTGAGGATATTGGTCAAAAAAATTGGATTGGCGCGCGTCGACATCTCCTCGAACAGGCTGGCCCGCAGGTCGTCTTCGAACAGGGCCCGCTCCAGGTGGACCATCCAGGCCTGGTAGAGGGCTGCGGCTGCACTGTCTCGGCGCATCTCGCCGTCAAAGGTGTGCAGCAGCTCGATCGCCGCTGCCTGCCGTTCGTTCTGGGGAGGCGTCTCCAACAAAAAGGGCAGCAGCATCCGCACCTGCGTGCTGGTCTGGTCTGCCTGCATCGCCAGCATATCGGCGAGGGTCAGTTTGTCTCCCTTGCGGGCAGGCTGCTCGAGCAGCTCCACGATCCGTTCTGCCCGATAGGGGGGGGCCCAGTCGGTTCCCAGCAGATAAGGATAGCTGTCGTCGACAACACGGTTGTTGGCAGTGGCAATGTAGCCTTCCGGCGGGTTGTAGAGCTGGGGCAACTCTGCAAAGGGGATAAAGCCCTGCCATTCGTATGCGCTGCTCCAACCGGGGACGGGAGCCCGCCCGTCGTGGCCTTCCGCCCGGATCGGGATGCGGCCTGGCGCGTAGTAGCCGATGTTGCCGTCGACGTCGGCGTAAACAAAATTTTGGCTCGGCGTCACAAATTTTTCCAGAGCTGTGACGAACTCCGTCCAGTTGTTCGCATAGTTGCCCGAGATGAACGCATCGATCGTTGTGTCACCGGGCTGCAGCGCAGTCCACTGCAGGGCCAGCGGCACCCCTGTATCGCTCACATCTGAGATCAGCGGGCCATGGCGGGTCGAGCGAGCCGCCCAGCGCAGCGGCTGTTCCTTGCCGTCGACCTCAATCACCTCTTCGACGACCTGGATAGTCTGCCAGCTGCCGTCGACTGCGTACTGATTGGGGTTGGCAGGGTTGAGCCGTTCGACGTAGAGATCCTGGACATCAGGCCCCATGTTGGTGACTCCCCAGGCCACCCGTTCGTTGTGTCCGATGACCACTGCGGGCAGCCCTGGGAAGGTTGCGCCGACCACGTGCAGCGTCTCTCCCTGCAGCTCAGCCAGGTACCAGATCGACGGGATCGAGGTACCCAGATGGGGGTCGTCGGCCAGCAGCGGCAGCCCTGTTGCCGTCCGGCTGCCCGCAACCACCCAGTTGTTGCTGCCCGCTTCCCGCCCCCCGTGGCCAAAGCCAGTTTCTAGCAGACGGTCGATCGAGAGGAGCGATGCAGCTGCCTGGCTGTCGAAATCCAGCCCTGCCAGCACGCTGACCCCTTCGGCGGGATAGTCGGGCAACAGCTGGGCAGTTCTTTCGGGTCCCACGGCCTGGGCCAGCTGTTGATAGAGCAATTCCACATCGTAGTTGCCCCCCAAGTCCCACGACATCATCTTCTGCCAGACCAGCGAGTCTACAGGCTGCCAGGGAGTCGGTTTGACCCCCAGCAAAACGAACTCGGGGGGCAGGGTGTGTCCCTCGCTCAGCCACTGGTTGACGCCGGCTGCGTAGGCTTCCAGCGCCTGTCGGCTGCGAGCCTCGATGATGTTCAGGTCAGCCTGGGCTGCCCGGTAGTAGCCCAAGGTTCGTTGGAACTTGTCGATCGAGAGCGTTGCTTCGCCCAGGATCTCGCTGAGGCGACCTGCCCCGATGCGGCGTTGCATCTCCATCTGCCACAGACGATCCTGGGCATGAACGTACCCAAGACCGTAAAAAGCATCGTGGTCGGTGGTGGCGTAGATGTGGGGCACCCCCTCGGCATCGCGTATGATCTCGATCGGCCCGTCGGTTCCGCCCACCTGCACCGTACCGCTGACCAGGGGCAGGCTGGTGCGCAGCCAAAAATACGCTGCCAGCGGAACGACTCCTGCCAGAACGACTATCGCCAGGAACAGACGGAGCAACCATTTGCGCATTGTGAAAGAGACCTCTGGTACACAAGGGTGGAGCATGCCAATCGCCGCAGCACAAACTGTACACGCAAGAGCGTGGTCGTGCAAATTGTTCTGGGCAGGCGACCGAGCAGCTTTAGCGGTCGGGGAGTGGCTGGAGCTGCTTACTGCGGTCGACAGCCTCGGCGCCTGCCAGCAGCTGGTTCCAAAGCAAAAAACTGACGAGGCCGATCCCGACACCGAGCCAGAGGGTGCAGAAACGAACCACAAGGGCAGCGGCCGTGGCGGAGGCTGTGCTCAGGCCAAAGAGCCGGATCAGCCAGAAGACTGCGCTGCCTTCAAAGCCGCCCAGCCCGCCGGGCAGCGCGACGACCGCTCCGATCACGGTGCTCAGGTTGAAGACAAAGATGGCCATCCAAAACGTCTGCCAGCTCAACGGCGCTCCAAAACCGACCAGAACGACCCCAAAAGCGATCCCCGATGTGCCCCAGGCCAACAGACCGATGCCCAGCGCCCAGAGCAGCGGGCCAGGGCGGAACAAGACATAGCTGCTGTCGTAGATCGCGTACAGCTGGTCGGAAACTTTGCGGACCCCTGGAAGGTGGTGGGCCAGGGCCAGGACGCGAAGTGCCAGCGGGCGAACCTGGATCACGACGATTCCGGCGACAAAGCTGGCGAGCAGCAGGGCTGCCACCAGCTGGGCGCGCGGCTCTGGAAAGGCAACCAGCCCGAGGCTGGCCAGGATCAACATGGCGATGCCGTCGATGATGCGTTCGGAGAGAAGGATGGGCGCGGTCACCCGCATCGGTGTGCCGTCGATGTTTTTGACCATATAGGCTTTGAGCAGTTCGCCCACCTTGCCCGGTGTCATCATCATCAGGCTGCCGATCCCAAAGATTCGGCTGCTGTCCCAGCGGGAGATCCGCACGCCGACCAGCTTCAACCAGCTCTGCCAGCGCAGCAGACGGACGGCGTAGTTGAAGAGCGCCAGCCCCATCACTGCGGGCAGCCACTGCCAGGGAAAGGCGTGCAGCGCCCCCTGCACCTCCTGGAGGTCGCTCCACAGCACCAGGACCACGTAGAGCAGCAGGGCACCTGCCAACGAATAGAAAAGCTTTCGGCGCAGATCAGCGTTCATGGAGAGGGAGTATAACAGCTGCTGCCGCCAAAGGCGAAGTTACGGGTAGAAGCCGCGCAGCAAAAGGGCCTCTTCGATGCGCCGGATCGCAATCATATAGGCGGCGGTGCGCAGGTCACAAGAGTGGCGCGTGGTCGTTCCGACCGCAACCTCCAGATTGTCGAGCAAGGTCCGTTCCATCTGGCGGCGGACTTCGCCCTCGTCCCAGAAAAAGGCCTGCAGGCTTTGGACCCATTCGAAGTAGCTGACCACGACGCCGCCGGCGTTGCAGATGATGTCGGGGATGACCAGGACGCCTTTGTCGGCCAGGATCTCGTCTGCCTCGGGGGTGGTGGGGCCGTTGGCCGCTTCCGCCACCACAGTGGCTCGCACCTGGGCGGCATTCTGGCGTGTGAGCTGGCCCTCCAAGGCTGCTGGGACCAGGACGTCGACCGCCAAGGCAAGCAGCTCTTGGTTGGAGATCGCATCGGCCCCTGGGTAGTCGCTGAGGCTGCCATGTTCTTTGAGATGCTGCTGCAGATAGCGGGGGTCGAGCCCTCGCGCGTTGTAGACCCCCCCCGATTTGTCGCTGACGGCGACCACGCGCGCCCCGCGTTCGTACATCGTCCGGGCAGTCCAGCTGCCAACATTGCCGAACCCTTGGATGGCGACGGTCACCCCGTCCAGGCTGCGCCCGCAGCGTTGTTTGAGCAGCGCACGGGTGACGTAGGTGACGCCCAGCCCGGTCGCCTGTTCGCGTCCATGGGTGCCGCCGATCTGGACCGGTTTTCCGGTGACGATCGCCGGGACCGAGTAGCCACGGTGCATGGAGTAGGTGTCCATGATCCAGGCCATCACCTGGGCGTTGGTCCCGACATCGGGCGCTGGGATGTCGCGCTCCGGCCCGATGAAGGGGCTGATCTCGGTGGCGTAGCGGCGGGTCATTTTTTCAAGCTCGCGCGGGCTCAGCGTGGCAGGGTCGACGATGACCCCCCCTTTGGCGCCGCCGTAGGGCAGGTTCATCAAGGCACATTTCCAGGTCATCCACATCGCCAGGGCACGACATTCGTCCAGCGTGACGCTGGGGTGGTAGCGCAGCCCCCCCTTGGTCGGCCCTTTGGTCATGTTGTGGTGGACCCGAAAACCGGTAAAGATGCGAATGTGCCCGTCGTCCATCTGTACCGGAAAGTGGACGATCAGCTCGCGCTGGCAGCTGCGCAGAGAGCGGTGGATTCCTTCATCCAGATGCATGAAGGCGGCGACCCGATCCAGCTGGCCCAGCGCCACCTGGTACGCGCTGGCCTGTTCGATTTCTGGTTTGGGGTCACACGGGGTGGCTTCGTCGTCGGCACCAGCCACGGGGGACAGCACAGAAACGTCTGCATGGGGAGTGGACATGGTCACAATGCCTTTCTGGCCCTCAATGGGGGCCATTCCGCACTCCAGCTTTGCCCCAGACAGGAGCTTGCTGCATGCGTCTTCCTCTTGATTTTATCAGATCCGCAGCGGTTTGTGAAGCCATCTCTCTGACAATTTGCCGCTGGTTCGCACACATGCGTATAATAACTTGGTTTTGTTTTGTCAAATCAAACGTTGTCAAGCAACAGCAAGCAACGGAGGGTGTGTGGCAGGGGCGCTGTTTTCTGGGCCGCAAGGGTTCGGAACAGGCGTGTCACCGCTGCCGTTGTCATCCGGGTGGAGTCAGTGAATGCGTAACGCCAAGATATCTTTAGCCTTGATCGTTGTGTTGGCGGCCCTGGCCCTGTACATCGTGCTGCCGGTGCCCCATCCCCAGTGGCTGGTGCGCTCGGAGAATACGGGCCAACCGACGCCTTTGGAGCTCAAGCTGGGGCTGGATCTGCAGGGGGGTACCCAGGTGATGCTGGAGGCCGATCTCCCCGAAGGACGAGACCTGCAGCAGGGGGCTATGGAGACCGCCAAGCTGATCGTCGAACGGCGTGTCAACAGCCTGGGGGTTTCTGAAGCGGTCGTCCAAAACCAGGGGGAGAACCGGATCACCGCCGAACTGCCCGGCGTCAACAACCCGGACAAGGCGATCGAGACGATCCGTTCGACCGGCCAACTGGAGTTTGTAGACCCGCAGGGGCAGGCGTTGCAGCAGGGCATGATCATCAACACTACCAACAAAGTGAGTGCGGTGCAGGAATACCTTGCCGCCGCAGGATCGGACCCTCTGGCCACCCCCTATGGCGAGAGGGTCTTTGAAACGGTCATGACCGGCGACGTGCTGCGGACTGCGATCGCCCGCCAGGATCAGTTCAACATGTGGGAGATAGGCTTTGAGCTGACGGGCAGTGGCAGCGAGCAGTTTTTCAACTATACCAGCGCCAATATTGGCCAGCCGATGGCGATTGTCCTGGACGGTGTGGTGCTCTCGGCGCCGACAGTCCAGGCGGCCATCCGCGACCAGGGAGTGATCACCGGCCAGTTTGGCGAGCAGGAAGCCAATTCACTGGCAATTCAGATGCGGTACGGGGCGCTGCCGGTGCCGTTGAAGGTGATGGACGTGCGTTCGATCAGTGCGACGCTGGGGCAGGATTCGGTGCGCAGCAGTCTGATCGCCGGTCTGATCGGCATGGGGGCGGTTCTGTTGTTTATGATCCTGATGTATCGGCTGCCAGGCCTGCTGGCCGACGTTGCGCTGATCTTCTATGTCCTTCTCAACCTGGCGATCTACAAACTGGTGCCGGTGACGTTGACCCTGGCTGGAATTGCCGGGTTTCTCCTTTCGGTCGGCATGGCGGTCGACGCCAATATTTTGATTTTTGAACGTCTGCGTGAAGAGTTGCGCAGCGGACGATCCCCCCGTCTGGCAGTCGAAGCCGGTTTCAGCCGTGCCTGGCCGGCGATTTTTGACAGCAACCTGACTACCTTGATCAGCTGTGCGGTGCTCTATGTCTTTGGCAACCAGTTTGGGGCGAGCATTGTCAAGGGCTATGCGCTGACGCTGGGGCTGGGTGTTCTTTTGTCGATGTTGACGGCGTATCTGGCAACACTGACCTTCATGCGGGTCCTGTTAGGCAGCCGCTCACAGCGTTCTGAGACAGCCCGGGCGATCGTGGGTTACTGAGAGACTGGATGAGAGACTGGATGAGAGACTGGAGAGATTGCGATGTATTTCATCGTTGAGAAACGTAAAATCTGGTTTTTGATTTCGCTGATTTTGATTCTGCCGTCGCTGCTTTTTATGGTCTGGTCGGGGGCGACGCGTGGACAGATCCTGCCGTTGAGCATCGACTATACAGGGGGCTCTGTCTGGGAAATTAGCTTTTCCCAGACGGTGCAGCCGGCAGCGGTGCGTCAGGTCTTTGTAGACGCCGGGTACGGCGACACAACGGTTTTTACCGTCAACAACGATTCGACCGCCCAGATCAAGTTCAAACCGGTAGATGCTGCTGAAAAAGAGCGGCTGCGCCTGCTGTTGGAAGAACAGTTTGGAGAATCGCAAGAACTGACCTATCGGAGCCTGGGCCCTGCCGTGGGGCGGGAGGTCAGCCAGGCTGCATGGGTTGCCCTGGTTGCCGCCTCCTTGCTCATTTTGTTGTACATTGCCTGGGCCTTCCGCAGTGTGCCCCATCCATTCCGTTATGGGGTGGCTGCTGTGGTCGCCCTGGTGCACGACGTGCTGGTTGCGCTTTCGTTTCTGAGCATCATGAATCTGGTGGCTGGCTGGGAGCTGGATGCGCTGACATTGACTGCAATTTTGACAGTGATCGGCTACAGTGTCAACGATACAGTGGTCATCTTCGACCGATTGCGTGAAAATATCCACCGGTACCGCAACGAGTCGCTGGCCGTTGTGGCCAATCGCAGCATCATTGAAACGGCGACCCGGTCGATCGGCACGCAGATCACCGTCTTTTTGATCGTCGTGGCAATTTTGGTGCTGGGAGGGGCGACGCTGCAGCAGTTTATGGCGACGATGCTGGTTGGTTTCATCTCTGGAATGTACAGCTCCATTTTTACAGCCGCCCCGATTCTGGTGGCCTGGGATGAGCGGTCGCTTTTTGACCGAAACGGCCAGCGAGTGAGCAGCCCCAAAGCGGCTGTGGCTGCGTAAGCAAACGGAGTGGCGTAGTTTCTGGCTGGCGCTGGCCGCCGCCTTGGGCTCCAGACGGCGAAGCAGAGCACCCGCTTCGCCGTTTTTGTTGGGCTGCCCCTTGCCGACCTGGATGCCACCCATAGACGAGGTTTCATGAGCAAAGAACGACTGCAAAAAGTGATGGCGGCTGCCGGCATCGGCAGCCGTCGCAAATGCGAAGAGCTGATTGCTGCCGGGCGGGTCCATGTCAACGGCCAGGTGGTCCAGACGTTGGGCTCGAAAGCTGACCCGGCGCGCGACCAGATTGTGGTGGACGGCAAACCGCTCAAAGTGGTCGCAACCCACCACTACTACAAGCTCCACAAGCCGCGCGGCCTCCTTAGCGACAGCGAAGGGGGGGAACGGCGGACTGTGCTGGATCTGGCCCCGGCCGAGGCCGGTCGACTTTTTCCGGTCGGGCGCCTCGACCTGCACAGCGAGGGGCTGATCCTGCTCACCGACGACGGAGAACTGGCCCACCGCCTGACCCACCCGCGCTACGAGCATCCCAAGACGTACTATGTGCTGGTCGAGCGCGTGCCGACGACGACGGCGCTGCTCACGCTGCGTCAGGGTGTCGAACTGCCCGAAGGGCGTACGGCCCCGGCAGAGGTTGAAGTGGTCCAGGAATTGCCTGCCGAACTGGCCCTCAGCCGCGGGCCGACAGAAGGGGTCTGGCTGCGCATTGTGCTGCGCGAGGGGAAAAAACGCCAGATCCGCTCTATGACCGCCGCCGTCGGCTACCCGACGCTGCGGCTGGTGAGGTGGTCCTTGGGGCCGCTGACGCTGGGCAAGCTGGCGCTCGGCGAGTGTGTGCCCTTGACGCCGGCTGAGGTGCGCGCGTTGCGCCAGGCTGCTGGGCTGGCTGTAGAGCGGGCCCCAGCAGCCAGACCGCTCCCCCAGCGACCCGGCGCGCGCCCACAGAGTGCGGGCCGGGGGAGTGCGGGCCGGGGGAGTGCGGGCCGGGGGAGTGCGGGCCGGGGGAGTGCGGGCCGGGGGAGTGCGGGCCGGGGGAGTGCAGGCCGGGGGAGTGCGGAAAAACGGCCGGCTGGCCACAACCGCGAGGTGCCCCGGCGCCCGCGTGCAGCGTAAAGCTGTCTGACCATGGCCGACACCAGACCGTTGTCTGCGGATCAAGAAAGAGAGCGAACGGCATTGTATCCAGCGATCGTTGCGATCGACGGGCCCGCGGCGTCGGGCAAGAGCACAGTCGGCTATGGGCTGGCCCGGGCTTTGGATTTTTTGTTTTTTGATACAGGAAGTCTGTACCGTGCGGTGACTTGGGCTGTGCTGGACGGGGGAATCCTGCTGGAGAACGAGCTGGAGATCGGCCAGCTGGCTGGGGAGATCTGGATCGAGATCCAGCCGCCCCAGCCCGACCCACAGGATGGGCGCCATGCCACCGTGTTGGTGGATGGGCAGGATGTGACCTGGCAGATTCGGGCTCCTGAAGTCGATCGAGCGGTTTCGACGGTGTCGGCCTATGCGGAGGTGCGGTCAGCGATGACGGACCGGCAGCGCCAGATCGCCCGCCGCTATGGGAGTGGGCAGGCCGAGCGGCCGGGCATTGTGATGGTCGGCCGTGACATCGGGACTGTGGTGATGCCGGAGGCCCCGCTCAAGCTCTATATCGAAGCGACTGCGGCGGTGCGGGCGCACCGTCGCCACCAGGAGCTGTGCGAACAGGGCAAGGAGGTGGCCTATGCACAGGTGCTGGCCGACATCGAGCGTCGCGACCGCATCGACAGCGAACGCACCCACTCGCCGCTGCGTCCTGCCGCAGATGCCGTGCGCATTGACAGCAGCGAACGCACAGCGGCCGAGACCTTGGCTGCGGCGTTGGCTGCGCTGCGCACCGTTTTGACAGCCTGAACTGCGACGAGATAGGGCAAGCGCTGGGGGAGTCCTGGTGAAATCTCTGTCGAGGCCCAAGAGAAGGGAGGTCGATGCTGTGGCCCAAACCACGTTGACAAACGAGCAGCGCCTTGCACTGTACTACTGGATGCTGTTCACGCGCAGCTTTGACGAGACGATGGTGGCGATGTGGAAGCAGGGGCGTGGTCTGGGAGGCACCTTCAGCCAGCGTGGCCACGAGGCGATCAGTGTCGGAGCCGCGTATGCGCTGAAACCGGAGGATGTGATCGCCCCGATGCACCGCGACCTGGGCGCCTACCTGCTGCGTGGGATGACGGCAGAGCGTATCTTCGGCAATCTGCTGGGGCGCAGCGGTGGGGTCTCGGCGGGTCGCGATGCTAACCTGCACGGCATGGGGGATCTGGGGCTCCAGATCATCGGCTTTATCAGCCACCTTCCCCATTCGATGGCGGTGTCGCTGGGGGCGGCGATGAGCTTTGTCTACCGGTCGGAGGCGCGCGTGGCGCTCACCTTTACCGGCGACGGTGCCAGCAGTGCCGGGCTGTTTCATGAGACACTCAACATGGCCGCCGTTTGGAATGCACCGTGGGTGGTGATCGTCGAGAACAACCTTTATGCCTATTCGACGCCGTTGGAACAACAGATGAAGGTCCCTGCGATCGCCGAACGGGCAGCCAGCTATGGGATGGCAGGGGTCACTGTCGATGGCAACGACGTGGAGGCTGTCTACGCTGTGACCTCTGCTGCGGTCGAGCAGGCTCGCTGCGGCGGCGGGCCGACGCTCATCGAGGCCAGGACGATGCGGATGCTGGGCCATGCCATCCACGACGGGGCGGAGTATGTCCCACGTTCCTTGCTGGAGAGCTGGGAAAAGCGGGATCCAGTGATGACCTATCGGGCGCGTCTGTTGGAGGCTGGGGTCAGCGACGAGGCAGTGCTCTCGGAGATCGCAGAGCGGGTTGCGGCAGAGGTTGCCGATGCTGTGGCCCGCGCCGAGGCTGATATCCTGCCTGACCCGGCCACGGTCGAGGCGGGGGTCTACGCAGAAGGGTGAGGTCATGGGGACAGGGAGCAACTTCGGGTTTGCCGACGGCGAACAGACAGGGGATTCGACGCGCGAGCTGACCTATATTGCCGCCATCAGCGAGGCGCTGCGTGAGGAGATGCGTCGGGATCCGAACGTGCTGCTGATGGGGGAAGACATCGCCGGCGATTTTGGCGGGGCTTTCAAGGTGACCAAAGGTTTTGAAGCTGAATTTGGCGCCCGCCGTGTGATCAACACCCCGCTCGCCGAGCTTGGCTTTGTGGGGGCGGCGACCGGAATGGCTCTGATGGGGCTGCGCCCGGTGGTGGAGATGCAGTTTGCCGATTTTATTTCTTCGGCGTTTGACAGCATTGTCCAGTTTGCGGCGACCGCCCACTACCGCTGGAAGGGGGCGGTGCCTTGGGTGATCCGCGCACCGTCTGACGGTGGAATTCGCTCTGGCCCGTTCCACAGCCAGAACCCAGAGGCCTGGTTTGTCCATACCCCTGGGCTCAAGGTGGTGGCGCCGTCGACCCCCGCCGACGCCAAAGGGCTGTTGCTGGCCGCCATCCGCGACGACAACCCGGTGATTTATTTTGAGAGCAAGCCGCTCTATCGCTCCTTGAAAGGGCATGTCCCGTCGGGCGCTGAAGCCCTTCCTCTGGGAGAGGCATCTGTCGTGCGGCCAGGTCGGGATCTGTCGATGGTCACCTACGGTGCCATGTTGCATCAGGCGCTTGCGGCTGCCCGGCGGCTGGCGGATGAAGGGATCGACAGCGAAGTGCTCGACCTGCGCACCCTCAAGCCGCTGGACCGGCCAGCGATCCTGGCAACGGCCCGCAAAACAGGCAAGGTGCTGGTCGTGCACGCCGCCAATCGGCTGGCTGGGGTCGGCGCAGAGGTTGCTGCACTGGTCGCAGAAGAGGCCTTTGAGTGGCTGGACGCCCCGGTGCAGCGGCTCGGTGGGTTGGACGTGCCGGTTCCATTCAGCCCCCCTTTGGAAGATGCCTACCGGCCCAATGCAGAGAAAATCTATGTGGCAGCGCGCAGGCTGGCGCTCTACTGAAGAGAGCTGGACGGGCCCCTCCGCCTGAGGGGCCCGCTGGAGGAGGATATGAACGCAATCGAAAGCGACCAATTGGTCAAGACCTATCCTGGGCGCGGCGGGGCTGTGCAGGCGCTGCGCGGGGTCACCTTCAGCGTGCAGCGCGGCGAAATTTACGCGCTGCTTGGCCCCAACGGGGCTGGCAAGACGACCCTGATCTCGATTTTGACCACCTTGCTGGCACCGACCGCCGGGCGCGCAGCAGTGGCTGGTTTTGATGTGGTCACGCAGAGCGCTGAAGTTCGCCGTCGCCTGGGGGTGACCTTTCAGGAGATCGTGCTCGACACCGAGTTGAGCGGGCGTCAGGTGCTGGACATTCATGGCCGCCTCTATGGGCTTGACCAGCCAACGCGCAAAAGACGGATTGCGGAGCTGGCTGCGCTGGTCGAGCTCAGCGACGTGTTGGATCGCAAGACCGGCACCTATTCGGGGGGGATGAAGCGGCGGCTCGAACTGGCGCGCGGCCTGCTGCCAGCCCCTCAAGTGCTGTTTCTGGACGAACCGACCCAGGGACTGGACCCGCAGAACCGCGCCGGGATCTGGCGCTACCTTCGGCAGCTGCGCAAAGAGGAAGGGATCACTTTGCTGCTGACGACCCATTCGATGGAGGAGGCCGAGTCGTTGGCGGACCGTGTCGGGATCCTCGACGATGGCGAGCTGCTGTTGACGGGATCCCCGGCTGAACTTATCGGCCAGATGGGGGCGGATGTTGTCACCCTTGCGGGCACCGGCGACGTGGCTCGCCAGTCTGCGTTGTTGGCGGGCCTGCCCTTTGTCACCAACCTCGTGCATCATGTCGCCGAAGGGCCGCTGGGTGAGCCGTCGATCTATTTTCAGATCGGGGTGGACAGCGGCGAGCGTCGGCTGGCAGAGCTGATCGCGGCCACGCTGGCGGCAGGATTTGCGATCCACCGGGTGGCCATCCACCGTCCCAGCCTGGGGGATGTCTTTTTGGCCTGCACAGGGGAGCAGCTGAGGGATGGCTGAGAGAAGGGGCGGCTGGGCAAGGCTGCGGGGGCTCTGGCCAGAGCTGACGATTCTGGCAGTGGCTGCCTGGACCCGTCTGTGGCAGCTGGACTACCATTCTTTCTGGTTCGACGAAGCAGTCAGCTTGAGGTGGGCCCGTTCGGGCGCCAACTACATCTGGCAAAGTACGCTGCCGTTGATTCAGGACAAGCATCCGCCCGGCTATTATCTGTTGCTGCATAGTTGGATCAACCTGCTCGAACCGTTGGGGTTGGCGCACAGCGACTGGGCACTGCGTCTGCTGGGGGCGTTGCTCGGCGTTTTGACGGTAGTGGGTCTGGGGCTGCTGGCCCAGAGGCTCAGCGGGCGTTCTGTGGCGCTGTTGGCGGCCGCTTTGACCGCGCTCAGCCCGGTGCTGGTCTGGTACAGCCAGGAGCTGCGCATGTTCCAGCCTGCGACCACGGGGATTGTCTGGGCGGGGTATGCTCTGTTGCGCGGCTGGCAGGGGCAGCGGGCGCTGGCCCGTCTGGGATGGTGGGCGCTCTGTGTCGGCGCGTTCACATTTGCGTTGTACAGCTATCTGTTCAGCGCGTTTGTGCTGCCGGCTGCCGGGCTGGCGTTGGTCGGGCTGTGGGTTGCTGAGCGGCAGGCACGCGCTGTGGCAGGTGCTGACGGTGGCTGGCGTCGGCTGCTGGAGGGGGTTTGTGCGCTGACGGTGACTCTGCTGCTCTTTCTGCCGCTGGCGCACAGCGCCTGGGGGGTCAACGTCCGCGAAGGGATGCCGGGGGTGCCCTACGAGAATTTTGGGGCGCAGCTGCTGCGGCAACTGCAGGTGATGACACTCTGGCGGGCACCCTGGCTGACTGCAGCGGTGGCACCCTGGCTTCTGACCTGGCTGGCCCTGCTGCTGTCGGCAGGCCTGCTCCTGCGTGCTGGCCGAGAGCGCCACGACCAGCTCTGGCTCTGCCTCTGGCTAGGGGGTCCTCTGGCGATCGGCGGCGCGCTGCTGGGGGCCAGCGACACGGTGTTTGCGGAAGACCGCTACTTTTTGTTTCTGGCCCCGTATGCGCTGTGGGCCCTTGCGCGCGGCGCGGTCGCCGTGGGGCTGCGCTGGCGCCCCGCTGGGTGGGCTGCCGGTGCGGCCACGGTGCTGCTGGTGGCAGGGGCGTTGCCGGCGTTGTGGTCGCCGGAGCGGCTGCGCGAGGATTGGCGGGCCGCCGCGGCTTATCTGGCCGGCTACCAACAACAGAGCCCGGGCCTGGCAGCGGCTGCGTTCAGCCATGCGGAATACACCAACCTCGCGCTGCGCTGGTATCTGCGGCAGTGGGCGGACGAGCAGGAGCTGCCGGTCTTTTACCCGTATACGGGCAGACTGGAGCCGGGCCAGAGTGCGGAGGTGGAACCCCCGGTGCGCGGGCTGGAAGATCTGGGGACGGCCACGCTCTGGCTGGTGCAGAGCCATCTGGAGGGTGTCGACCGCGAGCGTGTCGTGGAAGGCTGGCTTGACCAGAACTTTCCGGTGGTGACCGAACAGTACCCGGCTGGGATTCAGGTGACCGGCTATGCCCTGCGCCATCGTTTTGCAGAAGTGCCGCCCTTGGCAGATTCGGCGAGCTGGGTCGACGTCGAACTGGTTCCGGGGCTGCGTCTGCTGGCCTGTGAGGTGACCACCCCTCTGGTGGCTGCCAGCGATTTTCGGATGCACCCCCCGAGTGGGTGGGTGCATGTGCGGCTCTGGTGGCAGGCGACGGCGGCTGTCGAGCAGGCGTACATGCCCGACGTGCAGCTGGTCGGGCCGGAGGGGGTGTGGGGAGAGCGGCTTTACCGGGACGGTGAAATTTTGCGCCGTGACCCGCCGTCGCAGTGGCCTGTGGGCAGCGTGGTGCGCGACGAAGTCGACGTCAACCTCAACCCAGCCACCCCGCCGGGCAGCTACCCGCTGCAGGTCAGGCTGCGCGACCCGGCCGGGCAGGAGGTCGGGGAGCAGGTGGCCTGTGGGAGCGCCCGTGTGGTCTCCCCTTGAACCAGCGCTCCGCCGGAGAAGGAGTTTATTCGGACGTGCGGGTGGTCAGCTCGTTTTCCAGCTGGGTGATGCGTTCTCCCTGGGTGACGATGAGTTCAGCCAGGAAGCCGACCAGGATGAGGAGCACGCTGAGGATGGCAGCGATGCCGGCGGACAGAAAGATCGGGCGTTGCTGTGTCGCTGTGAACACATAGAGCAAGAGCAGATAGAGAAAGACCAGGGTGCTGCCGACCAGCCCGGCGAGGCCCAACCCCCCGAAAAAACGCATGGGGGCTTCGCTGAAGGTGAGCAGAAACTTCAGAACAAGCACATCCAAAAAACTTTTGGGAATTCGTTCCCAGCCGAACTTGCTGCTGCCGGCAGGGCGGGGCTGGTAGAAGGTGGGGACTTCTCCGATGCGAAAGCCGTTGTGGGCCGCGATCATCAACAAAAAGCGGTGCCAGTCGCTGCGCAACGGGGGGAAACTGGCGACGACTTCACGGCGCATGGCTTTGATCCAGTTGCCGTCGTGCACGTGAACGCCAGCCAGCTGTGCCATCACCCAGTTATAAATTTTGCTGGCCAGAACCTTGCGGTCGCGACGTCCCTGGCGCCAGCCGGCGACGACGTCCAGATCCGCTGCCTCCAACGCGTGCATCAGCACCGGCAGGTCGAGCAGTGGGTCTGACTCCAGATCGGCTGGGATCAAAATCACAACTGCACCGGAGCTGGCGCTGAACATCTGCTGCAAGGCGGCGGTCATGCCGCGGCTACGGCGGCGGGTGAAGACCCGCAGCGAGGGGTACTGCGTTCGCAGGGTGGCCAGAATGGCCCCGGTGCGGTCGGTGCTGCCGTCGTTGACGACCAGGACCTCGCCGCTGCAGCCCAGCTGTGCGAAGGCCTGGTAGGTTCGCTCGACCACCGTGGCGATGGTGGCCTCTTCGTTGCGGGCTGGCACCACGACCGAGATCGCAGGAGGTGGACCTGTGTGCAGGGAGTGGGTTTTGTGCATTTCGTTCATCGCTGGCCAAAGAAAGCAGCAATGGCCGCCACCACAGCGTCTTGCTGGGCTTCGGTCATCTCTGGATAGAGGGGCAGGCTCAGGCAGCTCTCGGCCACCCTTTCGGTCACAGGCAAGTCGCCCCGTCGATAGCCCAGGTCGGCGTAGGCGGGCTGCAGGTGGAGTGGGGTCGGGTAGTGGATGCCCGCCCCGATGCCACTCTGCTGGAGCGAGTCGAGCAGGGCATCGCGCGGCTGCGTGCGCACGACATACAGATGCCAGACCGCCTCGGCGGCTGGGTCGACACCGGGCAAGGTCAGGAACTCTGCCAGAGGGGCCAGCCGTTCGCTGTAGCGGGCCGCAAGATGTTGACGGGCAGCGGTCCAGGCCGGGAGATGGGGCAGCTTGGCGCGCAGAACAGCTGCCTGCAGCGTGTCGAGACGTTCGCCGTAGCCTTTGATCTCATGCAGGTATTTGGAGCGGCGCCCATGGTTGCGCAGCAGAGCGACCTGTGCTGCCAGCTGGGGGTCGTCGGTGGTGACGGCGCCGGCATCCCCGTAGGCACCCAGATTTTTGCCCGGGTAGAAGCTGAAGCAAGCTGCATGGCCGAGCGAGCCGACCGGGCGTCCGTTCCAACGAGCGCCGTGGGCCTGTGCGGCATCTTCGACGACAACGAGGTTGTGGTGGGTGGCGATGGCCAGGAGGCCATCCATGTGGGCAGGCTGGCCGTAGATATGAACAGGGAGGATTGCCCGGGTGGCGGGGGTGACAGCTGCCGCCACCGCCTCTGGGTCGAGCGTGTAGGTGACCGGATCGATGTCGGCGAAGACAGGGCGAGCGCCGGTCGCGCTGATCGCCTCGGCGGTGGCAATAAACGTGTGGGCGCTGGTGATCACCTCGTCTCCTGCGCCGATCTGGCAGGCCCGCAGGGTCAATTCCAAGGCTGCTGTCCCGCTGGCGACCCCGACTGCGTGGCGGGTGGCGCAGAAGGCAGCAAATTCAGTTTCAAAGGCCTGTACATCCGGCCCCATGATAAAAGCCGCGCGTTCGACCACCGAACGGATGGCTGCGTCGATCTCTGGGCCGATTGCAGCGTATTGTGCGGACAGATCGACCAGTGGAACAGCGTGTGTCATGGCAAGCAGACCCATTTTGAAGCGTTCAAAAAAGGGCGGAGCGGAGCCGCTCCGCCCTTTTGGAAAAAACCGATTGGGTTGCATTGTACTGTAGAGGAGTGCCAGGGACAAAGCTGGCAGAACGGTCAGTGGGCCAGCGGCGGACGTTGGCGGGTCCGCTCGACATCGCGGCGCACCTGGTCGAGCTGTTGGCCGAGGCGATTCAGTTCGGAGGCGACAGCGGCACGCTGATCGGGCTGGCAGAGAGCCAATGTTTCCTGGAGCTGTCGGTGCTGCTGTTCGAGCCGTTCGAGCTCCACCTGGTAGGAGGCTGGTTCGCGCGTGTAGCCGATCTGCAGGATCTGCGCAAAGCTTTCCTCGTCGACCAGGGCTTCGTCCATCTGTTCGAGCCGGCTGCGGTTGGCCAGCAGCCAACGGCGCAGATATTCGTTGCCGACAGCGAGCTGGTCGTAGATCCGGCGGAGATGGCCGAGTTTTTCCATCCCCCACAGATAGGTGCGGATCCGCTGGGGGTCGGCGTCGGCCAGGTCGGCCAGCAGCTCTGCTTCGCTGGTAAGTGTATGTTGGCCCACCGCCAGCAGCAGGCGCCGTTCCAGCCGGGTCATCTGCTGAAAGTCGATCAAGAAAAAACCGGCAAGCAGCTGGTCAGGATCCAGATCTTCGTCGGCGGGTGCCCGCAGAAATCCCTGGCCGCTGCCGTCCTCGCTGTAGAGACGTTGGCAGAGAAATTGGATCAGGTAGGGGTGGCGGTGGGTGTGCAGAAGAATCTCTTCGAGAACTGCTGTGCTGGCGTGCACGTGGCGTGGGGCCTGGCGCTGTTCGACGAGGGCAACTGCCGAGTCCGGGTCCAGACTCCAAAGGTTGACCATGTTGAAGCCGAAGAGAAAGGGGCTGGTGGGCCAGTCTGCGGTCACAGCGTTGAGTTGAATCAGCAGTTTGGTCGAGGCCAGCATCGTTTTGAGCGCAGGGTCCTGCAGCGAGCGGCGCAGACGTGCCAGCCAGGCAGCTTCGTTGCGGGCGATCTGAATGAGCACTTCGGCCTCGTCGATCAGCAGGAGCAACCGCTGTCCTCGGCTGTGGAGGATCCGGGCCAGCCGGCGCAGAATCAGCAGGGCGTCCAGCCCTTCCCATTCGGCGACGGCAATCCCAAGTGCGCTGAAGCGGCTGCTGGCATCTTCGAGGGCCAGGAAAAGCTCGTCGGAGAGGGCCTGGCTGCTTTCACAGCCTTGCATATCCCAGAAAAGAGGCACCAGCTCGCTGTCGGCAGGGGCGGTGAGCATCTCCAGCTGACGCAGCAAGGAGGTCTTGCCCATCCGCCTGGCACCTACGATCCAGGTGGCGGTATCCGGGGTGTCGAGCAGATAGTCGAACAGCCGTTGGCGGCCATAATGGCGGGTGCCGTTGACCCACCGTCCGACGATGTAAGGGATTCGCATTGGAGGCGCTCTCGTTCCTTGTTCAGCCGTTGCCTGTGGAGGGCTGTGCCGGGAAGGTGTTGGAAACCATCAGAGGCGCTGCGGCCGCTGCGGTTGGCTGTCCCAAGAAAGGGATGGATTGGATGATGGCGTGTGCGGCCTGCGCGTCTCGATAGGTAATTCGCCGTCGTCTGTGGCGCAGCATTTCGTTGACAGCCTCCATGCCATATTGCTGGAGCCGGTAGGGGCGTCCTTCGCTTTGGGCGACGATAAACTCCAGGGCTGCCGGTTCGTACAGGTAGTAGCCACGCACCGGCTCGACCAACAGCAAGGTTGCCTCCTGTGGGGTGAAGGGTTGGATAGAAATTTCGTTGAACAGATTGAACCAGGGGCTTTCGACACGTTCCCATTCTTTGTTGATTTCGACCCCGGCGACCACAGCGCCCAAAGAAACAGCAAACTCGCGCATAAAAATTCGGCGCAGCTGCTGCTGGATCAGGTGGTTGAAGCGGCTCAGTGTGTCCATCTCGTCCATCAGCAGGATCAGGCGGAGCTGGCGGTTGGGAGAGCGCTGAGCGCCGTACGCTTCCAGCAGATGGAGAATCTGGCGCAGGTCGCGGCTGAACTCGCGGTCGGAGTAGAGGGAATCGGGCAGGCTGTGGTAGAGCAGCCGCTCCAGCGTAGCCGTGGAGGCAAGGTCGAGGTGGTCGAGCGCGGCGACATGGTGGGCGATCTCCTCGATCAGCAGATGAAAAAAGGAACTTTCTGTGGTGCCCTCCAGATCGATGTAGAGAGCCACAAACCAAAAATCGTGGTCTTGGATCTGGCGCAGGGTGCTGGCCAGTTGGTACAACAGGGTGGTTTTGCCGATTCTGCGCTCGCCGTGGATCATGATGCTGTTGTTGTGCAGGGTCGACACGATCCGCTGCAGCAGGGCATGGCGCCCGAAGAACATCTCTCCGCGACGCACCGGTTCGCCGCTGATATAGGGGTTGTAGCCGCGGCGGACGGCTTCGCCGACCCGACGGCGGTGCTGCCAGATCTCAACGCTCACAAACCCAAACCCGAAGAAGGTCAGCAAACTGAAAATCACCAACAGCTGAACGGCCTGTGTCTCCATCCGCCCGAGCAGGGGGATCGTCAGGTAGGTGGGGGCTGGGATGACCGTCAGCTGTACGGAGCGGATCGCCGAATGGTTGAAGGCCTGGTCGCGCACCATATATTCGAGCGTATAGCTGCCGGGGGCAGGAAACGTGACATGGCGGCTGCCTCCTGTTGTCGGTTGCCAGGGGGGGACGTTGGGCGAACTGTCGCGGATGCGGGTGAAGATCTGCAGCCGGGCCGGGCTGGTCTGGAGGTCGCCGTAGAGGAAGGTGAATTCCACCGGGAGATCGGTGGTGGCGAACAATGTCTCCTGTCCGGCACCCGTTTGGGTGCCGGTGGTGGTGGCGAGCTGGATCCAGGGGGTGCCACGTTCGGGAATATAGTAGGCCAGCCCGCGGTCGCCGCCGAACCAGTAGACGCCATTGGGGTCGCGTGCGATCGCCCGAATGGCGCCGGATTGCAGACCGTCCTGGCTGTCAAAGCGGATGACATCGTTGAGCCCGACCCAGGTGAGGCCAGTCTCGCTGCCGACCCAGATGGAGTGGGTGGCTGGGTCTGAGAACATTGCAAAGATGGGTTCGTCGCCGAGATTTGCGCTCTTTTCGACCTGTGCCCACGCGCCGTTCGTATAGCGGTAGATTCCGTAGCCGCTGAAGGCGGCCAGCATGTCGCCTGGGTTGGAAGTTTCTGGCTGCAGCGCTGTGACCGGCGCATCGGGTCGGAGGCTGCCAGCGGCCGAAAGTTTTTGCCAGCTGCCGTCGATGCTGCGCCGCCAGAGCTGGCCTGTGCTGCTGGCGACCCAGAGCCGGCCGACCGAATCAAATTCCAGTGCGCGGATCGGTGTTCCTTGCAGGAGGGGTTCGAATTTGAGCGACTGGGTTGCAAAGAGAAAGCGGGCGAGGCCGTTGACGGTGCCGATCCAGAGGCCGAGGGCATCGGCGCGCAACGTGCTGGCGGGTGTCATCGTCAGGGTACGCAGGGTCGGGGGGCTGTACCAGCGCTGGTCGGAAAAATAGGCGATGCCTTGGTCGGTGGCGGCCCAAATGCGGCCGCTCTCATCCTCTTCCAGGACAAAGAGGGTGTTGCCGGGCAGCCCCTCTGTGCCAGGCAGGTATTGGAAGGGGGGGCGATAGGGGCCTGCGCGCATCTGGATCCCTTCGTCGCCGATGGCGGTCCAGAGCTGGCCTAAGCGGTCGAAGATCATGTCGTAGACGGGCAACGCGTCCAGTCGGTTGTCGATATTTTGGAAAGCCCAGGGTTGATAGCGGTAGACGCCGACCGAGGTGGCGAACCAGACAGAGCCGTCTGCGTCGAGCGCGACACCGCGCACTTCGTCTGCCGTGAGGCCATCCTGGGCAACTCCTCCCCAGCTGCGCATGCTGGCGATTTCGTGGTCGACCAGGCTGAACTGAACAGCGCCTGCTCCATTAGAAGCCACCCAGATGCTGTCGGCGCTGTTGCCGTCGATGGCCGTGATCTGGGCAAAATCGCCCCCGAAAGGATAGGGATAAGAGGTGGCCTGATCGTTTGAGATCTGGTACTCGACGAGGGTAGTCGGGGAGGCAATCCAGAGGTGATCGGGGGTTTCTGCCCAGAGCGCGGTGATGGGGCCCTGGAGCGGAGCTCCCTGTTCGTCGTGCAACTGGGGGACCTCTATGGCGGTGAGGTCGGCAGTCAGCTGCCAGAGCGTCTGGTCTGTGCCGACCCACAACAGATCGTCGCCGGCCGCGAGGGCCAGCACTGGGTGGTTGCCGATGGCGGGGACCGGCCGGATTGCAGAGTCTTTGTACGCCAGCAGGCCATCGGCCGTCCCGATCCAGAGGGTGCTTTTGCTGCTGGCCAGCTGATGGATAGCGGTTCCGACCGTCTGTTCGACCTGCCAGCCTGCCGCTTCTTGCCAGCGGACCAGCAGGCCGGAGGCGGTTCCTGCCCACAGCGTGTCGGCGGTAGCCACGAGCGCGGTGACCCGGCCCAAGGGAATTGGGGTGGGGGGGCCGGCGTTTTGCTGGAGTGCTTCTGTGAAGGAGTGCCAGCGGCCATTGTAGCGGCTGATGCCGTTGGCGGTGGCGACCCAGACAGCCTCCTGGTAGAGAGTGATGGCGAGCGTGTCGTTGGAATTGAGCCCGTCGGGGCGGCGAAAAATTACCCAATGGCGGTCAGAGAGTGACTGGGCGACTGCTGGTGAAGCCAGGAAGAGGAGGGCCAACAAACCCAACAGGCCCCACATCCCTGTATACCAGACTGGGAAATTGGTGAGCCGTTTATAGACAGCAAAGAGTGGACGGCAGCGATGAAGCGGCGATGAGTGTGGCATAGCTTCAGCTGCTGACTCCTCCAAAAAACAACGCCTTGCCCTCCGCACAGGGATGGGGTTGTGGGACGAACCAACAGGTGCAAGTCTGTTCGTACAATCGAGGCGCTGTTACGCGGGAGCCTGGCTCCTTTGGTGGCGTACAGCTCGCTTGAACAACTCCTTTTGAATCAACAAGCCAAACAATTGCTAAAAGTTTCTTACATTGACATAGTGTAACACCGATGCAGATTATTGTCAATACTTTTGTCACAAAAAAGCAAGCGAATTTGTATGAATTTTGCAAAATGAGACAAAAGTCGTAGGAATTTGCTATTTTTGCCGGTGGGCAAGCTGCTGCGGCTGTGGTATACTGTCGATATAGGTACCAAATTTGTTTTCTTGAACGAGGGGAGCCACGAGTTCGTTCGATCCCTTGAGAGCTTTACATCATTGTCGCCAGCATTGGAGCCAGTAAAGAGAAAAGGGGCTGAAATGTGCAGCAGTACGAGGGGGCGTTGTGGGGGATGGGCGCAACGCTGTTTGGCGGGATGGGTGTGGGTCTTGCTGTTTTGTGGGCTCTTGTGGGGGGGAGTGCAGGATGTAGGGGGAACTTTGGAGCAGACCTCCTCCTGTTCGAGTGCATTCCACCGGGTGCGGGCGGGGCAGACGTTGGCTTCGATTGCCGCTGCCTACGGCACGACGGTGCATCGGATCGTCGGCTGCAACCGGCTGGCCTCTTACACGCTCTATGTCGGGCAGACGCTGCGTCTGCCGGCCCGTTCTGTCGCTCGCCCTTAAAGGCCGGTGTAGGGGGCGGCGGTCACTTGGCGAGCACAATCTTGGCGCCCTCCTGGCGCAAGCTTCGTTCGCCGGCATCCAGCACTTTGAGCACGCGCAGCCCATTTTCGCCGTCGGTCAGGGGGGGGGTTCCGGTCCGGATGCAGTCGATCCAGTGTGCGCATTCCATCTGCAGCGGCTCGTGCAGGTCGAGGCGTGGGATCAGGATGTCGCCGCTGTGCAGCTTGTACTGGAAGTCGCCGTAGGTGACGTCTCCTTTGCGGAAGACGCCTTTGTCGTAGATGCGCACCTTGCCTTCGGCGCTGACGTCGTCGTAGACGACCATTTTGCGGCTGCCGACCACGGTCATCTCGCGTGTTTTGCTAGGGTCGAGCCAGCTGGCATGGACATGGCAGAGAAGGTTGTTGGGAAAAAAGAGGGTTAGAAAGACGACATCCTCGACGCTGCCGTTCAGGCAGCTGGCACCCTGGCAGCGGACTGCGTCTGGCATCTGGCCCAGCAGATAGAGTACGATCGAGATATCGTGTGGGGCGATGCTCCAGAGTGCGTTGACGTCGCTTTGCACGCGTCCTAGGTTGACGCGTCGGCTGTAGAGGTAGAAGATTTCGCCCAGTTCTCCCTGCTCGATCAGCGTTTTGATATAGCGGACGGCTGGGTTGTACTCGAAGACATGGCCGACCATCAAGGTCAGCTGCTGCTGTCGGGCCAGCGCGATCAGTTCTGCTCCTTCATCGAGGTCCATGGTCAGGGGTTTTTCGACCAGCACATGTTTGCCGGCTGCGAGCGCGTCCCGTGCCAGTGTGAAGTGGGTGCGGGCTGGGGTGGCCACGACGACCCCGGCCAGGGCCGGGTCGGCGAGGATCTCATCCAGCCGGGCAGCGGTGGCGCAGCCGTAGCGCTGTTCGGCCTGGGCACGGGCGGCTGGGTTGGGGTCGACCACGTAGGCCAGTTTGACGCCAGCCAGTTGATGGAAGTTGCGGGCAAGATTGGGGCCCCAGTAGCCGTACCCGACGAGGGCGATGTGGAGGGGGGCAGAGGTGGGGTGTAGCATGAGCGGCGGTTCCCTTCTTGGCGCTGTGAAAAAAGTTGTTTTGCGGCCACCTGTGCGGCAGGCTGCTGCGGGTCAGCGGGTGCAGGGGGCGATTTCCAGGGTTCGCACGCCTGCGTAGACGGTGGGCCCATCGACGGCTGCGCCGACGGTGACGGTGGCCGGGTGCAGCAGCGCGGCTGCTTCGAGGGCGCTGCCTGGTGCTGCGCCGACTGCACCGACAAAGGCATGGCTCCAGCGCAGCTGGCCGCGCAGGTCTGTTCCAACGCCGGTTCCCCGCAGCGCTGCCACGGCTCTTTCGTCCAGCTGCAGGCTGGCTTCGTCGCTGACCGCTCCGGCCACCAGCGTGCCTTTCTCCCACTGCGCCAGCCAGTCTGCCAGGGCCCCCGAAGCTGCCGGATCCCCCGACGTGTCGAAGTGGGCTGCGGCCAGCACGGTTCCTTGCGGATGGACGGCGACCAGGTGATACCCCCGTTCGTTGCCGGCGTAGTCGTAGCCGTCTACAAAGATCTGGGCAAAATCGCCGACCTCTTCTCCGGCGCTGCGGACCCCGATCCAGTGTGCTGCGGGCAGTCTGGCCCCGCTGCTGCCGATCTGCCAGGCCGCTTCTCCGGTCGGCTGGCGGGTCTGCCCTGCCGGGCGGGGGGTGTTTTCCAGGTGTAGAACAATGCGGTCGACCGGGGGGGCCTCTGTCCTGGCGGGCACCTCGACCTGAACGCGGTGGGGGTGTCGTTCTGTGGGCAGGAGCGTCTGTCCGTTGACTTCCAGCTGCTGCAGCGCGGCCAGGTCGGGGCCGGTGAGGGTCAGCCGGGTGCAGGTCGTTGGCAGATTGACCAGCAGCGCTGGAGAGGGGCGGGTGGCATAGCGGACCCCATCGGTGGGGGGCAACGTGGCCCAGCCTTCGGCCAGGTAGAGGGGGGCCAGGTCGCTGTCCAGCTGCACGGTGCGGGTGGGTGGCAGGGGGGAGGCCACCACCTGGTACAGCACGGTCGTGGCGGCAGCGCCGCTCCAATCCGGCCCCTGCCAGCGGGCGATCTCGACGAGCGGCAGCACGTCGCGCAGGAAGCGGAGCAGTTCGGGGGGGGCCTTGTCTTCGTGGACGACCACGTGGCGGATGCCCAGCTCGGCCAGCACCTGGGGGGCGAGCGGGCGATTGCGGGCCACCAGGCGGCGGTATTCTTGGGCAACGACGGCCTGGAGATGGGGGCGGTCGGCGTTCATCAGCGCGATCAGGTCGCCCAGCAGGGGGGCCTGTGTGAAGTATTGGAATTTGAGGTCCGGGTTGCGGCTGGTGTTGCCGCCCAGACGGCGCAGGCCATGGTCTGTCTGCCACCACTGCTGCAGCATGATCAGCAGATCAGAGCGGCCCAGGACACGGGCGCCGTTGCGCCAGCCTGTGGGCAGCTCCAGCAGGGCGCTGTCTGTCCCGGCAGCCTCTGCGGCCAGCCGCTGGTAGATCGGGGGGACGCGGAAATCGGTGAGCGGCAGCGGGAGTGCCAGGTGTTCGAAGAGGAAAAGGAGGAGGAGCGCGGCAGACAGTCCAAGGCGGACCCGGCGCTGGTCCGGGAATCTGGCGAGCAACCAGAGCAGGCCAAAGCCGGCCAAAGGGGCTGCTGCGGCCAGCAACATCACACTGTAGCGGCTGGGGTAACGATTTCCGCTGAAAAAGGGGAGCTGGCTGACCAGTGCAAAGGGGCCTGGGATGCCGGTGTCGGTGCCTGCCCACCGCACGCTGGGCCCAAGTGTCAGCGCAAAAAAGAGCAACAGGGTGCTGCCCCAGAGACCGGCCAGCGGGCGGGTTGACCGCTGGCCGGCCAACGACCAGAGGCCGAGCGCGCTCAGCGCGGTGGCTGTGTACCCGACAAAGATCTGTTGTCCTTTGTCGTTGGGAAAGGGGAGGGTCGCCACCCAGCTGCCCCACAGCGGATGGAGGCGGGTGGGGAGCAGATAGCCCAGGAGGTCAGCGCTGAACAGGTCGGCAAAGCCTCCCCCGCGGTCAAAAAAATTGCCCTCGCTGCGCAGATCCGGCAGCATGGCCCCGAGGAGGGGAAGCGCGCCGAGCAGCACCAGTGTGGCCAGAAGCAGATAGGGGAGCAAGAGGTCGAGCCAGTGTCGCCGGAGCTGTCGTCTTGCAAGCCAGAGCTGCCAGAGCAGGAGCAGCAGCAGGCTGATGGCGAGAAAGGAGGCGTAGGTCAGCTCTGCCCAGAGCTGCAGGGTGATAAAGAGGGCTGCCATCCCAGCAGGGTAGAGGCGTCGGTGGCAGCTCTCCTGCGAGGGGGGGGAGGCCATTCGCAGCAGATAGAGCAAGCTGAAGGGGATCCACTGGCTGCTGGCAATATTGAACTGGCCCAGGCTGGCGTAGAAGAGTTTGGAGGAAGCGAAAGCGTACAGGAGGCCTCCCAGCAGGGCGGCGGCGACCCAGCCGTGTGGGGGGGAGGGAGCCAGCCACCGGCGCTGGTCGAGGACGAGCAGAAAGGCGCCCAGCGCGCTCAGCACGAACGAGGAGAGCAGAAGCAGGTTGTTGGCCACGATCAGGGAGAAGCCGAACTGGAGCGGCAGGCTTAGAAGCCCGTTGAGGGGTGTCAGGGTGTAGAAGGCCAGGTTGATTTGGATCGGGTGGAACATCCAGCCGACGTGAAAAATATCGGGATTGGCCTGGTTGACCAGCCTTTCTCGGATCCACCAGAGATTCCAGGCGAGGGCGGGGTTGTCGATGCCGTCGCCGGCGCTGTGTGTCGTCCAGTGGGCGGCCAGCGGCCAGGTCAGTCCGAGGGCCAGAAGGAGAGCGACCCCGAGCAGGCCCAGCGAAGGGCGAAGGCGGCAGGCAAGCAGCGTGCGCATCGCAGATCAGCGGGCAGCTGGGGTGGCTGTGGGTGCAGGTTCTGCCGAGGGGGGGGGCGGCAGCTGCATCTGCAGCTGTTGCAGCAGGAACCCATAGCGCATCTTGCTGATCACAGTCAGCTGAGGGTTATCGGTTTCGGCGAGGCGGGCGGCCTGGTCGAAGGCGTCGAGTGCGGCGTTGAGGTCACCCCGTGCTTCGGCGAGATTGCCGAGCAAAAAATAGACCTGGGGCTCCTGGGGTTGTCGGCGCAAGGCCTGTTCGGCTGCCTCTGTTGCGCCGTCGAGGTTGCCGGCGCGCAGGCGTTTGTTGCCGAGCAGCAGGTAGAATTGGGGTTCGCGGTCGCCGAGCTGGGCACGTGCCTGCTGTTGGTACCGCAGCGCGGCGGCGTTGTCTTTAGCCTGTTCGGCGAGGACCGCTGCCCACAGCAGGGTTTCGACATCGGTCGAATGGTCTGTCAGGGCGGTTGTGGCGGTGGTGCGCGCGGCCAGCCACTCCTGGGCGTCGACCTGGCGTTCGATCGTGTTCAGGGTATCGAGCAGGGCGAGGGTTGCCGGGTCGGGGGCCAGCCAGGTGCGGTAGCTCCAGGTCACAGCCAATGCCAAGACTGCGGCAGCTGCCAGCCAGCGCAGCCAACGGCGCAGCGAGCGGCGGCGTTGGTCTGCGACCTGCCGGTCCAGCTGCCACCAGAAAGCGTGGCTGGCAGGTGACCGTCGGCGCAACGCAGAAAATCCACCGCTTTTGTTGGCCAGCTGGACGAACTGCTGGCTGCGCAGCAAAATTTTTTCTTGCAAGTCGGCCCAGCGCACCTGTTCGGTGCGGAGGAGAGGATCTGTGTCGTCTGCTGCGGTGGTGAGCTGGGTGAGGGTGGCTTCAATCTGGTCCAGCAGCAGCAGGTAGTCGGCCAGGCTGGCGGCAGCCAGCGTGGGCAGCTGGCGTTCGGCGTTGTCCAGCAATCTGCGCAGATCGGCGTATGGTGTGGTGAAATGGGACTCGACAACGTGGGCCATGGTCAGTCGTCCTCCTCCTCGCTGTCGTCGTCGAGCTGGCTCGGGGCCCGTCCGGCCAGCTCTTCTTCTTCGCGCTGAATTTCTCGAAAGACACGATTGAGTCCCGATTTGATCTGGCTTTCAATCTTGGCCTTGCGCTCGGGCGGGACGGGAAACCATTCGAGCATTTCGCTGACCAGCCCGCTTTTGGTCTCATTTTTGTTTTTGCCCGCCTGATAATAGTCGCGCACACGGCCGCGCATGAACTCGATGTATTCGCCGACGCGGTAGGTTGCCTCTGGCCCGACGACCGGGCCATGGCCGGGCACCAGGTGGTCGGCGCCGATCGACCGAATCAGTTCGAGGGCGCGCAGCCATTCCTGCGTGTTGCCCTGCGCCATGTAGGGATGCTGGTCGACCCAGACAATGTCCCCGACAAAGCAGATCTTTTCGACGGGCAGCCAGACAATGCTGGTGGCTGGGGTGTGCCCTCCGACAAAGATCAGGTCGATCTGTCGTTCGCCGTAGATCAGGGAGGCGCGCTGGGTAAAGGTGATGTGTGGGGGGACGATCAGAATGTTGTGGAGCTGTGCCTGGATTTCTGGTTCGCGTTTGAAGCTGTTGCGGACCCGTTCTTTGAAATTTTCCGTGTAGCCAGACATCTCTTTGTGGGCGCGCTCGTGGGCCAGAATTTTGACCGGCATGAAATACTGGTTGCCCAACGCGTGGCCGCGATGGTGGTCGGTGTTGATCAGGTAGAGAAAGGGAGCGCCTGGGTATTCGTCGTCGATCTGGGCGCGCCAATCGATGGCCTGCGCTGGGATCAGCGGGGCATCTACCAGAACAATCCCTTCTTCGGTGTGGATGAACCCTGGGGTACAGCCACGGTAGTGGGTGTTGAGAAAGACCCCAGGTGCCAGTTGTTCCCGCTGGCCTAGACCGGTCACCCCAATCCGTACGGCACTGCGTCTTCTTGCCATTGTCGAACTCGTATTTTCTGCCGGACCGGCGACAGGCTGGCTGGGGCTCCAGCCAGCGTTGCTGTAATTGTACACCTTTTTATCTTAGCGGGATCGTAGGCAAGTTGTCAAGCAGCTTGTTGTTATGTATAGCTGGCACGGCGACAGCAGTTTTCTGGCCTGTATAGTGTGGATCGGACACTACTTTGAGCCAGTGTGGGGGAACTATGGTATACTGGCTTCCAAAGAGTGGGAAGCGGGCGGTCAGGAAAGGGAACAGAAGGCTGCTATGAAACGGATCGGCGTTTTGACCAGCGGGGGGGATGCCCAGGGCATGAATGCCGCGTTGCGGGCTGTTGTGCGGGCTGGGCTTGACCAGGGGGCCGAGGTCTATGCGATCTATGAGGGGTACCAGGGGTTGGTCACAGGGGGGGATCTGATCCGGCCGTTCGGCTGGAACGATGTGGGGGGAATTTTGCAGTCGGGCGGAACGGTGATTGGGACGGCGCGGAGTGCCGCTTTTCGGACGCGTGAGGGGCGGCTGCAGGCAGCACGCAACCTGATCCAGCAGGGCATTGCCGGGTTGGTGGTGATCGGCGGTGACGGAAGTCTGACCGGCGCCGATCTGTTGCGGGCCGAGTGGAGCGAGCTTGTGGAGCAGCTGCTGGCCAGTGGGCAGATCGAGGGAGAGCAGGCCGCCGCCCAGCCACATCTGGCGATTGTCGGGTTGGTGGGGTCGATCGACAACGACATGTGGGGCACGGACATCACGATCGGCGCCGACAGTGCGTTGCACCGGATCACCTATGCGGTCGACTGTATTGGCAGCACGGCTGCCAGCCACCAGCGTTCTTTTGTGGTAGAGGTGATGGGGCGCAACTCGGGGTATCTGGCGTTGATGAGCGCGTTGGCGACTGGCGCGGACTGGGTGTTGATCCCAGAGAGCCCGCCCGATGTGGAGAACTGGGAAGACAAGATGTGTGAGGTGCTGCAGGCTGGGCGCAGCGCAGGCCGTCGCGACAGCATCGTGATTGTGGCGGAGGGGGCGATCGACCGGCACGGCAACGAGATTTCGACCGAGTATGTGCGTCGGGTCTTGGAAGAGCGGCTGCACGAGGAGGTGCGTGCGACGATTCTGGGCCATGTGCAGCGGGGGGGGGCGCCGAGCGCCTACGACCGGACGATGAGCACGTTGGTGGGGGTTGCTGCGGTCGATGAACTGCTCAGCGCCAGCGGCGATTCTGTTCCGCAGCTGATCGGGATGAAAGGGAATCGGGTGGTGCGGCTGCCGTTGATGGCGTGTGTCGAACGCACCCATGCGATCAATGCGGCGATCCAGGAACGTCGCTTTGCCGATGCGATGGCGCTGCGCGGGCCTGGTTTTGAGGAAGCATTTCAGGTGTTGCGCACATTGGTGCGTGCGTTGCCCCATGCGCCCCGTCCTGAGCAGCGTCGGCTGACGTTGGCTGTCCTGACGGCCAGCGCCCCTGCTCCTGGGATGAACACTGCAGTGCGGGCGGCGGTCCGAATTGCGCTCGACCATGGGCACCATGTGTTGGGGGTCAACAACAGCTTTCTGGGCTTGATCCAAGAGGATCTGCGTTCGTTTGGCTGGATGGACGTCGACCCCTGGGCATCGCGCGGCGGGTCTGAGCTGGGGACCAACCGGCATGTGCCGAGCGGCAAAGATTTTTATGCGATCGCGCGCACGCTGGAAGATCGCCGCATCGACGGGTTGCTTGTTGTGGGCGGCTGGGCTGGGTATAACGCGGTCCAGCAGCTCTGGCGCGAGCGGGAAAACTTTCCAGCGTTTCAGCTGCCGATCGTCTGTCTGCCGGCCTCGATCAACAACAACCTGCCGGGCAGCGAACTGAGTGTCGGGGCGGACACAGCATTGAACAACGCGGTGGAGGCGATCAACAAAATCAAGCAGTCGGCAGTGGCCTCGCGGCGTTGTTTTGTGGTCGAGGTGATGGGCAAGTACTGTGGCTATCTGGCGTTGATGAGCATGTTGGCGACGGGGGCTGAGCGCGCCTACCTGCACGAAGATGGGGTGACCTTGCAGAATTTGTACGAGGATGTGCAGATGCTCAACGCCGGCTTCAAACAGGGCAAGCGGCTGGGGGTCATGGTGCGCAACGAAAAGTGCCATCCGCTCTACACGACGTCTTTTATGTCCAGCCTTTTTGAGGCTGAGGGGGGCGAGCAGTACGAGGTGCGCACCTCGGTGTTGGGCCATCTGCAGCAGGGGGGGGATCCCTCGCCTTTCGACCGGATTTTGGCGACTCGGTACGCCCATCGCAGCGTGAATTTTCTGGAAGAAGAGGCCTTGGCGGGCCGCAACGGTGTGTTTTGCGTCGGTCTGTCGGGCAGCCAGTACCATATGAGCCCGCTGGAAGAAGTCCTGCGGCGCTACGACGCCAAACATGAGCGGCCCCAGGAGCAATGGTGGATGGAGCTGCGTTCGATTGCCCGGTTGCTGGCCCAGCCCGGCCCGCACTACCATCGGGAAGCTGGCGGGGACTGAGTCTGAGCCGGGCATCCCAAACGTGTGCGCTGTCGGGCGTGTGCTATCGGGGGCGTGTGCTGTGGTATACTGGAGTATTGAATACAGATTCTCTGCGCAGTGAAATCACTGCAGGGCCATCAGTCGGTCATGTGCAAGCCATTCTGGCTGCGAGGATGCAGCCGGGAGCCCTGATCGAGGCGGTCGGAGTGGATCGGATGGGCCTGTGTTGATGGAATACTTGAAATGATTCAACTGAAAACGGGAGACAAACGATGAAAATTGGCATTCTGACGGGCGGTGGAGACGTACCAGGTCTGAATCCCTGTATCAAGGCAGCGGTGGATCGGGCTGTTGAGGAGGGGCATGAGGTGATCGGTATTCGGCGGGGGTGGGGGGGGTTGCTCAATTTGAACAGCAGCGACCCCAGCACCTACGAAACTTGTTTTCTGAAGCTGGACAAAAACAAGGTCCGCACGATTGACCGCACCGGCGGGACTTTTTTGCACACCAGCCGAACCAACCCGGCCAAGGTCAAGCCCAAGGATGTTCCTGCCTTTTTGCGCGACCCGCAACAGCCAGAGTCGAACGACAAGACCCCGTTGGATTTCACGCCGCACGTGCTGCGCAACCTGGAATTTTTGGGCATCGAGCGGCTGATTCCGATCGGCGGCGACGACACGCTCAGCTTTGGGGAGCGGCTGCACCGCGAAGGCTTTCCGGTTGTGGCGATTCCCAAGACGATGGACAACGATGTCTACGGGACCGACTACTGCATCGGTTTTGGCACGGCAGTCACCCGCAGCGTCCAGTTTATTCACCAGCTGCGCACCAGCACCGGCTCGCACGAGCGCATTGCTGTGATCGAACTTTTTGGCCGCAACAGCGGGGAGACCAGCCTGATCAGCTCGTATCTGGCCAGTGTGGACCGGGCGTTGATTTCTGAAGTGCCGTTCGATGTCGAGAGACTGGCCAAGCTGGTTTTGCAGGACAAAAAGACCAATCCCAGCAACTATGCGATGGTCACGATCAGCGAGGGGGCGCACTTTCTGGGAGGGCAGGTGGTCGAGTACGGCGAGGCAGACGCCTACGGGCACAAGAAGCTGGGGGGCATTGGCCAGCTGACCGGGGAAGCGCTCAAGAAACTGACGGGCGAAGACATCATCTATCAGCAGGTCTCCTACCTGATGCGTTCGGGGGCGCCGGATGCGCTCGACCTGATGGTCGGTGTGAACTACGCCAATCTGGCGGTCTCCCTGCTTGCCAGTGGGGTCAGCGGGCGAATGGTGGCGCTGCGCGACGGCACCTACACCCATATACCGATGAGTTCGGTCACCAGCGGGATCAAGCGGGTTGACGTCAGCGAACTGTACGATGTCAACGAATATCGGCCGAAGGTCCGCCATGTGCTTGGCAAGCCGATGTTCCTCTACTAAATCCTCTACTAAAGCAGCGGGGCGAGCCGAGGAGCGGCTCTGCCCTGCCAGGATCGGACAAAGCAAAGGAAAACCACGATGATTTACGAAAGCACCTATGAACTGCGGCAGGATCTGAAGCGTTCAGTCGTCGTCCGGGGGGATCGGGTCGAGGTGGTGGATCTGGCCAGCTTGCAGGCCCAAGGGATCGACCGGCTGGCGCGTTCTGCGACCTTTGGCACAGAGGCTGTGAAAGCGTATGCCCGGTGGATGATCTGGGAGATCGGGCAGGTGCTGGGGGCTCGCCCGGCCAGCATCCATGAATTTTACCTTGCGCGCGGGAGCGATCAGTGGCAAGACTGCACCGTGCCGGCCATGAACATCCGGTTTACGGCCTACGAGACGGTGCGGGCGGCGCTGCGGGCGGCCAAGAAAACTCGGGCTGGGGCGATCATCTTTGAGATTGCGCGCAGCGAAATGAGCTACTGCGAATTGCCGCCCGCCGAGTACAGCGCGATGGTGATCGCTGCGGCGATCCGGGAAGGGTATTTTCACCCGCTTTTTATCCAGGGCGACCACTTTCAAGTCAAGGCTGCCAAGTACAAAACCAACCCAGAAGGGGCTATCCAGGAGGTCAAAGATCTGATCCGGGAAGCCATCCCGGCTGGTTTTTGGAACATCGACATCGACACGAGCACGCTGGTCACGCTGGAGCCGCCGACGTTGGACGAACAGCAATTCCACAACTATACTCGTTCAGCGGAGATCACCCAGTACATCCGGGAGTTGGAACCTGCCGGGGTGACGGTCAGCCTGGGCGGGGAGATCGGCGAGGTAGGCGAGAAAAATTCGACAACCGAAGAGCTGGACGCCTACATCCTCGGCTACAAGCGGGTGCTGGCTCAGCGGGGCGACTACGCTGGCCTGAGCAAAATCAGCGTGCAGACCGGGACCAGCCATGGGGGCATTGTGCTGCCCGACGGCAGCATTGCCAAGGTGGCCGTCGACTTTGAGACGCTGGCCGCCTTGGGCGCGCGCGCTCGCGAGCATGGTGCCGGGGGCGCTGTGCAGCATGGTGCCAGCACGCTGCCGGAGGATTACTTTCACAAATTCCCGGAAGTCCAGACGCTGGAGATCCACCTGGCGACGGGGTTTATGAATCTTTTCCTGGATCACCCGGCCTTTCCGGCGCGGTTGACGGAGAAGTTGCACCGCTTCCTGGATGTGGCGGCTGCAGACGAGCGCAAGCCCAACATGACCGACGCGCAGTTCTACTACAAATCGCGCAAAAAAGCGATGGGCCCCTTCAAACCGGAGCTGTGGGCGATCGACGGCGACACCCAAGCTGCTTTGTACCAGGCACTGGAAGAGCAGTTTGCATTTTTCTACAAGAAATTGAATGTGGTGGAGACACGCGACCTGATCGACCGACTGGTCACCGTTGTCGAGTACCACCAGCCCAAACCGGCCAGCACGCGCGCGGCCGGCGACGACCTCGGCCTGGCAGACTGAGCCAGAGCGGCCTCGCACAGCTCCCCAGAACGCACGCTTGTTGGGCTGCGTTCTGGGGAGAGCCTCCCCCTGGCGCGTTTTGCAGCAGCGACGCGTCCACCCCCTGCAGACCGCCAGTCTGACAGAGGGGCCGACCCCGGGCCCCATCAGCCCCGGGCCCCATCAGCCCCGGGCCCCATCAGCCCCGAGCCCCATCAGCCCCTCCGAAACTCAGCGCCTCTGTTCAGAAAACAGCTGTTTTCATGGTTCGTTTGTGCCCCGCAGGGGCATGGACACTGATGGACACTGTCCAGAAAGAATCTGTTAGGGGCTGTTGTCTTTTGTTGTAGTAAAGGGGGAGGCGTTCGATTGAGCGGTTGTTTTCAAAAAAAATGGGGCTTGCAAGTTCTTTATTTTTGTAGTATATTCTTTGGGGCAACGCACAATCTCTCTTCAACCGACCTGTTCGACGCCGATTGTGCCTTGCAATGTAACTTTTTTTTTCTAAACTTTTCAAATCCCAACGCTATTTTAGCCAGAGAACCCAGGGATGGGGAGGGAGGAGATCGAGAAGAAAAGAGCGCTTTGGTTCAGCCCGAAAAAATTGTTGGCAGTTCCCCAGTTTTTTATTTCAGGAGGATATTGAGATGTACCGAGGAAAGCGGATCGTTTTGATCCTGACCCTGCTGGTAGTAGGCGCGCTTTTCGTGGCCGCCTGCGGTTCCCAGCCCGCGGCTCCGGCCGCAGAAGCCCCGGCCGCAGAGGCCCCGGCCGAAGAAGCCGCCGCTGAAGAGGCCCCGGCCGAAGAAGCCGCGGCCGAAGAAGCCCCGGCCGAAGAAGCCGCGGCCGAAGAAGCCGCGGCTGAAGAAGCCCCGGCCGAAGAAGCCGCCGCCGAGGCAGCCCCGACCGAAGCTCCGGTGGAAGAGTCGTCGATTGCCAGTTTTGACCGCACCAAGACCTTGATCATGGACATCGACGGTGGCCGTCTCCAGGATCCGGAAGGTGTCTGGAACCCATACGTGCCCGGCAACCGCCGCGACCAAGGGTTCCATCAGGTCTGTCTGGAGCCGCTCTTCATTTTGAACTACCAGACAGGTGAGTTCATGCCGTGGCTCGGCGAGAGCTTTGTGTCCAACGAGGCTGCAGACCAGTGGACGCTGACGCTGCGCCAGGGGATCACCTGGCAGGACGGCGTGCCCTTCACTGCGGACGATGTGGTCTTCACGATGGAGACCTTGATCGCCAATGCGCCCGAGCTGAGCGACTCGGCTGCCATGCAAAACTGGGTGGCCAGCGTGGAGAAGGTCGACGACCTGACGGTGCTCTTCACCTTGACCAAACCCAACCCACGCTTCCAGCTCGACTACTTCTCTGTGCGCATCTGGGGTGGTGTCAACATCATGCCCAAGCACATCTGGGAAAGTGTCGACCCATTGACGTTCAAGAACTTTGACCTGGCCGCCGGTCTGCCGGTCTGCACTGGCCCCTACAAGCTGGCCAGCTCCAGCCCGACCGAGGTGGTCTGGACCCGCCACAACGACTGGTGGGGTGCCAAGACCGGGCTGTACAAACTGCCCGAGCCGGAGACGATCATCTGGACCTGGGCTGGCCCGCCCGAAACCCGTGCGGCGCTCATGGCCAACGGCCAGCTGGACAGCCTGATGGACATCACGCTGGGCGCACTGCAGGCGCTGCAAGAGCAGAACCCGAACGTGATCACCTGGTTTGCCGAGCCGCCCTTTGCCTGGGTGCCCGACCCCTGCTCGCGCACCCTGGAGTTCAACAACACCGTTGCCCCGTGGGACGACCCGGAGATGCGGTGGGCGATCAACTATGCGATCGACCGCGACAAGATCGTAGAGATCGCCTACGAGAACACCACGCTCAAGAGCCGCCACTTCTTCCCTGCCTACCCGCCGCTGGATGCCCTGGTCGACGCTGCGATCGAGGCGGGCGCCTGGGATCTGGATCAGCTCTGGACGAGCGACCCGGCCAAGGCTGCCGAGATCATCGAATCCAAGGGCTACACCAAAAATGGCAACGGCTACTATGAGAAGGATGGCAAGGAGCTGACGCTCGACATCACCACGCACGAAGCTTTCATTGAAAAGCAGCGGATCGCGCAGGTTATAGTCGAGGAGCTGCAGGCGCTGGGCATCAACGCTTCTACCCGCAACGAGGCTGGCAGCACCTGGGACGAGAACTTCACCAACGGCACGTTTGAAGCCCGCATGGGCTGGCAGACCTGTGGTTCGGTCAACGAGCCCTGGAATTCGCTGGACCAGTTCAATTCGATGTGGCTCAAGCCAGTCGGCGAGCGTGCCGACCGCAACAGCTGGCGCTGGAGCGGCCCGGTGGCCGAGGAATACAGCGCGCTGGTCGACGAGATGGGTGTGCTCCCGCTCGGCGACCCCAAGGTCGAAGAGCTCTTTGTCAAGGCCATGGACCTCTGGTTCGAACAACTGCCAGTGATTCCAATCACCCAGGCCAAGAAGATCATTCCGTTTGACACCACCTACTGGACTGGCTGGCCGACCTTCGACAACCAGTACATCCACCCGCCGACCTGGTGGCAGCACACGCATGTGATTCTGCAGAACCTGACGGCGACAGGGGCCCAGTAACGGTTCTTGGTTTTTGAAGGGTGTGGGTCCCCCCCCACACCCCCCTTTTTCAAGCGATCAGGCAGGGAAAGCAATGGGTGGACTCACCTGGAACTATGTGTTGAGGCGGGTAGGGATGTGGTTCCTGACCGTCTGGCTGGGAACGACCCTGATCTTTTTGATTCCCCGGCTGGCGCCGGGGGACCCAGTCGCAGGGGTGATCAGCCGTCTGACCGCCCAGTCTGGCTATGTCGAAAATTCTGCGCAGATGATCAACGCCTGGCGTGCCCGCTTTGGGCTGGATCAGCCGTTGCCGATCCAATATATTCGCTATGTCGGCAATTCGCTGCGCTTTGATCTGGGCTATTCGCTGGCCAATTTTCCGAGCCGGGTGGAAAACATGGTGGCGCAAGCGCTGCCGTGGACGATCGGTCTGTTGCTGGTGGGGACTTTGTTGTCTTTTGTGGCGGGCAACACGATCGGTGCGTTGATGGCCTGGGAACGAACCCCTGGCTGGCTGCGCAATCTTTTGCCTGTCTCGCTGACCTTCACCTCCATTCCGTTTTTTATGCTGGGAATTTTGCTCATCTATCTTTTTGCGTTCTGGCTGCGTGTCTTGCCTGCTTCGGGTTCGGTGGGGCGCGGTCTGATCGTAGGGATGAACTGGGGGTATATCTCCAGTATTTTGCAGCATGCGATTTTGCCGTCTGCTGCGATTGTGGTGGCCTCGATGGGGTTTTGGGCGCTCGGCATGCGCGGGATGATGATTACGACTGCCGGCGAAGATTACATGATTTTGGCACAGGCCAAGGGGCTCAAGCCTGAACGAATTTTTTGGCTGTATGGCGTGCGCAATTCGATCCTGCCGCAGGTGACTGCTCTGGCGCTCAGCCTGGGGGGCATCGTCGGAGGGGCCGTGCTGGTCGAATATATTTTTGCCTATCCAGGTGTCGGCTACCTGTTGTATCAGGGCATCGTCACCTCTGACTATACGTTGATCCAGGGCATTGTCTTCATGTTGGTCTTTACAACAGCGACTATGGTGCTGGTGCTGGATCTGCTCTATCCGTTGATTGACCCCCGGATCACCTACGAACGAGGTTGACCATGACGACATCTGAGCGGAGGGCCCCGGCTGGGGCGACGACGCAGCTCCGCAGGCAGTCCAAACTGAACCGTTGGGACTCGCCGTGGCTGAATCCAAAGTTTTTGATCGGGCTTGCGATGGTGCTTTCGGTGATCTTGCTCGGGGTGGTGGGGCCACTTTTTTGGGAAGAGCGGTTGTCCTACCCGGCCTCTTCCCCCCTCAACCTGCCCCCGCCGTGGGCCCCTGGCTTCGATTCCGAGACAGACAAGCCCGTTGTTCAGCAGGTAGAGTCGTTGCGCGATCGGGCGACACCCAGCGGTGTGTCTGCGACAACCGCTGCCCAGACCCCGTCGGCTTCGATCACAGGGGGGAATCCGTTGGCCGCCAAGACCCCGTCGGCTTCGATGACAGGGGGGAATCCGTTGGCCGCCAAGACCCCGTCGGCTTCGATGACAGGGGGGAATCCGCTGGCTGCCAAGACCCCGTCGACCGAAGAGGGGGAGACAGGGGCAGCGCCACAGCCGGTCCGCCGTGCGACCGGGGCTGCGGCCTATGCCCGCTTTGGCACGCCGACCTGGGATCATCCGTTGGGCACCGAGAGCAGCGGGCGGGATATGCTGGCCGTGTTGGTGGTTGGAGCGCCGCGTTCTTTGCGGATTGGGCTGATTGCTGCGACGTTGGGCATGCTGGCCGGCGTGTTGCTTGGCTTTACAGCCGGGTATCTGGGCGGCTGGGTCGATGCGGTGATCCGTACGTTGTCGGACGCCATCATCGTGATCCCGGTGCTGGCTGTGTTGATTGTGATCGGCGCCTATGTCAAAGTGCTGCAGGTGGAGAACATGGCTGTGCTGCTGGCGGCCTTTTTGTGGCCTGGTCCGACCCGTCTGATCCGTGCCCAGGTGCTGAGCATGCGGGAGCGTGGGTATGTACAGATGGCGAGAATTTCGGGGGCCAGTTCGTTTTCGATCATGTTTGGGGAGATGATGCCCAATATGCTGCCCTATATTGCGGCCAGCTACACCGGCAATGTCTCGGCTGCGATTCTGGCGGCCACCAGCCTGGAAGTGCTGGGGTTGGGGCCGACCCGAATTCCAACCTTGGGAATGACGATCTACTATGCGATCAGTGCAGCAGCTGTGCTGCGTGGGATGTGGTGGTGGTGGGGCATTCCGATCGCCGCCTTGATCATCGTCTTTTCGGGGCTCTTTTTGATGACGGTCGGTCTCGATGAAATTGCCAATCCACGGCTGCGCGGACGGAAGGTGACTGCATGAGTGTTCAGCTGGAACGCAACAAGGCGGCCAAGAGCGCTGCCGGCCGTGAGATTACGCTCGAAGTCAAGAATCTGAAGGTCTATTATGGGACGCCGACCGGCAATGTACGTGCGGTCGACGATGTCAGCTTTCATGTCTACAAGGGGGAGATCCTTGGGCTGGTCGGCGAGTCGGGCTGTGGCAAGACGACGACGGCGATGGCGATTTTGCGGATGGTGCAGCCTCCTGGCCGGATTGTCGGCGGTCAAATTTTGTTAGACGGCACCGACCTGGTGGTGCTCAACGAAAGTGCGCTGCGGGAGGTGCGGTGGAACACGCTGGCGTTGATCCCGCAGGGAGCGATGAACTCGCTCAACCCGGTCATGCGGATCCACACCCAGCTGGCGGAGGCGATCGAGACGCACGAAGGCCGCCAGTCCAAAGACAAGCTCAAACAGCGCATTTTGGATCTGTTGACGATGGTCGGGTTGCCCAGCCGCATCTACGACATGTATCCGCACGAGTTGAGCGGTGGCATGAAGCAGCGTGTCTGTATCGCCATGGCGATCTCGTTGAATCCGTCTCTGATCATCGCCGACGAGCCTACCAGCGCGTTGGATGTGGTGGTGCAACGGGTGGTTGGCCAGACCCTGCTCGATGTCAAAGAGCGCATGAACGTCTCGATGATTTTGATCGGCCACGACATGGGGCTGCAGGCGCAGCTGGTCGACCGCATTGCGGTGATGTATGCCGGCCACATGGTGGAGGTCGCGCCGGTGGCCAACATCTTCGACGAACCGCTCCACCCTTACACACAACTGCTGATCGAATCGATCCCCTCGATCAAAGAACGCAAGCCGCTGCGGCTGACCGAGGGGTTGACCCATGACCTGCGCAACCCGCCGCCGGGGTGTATTTTTCAGGGGCGCTGTGCCAAAGTGATGGATGTTTGTCGGGTTGACAAGCCCCCTCTGCGTCTGCTCAAGCCAGAACATTACGTAGCCTGCCATCTTTATGAGTAATCCCTGAGTGGCCGGCTGGGAGGCTGTCGATGAGAGCCTTTCTGGCTGACCGCTGTTCTGAATGGAATTCCGAATGGCTGAACCATTGCTCGAAATCCAAAATGCGACCAAAGTGTACGGTGGCACTGGCTTTTTGCATCGTGGCAAGACCACGGTCGCCCTGCAAGATTTCAACCTGACAATCGACGCCAAGCCGGCGACGATCACCACCATTGCTGGCGAGAGCGGCAGCGGCAAGACCACCTTGGCCAACCTGGTGCTGGGGTTCGTCAAGATCAGCAGTGGCCAGGTGCGCTACAAAGGGGTCGACGTCAACACGATGGACCGGGCCCAGCTCTTTGAGTATCGTCGTGAGGTGCAGGCGGTCTTTCAGGATCCGTACGCTGTCTACAATCCTTTCTACCGGGTCAAGCACATCTTTGACATGGTGCTCGGCAATTTCAAGCTGGCGCGCTCCAAAAGTGCAGGGCGTGACATGATCGAAGAGGCGCTCAACGTGGTGGGGATGCGCGGGGAAGAGGTGTTGGAAAAGTATCCCCATCAACTCAGCGGTGGCCAGCGCCAGCGCATGATGGTGGCGCGCGCCTATATGCTCAAACCGCGCCTGATCGTCGCTGACGAGCCGGTTTCGATGGTGGATGCTTCGTTGCGCGCCATGATTCTCGACATCATGCTGCGGCTGCGGGACCAGCACAACATCTCGTTTTTGTACATCACCCACGATCTGTCGACCGCCTACCAGATCGGCGATAAAATTCATCTGCTCTATCAAGGTTCTGTGGCCGAGCAGGGCAGCACAGTCAAAGTGATCGAAAACCCCAAGCACCCCTACGTGCAGCTGCTGATCAATTCGATTCCGGTTCCTGACCCGAGCGTCAAATGGGGGGGCGAAGAAATTTCGACCCAGGACGATGAGCAGATGCGTTCGAACATTGCCAGCGGCTGCCGTTTTTATGGGCGTTGTCTTCACCGCATGGACCGCTGTCTGGAAAAGGCGCCGCCCCTCTACACGGTCGGCGATTCTGGGCATGAGGCCTCGTGCTATTTGTATGCGCCAGAGGCTGTCAAGAGCCGGTGACTGTTCGCCAACGTAGCGAGCGCGCCTACCTGCTGTTGGTGGTTGCGCTGCCTCTGCTGGCTTTGCTGGTCTTTTTTTTCTGGGGCTTTGTGGGCAAAAATTGGTTTGCCACTTGCCCTCCCGCCTGCCGTGGCCAGGATTTCCGCAACGGCAACCTGAGCGGGCTTGTTTTGCGCGGGGCCGATTTACGCGATGCCAACCTCAGCCGGGCATTTTTGGAGGGGGTTGATGCCAGCCGGGCTAATTTGGCTTTTGCCAATCTGGCAGACGCCTCGCTGGCGAAGGCTCGTTTCAACGACGCGGATCTGACTGCTGCTTCGCTGCATCGGGCGGATGGCCGAGACGCGGATTTTACGGGGGCCACGCTGCGGGGCGCGCGTCTGGACGGCGCCGACTTTGCCGGTGCCCTCTTCGACGGCGCCGATCTGACTGCGGCGACCTTGCAGCATGCTGGGTTGCGGGGGGCCGTCGTGACCGAGCGGACGCAGATCGAGGCCAAGTGGCGCACGGTCTGGCAGATTCTCAACCAGCCGGGGCAGACCCACCGCCTGGCGGGGGCTGACCTGCGCGACGCGAATCTGCGTGAGGTCCTGCTGGCGGGTGCGGACCTTTCTGGCGCCGACCTGCGCAACAGTTGGCTGCAGGGCGCCGACCTCTCGGGTGCCAACCTGGTGCTGGCCCGTCTGCAGCAGGCTGTTGTGGACGAGACGACCCGACTGGAGGACAGGTGGCGCCAGGTCTGGCAGGTGGCCAACACCATCGAACGCCGGCAGCAGCTGGCCGGGGTAGATCTGTCGGATGCCTGGCTGGAGGGGGTCTATTTGCGGGAGGCGGATCTCTCCAATGCGGTCCTGGTGCGTGCGGTGCTGCGCGACGCCGATTTGCGTTATGCGACGTTGGATGGGGCCGATCTGCGCGATGTAGATGGCCGCCATGCTGCGCTGCAGGAGGCATCGCTGGTGGGGGCTGACCTGCGCGGGGCAAATTTGCAGCTGGCGGACCTGCGTCTGGCTGATTTGCGCGGGGTGCTCGTGGATGGGTCCACCCAGATGGCTGAACAGCAGCGGCTGGTGGTGGAGCTGTTGGCCCGCGGGGGGGCTGGGCGACAGCTGGCCGGTGTGTTGTTGAGCTGGGCTGATCTTAGAGCGGTCGACCTGTCGGGCGTCGATCTTGCGGGGGCGGATCTGCACAACAGCGACCTGCGCGGCGCGCTTTTGATCGGGGCGGACCTGCGGGGGGCCAATTTGCAGGAGACAGACCTGCGCGGCGCCGATTTGACCGGTGCCCGGCTGCAGGGGGCCGATCTGCGCGGTGCCCGGCAGACGGACAGCGGGATGGAATAAGCACCTGCCAAGGGAAGCTGTTCCATGAAGGCCCGTTGTCTGCATACCTGATTGCTGCCGTCAGGTCACGGCTGGGACAAGTCAGCACATCCTGCATGAAGGCTACCTCCAGGATGACACGATTGTGATCGGCATCCAGCAAGAGCCATTTGACAATCGGAATTTACAAATACCTGGAGCAGACGGTACGTCTGAGGCATCTGCGCAGTCTGTCTTGGGATGCAGGGTTTATTTGACAAAATGAAGGCCCATTAGTATTACAGCGCAAGGTTGGGAACAAGAGCCGTAAGGCGTGCCAGTTTGGACTTGCGGTGGGACAGGTAAGCGATGTGGTTGCGTTTTTGGTAGTATCGCACCATGCGCAAAACGGAACGTGTCTATAACAGGATTCTGTTGGCGAAATCAGTACTGGCATGGGGTAAAATTGGTTCATCGAATGTCATGGCCGTAAACAGAGGAGCCACCGACGCTGCAGACACACGAACCACAGGGAATTCCGCCACAGACCGCAGTTGATTGTCGAAGGTCACGGCGACCCACGACCTGGTGTAAGCATCAATGAATGTGGCCTGCCCGACATTGTCTGGATGCCAGTACCGGCCGGCGAGTTCAGCATGGGCAGCAACGACTATTCTAACGAACAACCAATCCACACGGTCGAGTTGGATGCGTTTGAAATCGCCAAATATCCTGTCACCAACCGCCAGTATGCCTGCTTTGTGGCCGCTGCCCATCGAAAACCGCCGAGCCACTGGGGTGGCCCCACACTGCCAGACGGACTGCGCACCCACCCGGTTGTCCATGTCAGTTGGAAAGATGCAGCTGCCTTCTGTGTATGGCTGGGCGAGCAGGAGAACGCAACAATACGCCTGCCAACCGAAGCGGAGTGGGAAAAAGCTGCGCGTGGGACGGATGGACGTACCTATCCGTGGGAGGGCCCTTTTGACAAAACGCTGTGCAACATGGGCGAGACTGGGACCGGAGGCACATCTCCGGTGGGAATTTTCCCTGCGGGAGAGTCGCCGTATGAAGTGGCGGAGATGGCCGGCAATGTGTGGGAGTGGGTGAACGACCGGTACGACAAGAAGTACTACAGCATCTCGCCTGCCAAAAACCCGCAGGGGCCGGCGAAGGGCGAACGACGTGTGCTGCGGGGCAGGTCGTGGGGCTACATTGACCACTACGTGCGCTCCGCCTCCCGGATCAACGGCAACCCCGGCGACTGGGACTACTACAACGGGTTCCGGTGTGTCCGCTCGCAGTGATCCTATCGAGCATTTGGCGGATTATATCTTTCGATTTGCATGATATTATCTTTTCGGGGGAAATTCATCGGTCATTTGCTCGATAATGACCAGCAGCACAGCGCAATCGATATTCAGTTGGAGGTACAGAATGGCACAGAGAAACACTACGGCCACGTCCCTGTCGCGTGGCGCACGCAATCAGCAGGTTGCGCAAGCAGGTAAATACTTCGTCGTTGCAGAGATGAACAAGCGCGGAGTACATGCCGTGATCTTTGCTGGCAATATGCCCAAGATCGACTTGATTGCCTGCGATCAAGGTCAGAGCCGTACAGTACACATCCAGGTCAAGACAAAACGGGGTGGTCGGTCATGGCACGCCAGTACTCTTGCGGGTGAGCCAACGCAACCGCCTACCACCCCACTGAACGAGACTTCCTTCTGGGTCTTCGTCGATCTGGGTGATTGGGATGGTGCTCCATGCTATTGGGTTGTGCCAGATTGGTGGATGCGGAATGACATCTATCGAGCACATCAGGCCTATCTGGACAGTCATGGCGGCAGGCGGGCGCGGAATCCAGATTCAACCCACCATGCCATTGATGAGCAGAGGTTGGAAGAGTGGCGGGGCAACTGGGAGATTCTCGGCATCTTCTGATCTGGGCCGTCTCCGCAAGTTGGAAGGGTTTGGGCAAGCCCTTGACGAACCGTTCTGGGTGTGCGGCATAGGCCGTCTGCAAGACTTGCTGCCGTTGCAGGGTGAGCTGGCGGTCCAGCCCCCAGTGCATTGCCGCTGGCGTCATCAAACCAAGACTGCTATGGC
>JAGWYN010000137.1 GCA_018969295.1 Chloroflexota bacterium | reverse complement strand
ACAGCTGCCCGCCGAGCGGGGGCTGCGCATCCTCGAGATCGGAGCGGGCACCGGCGGCACCACGGCAGGGCTGCTTCCGCTCCTCCCCGCAGATCGGACCGAATACCTCTTCACCGATATCGGCCCCACCTTCCTGAACAAAGCCCAGGAACGCTTCAGCGCTTTTCCCTTCGTCCACTACCAGCCGCTGAACATCGAAGAGCCGCCCGCTGCTCAAAATTTTGCCCTCCACCAGGCGGACATCGTGGTCGCCGCCAATGTGCTGCATGCCACCCGAAATCTGGACGACACCCTGGCCCATTTGCGCCAGCTGCTGCAGCCGGGCGGGCAGCTGCTGCTGATCGAGGCCACCGAGCACCGCCGCTGGCTGGATCTGACCTTCGGGCTCACCGACGGCTGGTGGCGCTATGCCGACAGCCGCCAGGGCCACCCGCTGCTGAGCCCGCAGGAGTGGCAGGCGCTGCTGCAGGCGCACGGCTTTGCCCAGGTGGAGCTCCTCGAACTGGACGGACAGGCGGTCATCCTGGCAGAGGCGGATTCCCTGCCTCCCAGACTTTCAGAACAGAGCTGGCTGATTCTGGCGGACAGGCAGGGGGTCGGGGCGGCCCTGGCCAGCCAGCTGCACCAGCAGGGTGACCGGGTGCAGCTGGTCTATGCCGCACACTCCGCTCCACCGCCGGAGGGTGCGCTCTCTCTGGAGCCATCCGCACCTGCCCAGGAGTGGCAGCAGCTGCTCGCCAGCAGCTGGCAGACTGCAGGTCGCACCGGCACAGCGCAGCTCCCCCGTCTGCACGGCGTCGTACATCTGTGGAGTCTGGATACCCCAGCGCTCCCTGCGGCGCTGCGCCAGAGAGCAGAGCCGGACGAAAAAGCTCCCCTCGATCTCGTCGCAGCTGCGGAGCCGATGTGTGCCTCGGCGCTGCAGCTGGCGCAGGCGCTGCTGCAGGCCCAGGTCGAGCCGGCAGGTCTCTGGCTGGTCACACGCGACAGCCAGCCGGTCGGGCCTGCCGATCCCCTCTCCGGGGTGCTTCAGTCTGTCCTGTGGGGGCTGGGCAAGGTGATAGGGCTGGAACATCCAGAGCTCCAGCCGCGCTGCGTCGACCTGAGCCAGGACGAGGATGTGCAGATACAGGCGACCCGGTTGCGGGTGGAGCTGCTCCACCAGGGCGAGGATCGCCAGATCGCTCTGCGCTCCGATGCCCGCTATCTGGCGCGGCTGCAGCGCTGCACGGAACAACGCGCTGCCCAGGAGCTGACCCTGCCCGCAGGCCCCTACCGTCTGGACATCTCCGAACGCGGGCTGCTCGACGCCCTGCAGCTGCAGCCGCTGGAGCGACGTGCGCCAGCAGCAGGGGAAGTCGAAATCGAGGTGCAGGCCAGCAGCTTGAACTTCCGGGATGTGTTGAGCGCGCTCGGCACCTATCCAGGAGATGCAGGTGCGTTGGGCGGAGAGTGTGCAGGGGTGGTGGTTGGCGTGGGGCCAGATGTCACCGAATTCGCAGTGGGTGACCAGGTGCTGGCTGTGGCGGCGGGTAGTTTGAGCAGCCATGTTACGACCTCGGTGCGCTTTGTCGCCCCGCTGCCAGCTGGACTGACTCTGGCAGAAGCGGCCGTTCTTCCAGTAGTCTTTCTGACTGCCACCTATGGGCTTCATCATCTGGCTCAGATCCAGCGTGGGCAGCGTGTGCTGATCCATGCTGCTGCCGGTGGGGTCGGGCTGGCAGCTGTTCAGATCGCGCAGGCCGCTGGCGCAGAGGTCTACGCCACAGCCAGCCCTGCCAAATGGGATGTACTGCGAGCATTCGGGGTCCAGCACATCTATCATTCCCGCACCACAGATTTCAGCGCCCAGATTCTGGCCGACACCGACGGTGCAGGGGTCGATATTCTCCTCAACTCGCTCACAGGTCCAGCCTTCATGCAGGCCAACCTGGCTGTGCTGGCACAGGGGGGGTATCTGGCAGAAATGAGCAA
>JAGWYN010000136.1 GCA_018969295.1 Chloroflexota bacterium | reverse complement strand
GCAGATAGGGAACCAGCAGCTCCAGGGTCGGGTAGTCGAAGAGCAGCGTGGCGTGCAGCGCGACGTCGAGCCCCTTCTGCAGCTTGTTGCGCAGCTCCACCGCCATCAGCGAATCCAGCCCCAGGTCAAAGAGACGGGCTCGCGATTCAACTGCGCGACCCTTGGCCAGACCGAGCACCCCAGCCAGCTCGTCTTGCAGATAGGCGTTCAGCCGCTGCAGACGCTCTGCGGCAGAGAGCGACGCCAGTTCGGCGCGCAGCCCCACAGCTCTGGCAGGCACAGCGATCTGCGGACGGAGGGGCAGAACGCCCACCTGGGCGCTGGTCTGCCGGGTCAGCAGATGATAGAAGAGCAGCCGCCCCTGCTGGGGAGAAATCCACGCCATGCCCTGCGGCAGCTCCCCAAGCTGTGCAGCCATGCCCACCTCGGCCCACGGCCCCCAATTGATGCTCAGCCCTGGCAGCCCCACTCGCCGCCGTGCCTGCATCAGCCCGTCCAGGAAGCCGTTGGCCGCAGCGTAGTTGCTCTGGCCCGGGTTGCCGACCAGCGAGGCCATCGACGAGAAGGCCACAAAAAAGTCGAGCTCCAGCCCCTGGGTGAGGGTGTGCAGATGCCAGGCAGCGTCCGCCTTGGGCTGCATGACCGCAGCGAAGCGTTCGGGGTTCTGGGTGCGCAGCAGCCCATCGTCGAGCACCCCGGCTGCATGGACAATGCCGCGCAGGGCAGGGATCTGGCTCAGCAGCCTGCGCACCTCTTCGACCTGGGCGACGTCGGCCTGGACCACATCGACCTGGGCTCCAGCCTCCGCCAGCTGCGCCAGCGCAGCCTGCTGCGCCGGGGTGCGGACCCCGCGTCGGCTGACCAGCACGAGATGGCGGGCCCCACGGTCGACCAGCTGTTGGGCAATCTGCAGCCCCAGCCCGCCCAGCCCGCCGGTGATCAGGTAACTCCCTTCCAGCCGCAGCGGGGAAACCGGGGTGAAATCCAGCACCAGCTTGCCCACATGGCTCGCCTGCTGCATCGTGCGCAGCGCAGCCACCGCCTCCTGGCCAGGATAGACCGTGCAGGGCAGAGCACGCAGCGCGCCGCTCTCCAAGTGGGGCAGCAGCGCGCCCCAGAGCCGGGAGGCCAGCGTGGCCTCCCGTGCAAGCTCCTCACCCAGGTCAAACGCACGGTACCGCGCATCGGGGCGCCGCTCGCCAGCTTCGGCTGCGCTCCAGATGCCCACCTTGCCGATCTCGACAAAGCGCCCCCCTTCCCGCAGCGCAGCAAAGCTGGCCGGGATGAACTCGCCGTTGAGGCTGTTGAGCACGACGTCCACACCCTGGCCGTCGGTGCACTCGCGCACCGCGTCGGCAAAGTCCAGGGTGCGCGAGTTGAAGAGGTGGCGGATGCCCTGCCCGCGCAAAAACGCCCACTTGCCCGGGCTGGCTGTCGCAAAGACCTCGGCGCCCAGCAACTGTGCGATCTGCACCGCGGCCTGGCCCACCCCGCCCGCAGCGGCGTGGATCAGCACCCGTTCCCCCGGCTGCAGCTGGGCCAGTTCCACCAGCGCGTACCAGGCCGTGAGGTAGGCCAGCGGCAGCGTGGCCGCCTCCCGGTCGCTCAGCCCTGCCGGAATGTGCGCCAGGGTGTGGGCGGGGAGCGTGGTGCAGGTCGCAAAGGCCCCCTCCAGCCCTGCCAGCCCCAGGACACGGTCGCCGGGGGCAAGATGCGCCACCCCCTCACCCACGGCAGTCACCACCCCGGCCAGTTCCAGCCCGAGCCCCACCTCCTGGGCGCGGCGGATGCCCAGCACGCTGGCGTAGTACTCCTGGAGCATGCCGAGCGTGTTGAGCAGATCGCGCAGGTTGAGGCCGGCCGCCTTGACCGCAACCTCCACCTCGCCCGGCCCAGGCTGCCGCCGCACCGCAGGCACAAAGTGCAGCGCATCGAGCGAGCCGTATTCGCTCAGCTGCAGACGCACGGGGTGGTCAAGGTCTGTCACAGTGGGTTCTGCGGGGGAGCGGACAAGAT
>JAGWYN010000074.1 GCA_018969295.1 Chloroflexota bacterium | reverse complement strand
TCGATACTGTCGAAGGGTTGGCTGCCGGCGGCAAGCTGCACCCCTTGCAGCAGAAATTCCTGGAACATGCGGCACTGCAGTGTGGCATCTGCACCCCAGGCTTTCTGCTTTCCGCCAAAGCGCTGCTCGACCAGAACCCGGACCCGACCGAAGCTGAGGTCCGTCACTGGCTGGCGGGCAACCTCTGCCGCTGCACCGGCTACGACAAGATCGTGCGCGCCGTGCTCGACGCAGCAGACACAGCAGACTGAAGACCAATGGCAGACCACCAGGAGATCCAGAACCATGACCGCTTCTACGTATAAGGTGATCGGCAGCCGTCCCCTGCGCCCAGACGGTGTCGACAAAGTGACCGGGCGCGCCCTGTACGGCGCCGATGTCAAACTCCCCGGGATGTTGCACGGCAAGGTCCTGCGCAGCCCCCATGCCCACGCTCGAATCCTGTCGATCGACTTTTCTGCTGCACGGGCTCTGCCCGGGGTGCGGGCGGTGGTCACAGCGCAGGATCTGCCCTCGATCGGCGACCAGATGGCCGACCTGGGGGAGTCGACTGTCAACCTCCGCTATGTCAGCAACAACATCCTGGCCCACGACAAGGTGCTCTACTACGGCCATGCAGTGGCAGCAGTGGCTGCCGACAACGTGCATGTGGCCGAAGAGGCACTGGCACTGATCAAAGTCGAATACGAACGCCTCCCCCATGTGTTGGACGGCAAACAGGCGATGCTGCCTGAGGCGCCGATCTTGCTCTCGGATCTGCGCACCAACGAACTGGGCAAGCTGGGCGGCGCGCCGACCAACGTGGCCAGCCATCTCTGCCACCAGCGCGGCGACCTGGCGGCCGGCTTTGCCCAGGCGGACGTGGTGGTCGAACGAACCTTCCAGACAGCCATGGTCCACCAGGGCTACATCGAGCCCCAGACCGTCACCGCGCTCTGGAACGAAGACGACCAGCTCTCGATCTGGTGCAGCACCCAGGGGGCTTTTTCGGTCCAGGAACAGCTGGCCGAGCTGCTGCAGGTCCCGCTCTCCCGCATCACAGTAACCCCCACCGAGATCGGCGGAGGGTTCGGCGGCAAGATCAATGTCTACCTCGACCCGGTCGCGGCGCTGCTCTCGCGCAAGGCCGGCCATCGCCCGGTCAAGATGACCATGACCCGCGCCGAGGTGCTGGCTGGCACAGGCCCGACCTCGGGGTCGCACATCCGGGTAAAGATGGGCGCGCGGCGGGACGGCACATTGACCGCCGCCGAAGCAGAGCTGATCTATGAGGCGGGTGCTTATCCTGGCTCCCCCGTCGGAGCCGGCTGCAGCGTGATCTTTGGCCCCTATCGGCTCGAAAATCTGCAGATCGACGGCTACGATGTGGTGGTGAACCGGCCCAAGACCGCAGCCTACCGGGCACCGGGCGGCACCAATGCAATTTTCGCCTCCGAAACGGTGATCGACGAACTGGCCGAGGCCGTGGGGCTGGACCCGGTCGAATTCCGGCTGCGCAACGCTGTCCGCGAGGGGGACTCTCGCCCCGACGGCCCGGAATACCGACGGATCGGGCTGATGGAGACGCTGGAAGCCGCGCGTACACACCCCCACTACCAGACGCGCCTGACCGGCAAGCATCGCGGGCGTGGGTTTGCAGTCAGCGCCTGGTTCAACTGGGGTGGAAAGTCGAGCGCAACGGCCACGGTCAACAAAGACGGCACCGTCAATTTGATCGAGGGGTCGACCGACATTGGCGGCAGCCGCGCCTCGATCGCCATGCAGCTGGCAGAGACGCTGGGGGTCGCCTACGACGACATTCGTCCCCAGGTGGTGGGAACGGCCGGGGTCGGCTACAACGATGTCACCGGCGGCAGCCGCACAACGTTTGGCACTGGCTGGGCCGTCTACGAGGTGGGCAAGGCGCTGCTGGCGGAGATGGGCCGGCGGGCAGCCGATTACTGGGATGTGCCGGCAGAGAGCGTGCACGCCGAGAATGGGGTCTTTGCCCACAACGGCGATCGGCTGACCTTCCGCGAGCTGGCGGGCAAACTGGATGTGCCGGTGACAGCGAGTGCGGCGGTCCACCCGCAGGGCTATGGGCCCGGGTTTGGCGCCCATATCGTCGATGTCGAGGTCGATGTTGAGACCGGCAAGGTCACCATCCTGCGCTACACAGCCGTCCAGGATGTCGGCAAGGCAATCCACCCCAGCTATGTCGAGGGACAGCTGCAAGGTGGGGTCGCTCAAGGGGTCGGCTGGGCGCTCAACGAAGAGTATATCTACGACGCCCAAGGGCGGCTGGTCAACGCCAGCTTGCTCGACTACCGCATGCCGACTGCGTTGGATCTGCCCATGATCGACACTGTGCTGGTCGAGGTGCCCAATCCCGGCCACCCCTATGGGGTGCGTGGGGTCGGCGAGGTGCCGATCATGCCGCCCGCCGCGGCGGTGGCCAACGCCATCTACCAGGCCGTCGGCGTACGCATGGCCGAACTGCCGATGTCACCGGCCCGCATGGCCGCTGCATTGGCGGCGCAGGGCTGAAGATGGTCCCCGAGCATGTCGTCTGGATTCCCGCTGTGCACCGCGATCTGACGGCGGGCCAGGCCCAGGTGCACGTGGTGGCGGCCACGGTCGGCGAGATCGTGGCCGCGCTGGAGGGTCGTTTCCCAGGGTTGGCTGCTCGGCTGACCCACGACAACGCCCTTCGTGCGGGGATTGTGGTCGCAGTCAACGGGGAAGTCAGCTCGCGTGGGCTGCGTCAGCGGCTCAGCAGGGCGAGCGAAGTCCATTTTGTGCCTGCAATTGCCGGTGGCCAGATTGGCAGCGGCCAGAGATAGAACAGCTTTCACCATGACGATCCAACTTCTTGCACCCGATGTTGCTGCCAAGATCGCCGCAGGCGAGGTCGTTGAGCGACCTGCCAATGTGGCCAAAGAGTTGTTGGAAAACAGCATCGATGCGGGTGCGACCGAAATTCGGGTCGAAGTGCGCGAAGGGGGGAGCCGGCTGCTTCGTGTGGCCGACAACGGGTCTGGGATTCCGGTCGAGGAGCTGACGCTGGCCTTTGAACGCCACGCGACGAGCAAACTGGTCACGACCGAAGACCTCAACCAGATTGCCACCTTTGGCTTTCGTGGGGAAGCCCTGTACAGCATTGCAGCGGTGAGCCAGGTCACGTTGACCAGCCGCCCGAGCAGCCAGCCTTTTGCTGCCAGCCTGCGCGTCGAGGGCGGTGTTCTGCTGCCGCCTGCTCGCGCCGGCGCGCCGGTCGGAACGACCGTCACGGTCGAACATTTGTTTTTTAATGTGCCGGCGCGCCAGAAATTTTTGCGCAGCGCCACCACAGAAGCCGGACAGATCGCCAGCATTGTCCAGCGCTATGCCTTGGCCTACCCGGAGCGCCGCCTGAGCTTTGTCAACGAAGGGCGGCTGGTCTTTCAGTCGACCGGCAGCGGGGAACTGCTCGATGTGCTGATCCTGATCTATGGCCGCGAGCAGGCCTTGCAAATGGTCAGTCTGACGGCAGGGGTGCGCCGCAACACCGCTGCGCTGGACACGCTGGCGCTGGATGTGGATTTTGGTGGCGAGCGTGCGTCGACGGATCTGCCGTCGCGGGTCGAGGTCAGCGGCTACGTCAGCCTGCCCAGCCTGACGCGCGCCACCCGCAGCGCGATCGAACTGTTTGTCAACCGGCGGTATGTCGAAGACCGCAGCCTGACCCACGCGGTCGTTCAGGCGTACCATACGCTGCTGCCTGTAGGCCGCTATCCGCTGGCCGTGCTTCTGGTCGACATCGACCCCGCCCAGGTGGATGTCAACGTGCACCCGCAGAAGACCCAGGTCCGTTTTGTGGAGGAGCGCCAGGTGTTTGCGGCCGTGCAGAAGGCGGTGCGGCGCACCGTTGTCGGCGCAGCACCGGTGCCCGACGTAGGGATCGACGAGCGTGGGCGGCTGCTGCGCCCAACGGGCGAGCCTCCGGCGCCTCCGGCTGGCTGGTCTAGCCGTCGGGAAGCAATTCTGGGCGCCAGAGAGCACCCCTTGGTCGAGCCACCGACGGCGCCGCTGCCAGAGCCTTCTCCTCTCCCGCCTGTCCAGCAGGCAGCGTCTCTGTCGTCGGCAGAGCCGCTGACAGAGACGGCCCCTGCCGTGCCCAAACTGCCGCCGCTGCGCGTGGTCGGCCAGATCGGGGCAACCTATATCGTGGCGGAGGGGCCGGAGGGGCTCTTTTTGATCGACCAGCATGCTGCCCACGAGCGGATCCTGTACGAACAGTATCTGCTGCAGCGTACGGCCGGCCAACCAGGGAAGGTCAGCCAGCAGCTGTTGGAACCGCTCATCTTGCATGTCGGGGCTCACCTGACCGGCCAGGTGGCTGCACAGCTCGATAGTCTGCGGCAGATTGGGTTTGACATCGAGCCATTTGGTGGCGACACATTTCGGGTGCGTGCTCTGCCGGCTGTGCTGGCGGGCGAAGATCCAAAGCGCACACTGGAAGAGATCGTCGCCACGTTGAGCGAACGGCGCAATCGAGTCGGCGAGGAAGTAGAGGCCCAGTTGGTGAAGATGGTCTGCAAACGGGCTGCGGTCAAGGCGGGCCAGCTGCTCAGCGATCTTGAGATGCAGGAACTGGTGCGTCAGCTTGAGCGTTGCCAATCTCCCCGCACCTGTCCGCACGGCCGCCCCACGATGATCCAGCTGGCGGCCAGCGAGCTGGAAAAGGCCTTTGGCCGGATCTAGCAGCCTCCCCTTTCCATCCTTGTTTCTGGTCACGCCGGCGGGAACGGAGCGGTCGATGCCCTCCTGGTGCGCAGATAGAAGGGCAGCCAGACGGCCGCCACCACGACGCTGGTCAGCGCAGCGCTGAGCAGCACCTGGGAGATCTCCCACGCCCACTGGTCGTACGCGTAGCCGGCCCAGAGCGTGCTGACAGACTGGGCCAGGGTGAAGACGGTGAACTCAAAGGCAAAGACCCGCCCGCGCAGCCGGTCTGGCAGCAGCTGTTGGAGCAGGACTGCCGAGAAGACCCAGAGGGTGCCGGTGCCGAGCCCGCGCACAAATGTGGCGGCCAGCACCCACCCCAAGGTGGGGGCCAGCGCCAGGCCAAAGGTCCCCACGCTCATGGCGACAAAGCCGATCGAGACCGCATGGAGCATGCCCCGCCAGGAGTCCCCCAACAGCGACCGGACGGCAAGGGGCCCCAGACCGGTGCCAAGCCCGATGGCCGTGTAGATCAGACCCAGGCTGAGCGTGCCGTTGCCGTCGATCGGAAAGACGGTTTCGGCCAGCGGCACTTCCAGCACGTTGACCCCGCCCCAGACCAGCGCGCCGCCTGCCTTGACCAGCACAAAGCCGATCAAGACAGGCTGGCGAGCCAGATAGCGCATGCCCTCGATCAGATCCTGGGCGGCCAGGTGCAGGGGAGAGCGCCCTGGTGCTGCGAGCGGCTGGCCTCTGCTGCGCACGCCGATGCGGGTGAGAAACCAGGCAGAGAGGAGGAAGGTGAGCGCGTCGAGCAGAAAGGCCGCCTGCACCCCCAACAGCGCTGTGGCGATTCCTCCCAGCAGCGCGCCGATCGCCAGCATGACACTCCAGGTCAGACTGTCCAGCGCATTGGCGGTGACCAGATCGTCGGCGTCGACCACAGCGGGGAGATAGGCCTGCTGGGTAGGTGTAAAGAGCGCACTGAAGACAAACTGCAGTGTTGTCAGCAGATAAAGCAGCCAGATCCGCTCTGGCCGGTCGACCAACAGAAAGCCCAGCACGACAGCGGCACGCAACAAGTCAGTCCAGATGAGCAAGGTGCGGCGTTCAAAGCGGTCTGCCAGGAGACCGGCGAACGGGCTTGTGACGAACAGGGGGAGGAAGCGGGCCAGGAAGAGGAAGCTGATGGCTGTGCCGCCACCGCTGAGGTTGGCAATCAAGGCGGCCGAGGCGAGCAGGTTGAACCAGTCCCCAAGGTTGCTGACCACACGCGCAAACCAAAGGTTGCGAAAACCAGGATTGCGGCGCAGCAGCGCCAGGTAGACCTGCACCGCCTCAGCTGGCCTTCTGGCGCAGCAGGCGGCAGGCTACATCGGCCAGCACGGCGGCGCCGAGCGGCAGGACAGACTCGTCGATGTCGAAGATCGGGGTGTGGTGCGGGCGGTCTGTCGCATCCTTGCGCGCCCCCAACATGAACATGGCGCCAGGTGCCAGGCGGCTCATGTAGCTGAAATCCTCGGCGCCCATCATTGGGGTGGCGGGGACCAACGCCTGCACCCCGACCAGGTCGCGCGTCGCCACGCGGATCAGCCGGACGATGTCTGGGTCGTTGTACATGGCTGGATAGCCCTGCCGCAGGGCCAGGGTGTAGTCACCGCCCAGCACGCGGCTGAGCTCCAGCGCCTGTGACAGCTCGCTGCGCAGCTGCTGGCGCACGCCGTCTTCAAAGCTGCGCATTGTGCCGTTCAGATAGACCTGGTGTGGAATGACATTGGCGACAGTGCCGGCCTGGATTCGCCCGATCGAGAGGGCAGCGGCCTTGGTCGGGTCGATGCGGCGGGCCCGGATGCCGTGGAGCGCGTTGAGAAGCTGGGCCAGGATAAAGGTCGGGTCGATGCCCTGGTGGGGAAACGCCCCATGCCCGCCGGTGCCGTGCAGCCAGATCTCGAACGAATCTTCGTTGGCGCTGGTATAGCCGTCCCCTACGCTCAGCTGGCTGCTGGGCAAATTGCTGTCTACATGCAGAGCAATCACCGCGTCGACGCCCGCCAGCGCCTGGTCGTCGATCATGCGCTGGGCCCCAGATTTATTTTCGGCGTCTGCACTTTCTTCGCTGGGCTGGAAGAGAAAGCGCACCTCGCCTGCTGGCCGGTCTGGCAGCGCTGTCAGCAGACGCGCCACCCCGAGAAGGATGGCTGTGTGGGCGTCGTGGCCGCAGGCATGCATGACGCCAGGGGTCTGCGATCGGTAGGGCACTTCGTTGGCTTCGTGGATCGGCAGAGCATCCATGTCCGCGCGAATTGCCACGACCGGCGTGCCGGTGCCGAGGTGGCCGACCACCCCGGTCTTGCCGACATGGCTCTGTGTCTCGATCCCCAGGGCTTCCAGCTCTTTGACAACCAGGCTGGCGGTATTCACCTCTTGGAAACCAAGTTCTGGGTGGGCATGAAGGGTGCGGCGCCAGGCAGTCAGTTGCGGTGCAAGTGCAGTGGCCTGAGTGAGCAGTTCAGCGGGCAGAGTCATGCTGGGCAGTCTCCTGAATGGGCTGGAAAGATAGTGCAACCAAACGTATTGTAGGCGAGCGAGGAAAGAAGTGCCAAGCGGAGGGGGGACTCTCTGTAAAAAGCTGGGGGCTCGCAGGCGAGCCCCCAGCTTTTGTCAAAAACGATGGATGTTATCCCATCGCTGCCTGCTTGACCTCAATTTTTTTGGGTTTGACCGCTGCTGCTTTGGGCAAAGTCAACGTCAAAACCCCATTCTCATGCACGGCCTCGATCTTGTCAGCGTCGACTGCCCCTGGCAGGGCCACGCGGCGCATGAACGCCCCAAAACGTCGCTCCCGCAGGTGGTAGGTCTCTTCCTGAACCTCCTGCTCTGCCTTCAGCTCCCCTTTGATGGTGAGCACGTTGTCGTTCAGGGTGACCTCGACATCCTTGGCCGGCACCCCCGGCACCGACGCTTGGACGATGTAGGCATCTTCCTTCTCGACAACGTCCAGGGCCAGCCCCATTGTCTCCCCGCGGCGATCCCAGAGAATGGGAAAGCGGGAAAAGTCATCCTCAAAGAACCGATCCAGCATCTGACGCATGTTTGCAAGCTCGCGATAAGGTTCCCAACGAGTGATGTTTGTCATTCTGGTTGCCTCCTGATCGAATCAATCTCCAGACAGCGCATCCTTTTGACTGTCTTTGTCTCTCAGTATAGACGGACAGTGTCTGAAAAACGTATGCGCGCGGTTAGAGATTTGTCTGCATTCGGCACTACAGGCGCACGATGCCCAGCAGAGCAAGCACGAGCAGGATCAGGGGCTGATGGACCAGGTAGATCGCCAGCGAATGGCGGCCCAGGAAGCGCAGCCCGCGCACTGGGGCGAGCTCCCCCCAGCCCGGCAGCGGGATGAGGCGGCGGTTGTCGGCGTAGAACCAGTTGCCCACCCAGACTCCCAGCAGCACCACCCCGAACCAGGGAACGAGTGGAAAGTAGTCGACCGCCGGATAGATGGTCGGGGGGATGCCGATGGGGGCCAGCCAGTGGCCGTCGACAAAGATACTGGTCATCCACGGTCCGAAAACGAGCGGCAGCCAGCGTCCGTCGAAGCGAAACGGCTCGATCCATTTGCCCACCAGCGAGAAAGCCAGCCAAAACAACAGATTGGGCCACCGCAGCCCCAGCAATGGATACGCCAGCACCGTAGCCGCCCCGATCAAGTGCAAGATGCCAAAATCTACCCGTCCGACCCCGGCCACAGCCACCACAACGGTGATGACCATGCCGAGCCCAAAAATTTTGAGCCCGCGACGCAGATAGCGCAGGAAGAGCCGGCTGCCAGGGGGCTGGCTGGCCCGCTCGCGGCGATAGACCAGCGTCAGCGAGACCCCGACCAGGATCAAAAAGCTTCCTGCTGTGAAACGCTGCCAGTACTTCCAAAACCCTTCCCAGAGCACGATGTCGGGCAGGACGCGCCAATACCAAAGATCCCACAAGGTGTGGTAGACGATCATGGTCAGGATCGAGACCCCACGCAGGGCGTCCACTTCCCAGAAACGCTGGCGGGATGGGGAGGACTTTGGGGCAGTTGGCTTTGCCATGCTCGCTCCTCTGGCTGTCAGCCAGGTGTGGGAGGCCAATAGAAACTGCAATGACCCGATTATATCACGGGGCGGCCCAATTCTACGCAGAACTGGGATCTGGCTGAACGGTGCCGATTCAGGTACAATAAGGTTCGAGCAATTTTTGGAGAGGAAGGGGCATGATGGGACTCAACTGCGACGTTGCCCGGGCACGGGCGGGCCATATCAGACTGCTGCGCGATACGCTGGCTGTGGTCGACTTTCTGGCAGCAGCTGCCGGCCAGGGTGCGGCGACCACGCTGCGCGACCCGAACGACGGGGACACAGGGTGGACGGTGCTGGAGGTGCTCTGCCATCTGCGGGACTTCGACCGGATTTTTTTGGAGCGGGCCCGCCGGATCGTGGCAGAGGCAGAGCCGCTGCTGACCGCCTACGACCATGAGCAGATGGCGGTCGATGGGCGTTACAACGAGCAGGATCTTTCTGCGGTGCTGGCGGCGCTGCGCAGTTCACGCGCGGAATTTGCGGCATTTTTCAACTCGCTGACCGCTGAACAGTGGGAGCGGGCCGGCACCCACCCGGAGCGAGGCCGTTTTAGCCTGGACGACGCGCTGATGCAGGTCGGCCTGCACGACGCCCTGCACCTGGAACAGATCACCCGAATTTTGCGAGGTTAGACGATGGGCTCTTTCCTCCGCCTGGCTGCCAGCACCACGCTCACTGCGTTGGCTGTGCCCTTCTATCTGCGTTGGAGCGGCCAACAGGTCAACCAGCAGCTGGACAAGATGCAGAAGGCGGTCCATTTTACGCCGGGGGCGGAGCCCCCGCTGCCCCCCGCTGTGGTGGCCGGCGCTGTCGGGATCGGGATCGGCCATTTTGTGGTGGGGCGGCTGCTGCGCCTGGGCTGGCTGGAAGCGGCGGCCAACCTGCTGCTGGGCCTGCTGTTGGGCGTGACGGTCTTTATCTATCGTTCTGAGGACGAGGAAGTCTGAACTGGATCCAAACCATGTACGCTTTTTATCGTTCACCGGAAACATTGGGCGAAGCACTGGCGTGGAAGGCACAGGATGGCCACAACGTCCGTGCGGTGGCTGGGGCGACTGACCTGCTGCTGGAGATCGAGCGCGGGGTGCGCCGCAGCGACAGCGGCGAGCCACCGGGTCTGCTCGACCTCACCCGGATCCCAGGGCTGGCCACGATCGAAGAGCGGGCTGGCTGGATCCACATCGGCCCACTGGTCACCCACAACCAGTGTGTGGCCAGCCCGCTGGTTGTCGAGCGGGCTTTCCCGCTGGCACGTGCCTGTTGGGAGGTGGGGGCTCCCCAGATTCGCAACCGGGCCACGCTGGTCGGCAACTTGGTGACGGCCAGCCCGGCCAACGACACGATCGTCCCGCTGCTGGCGCTCGACGCCCAGGTGACGGTTTGCAGCCTGGAGCGAGGGGAGCGTACGCTGCCGCTGGCGGAGTTTCTCACCGGTTTTCGGAGAGTCGATCTGGCGCCGGACGAGCTGGTCACCGGCCTGGCTGTGCGTGCGTTGGGCCCGCAGCACGCGGGGCTCTTCATCAAGCTGGGGCTGCGTCAGGCACAGGCCATCAGCGTGGTCAGCGTGGCGGTTCTGATCGAGCGGGCTGCCTCCGCAGGGCCAGTCGTGAGCGCTGCGATCGCGCTGGGCGCAGTCGCACCTGTCGTGGTGCGTGCCGCCGCTGCCGAAGCTGCGCTGGTCGGCCAGCTGCTCACCCCAGCGTCGATCGCTGCGGCTGCGCGTCTTGCTGTCGAGGCGGCGTCCCCGATCGACGACCTGCGCAGCAGTGCCGCCTATCGCCGGGCGATGGTGGAAACCTTGACGGCGCGCGCGCTGCGCCAGATCGCTGACGGCCAGGAACGGGCTGGCTGGCCCGACCACCCGGTGCTGCTCTGGGGCAGCACTGACGGCCGCTGGCCCGTCCCTGGGGATGCAGGTCTGCCGCCAGAAGAGGCCTGCGTCAATGGCCGGAACGTTCGCCTGCCAGGGGCGATGACCCTGCTGGAGAGCCTGCGCGCAGCCGGTTTTTGGGGCGTCAAAGAAGGGTGCGGCGAGGGAGAGTGCGGGACCTGTACCGTGTCACTCGATGGGATGGCCGTGATGGCATGCATGGTGCCGGCCGAACGGGCCTGGGGCAGCACGGTCATGACGGTCGAAGGGCTGGGCACGGCCGCTCAGCTGCACCCGATCCAGCAGGCTCTGATCCAAAGTGGCGGTGTACAGTGCGGCTATTGTACGCCCGGCTTTCTGATGAGTGCTGCCAAACTGCTCGAAGAACGGCCCCACCCGGACGTCTGCGAGGCAACCGAGGCCTTGACCGGCAATTTTTGCCGCTGCACCGGCTACCATCAAATTGTCGAGGCCGTGGTGCGGGCGGGAAATCCCAGCCGCAGCTCTGACGGGAGGGGGGAAGCAGGAGCTGAATCCAGCCCCTGCGAGAGAGCGGGGGGTTAACGCATGGTCAGGGCCATCACAGCCTTCTGCGCGTGCATGCGGTTTTCAGCCTCGTCGTAGACCACAGACTGGGGGCCATCGATGACGCCGTCGGTGACCTCGATGTTGCGGTCGGCGGGCAGACAGTGCATGTAGATCGCGTTGGGATTGGCCAGCGCCATGCGCCGTTCGTCCGTGATCCAGTGGGTGTACTTGCGTCCGATGGCCGCGCTGGCTGCGTTGTCCGACGTCGTCAGCAGCGCGCCCCAGCTTTTGGGGTAGACAATGTCGGCCCCTTTGAAACCAGCGTCGAAGTCGTCGAGAATTTCAAAGCTGCCGCCATGTCTGCGCACATTGTCGGTGGCCTGCTGCACGATGTCGGGCATCAATTTGTATTCTGGCGGATGGGTGAGGCGAACGTTCATCCCGAAGCGGGTCATCTGCAAAATCAGACTCTGCGGCACCGAGATCGGCTTCTGGTAGCTGCTGGCATAGGCCCAGCTGACGTTGATGGTCTTGCCGCGCGGGTCGCCGACCTTCTCGATCAGGGTCATCAGGTCGGCCAGAATCTGGAAGGGATGATAGACGTCGCACTGCATGTTGAGAACCGGCACTCGGCTGGCCTTGGCCACAGCGTTGATGTATTGGTTGCCGATCCCCCAGTCACACTGGCGAATGGCGATGCCATCGTAGTAGCGGCCGTAGATCTCGCCGATCTCTTTTGCGGTGTCGCCGTGGCTGATCTGGGTTGTGTCGGAGTCGATGAACGCGGCGTGGCCCCCGAGCTGGGCCATGCCGACCTCAAAGCTGGAGCGGGTGCGCGTGCTGCTGAAGAAAAAGAGCAACGCCAGCGTCTTGTCGCGCAGCAGTGGGTGTGGGATGCCCAGGGCGCGGTCTCGTTTGAGTTTGAAGGCGACGTCGAGAACGGTGTCGATCTCTTCCTTGCTGAAATCCATGTCGCTGATGTAGTCGCGCCCGCGCAGGTCGGTTTGCATAGACAATTTCTCCTTGGCTCTGTCGCTGGATTGGAAAAATAAGGACACACCCATTCGTTTCAAAACTTAATTCCACTACGGAATGGGGATGTTGTCAAGTGGCCAGACGGAGAAAATTTATCAAATAACGCTCGACGGGACACCCGTTTTTGAACGACGCGTCACCAAAGCGACGCCGGGGCCACTCCGGACGCAAATAGCAACCCGCCGTTCGGGCAGCAGCCGCTGGCGAGAAGGGTCAGCCCGATGGCAGACGATTCGGTGAACTGGTGGGTCATTGTTCCCACAACACCAATTTCCGCTGGCGCAGACAGTCCTTGTAGTCCAATCTCAATTCCTTAGCCTGGATTTCGCACGTTGAAAATCGAATAGAAGGGATAAAAATTGCGTCAGGGTCTGGCCGATCCGGCGCGCGAACGGTCCGATCCAGTGGATCGAGTGAAGCCGTGATGCGCTGGCGTCCTCTTGATGCGTCACCCGCCTATAGGGTGACAGAGTGGCGCCTTCCGGTCGAACCGGCTCAACAGCGGTGACCAACAGAGAACGACCATCGAAACGCTCGGCCTCGTTGAGCGCTGCTTGGATGCGTCCCCAGAAGAGATTGACCTCACCGGTGAGGGTGGTGTTGACGGTGACGCTCAAGAACTGCCCTACACTGGAGTTGCGCACCCT
>JAGWYN010000135.1 GCA_018969295.1 Chloroflexota bacterium | reverse complement strand
CTGAGCCTGCTGCTGCGGATCCCCACGGTCGAGATCCGTTTTTGGGCCTTTGGCTCCCCCACCCAGGTCGAGGTGACGGCCACCACCCTCATGGCGGCGCTTCTGGCGGTGGCTGCCGCTGCGGGCGCCGAGAGCATCCTGCACCCTGCACCCTCGGCTGCGTGCCCGGCGTCAGCGGCTGGGCTGGGCGCTGCCTGCGGCCATCAGCATCATCACCATCGTGCTGCTGCCCGCCGTTCCGACCCGCCTGCTGCAGGTTGCCGTCATCCTGTCCGCTGGTCTCTTTTTGATTCTGGCGTTCTACAGCCTGTACGCGACCGTCGAGCCTGGCCAGCCTGGCTTCCGACGGGCGCGCTTCTGGCTCGATCTGCTCTCCTCCGGGGTGGCGCTGCTGCTCTTTTTGTTTGTCTATCAGTCGCGCACACGCAGCCTGCTTTCGGGGACCTTGATCGCCCTGACCGCCGCCCCCAACAAACGCACGTCGGCGCAAATGTTTTTGTAGAGGGAAGGGGCCGGGAAACCGAGTTTTTTCAAAACTCGGTTTCGGAACAGCCCGCCTCCGCCCACACCCTCCTGGCTGAGCCAGTCAAACACAAAAATATTGACCGGCTTCGCCGGGGAAGAGGGGGGCTGGCCGCCCCCCCAGGCCCCCCCGCTTTCCAGAAATCCAGAAGACCAGAAACCAGAAGGTCAGGATCAAAGCGAGCGGACACACCGGAACCCGCTGAGGTCGTACCAGTAGCCGGGGACGTAGCGGCTGTTCCGGTAGGCGGAGCGCACGTCGAGGTCATCGGAGTACCACGACCCGCCCCGCAGCACACGGTATTCGCCCGTCGCCGGCCCCTGCGGGTTGCTGCCGGGCGACATGCTGTAGTACTTCCCGTCGTACCGGTCGTTCACCCACTCCCACACATTCCCGGCCATCTCCGCCACTTTATACGGTGACTCTCCCGCAGGGAAGATCCCCACCGGAGATGTGCCTCCGATTCCAGTGTCACGCATGTTGCACAGCGTTTTGTCAAACTCATTTCCCCACGGATACTCCCGTCCGTCTGTCCCGCGCGCAGCCTTTTCCCACTCCGCTTCTGTTGGCAGGCGTATTGTTGCATTGTCCTGCTTGCCCAGCCACGCACAGAAGGCAGCTGCATCTTCCCAGCTGACGTTGACGACCGGGTGGGTGCGCAGTCCGTCTGGCGGTATGGTGCCACCCCAGTGTTTCGGTGGTTCTCGGCCGGTCGCAGTCACAAAGCAGGCGTACTGGCTGTTGGTGACTGGATATTTGGCGATTTCAAACGCGTCCAGATCGACCGTGTGGATTGGCTGTTCATCTTTGTTTTTATTGCTGCCCATGGGGAATTCGTCGGCGGGCACTTTCATCCAGAGAATGTCGGGCAGGCCACGGTCATTGATGCCTACACCAGGCCGTGGGTCGCCGAGGCGGCTCAGGGCGTTGCCGGCGATTGCCCGCTCCATTGGGACAGGAAAGGAGGTGACGTCGTGCAGCGCTCGGAGCGCTGCACGACGCAGCACTTGTGCACACCTCTTTGGCAGCTCTGGCATCTCTGGATCGTTGACCATCTCCAGCGCCAGCAGTGCCACTGCTGGCCAGCTGCACCCATCTTTTGCATACGGCTCGCTCATTGCTTCCAGCAGCTCCCGCAGATCGGCAAGGCGTCTGGCGACAACCAGCTCGCTTATCGCCAGTCGCGCCACGTTGCGCCAGTTGCTGCTGTCTTGCTGCAGCTTTGCAAGCAGTCCATCAGGAAACAGGTTGTCAGGTGAGATCTCCCGCGGGTGGCTTGGAGGTGACGTGTGGTGAATCAGTTCACATGCAGCCAGATGCTCTTGAAAGGAACGGTGGATGAAGCGATAATGGCGCTTGCGCGGAGCAACCAGGATGCCAGCATGCCGTTCGAGGTAGTCGTCCACTCGATCGATAAACATTTCTTGGGGAAAGCCTCCAGCTGGGTTGTCTTTGGCTTGATCGAGCAGATCCAGCAGCTCGCTGAGCGCAAAATCTTCGCTTTGCTGCGTCAGGGTCTTACACGCCAGC
>JAGWYN010000007.1 GCA_018969295.1 Chloroflexota bacterium | reverse complement strand
AGTGGCCGGCCCCATGAATCCCGGCCATGAATGGCCGGCCCCATGAATCCCGGCCATGAGTGGCCGGCCCCATGAATCCCGGCCATGAATGGCCGGCCCCATGAATCCCGGCCATGAGTGGCCGGCCCCATGAATCCTGGCCATGAGTGGCCGGCCCCATGAATCCTGGCCATGAGTGGCCGGCCCCATGAATCCTGGCCATGAGTGGCCGGCCCCATGAATCCCGGCCATGAGTGGCCGGCCCCATGAATCCCGGCCATGAGTGGCCGGCCCCATGAATCCCGGCCATGAATGGCCGGCCCCATGAATCCCGGCCATGAATGGCCGGGTTCAATTCAGGCGCCCCTACGGGGCGCAATGGGTGTTTGCGATCCGTAGAGGCGCCTGAATTGAGGCAGCGGTTACCGAGTGGTCAGGGGCAGGAAGAGCTGCCAGCCTGTTGTGGTGGGTGCAGCAGGCAGCGCCTGCTGTCCTGACGGCGCTGCATCGGCGGCCACGCTGGGGGTCGCGGGCACCGTTTTGGCGTTGGGGCTGCTGGCTATCGTCAGCTGAGCGTTCAGGTTGGGGGAGAGGCTGATGCCGTAGAGGCTGTCTGCATAGCCGTAGACTTCGATCTGGTAGGTGCCAGCGGTGGATGCTGTGAAGGTCACCTGGTCGGGGGTCTGATCGTATTCGTTGCTGTAGTCGACCAGAGCACCGCTGCTGTCCCAGAGGTAGAGGTCAGGGTCGCCTGTGCTTGGTGTGACGGTGGCGTTGAGTGTTTCACCGGCGGCCAGGGTGAGCCGGTAGAGCCGGACCTGGCCAGTCCGGACGCGATCTTGTTCGGGCAGGTAGTTGATCGGGGCCTGCAGAGAGTTGGGGGAGACGTTGCCGGCAGGGTCGGCTGCCCAGATCTGCAGATAGTGGACTCCCCCCCCGGCGCTGAGGGTGGACGAGAACGTGTCGGCGTATGGGATCCATCCGCTCTGCTGGAGCGGAATCCAGCGGCGCGCTGCGTTGCTGTAGACCCGCTCGACCAGGTACATCGTGGCGACGGTGCCACTGTTGTCGGTTGCGTTGAACGCCAGCTGAGCAAGCGGCTGGGTGGTCGACTGGCTGCCGTCGGCGATCTGAAGCGCATTCAGCGAAGGCGGGGTTGTGTCCGCTGTGACGGCAGGCTGCACGTCGAAGCGCCACTGGGCGCTGTTGTTGGTTTCGCTGCCTTCGCCGACCTGGCCCGCAGAGTCGACGACGGCATAAAGGGTGTGCTGGCCTGTCTCGGCTGGTGTCCAGACGATGAATGCGCTGTCCACAACATCGGTGCCCGGGCCCAGCGGGGGCACGGACGACGTGCCAAGCAGGCTGCCGGGGTCGACCGTGTCAAGGTAGAAATGGACGGTGACTGGGTCGAGGGTCTGGCTGCCGCCGGAACGATGAACGTTGATTCCGATCGTCATTTCTGTGCCCTGACGCGGGGTCGCCGGGTCGGACCAGAAGTCGCTGTCGGTGACGGCCAGATCCAGCCCGTCGGCATCGATGACCGTGTAGCTGTCAGGCAGCGTGTACTCGATCCCATCCGGGTTGCGGACCACGACGTCATAGAGGCCTGGGGCAAGCCCTGCTGGCACGAGCGCTGTCATCTTGGTGGTGGGGGGAATGGCCGCAGGGACGATTTCGAGCTGGGTGTCACCGATGGTGAACAGCGAGTCGTTGCGCAGCCCGGTGCCCTGGAGGATGACTTCGTTGGGGATTGTGTTGAGCCCCTGGTTGGGTTCGATCTGGGTGAGCTGCAGGCTGGGTGTCGGGGTAGGCGTTTCCGGGGTTTGGGTCGGGGTAGGCGTTTCCGGGGTTTGGGTTGGGGTGGGCGTTTCCGGGGTTTGGGTCGGGGTGGGCGTTTCCGGGGTTTGGGTCGGGGTGGGCGTTTCCGGGGTCTGGGTCGGGGTGGGCGTTTCCGGGGTCTGGGTCGGAGTGGGCGTTTCCGGGGTCGGCGTGGTGGGTGGGACAGTCAGCGCGACCTGGACGGCCACAGCGCCAAGATTGTCTGCTGGGTTGCGATCGTAGAGGGGGCTGTTGATGCCATCCAACGCTCTTCGGACGGTAGCCGTATTGGTGTAGGTGCCAAGGGCCAGTTCTGGCGCGGTTCGTGCAACCAGGTCGAGGCTGGCGGCGGCGCCGGGTGCCACAGGGCCGGCCAGCACGCCGAACACTTCTCTCACTGGCGGTGTGCTGATCGAGACCGTTTGCAAGGCAGCAGTATCGGGAAAAGTTCCTTCAGCCACTTGGATCCATTGGGAGCCAGTGCTGCTAACATAAAAACGGTACTGCCCGATGCGACCATTGGATCCGCTTTGGCGGGGCAGGTAGGTGAAGCCAGAGAGTCTGGGATAATAGTTGCCGAGGTCGATCTGAAGTTCGTGCGGGTGGGGTGGTTGGCTGCCTTGCCAACGAGTATGCCAGAAGGTGGCGGGGTCCCCGTCAAATGCCCGGGATGCTCCTTCGCCTGGATTTTCGCTGTCGACATACTGCACGCGCCAGCCGCTTTTGGGGATCGGCTGGCCATCCCCATTCAGGAGGCCCAGTTCGGCGATTGTTGTCCACGGGCCGCGGTTTCCTGCTTCTGAGAGGGCTTCGATCCGCACGTAGCGATATCCTGTTTGCCAGCGTCCGGGGGGATTGAGCGGGCTCAATGTGAATCCTGCGGGCAGCGTATCGAGAATTTCGATGTTGCGCGCTGCGCTGTTGCTTTGGTTGAAGGTTGTGAGCGTAAAGGTGATGTCGCTGCCGCGCAGAACGGTGGCCGATTGGCCGGCAGCGAGGGTTTTTTGCAGGGCCAGGTTGCCGGTGTAGGGTGAGAGATAGCGGGGGGCGATCAGTTTGCGGATCTCCAGCGGCCCGGAGCTGCTGGCAGGAATGGACCAGGCAACGGCAACATGATCGCCGCTGCTGCCCTCTTTGTGCAGCAGATGGAAATAGTAGGGGCGACCTGCCTCCAGTGCAATGGGCCGGGAGCGTTGTATTTTTACAGAGAGGGCATCGAAATTCTGGTAACCGGTCGCTTGCGTGAGGGTGAGCACTGGCGTTGCATTGACCGGGTCTGCGTCGCTGCTCAGCCAGAGCTGTGCGCTGTCGTCGCCAGAAATCCAGAATTCGTAATTGCCGGTGACGGGGGGATGCAGATAGCCGCGCAACCGCTGACCGTACTGGTCGTTCCAGTCGCGCGGGCCCTGCAGGGTGCCGGTGAGAAGTTCTGTCCCACTGGGCTGGCTGGGGTAGCTCGGGGTGCTGGTCAGATCGGTCAGCGCTGTTCCTGGGAGACTGCTCCACCACTCACGCCGGAATACGCCGGTGCCATTGCCGGCGTGATAGACTGGCTGGCTTCCATCGAGCGTCCAGGGCTGTATGCTCAGCGCAGGTTTGCTGGCACAGAAATTCTTTGCCGATGAGGAGACCGGCACAGTCCAGACATCGAAGTGGGGGGACAGATTGGTATTGGTCAGATCGCAGAGGATCTCCAGAACCTTATCGAGGCGTTTCGTATCGGTATTCAGGGCATTGATCTCGGCGTTGCTCATTTCCCGGTAGCGGCGCATCAACTGTTGCCACAGGCCCCAGTTGTGGTCGGGGAAGGCGAGCCGAATCTGATCCAGGAAGACGAGCATGTTCCAGGGGCCGGTGTTCCATTTGTTGGTCACTGCCGGGTTGTTAAGCATGGCGGCCGCATCGGTGAATCTGTTGTCATTGATGAGGCGCGAGACTCGAAAGTGCTTTTCTTGGATATAGAGCGAAAAGAGATTGACGGTGGTTTCCACCCCATAGACATAGGACCAGGCACCCATCTGGTAGTTGTGGCCGAGTTCGTGCCAGGTTCCCCAGTTTGCCCCCCGGCTGTACATTTCTGGCGAGGCCACGCCCCAGCCAGTATAGGCTTGCATCGGGAACCCCGAGTGGCCGTACCCGGCGGAGATCTGGATATCTTCGGCGATGCGGTGTTTGCCCATCGGGGCGGTATGGGGCAGCGGGGCGTCGGGGGAGAGGCCGGAGAGCTCGTCGGTTGCCCGAGCTACATCGTCGTAGTGCTGTGCTATCTGGACCATCTCCTCGTAGGTGCGTTGGGCGAGTTCGCTGGAGGGGGCATGGGCGACAAAATGGTGGCTCTCGATCTCACCGAAGGGGGTTGGGGAATTGCGGACTGCGAGCCACTGGGCTTCGGTGGTCTCTCCGAGTTTGAAGTAAGGTTCCAGGACCGCATTTTCAATCGTGACGGTGAGGGTTTTGGTGATGCTGGCATCGGAGCGCAAGATGACGGGGCCGCCGTACGGCGTGCGCACCTGGTTGACGCCTGGCACCAATTTGACATTCATGGCAATACTTGGAAAGCGTTTCAGCGCCCCATCTCCGACGACGTTGGTCGAGGACATCGAGAGGAAGTCCGTCTGCTGGCCAAGCTGGACAGAGACATTCTGCATCTCGCTTTGGGTGGCGCCTGTGACGGTGAGGGTGATCACTGTGTTGGGGGGGGCATAGAGCCCTGTGCTCTGCCAGTTGCGGGGTGGGGCTGCCATGCGCAGGTAGCCGTGATCGCGGAAGCTCAGGTTGAAGGTGACGGTTTTGCTGGCACGCACGGCGCCTGCTCCGACAGCTCCGGGGTAAATGGACGCGTCGCGGTAAGCTGCGTCTGGCACGACAAAGGGGGGCTGCATGCGGGCCACGCGGTCGCGTGCAATCTCCAGGTTGTATTTGAAGGTCGCCTGCGGGTCGTTCACCGAGAGCGGGTAGACGACGGTGACGTTGGCGTTCTGGGTAACGAGGTTCAGATCATCTTTGAACCAGCGCCATTGTTGATTTGCCTCGCCATGTTTGGTCCAGAGTCCGACTTCGCTGCCGTAGTTGTCCAAGACCGTGTTGTCACCGACCACTGCATAGATGGCAGCGTTGGTACTGTCTGGCTGCAGCTGAAGGGTGAGCGGGTCTGTGCAGGGGCGCACAGTGAGTGTCGGGCTGCCGCTGCTTTTGCGGGCCAGGCAGTAGTTTGTATTGGCGCCGCTCTGCCAGCGTCCAGTGCCATCGACCTGCCAGTATTGTTCTGGCTTGCCGCGGCAGACCTGAGTCTGGATGGTGGGCAGGCTGTCGAGCGCTCCGGAGACGGCAATACAGGCGGCCGGAGAATTGGCGGGTGAGATGAGGTCGCCAGGGGGGGTCTGGGCAAAGGTGGGTGTGGCTGCACCGAAGAGGCTGAGCCAGATCCACAAACTGAGCAGACAAAAGAGGGACTTGCGGGCATGGCCTTGCCATTGTTCCTTGATGGGATGCATGCGTCTGTTCCTTTCTGAACAAGATGAAGGGCTTTTAGCGGTTGGAGAGAAGAATGATCCGATCCTGAGGGCGGTAGTGGGTTTGTTCTGTTTTGGGGACGTTGAGCTGTACGCCGTAGTGCAGGGCCGGGTCTGTGCTGAAGCGCATCAGGCGGTGTCCGAAGGCGACCTCTCCGCGCTGTCGTGCGGCTTCCACCAGGGTGGCAAAGGTGACGGGGCGATCTGTTTTGACATAATCAGACACAGGTTTCAGGTAGATTTCGACTCCAGTCGGGTTGAAGAGTTCGGCAAAGACGGCATGCAGATGGCGATTTTCGCAGATCTGGGCGATCAGGAGGCTGACCAGCTGTTGGCTGACGATGAAGTCATCGGCCTGGGCGACGGCGGCCAGCTCGCGATTGCGGGTGTCGGCGATCTCGCTGGTGATGGAGGGGCGCCATTCCAGCTGTGCGCAGAGAGTACGCAGGTGCAGGAGGGTCAGGAGGGTGCGGGCGTCTGCGGTCCCGGCGTCCAGCAGGGTGTGGTCGCTCAGCACCACGATCTCGCTGAAGCGGCTGAGTTCCAGGCTTTCCAGCAGGCTCCGTTCGGTGGGTTCGCCTTCCTGGAGGGTGATGGTCAGATTGGTGTAGGAGAGTTGGGGGAGCTGGTTCTGTTGGTGAGCGGGGTCTTTGACGATGGTGACCTGGGAGCCAGCGGCGACGTAGTGGTCGAGCTGACAAAGGATCTGTGGCAGCCGGGGGTTCCAGCCGAGGATCAAGACGTGGCGTTGTTGTGCGGCTGGGTGGGCAGGCAGGTTGAGGATGGCTGTGGGATCGATGGAGGTAGGGGGGCTCAGGGTGATCGTGTCATCGTCGGCTGAGATCACGATCAGTGCATCGTTGGGTTCGATCGTGCGGTCTGCTGGTGGGTTGAGCAGGGTACGTCCGTCGGCGAGGTGCAGGCCGATCAGGGCGGAGTTTTTGTAGCGAAAGAGGGCGTCGCCGAAGGTCGTGCCGTACAGGGCGGGTTCCGATTTGAAATAAATTTCATCGCCTTCGAAGTTCAGCAATTCCATGTAGACCAGCGACAGGCCGGCCTGGATACTGGTTTGTACGGTCAATTGGGCGATGATTTCGTCGTTGGGCACGGCGCTGACGACGCCGCGTCCGATCATCTCCACGACGACCTGGTTGTGTGGGGAGTCCAGGCTGGTGACCACGTGGAAGCGAGGCTGGCTGTTTTCTGGCAGATTCATCAAGGCCAGGAGTGTTTTGATCACACCGATATCGGGGTTGGGTTCCTGGGGGGGGAGCACGATGATGGCCCGTGCGTCCTGGGGGTTGACCAGAGCCAGATCGGTGCGGTCGTCGACGACGCCCGAGCGGACGACGAGTTTGGTGGTTTTGAAATCGCCGATCCGGTCGCGCAGCGTCTCTTCCATCTCGACCTTGTCGGCGTTGCCCAGCACGACGATGGCGGACCGTTTTTGATTGCTGTTGGCGAGCACCAGTTCACCGACGATCGGGAAGATCTGGGGGGTCCAGCCCAAGATGACCACGTGATTGTTTTCCAGGACGAGCGACCGTCCCCGTCGCAGCTGTTGAAGACGTTCGTCGATCACGGTCAGGGCGATTCCGACGACAAAGCTGACGACCAGCAGGCCGGCCAGTGTGACGAGCAGGTTGAGGATGCGAAACAGGAGGCTTCCTTCGTTGTGCAGCCACGGTGTGATCACGGTGCCGAGGTTCAGCCAGAAATAGGATTCCAGCGAGCCAGATTCGAGCATCGGGTCGCCCAGCAGGTCGGCTGCCAGGACCATCAGCAGGGTGAAGAGCAGGACGATCACGAGGGAGATGATCGACAGCCAGCCAGCCAGAGCGACGGCGCCGCGTGCGATTGTCTGGTCGAAGGCATAGCGCAGGCGTTCAGTATAGGTGGTTTTGCGCATAGTCTATCTTTCTTTGCTCTGGTGTTCAGGCATGCAGCCTGCGCTGTCTTTAGGTGCATCCACAACGGAGTATACCATGAACGAGGGGGGGATTATCATTTTGGCAGAAAGGTGGAGGAGGCTGTCGACGGAGAGTGGTGGGTGAGTTTGCCAAAGTATCGGAAGGGGGCTAGGATCATCGGCTATGGCAGACGAACGATTTGAGTGGTTGGAGATCCCTGCTGCGCCGGCGGAAAAAGCGGTCAAGGTCAAAGAGCCGCTCCATGCGGTGGCGGGCAAGCGGTGTCCCCAGTGTGGCTGGCTGGACGAAGAGACGTCGTTGCGCTGTTTTCGTTGTGGGTACCGGTACAACGTCGACCACGGCATGGCTGAGCGGATTGCCCAGTTGGGGGTTCAGTTGCCGCCGCGTCTTTTTGAGGCCAGCCAGAACCTTGAAAATTTTTTCAGAACCCACGGGCGGGCTCGGCCGCCCGAGCCGACGGCGATCTATCGGTTGCGGCTGCAGGCGGATCTGCTGCAGCTGAGCCGAGGGTTTGACCGTCTGATCTGTCTTGACGAGATTGCGGTCGACCAGTACGAGCATCAGATCGAGGCGGCGTTGCGTGCGCTGCGCGAGATGCGGGGGCGGGCCTTGCTGGCCGACGAAGTGGGGTTGGGCAAGACGATCGAGGCTGGCATCGTCATGAAGGAGCTGATCCTGCGTGGGTTGGTGCAGTCGGTGTTGGTGTTGACGCCTGCGTCGTTGACCGAGCAGTGGCGTGAGGAGTTGGGCAACAAATTTCGGGAAGAATTCACGGTGGTGGAACAGCTGCAGCGGTGGCAGGCGGTTCAGGGTACGGCGGGTGGGCGTTGGATTGTCAGCCTGGATCGGGCCAAACTGGCCCATCAGCGGGAGGCGATTCTGGCGCGTGACTACGACCTGTTGATTGTCGACGAGGCCCACAAACTCAAAAATCGTGACACGCTGGCCTGGCAGTTTGTCAACCAGATTCGCAAGCGATACGTGTTGATGTTGACGGCCACCCCGATCCAGAACGACCTGATGGAGCTGTACAGTTTGATCACGATTCTGGCGCCGGGCCAGCTGGGAACGGTCCGGGCCTTTCGTCGCCATTTTTTGGAGAGCTACGACCCCCGTCAGCCGCGCAACACCGCGGCCTTGCGTGGCTTGCTCAACGATGTGATGATCCGCAACCGGCGCAGCAAGGTGGCCATCCAGTTTCCCAAACGGCAGGCTGCCATCTACCATCTCGAGCTGAGCGAAAGAGAATGGCAGCTGTACCGGGGTGTTACCGACTACATTCGTCGTCGTTTCCGGGATGCAGACAGCGACAAACAGCTGCGGCTGACCTTGCTCACCCTGCAAAAGGAGCTGAGCAGCAGCCCGCAGGCGCTTGCGCACACGCTGCGCCGGATGGTGGAGGACCCGGCGCATGGCGAGCGGGTGCGGGCGGAGCTGGGGGCTTTGGCAGAGCTGGCGCTCTCCATTCCACAGAGCCGCAAGCTGGAGGCTGTCTGCGAAATTTTAGAGCGATTCCCGGGCAAGTTTCTGATCTTCACCGAATATCGCCAGACCCAGGAGGCGATTCTGGCGGTGCTGGCCCGGCGGGCAATTGCTGTGGCTGCTTTTCATGGGGGGCTGGATCTTGCCCAGAAAGAGGCAGCGATCGCCCGTTTTCGCCAGGAGGGGGCAGAGGGGGTGCGGGTGCTGGTGAGCACCGAGAGCGGCGCTGAAGGGCGCAACCTGCAGTTCTGTCACCAGCTGATCAACTATGACCTGCCCTGGAACCCGATGCGGGTCGAACAGCGGATCGGCCGTCTGCACCGTTTGGGGCAGGCCCACGATGTCACCATTTTCAATTTGAGTTGCAACGACACCATCGAAGCGCATGTTCTGGATTTGCTGGCGCGCAAAATTCGCATGTTTGAGCTGGTGATCGGCGAACTTGACCTGATTTTGGGCAGTGTCGAGGGGAGGCAGTCTTTTGAGGAGCTGCTGCTGGAGGCATGGGAGGGGGCAGCCAGCGATGGGGAGCTGGTTGGCCGGATAGCGGCGATCGGGGCGCAGCTGGTCAGGGCGCGGGATCGGTATGAAAAAGTGCGCGAGTCAAACCAGATCTTTGACCGGGCAGTGGGGGAGTGAGGGATTGACAGCTTTTTCGGCGATCTTGTAGAATAGGGTGCAGCTAGCTCCGGTCATATTTGTTGCCAGCAAAAGGGTATCGCACACAGAGTAGTACGTGTAGGGGGCGGTGCATGTTGCTGGGTGGGAAAATTGGACGATAGCGTTTTTCAACAGAAGGTGAGAGAAAAAGATGCGCAAACAGTTGTGGGCCAGGCTTGTCGGGGGGTGGGTGGCCGGTGTGGTGCTTTTGTCTGCCTGTGCGGCGCCAGCTGCCCCGGCAGGACAGGAAGCTGCTGCCCCCAGCGGGGGGGCGACTGCCGCCTGTGCGCCGGATGCGCCGGCGATCTTTGTAGACCGGACCGAACCGCTCCAGATTGCGGTGGTGCGGAACCTGCCCTCCGACGACCACACCAAGCAATTTTTGGAGGGCACGCGTGTCATGGGGGAGTCGCTGGGGTTTGTGGTCGACACCTTTATTGCGGACAACGACGATGCCAAGTTCCAGGAACTGGTGGCCCAGGCGATCGAGAAGGGCTACGACGGGCTGGTCATTTCGCACGGCAAAAAGGATTACTCCTACGACATGCTCAAGCCGGCCGTAGATAAGGGGATCCAGGTGGTGACCTTTGACACGGTGATCGACAAGGAGGGGCAGACCCTGCCTGAGATCACCACCACTTTCCAGGACGATTTCAAGCTGGCGGAGCTCTCGTTGTCTGAGATTGCAGCGCTCAAGACCGACGGCAGCCCGGCCCGGGTCATCAAGCTCTGGTGGGGGCCGGGCGTTCCCCCGCTGGACCGTCGCGAGACCATCTACCAGAAGTTTTTAGAAGAAGGCAAGCTGGAGACATTGGAGACAGTGGGGCCGACCAACTTCCAGGATGTGCAAGGGGACATGGCGGCCAAGGTGGGCGCGCTGCTGGCCAAATACCCCGAAGGAAGCGTGGATGCCATTTGGGGCTCGTGGGATGAGATGGCCAAGGGGGCGTACAAGGCGCTCAAGGATGCTGGCCGCACCGACATTGCGCTGATCTCGATCGACATCTCCAACCAGGACATGAACCTGATGCGTGAGGAAGGGTCGGTCTGGTTCTCGACGGCGGCGGTCGACCCGGCGCTGATCGGCATGGTGGACATGCGTCTGCTGGCCAAAAAATTTGCGGGCGAAGAGGTGCCGGCCAACTACGATCTGGAAGCCAGGCTGATCAAGGCGTCTCAACTGAAGCCGGACACCAACATGCTGAACCTGAAGGATGTGGTGGAGGGGTGGGGAAAATCGGATGCGTTCCTTGAGCCTTGGATGGAGCAGTTGGCGGGGTGCACCCCGTAAGGGAGAGGGCACTGGCTTTTTAAGGGAAGCGGGGGCCTGAGCGAGCTGGAGAGGATCGGGCATTGCCTGGTCCTCTTTTTTTGTCTGCGCATGGCTCCAGGGTTGTCTGCGACCTGTTTTTTGCGCAGGGGTGGGCGCCTTCGAGATCTCTGACGGTCAATCGTTTTGTTTTGAGGAGGTGCATCATCGCAGCCCAGGCCCACCATATCTTGGAGATGAAAAACATTGCCATCGAATTTCCCGGCGTGAAGGCGTTGCAGGGGGTCGATTTCACCGTCCACACCGGCAAAATTCAGGCGTTGATCGGTGCCAACGGGGCGGGCAAGTCGACGCTGATGAAAATTCTGGCGGGGGCGTACAGTCACTACACAGGCAGCATTCGGATGGATGGCCAGGAGGTGGACATTCACACCCCGCGTGCGTCCAAGGCGCAGGGGATAGAGATTGTATTTCAAGAAGTCGACAGTGCGCTGGTGCCCTCTCTTTCTGTGGCGGAGAACATCATGTTGGATGTGATGGTCAACAAAATGGGGGGGCGTCAGTGGATCAACTGGGCAGAGCTGCATCGTTCTGCCCAGGCGGTGCTGGAGCGGATGGGGGTGCAGCTGGAGACGCGTCTATTGGCGCAGGAATTGAGTCTGGCCCAGAAGCAGATGATTTTGATCGCGCGTGCACTCTGTGAGGAGGCGCAATTTTTGGTCTTGGACGAACCGACTGCCCCGCTTTCGATTGCAGAGACACGGGAGCTCTTTCGTCTGATCAAGGAGTTGGCGGCCAACCATGGAGTGGGGGTTGTGTTCATTTCGCATCGGCTGCCGGAGATCTTTGAAATTTGTGAAGAGTTGACGATCTTGCGGGACGGGCAGGTGGTCACCTGCCAGCCAACGGCGGGGCTCACCTCGCTGCAGGTGGTGGAGTGGATGTTGGGCCATCGATTTTCGGAGACCTATCCCAAGAGCCAGGTGCCCATCGGGGGGCCACTTCTGGAGATTCGCGACTTGACTGCGCGCGAGGGGCAGGTCAGGCAGGTCAGCCTGCGGGTCAATGCGGGGGAGATCGTCGGGCTGGCGGGGCTGGTTGGGGCTGGAAAAACGGAGCTGTGCAAGGCGATTTTTGGTGCGCTGCCGGTCAAGCATGGGGAGATTCGTCTGCGCGGGGCTCCGATCCAGGTGCGCACGCCGCACCAGGCGGTGCGCAGCGGTCTGGCGCTGGTGCCGGAGGAGCGGCGCAAGGAGGGCATTCTGGTGGAGGAGCCCCTCTTTGTCAACCTGTCCCTCTCCAATCTGGCGATTTTTGCCGGGTTTCTGGGATTTTTGCGCAAGGCAGCAGAAAAGTTGGCGGCCCGCCGGATCGTGGCGGAACTGGCCATCAAGACCCCTTCGGAGCAGCAGAAGGTGGCCTATCTTTCTGGGGGGAACCAGCAGAAGGTGGTGGTGGGCAAGTGGTTGAACACGGACGCCGATGTATACATCTTTGACGAGCCGACCAAGGGGGTGGACATTGGGGCCAAGCATGAAATTTTTGTGCTTATCGGCAAGCTGGCGGCGGCTGGCAAGGGGATTCTCTATGCGTCGTGTGAGCTGGCGGAGATCATGGGCATCACGGACCGGACCTATGTGATGTACGACCGGACCATCGTCAAAGAGCTGGTCACTGCGGACACCACCGAATCAGAGATCCTGTTTTATTCCACTGGAGGCAAATAAGTGATGGCTGCAAAGGCACAGACCCCGATCCGGCTTCAGGTTGTCAACTTTATCACCCAATGGGGCACGGTTCTGACCATTCTGGTGTTGGTGATTTTTTTTGCTGTCTGGATGCCGCCCTTTATCTCGCCGTCCAACCTGCTGACCATCTTGCGCAGCATTTCGATTGTGACGGTGATTGCGATCGGCATCACCCTCTCGTTGACGGTCAACGGCTTTGACCTGTCGGTGGGGTCGGTGGCGACCTTGGCCGATGCGTTGGTGATCTCGGCCTTTGTCTGGTACGAATTTGGGCTCCTTCCTGCGATCCTGATCGCGCTGGGGGGCTGTCTGGTGGTAGGCCTGTTGAATTCCTTTTTGATCGTCAAGCTGAGAATTCCCGACCTGTTGGCTACCCTTTCCATGTTGTTTATCGTCGAAGGAGTGGCGACCACCTATACAGGGGGCGGTTCGATCAGCGAAGGGATGCCCCGTCTGGATGGGACGGAGACCTTTGGCAAACTGGACCCGGTTTTCAAGGCCATCGGGTCGGCGCCCTGGATCATTGTGATCATGTTGGTGGTGGTGCTACTGGTGCATCTCTTTTTGAACCAGACCAAGCATGGGCGTTATCTGTATGTGGTGGGGGGAAACCTGGAGGCAGCGCGTCTGTCTGGCATTCCGGTGGAGCGGTACCGCACCCTGGCTTATGTGCTTTCGGCCTTGTTGGCGGCGTTGGGGGGGGTGATCCTGGCGTCCCGCATCGGCTCTTCGCAGATCAACGCGGGGGCGGGCTATCTGATGCCGGCGGTGGCAGCGGCCTACATTGGCTTCAGCGTTGGGGGGGCTGGGCGTCCGAACGCGCTCGGGACTTTGTTGGGGGCTGTGTTGATGGGGGTGTTGGAAAACGGACTGGTGATGATGTCGGTGCCGTATTACTCGTTGAACATCGTCAAAGGGGGGGTGCTGGCCATCGCCCTGGCCTCCACCTATTTTCGTAAAAAATGATCGCGCACACCTTCTGAAGCGGAGAATGGAGCCATGTCAAAATTTGATAGTTATTTTTTGATGCAACCGGCGGATGTTGTCGACTATGCGCGCGAAAAAGTGGACCGTTTTGCGGCCGGGGCCCGGCTGGAGTGTGCCGAGATTGGGGATGGCAACATCAACTACATCTTTCGGGTCTGGGACCCGCAGAGCGAGCACTCTGTGGTGATCAAGCAGGCGGGTCCGACTGCGCGCATTTCGGACGCCTTTGTGTTGTCTACCGACCGCAACCGGATCGAGGCAGAGATTCTGATGTTGGGGCAGCTGTTGGCGCCGGGGTTGGTGCCGCAGGTCTACAGATACGACGAAGTGATGTCCTGCTGTGTAATGGAGGATCTTTCGGACTATGTCATCATGCGTCGTGCGCTGATCGAGCACAAGACCTTTCCGCTTTTTGCCGATCACATCACTACCTTCATGGTGAACACGTTGTTGTTGACCTCCGACGTTGTATTGGATCATCAGAAAAAGAAGGGGTTGGTCAAGCGGTACATCAACCCTGAACTGTGCGAGATCACCGAAGATTTGGTGTACACCGAACCGTTCAACGACTACAAAGGGCGCAACGACGTCTTTGCGCCCAACCTGGACTGGGTCCGGCAGCATGTATACGGGGATGCTGCGCTGCGGCTGGAAGCGGCGAAGCTCAAATTTGGCTTTATGACCCATGCGCAGGCCTTGATCCACGGCGATCTGCATACGGGGTCGATCTTTATCAAGCCGGATTCGACCAAGGTGATCGACCCGGAGTTTGCCTTTTATGGGCCGATGGGGTACGACACGGGCAACATTGTGGCCAACCTGATTTTTGCCTGGGCGAACGGGGATGCCACCTTGGGGGATCCGGCGGAGCGGGAGGCTTTTTGTGGATGGGCGGTGAAGACGTTGGTGGAGGTAGTGGATCAGTTCAACCAAAAGTTTTTGGCGGCATGGCCGCTCCATGCGACCGAAGTTTTTGCGCGTGAGCCGGGGGTGGATCGCTGGTATCTGGACAACGTGCTGAGCGATACGGCTGGGGTGGCTGGGTTGGAAATTTTTCGTCGGATTTTGGGGCTGGCGCACGTCAAGGACATCACCTCGATCGCGGACGAGGGGGCTCGTGTGCGTGCCGAGCGCATCTGTATGCAGGCGGGGTTACAGTTTATCAAGCAGCGTGCGCGTTTTCGGACGGGGGCGGATTTTTTGCAGACCCTGCAGCGCTGTGCGGCGGCGCATCCCAGGCTGTGATCTTTTGGTGCTCTTTTGGCGGTGACGGGGAGCTGTGTGGGGCTGCTCAGGGGCGGGGGGGGTGCAGCACTGAGCGCACCAGGGGGTGGCCAAATTTGCCGATGGCCTCAGCGACAGCCCAGGCGTCGCGGCGATGGGGGGGCAGCTGTTGGGGGTCGACCTGCAGACGGGCTGTCGTGGGGGGGTCAGCGTCGCGGATTTCGTAGATTTGGTGGAGGTCACCGCTCAGCTTGCGGTAGCGGATGGGGGGGAGCCCTTCCACCTGGCGGTAGGTTTCGCGGCGGAAGAGATCGGCGGGGGTGCTGCGGTAGACATTGCAGCGCAGGCGGGCCAGCAGGGCGCCCAAGGTATTGGACCATTCTTGCAGGCTTTTGCGGTCGACCTCTTCTTCGTAGAGTGCCTGGGTCAGGCGGCGGCGGAAACGGGGTTGGTAGCGGTAGAGGCGCAGGTGGCTGTCCAGGGTGAACTGTCCGATCTGCAAAAGTTCATCGAGCACTTCTTCGGCGGAACGGCTCTGTCCGACCCAGTAGCCTTCAAAGCCGGTGCCTTTGACAAAGTAGGGGTTACGGACCAGCCGCACCGATTCCCAGGCGAGGTAGGGGCGGTCGAAGCGGCGGGCCTCTTCGACCCGCCGGGTGCTGTCGTCTGGTTCGAGTTGGACGAGCCACCACCAGAGGCTGTCGCCAAATGGGACTTCTCCTTCGATACGGCGCATGTTAGGGAGGGGGGGGGGTTACCAGTTGGTCACGGAGCCGTCGGGGCGGTGCCAGTGGGGGGCTTCCCAGAAGCGCCAGCTTGCGGCTGCGGCCAGGGATTCGTCGAGTTCGACGCCGAGGCCGGGGCCGGTGGGGAGTGGGTAGCTTGTGCCGACCAGCCTGGGTTGGAGTGGGAAGAAGCGGTCGGCGTCGTTGGTGCCGGAGTCGCCGTAGTACAGATTTTCGGTCTGGGTGACGCGTGTCTCGAGCCAGGCAAAGTTGGGAACGGCTGCGGCCAGGTGCAGGGTGGCGGCGGTGCAGACAGGGCCGAGCGGGTTGTGTGGCATCAGGTCGATGTAATGTGCCTCTGCCCAGCCGGCCACTTTCATGGCTTCGGTGAAGCCGCCTACGTTGCAGAGATCGACGCGTGCGAAGTCAGTCAGGTGTTCTTCGAGGTAGGGGAGGAACTGCCATTTGCTGGCAAATTCTTCCCCGACTGCAAAGGGGACCGAGGTCAGTCGGCGCAGGGCAGCGTAGGCTGCGGGGCTTTCGTCGCGAATCGGCTCTTCGAGGAAGTCGAGCGTGCCGGCCGGCATGCGCTGGCAGAAAGAAGCGGTCTCGGCGATAGAGAGGCGGTGATGGTAGTCGATACCGAGCACGATGGTGCTGCCGCAGGCCTCGCGCACCTGGGTCAGCCAGTGAGCGGTCGCGGCAATGCTGGCGCGTGGGTCGAAGAGGCTGCTGTCGCTGGTAAACCCGCTGGCGCGGTCGGGCATCATGGGGGTAACACGGATGACCTGCCAGCCATGCTGGATCAGCAGCTGGACCTCGTCGAGGAGGGCGGGGCCGGCGCTGGCGGTCGTTGCAAAGCATGGGATGAAATCCCGTTGTCTTCCGCCCAGCAGCTGGTAGACGGGGACGTTGAGGGCTTTGCCGGCGATATCGTAGAGGGCGATGTCGATGGCGCTTTGGGCGGCCAGCAAGACGCGGCCGCCCTCAAAATATTGGCTGCGATAGAGCTCCTGCCAGATCCGGCCGATCTGGAGTGGGTCCTGGCCGATCAGGAACTCGCTGAAATGGCGGAGGGCGCCGATCACAGCCAGCTCGCGGCCGCTGAGCCCGGATTCGCCCAAGCCGGAGATGCCTTCGTCGGTTTCGATTTTGACGACGAGCTGGTTGCGGTTGCCGATCCAGATGGGAAAGGGTTTGATGGCGGTGATGCGCACGGGATGCTTTCCTGTTCGGTTCAGCTGTGCAGGCCAGCGGCCTGCCAGAGGCGGTCCATCGCTCGAGAGACCTCTTGGGCGGCTGCCAGCGGGTCGACGGCGGCCAGCGCGTTGATCCGTTGGTTGAAGGGTTCGGTGGTCACGGGGCCGGTGTACCCCAGCCCGGCCAGCTTGCGCATGAACCCGACCAGGTCGATCACGCCGGTTTCCAGCGGCAGGCAGCGCACGGTGTCGGCCAGTTCGTCGACGGGGATGCCGGCCGGGGCGTCGTTGATGTGGACGCTGACGATGGCTGCGGCGGTGAGGGTGTCGAGAACGGCGAGGCTGTCGCCCGAGGTATAGAGGTGCCAGGCGTCGAGGAGCAGCCCCACGTTGCCGGTGCCGAGGTCGGCGGCCAGCTGCATCATCTCGCCGAGGGAGTGGATGAAGCGGTAGGGGTGAGCAGTCCAGAGGGTTTTGGGGCCCAGGAATTCGATGCCGAAGCTGCAGCCATGTTGGCGCAGGATCTCGGCGATAGGCCGGTAGCGGTCGAGGTGCCACTGATAATTTTCGGCGTAGTCGCGGCTCTCTGACCAGGAGGGGCACCAGGTGGCGGTGCGTCGGCAGCCCAGGGCAGCGCCGAGTTCAGCCAGGCGGGGCAGGTCGGCCAGATCCTCGCGCCAGCGTTCCTGGTTCCAGGCCACGGGCAGCCCCCACTGGCCGGGCTGGATGTTGTGGCGGGCGAAGAGGTCGCGCACGAACTCGATGCCGTGCTGGCTGGCGAGGGCTTCTGCCTCGCGGATATCGAAGTCGATTCCGGCGAAGCCGCTCTGCTGGGCGAGCCGGATCGTCTCGGGCAGGGGCAGGGCGTGGATTCCGATGGCGCCGGCGTTAAGGTTTTTGAACATGGCAGGTTTTCTTTCTCGTTAGACATGGCGGCAGGAGCTTGTCCTGTCAGTATAGCACAAGCAGGGGTCAGGTCTGTTCCAGCCCATAGCGGGCGATGGCCTCGTCCAGGATGCGGTTGATCAGGGTTTCGTAGTGCCAGCCCTCTGCGGCTGCTTCCAGGCAGAGGTCGGAGTAATTGGGGGCGAGGCCGGGAAGGGGGTTGATCTCCAGGAGATAGGGCTGGTCGTTGTCGTGTCGGTCGAGTCTGAAATCGACCCGGCAGACATCGCGACAGCCGATGGCCTGGAAAGCGGCGGCTGTGTAGCGGTGCAACAGTTTGACCAGCCGGTCGGGGAGTGGGGCTGGGCAGAGATAGCGGAATGCGTGGGCGAGCTCGACCTTCATGCGGTTGGTGTAGAGGCCTGCCTCTTCGGCGGGGTGGCTGTCCAGGTCTACTTCCAGGGCTGGGAAGAGATGCAGCCCTGCCCACGGCGCTGTGGTGGCCCTGTGGTGGGACAGATTGCCGACCAGTCCCACTGTGACCTCGCGCCCTTCGATGTACTGTTCGACCAGGGCGGGCTGGTGGTAGCGGTCGAGGGTCTGTTGGATCTGGTGGCGCAGGGCTTTTTCGTCGGCGACGATCGATGCTGCGCTGACGCCCATTCCGGTGCCTTCCCGGCTGGGTTTGACAAAGAGGGGGTAGTGCAGGCTGGGATTCAGCGGTTCGTGGCTCTCTTCAAAGACTTGAAAGGCTGGGGTGGGCAGCTGGTGGTAGGCGAGCACCCGTTTGGTCATCGGCTTGTCGAGAGCCAGGGCCAGGGCCAGCACCTGTGAACCGGTGTAGGGGATGCGCAGCATTTCCAGCAGGGCGGGGATCTGGGCCTCACGGGCGTCGCCAAAGTGGCCTTCGCAGAGGTTGAAGCAGATCTCCGGGCGCAATTTGGCCAGATCGCTGGCCAGGGTGGGGGTGCCTTCCAGGAAAGTCACCGTGTGGCCGCGGGTGTGCAAGGCAGCGGCGATGGCTTCGACGGTCTTTTCGGAGTCCAGTTCATCCCAGCGGTCTGCTGCGATGCCGGGCCAGGTGGGGGCATTTTTTTTCAGATTTGCCAGCAGTGCGACGCGCATAAAAAGATTGGATGGGCCTTTCACTCGGTGAGGTCAGGATGGATCCAGGCTGTCAGGGGCGTGTTGTCTGATGAAGTCGTCGATCAGCTTGCGGGCGATGCTGATTTTGGGGGGGAGCAGAGGCAGGGCTGTGGGTGAAAACCACTGGGCGTCGGCGATCTCTTCTTCTGCGAACAAGAAATCGCCGCCGGCGTATTCGGCGGTGAAGGCGAGCATCAGGGAGTTGGGGAAGGGCCAGGGTTGGCTGTGGAAGTAGCGGAGATTGGTGATGGAGATGCCGGTCTCTTCGGCCACCTCGCGGTGCACGCATTCTTCGAGGGTTTCGCCTGGTTCGACGAAGCCGGCCACGACGCTGTAGCGTCCGGCGGGGAAGCGTTGGTTGCGGGCGAGCAGGATGCGGGGGCCCTCTTCGCACTGGCGGGTGACGGCGACGATGATGGCCGGTGAAATGCGGGGGTAGCTGGTCAGATCGCAGGTGGGGCAGCGGCGTGCTCGTTCGTTGGGCATGGGGTCGGTCACGCTGCCGCAGCGGCCGCAGAACTGGTGGTCTCGCTCCCACTGGACGACCTGTCGGGCGCGGCCGGCGAGCACGACTTCTTCTTCGGGGAAGACTTCGAAGAGGCTGCGCAGTTCGTGGGTGTGGAAGCCGGCTGGCAGGGAGGAGGCGGCCGAGAGTTCGCCTGAAAAGCAATGGAGGGGGGCTGCTCTCTCCATCTGGCCCAGGTATTGGGTGCGCAGCGGGGCGAACCCCAGCTCGTCGGCGGTGCGGGCGAGGGGGAGCAGGGGGTCTCCTGTGCGATGGTCGAGCACCAGCCGGTCTTCCTGGTAGAGGTACCAGCGGGCTGGGGCCGCCACTTCGGGTGCGCGAACAGCAGGGAGAAAGACGAGTGGCGGGGGCACTATTTGAACCTTTGGGCCAGCTCGGCCTCGACCTCTTCCCAGCGCAGCCCGCGCAGGTTGAGAAAAACGAGTGTGTGGTAGACAAAATCAGCCAGCTCGTAGATCACCCGGTCGTCGCTCTCGCCTTTGGCGGCGATAATGACCTCGACGGCTTCTTCCCCCATTTTTTTGAGCACTTCGTTTTCGCCTTTGGCGAAGAGGGCTGCTGTGTAAGAGCCGGGGGAGGGGTGGGTGCGGCGTTCTTGGATGGTCTGGGCTAACTGGTGGAGGGTCGACATCGACAATTCCTTTGCCGGGCGGGCGGCTAGCGGTTGGGCGGGATCGGGCGAAAAAAGCAGGAGACGGCTCCTGTGTGGCAGGCGGGGCCAGCGGGTTCGACCTCGACCAGCAGGGTGTCGCCGTCGCAGTCGAGGTGGATGGCACAGACCTTTTGGGTATGGCCGCTGGTGGCGCCTTTGTGCCAGAACTCCTGGCGGCTGCGGCTCCAGAAGATGGTCTCTCCGCATGCCAGTGTGCGCTGCAAGCTTTCAGCGTTCATCCAGGCCATCATCAGCACCTGGCGGGTGTGCACATCCTGGACGATGGCGGGGATGAGGCCGGCGTTGTCGTAGCGGATTTGGAGCAGCGGGTCGATTGGGGTCATAGCAGGTCCAGCGGGATGCGCACAGGAATTCCAGCGGTACGGAGGGCTGTTTTGATGGACAGGATGCTCAGTTCCCGAAAATGGAAGAGGCTGGCGGCCAATGCGGCGGCGGCGCCGCCTTCGACCAGGGCTTGGCGGAAGTGGTCGATCTGGCCGGCGCCGCCGCTGGCGATGACGGGGATGGAGACGGCGTCGCTGAGGGCGCGGGTGAGTTCGATATCGTAGCCTGCTTTGGTGCCGTCGCAGTCCATAGAGGTGAGCAGAATTTCGCCTGCCCCCCGTTGTTCTGTCTCGCGGGCCCAGGCGACTGCATCGAGGCCGGTGGGGATGCGTCCGCCGCTGACGAAGACCTCCCAGCCGCTTCCTGGTGGGGAGTGGGCAGGGCGGCGGCGGGCGTCGATGGCGATCACGATGCACTGGCTGCCGAAGCGGGTGGCGGCTTCGGTGATCAAGGCAGGGTTGTGGACGGCGGCGCTGTTGACGCTTACCTTGTCGGCGCCGGCCAGCAGGATGGCCCGCATATCGTCGACGGTGCGGATGCCGCCGCCGACGGTGAAGGGGATAAAGACGCTGTCGGCCACGCGGCGGACCATTTCGATCATGATGGCGCGTGCCTCGTGGGTGGCGGTGATGTCGAGGAAGACGAGCTCGTCGGCGCCTTCGGCGTCGTAGACCTTCGCCTGCTCGACCGGGTCACCGGCGTCGATCAGGTCAACAAAATTGACCCCTTTGACGACGCGCCCTGCTTTGACATCCAGACAAGGAATAATGCGTTTTGCCAGCATAGGGTCATTATAGGCGAGGAGGGTGAAGGAAGGCCAATGCGGTGTCCAGCGCGGGCAATTGTTCGGGGCCGGTTTCGGCGAGCAATTCCCAGGCTTCCTGGGCAGAGACCCAGCGCGCTTCACAGTGGTTTTCATCGCCGAGCCGGATTTCGCCGGGGCCGATCTCGGCCAGGTAATAGACGACGGTGCGTTCGATCTCGTAGCCCCGGATCGAGGTGGTGTAGTTGAGTTCGGAGCGGCAATTTTTGAAGACCTTGCGGACGGGCAGGCCGGCCTCTTCGGAGAACTCGCGGCGGGCGCAGGCAATTTCGCCTTCGTTGTGGTGGCTGCCGCCGCGTGGGAACTGCCACTGTTCGAAGAAGAGGTTGTAGAGGAGCAAAAATTCAGCTTTGCCCGCTTCGATGCGGAACGGGATCAATCCGGCGCTGCAGAGGCGGAGCGCTCGGTGGCCGACCTGGATGGCGGCGGCGAGGTTGAGTGTTCCGGTGTAGATGGCCTGGCCTGTGATGACGCCGTCGATGTTGTAATGTTCGTGGGTTTTCAGCGCCTCGATATCGGCGAGGTTGGCGACCCCGCCGCTGGCGATCACCTTCAGCCCGGTGAGGTCGCCCATGCGGGTGGTCATGGGGAGATTGACGCCGGAGAGCATGCCATCGCGGCTGATGTCGGTGTAGACGACCCGGCGCACGCCTTGGGCCTGCATCTGGTGGCCAAGGTCGATGGCGTCGACGCGGCTGGTGGACTGCCAGCCGTGGGTTGCCACCTTGCCGTCGCGTGCGTCGATGCCTATCACGATGCGGTCGGCTCCCCAGCGCAGCAGGGCAGTTGAGACCAGGGCTGGGTTTTCGATGGCGACTGTGCCGAGGACCACGCGGTCGGCTCCCAGCTGGAGGGCAAGTTGAATATCGTCCAGGGTGCGCAGCCCGCCGCCGAACTGGATTGGGATCTTGACGGCGTGGCGAATCTCTTGCAGCCGGCGCAGGTTGATGGGCAGCGCAGGGAGCTCGGGCTCCTGCAGGGTATCCAGCTGGGGGGCATTGAAGGCTCCATCCAGATTGACCACGTGCAGCCATTCTGCCCCTTGTTCTGCCCAGAAGCGTGCCATAGAGGCTGGATCGTCGCCGAAGACTGTTTCTTCTGCCGGGTTGCCCTGGCGCAGTCGTACGCACCGTCCTTGACGAAGATCGATTGCCGGGTAGATGATCATCTCAGAAACCTTGTCGCGCCTCGGTTGTGGCCGGCCTTTGGCCCGGCACTGCTGCCAGCAGGGTTGGCTCTTCTAAGACCTGCTCTCTGAGAGTGTAGCTGTATTGCCGTGCTGGATCCGTAACTTCTCATACCCAAACGGAGCGGCTTATTTGCCGGCGTACCAGAAACTGCGCAGCCAGGCGTGTTCGCGCAGGGTGGCCAACAGGGGGTGGGGGAGAGGGGGGGCGTCGGCGGCAGCGGTGTTGGCGGCGGCCTGTGCGCCATTGCGGATGCCTGGGATGACGGTGCTGACTGCCGGGTGGGCCAGGGCGAATTGGAGGGCTGCCTGGGGCATCGAAATGCCGAAGGGGGCGATTGCTGCCTTGATCTGGTCGACCCGTTGAACGGCCCGGGCCAGGCGGTCGCCGGCGAAGTAGTTGTTGCGGAAGTCTCCTTCGGCGAAGCGGGTGTTGGCCGTGTAGTTGCCGGCCAGGACTCCTTCATCGAAGACGACGCGCACCAGAATACCGACGCCGTGCTCTGCGGCGGCAGGCAGCAGTTCGGCTGCGGGTTCTTGCTCGAAGATGTTGTAGATGACCTGGACGGCGTCGACGTAGCCGTTGCGCATGAGGTCGATCACGCTGTTCTGGTCGTGTTCGGGGGTAGAGACGCCGATGGTTCGAATTTTGCCTTCGGCCTGCAGGGTACGCAGCACGTCGAAGGGGGTGGGGTTTTTGTTCCAGGCGCGTGTCCAGGTATGCAGCTGGAGCAGATCGAGACAGTCGGTGCGCAGATTGCGCAGCCGCTCTTCGACATTTTGGCGCAGGTAGCTGGCTGGGTAGCGATCTTCGGCCAGGTCGTACGGGCTGGGAGGCCAGCTGCCGGGCAGCGGGGGGGTTTTGGTGGCCACGTAGACCTGTTCGCTGCGTTCGGCGAGCACCTGTGCGATCAGCTGTTCGCTTTTGCCGTTGCCGTAGCCGGCTGCGGTGTCGATCAGATTGACTCCCTGGTCGATGGCCTGGTGGAGAGCGGCCAGGGAATCCTGGTCGTTTTGGGGGCCCCAGCTGCCGCCGATGGCCCAAGCGCCGAATCCGATTGCGGAAACTTTCAGCCCGCTGTGACCCAATGGCCGATAGTGCATGGCGAACTCCTTTGGTATGGCAGGAACCTTCAAAAAACAGTGGCAGAAGGATAGCACAGAATGTGTGCAGCTCCCTAACGGTGGCCGAGGAGTGTTGTGGATCGGCTCTTCGGTGGTGGGCAGGTGGTCTTCGGGGGAGGTGGTCGCTTGGCTGGGGCTTTGTTGCGGTGCTAGAATGGAGAGAGCAGCTTTAAGCAACAGGGGGGGGAGAGATTGGCAATAGAAACGCAACGAAGATTTTCTGAGAAAGTGGCGCTCATCACAGGGGGGGGCACCGGCATTGGGGCGGCGATTGCGGGGCGTCTGGCGGCAGAGGGAGCGGCGGTGGCGTTGGTAGGGCGGCGCGGCCATGTGGTGCAGCAGCGGGCGGAGCTGCTGCGGGCTGCGGGCTACGAGGCGCTGGCCATCCGCGGGGACATTGCCGGGGATGCGGCCAGCCTGGTGCGTCAGGTCATTCAGCAATATGGTCGTCTGGACATTCTGGTCAACAATGCGGCCATTGCAGCGGGGGTTGACCTGGAGGAGATGACGCCTGAGCTGTGGCGCCAGGTGTTGGCAGTCAACCTGGATGCTGTGTTTGCGTTGGTGCAGGCGGCGCGTCTGCATCTGGCGGCTGTTCGTGGCTGCCTTTTGCACATCAGCAGCATCGGGGTGTCGATGGGGGAATTTGACGACATTGCCTATGTGACCAGCAAGGCGGCCTTGGAAGCGTTCAGCCGGCGGCTGGCGATCGAACTGGCGCCGCACGGCATTCGCTCCAACGTCATTCGTCCTGGGCTGGTGCACACGGAGGTTTTTGACACCATGCCGCCCGAATTTTTTGATGCCCAGCTGCCCTTGATCCCGATCGGGCGGATTGGTCAGCCCGAGGACATTGCGCAGGCTGCGGCTTTTCTCTGTTCTGCGGAGGCGTCGTTCATCACGGGGACGGTATTGACTGTAGACGGCGGAGAATCTGCCAAATAGCAACCAGGAGAAAGAACAGATGGCAGTCATTGCGGTCGTGGGAGCCCAGTGGGGCGACGAGGGCAAGGGGCGGATCATCGACTACCTTGCCCAGGAGGCGGATGTTGTGATTCGGTTTCAGGGGGGGGACAATGCCGGGCATACGGTGATCAACGCGTTTGGCAAACATGCGCTGCACCTGATTCCGAGCGGCATTTTCAACCCGCGCACGCAGAACATCATCGGTTCTGGCTGTGTGGTCAACCCGCAGTCGCTCCTCCAGGAGATGGAAACGCTCAGGGCCAGTGGGGTCGAGCTGGAGAACCTTTGGGTCAGCACGCGGGCACAGCTGTTGATGCCCTATCATCGGGATCTGGATGGATTGGAGGAGGCGGCGCGCGGCAAGGACACGATTGGGACGACCCGGCGTGGGATTGGGCCGGCCTATGCGGACAAGGCGGCCCGTGTCGGGCTGCGCATGGGGGATTTGCTGCAGCCCGGGTGGTTGGAGAGTCGGCTGGCGAATGCCCTGCGCACGGTGAACCGCAAAATCGAGCTTTTGGGGGGAGCCCCGCTGGACGGGGATGCGCTCTATGCGTTGTGTCTGGAATATCGTGAAAAATTGGGGGGGCGCATTATCGACACCCTGCCGATGACCCGGCGGGCGGTGCAGCAGCAGAAGCAGATTCTGTTGGAGGGGCAGCTAGGGGTGATGCGGGATCTGGACTGGGGGATCTATCCCTACGTGACGAGCAGCAACCCGACGGCGGCCTATGCTGCGTCTGGGGCTGGGCTGCCGGCGCGCCTGCTGGACCGGGTGCTCGGGGTGGTCAAGGCGTACAGCACAGCGGTTGGGGAGGGTCCGTTTCCGACCGAGCTGCACGATGCGGACGGGGCCCGACTGCGCGAAGTGGGGAGCGAGTTTGGGGCCACGACCGGGCGTCCGCGACGCTGTGGCTGGTTTGACGGTGTGGCGATCGGCTATGCGGCCTGGCTCAACGGGATGACCGGGCTGGCGATCACCAAGCTGGATGTGCTGGACGGCTTTGAGTTTCTCAAGATCTGTGTAGGGTACCAGCTGCCGGACGGGACGGTGGTGGCGGACTCGATGCCGGACACGCCGGTGTTGCTGCAGGTGACGCCGGTTTATGAAGTCTGGGAGGGGTGGCGCTGTTCGACGGCGGGGTGTCGGCGTTGGGAAGAGTTGCCCAGCCAGGCGCGCGCCTATTTGCAGCGGATCAGCGAGCTGGCCGGGATCCAGATCGACTATGTGTCGGTGGGGGCTGCGCGCGACCAGATGTTTGCGGTGTAGGGGTGCTTGGGCCGAGTGGCTGACGCCCTGTTGCAGGATCGCCCGAGCTTGCAACGTTGTGGCTGTAAGAAAGGGGAGGCAACGTGCGATGACGACCCATTATGTGGGCAGCCCGGAAGAGGTGTTGGCGTTGGATACGTTTATCAAGCTGACGCGGGCGCACAATTCGCTGGCCGCGCGCGTTGCACAGCACGGCACCCATCCGGGTCTGAGTATCAGCCAGTTTGGCACCTTGGAGACGCTCTATCATCTGGGGGCCATGTCTCAGACTGAGATCTGTGGCAAGCTGCTCAAAAGCGGCGGCAACACGACCTTGGTGATCGACAACCTGGAGAAGCGTGGGTTGGTGCAGCGCTGTCGTGACCCGCGCGACCGACGGGTGGTGATGGTGGCGCTCACCGAGGAGGGCCATGCGTTGATCCAGGCGCTTTTTCCGGCCCACGCTGCGGCGATCGTGGCAGAAATGGGAGTGCTGACCGCTGAGGAGCAGCGTCAGCTTGGCGAGCTCTGCAAAAAATTAGGAAAGGGTGGGTGCGGGGCAAATTCAGCGGGATCTGCCCCCCCCTCTGCTATTTGATTTCGGGCAGAAGCACGTTTTGCATCCTAGGTTCTTCGGCGTTGACCAGGGTAGAAAAGACGGGCAGCACATCTGCGGCCACGATGGTGCCGTGGGTTTCGGCCAGCACATAGCTCAGCACGCCGCCCCCGACGTAGGAGATCTGAGCGGATCGCCAGAGGCTTTTATCGGTGACGGTCTGTCCTCCGGCGGCTTCGACCTGGACGTAGAGAAAATGGGTGTAGGTGGGGTCGAGCATCTGTTCTGCGGTCAGAGCCCGCCGGAGGGCGGGGACTGTGCCGGGGGGGGGGGCTGCGGTGAGCCCGTCGATGAGTTTGCCGACGGTTTCGAGCAGCAGCTGGCTGGCGGTCAGCGCACCTTCCAGCGTTGTTTTTGGTTCGCCGGCGGGCAGGCTGCTGGCCTGGGCGGCCAGTTGTGCGGCGCTGTCAATCAGCTCGTGCAGTTTTTCCAGCAGGGTAGTCAGGGCCTGGAGGAGGCTGGAGTGTTTGACCAGCCCGAAGCCTGCGAGAGAGACCTTGTGCTGTTGGATGCTGTGGGCCAGCAGCAGCCTGGCTGTGGTGTTCTCCACCGTCAGATCGAATCCATCGGCGTTTTTTTCTCTGCGGAACCAGGACGCGACCGATGCGGCAGCGCCGGCAGCGCTGCTCAGGGCAGAGATCATGGCGGCTGCGGTGCCCAGTGCATCTCCGATCCCGACAGCGCCGAGCAGGGCTGGGAAGATGGCTGCCTTTTCCGGTTCGGCCATTTCGCTGCCGGCTGTCTTGGGCTGTGGGGAGGCTTGTCGGTGTGCGGTATTTTCGCCGAGCTGTTTTTCGACCGACCGGGTGGCGCTGGCCAGCTGGCTCTGCACGGCGGTCAGTGCCGTCTGTTCTTCGAGCAGGTGGAGGGTATCCACGATGAGGAGATGGGGGCGTCGGCTGTGGTCGGTCTGCCTGGCAGAGAGCTGCTGGTCGATCCGGGCGCCGGCCTTTTCTGCTTCGTGGCGCAGCGCGTGGTGGACGACCAGCCGGGCGATCTGTGCGGTGCTGTTGAGGGTGGCGCCGCCGCCCAAGGGGGTCGGCAGATTGGCGGTCGTGCCGGCGGCGGCCAGCTCGCGTTCGAGCTGGGCTCCCTGTTTTTGGGCCCCCAGCAGCGCATTTTTGGCCTCTTGGATGGCTTTGGCCTTGAGATAGGCTTTCCCGGTTTCGTCGAGCAGCGCTTCCTCTGACTGTGGGGTTCCGTTGTTGTCGACCATGTCAGACCTCCTCTGCGAACGTTTTTGGATGAATACCGGTTTTTTTAGCGGAATCACGCAGCTGCACAGAACAGATAATAATACGAAAAGTGTCGCTCGTCAACGCTTGTGGGCGGCGGGGCGCAGCAGTTCTCAATTTGAATGGCTTGAGAACTGCTGCTTGTCGTGGGAAGCGCTGACTGCTGTGCTTCAGGCTTGACGGGACACTGGACACGACAAGCTCTTTTGGAGCCCCGACCGTAAGGGAGGGGGAATCTCAAGGCACGACAAGCTCCCTACCTCTCCCTCACGGTTGTGGGTGTACACGTTCTCACACCCACAACCGCTGCGCCAATTTCAAATTGAGAACCGCTGGCGGGGCGTCTCGGTGAATTGTCTGCGTGTCGGCAATGGGGGGGGGCGCTTCAGCGGGTGGAGGGGAGGGGTACGGCGAGTGGGGTGCGGCCGAGGCGCATGGAGAGCAGGGCGCCGGCAACGGCCAGCAAGCCAGCCAGCAAAAAGGCCAGGGCATAGTCGCCCAGGGTGTCGCGCGCCAGCCCGCCGCCCCAGGCGGCCAGGGCGGCGCCTACCTGGTGGCTGCAGAAGACCCAGCCGTAGACAGTCCCGACATTGCGTCGTCCGAAGTGGTCTGCGACCAGTGCTGTGGTGGGGGGGACGGTGGCGATGTAGTCCAGCCCGAAGAGGATCGAAAAGGCGGCCAGCCCGACCGGTTCGGTGACAAACGGGAGAAAGAGGAGAGAGAGGCCGCGAAAGCTGTAGTACAGGGCGAGCAGCTTGCGTGGGTCGTAGCGGTCGGTGAGCCAGCCTGAGCCGAGGGTGCCGACAAAGTTCATGGTGCCCATCAAGGCCAGCATGCCGGCGGCGGTGGTCTGTGGAATGCCGTGGTCGTGGGCGTGGGGGATCAGGTGGGTACCGATCAGGCCGGTGGAGGTGGCGCCGCAGATGAAGAAGGTACCGGCCAGGAGCCAGAATTCGCTGCTTTGCAGGGCGCGGCGCATGATTCCTGCTTCGCTGCCCTGATGTTGTGCGGTGGTGGGGAGGGCGCCGAGTGGGAGGGTGCCGACGTCGGCCGGTTCGTTGCGCAAAAAGAGCAGAACTGGCAGCACGGCGGCCATGGCGGCCAGCGAGATGAACAATGCGCTCGGGCGCCAGCCCAGGGTGGTGGCGGCCACCATCAAGCCAGGCACAAAGAGCAGCTGTCCGGCCGAGGTGGAGGCCCCGAAGATGCCGATCACAAGGCCGCGGTGTGCCACAAACCAGCGCATGGCCACGGCAGCGCCGAGCACGCCGGAGATGATGCCGGTGCCGACGCCGCTGATGCCGCCCCAGAGGAGGGTGAGCTGCCAGGGGCTGGAGATGAAGGCGCTGGCGGCCATGCTGGTCGAGAGGGTGACCAGCGCCGCCACGGCCAGCTGCCGCGGGCCGAAACGGTCGATCAGCCAGCCGCCGAGCGGAGCGGTCAGCCCGAGCACGAGCATTCCCACCGAGACGGCGAAGGCGATCACGCTGGTGCTCCACTGGGTCTCCTGCTGCAGGGGGACCAGAAAGACGCCGGGGGCCGAGCGGACACCGGAGGAAATGAGCAAGGCGGCTGCGGTGGCGGCAACGACGATCCAGCCATAAAAAAAGGGGCGGGGTGGGGTAGTCTGCATAGAGAGGCATCCTTGGCACAATCTGGCAAAGCGGATAGAATTTTTCCATCATACCACAGGGAGATGGGCCTTTTGTTATAATGGGCAGGAATCAATGGTATTCATTCGCAGCATGCAGTACAGGATCTGCTACCAGAGTCAGGAGGGTGAGAGTGAAACTATTCAACATGATTGACCCCGACACCGCAGCAGTTCGGCTAGGAGCCAAAACATCGGCTGGGATCGTAGATTTGGTGGCGGCAGGTGCGCCTGGGGCAAAGATGGCCGATGTGATCGCGCATGCCGGGTTGTTGGATGAAATGCGTCAAGTGGTCGATGAAGTGAACAGCGACCCTGGGCAGTACATGGACTGCATGTTGGAAGAGCAGAAGGTGAGCTGGGCGCCGGTGATTGTGGCACCCAGCAAGATCATCTGTGTGGGGTTGAACTATGGTCGGCATGCGGCTGAGTCGGGGTTGCCGGTGCCGACGACGCCGGTACTTTTTTCCAAATTCAACAACAGTCTGGCGGCGCACAGGGAAAAAATTCCGATTCCGGCTGCGACCCGGCAGGCGGACTACGAGGTCGAGCTGGGGGTGGTGATTGGGCGGCGGGCGCGTCATGTGAAGGTCGACAAGGCGTTGGAGCATGTGTTTGGGTACTGCACGGCCAACGACTTCAGCGCTCGTGACCTGCAGACGCGCACCAGCCAGTGGCTGCTGGGCAAGGCGCTGGACAAATTCTTGCCGTTGGGCCCCTATCTGGTCACTGCGGAAGAGGTGCCGAACCCCCAGGATCTGTCCTTGCGTTGTTGGGTGAACGGTGAACTGCGTCAGAACTCCAGCACCGCTGACATGATATTCAGCGTGGCGGAGATCATCAGCTACATCAGCCAGCACTTTGCCTTGGAGGCTGGGGATGTCATCTGCACGGGGACGCCGGAGGGGGTGATCATGGGGATGACGAACAAGGTCTGGCTCTCGCCGGGGGACAAGGTGACGGTCGAGGTCGGTGAACTGGGCAAGCTGACCAATGTGATGGCTGCCGACTCTTGAGGGAGCGGGGCGGGGGTCCGGCTGGGGAGCGCGTTCAGAGTTTGCGGACGCGATCCCCAGGGCGGATTGTGCCTGGCTGGAGGACCCGGGCGTTGATGCCGCGCAGGTGCAGCGCCCGGCCGGTGGGGGAGTTGACAAACTTGAGCGCGTCGGTGCCGAAGCGGGCTTGAAATTTGCTGCAGCCGGTATGGGGCACGGCAGTGACCTCGACGATGGCGTTTCCGATGGCCAGTTGGGAGCCGGGCGGCAGGTTGTTTTCGCTGAGGTCGAGGTCGACAAAGAGCTGGTCGCCAGCGAGCGGCCAGCGATTTTTGTTTTGGGCCACCAGGGCGATACAACGTACATTCATGATATTGAGCTGCATGTCGGGGTGGGCCGAACCGTCTGCCGTCCGGGCACTGCCCCGTTCCAGCCAGTTGTCGCCGACCAGGCCAAGTTCCAGATCCAGGTACCCCTCCTGGACGACCTCGCGTCGGTCGGTGGCGGGTCGGCGCACGATCAGGGCGAGCGTGCCTTCCTGGTGGGGAGAAGAGCGGATCTCTTCCAGGCCTGCTTCGAGTTCTGCGGTGGTGAGGTGTGGGGCAGGGTGCATTTGGGCTCTCTTTCTTCAGGTGGTTTGAACGGTCGGTGGGGAGGGATCGGCTCTGGCGGCCAGGGCGCGCAGGGCGGGTTCGTCGAGGAGGGGGATGCCGAGCTGGAGGGCTTTGTCGAGTTTGCTGCCCGCCGACTCGCCGGCGACCACGTAGCTGCTTTTGCTGCTGACGTTGCCGGTCACTTTGCCTCCATGTGCTTTGATAAAGGCGTGGGTTTCTTCGCGGCTGAAGGTGGGCAATGTGCCGGTCACGACAAAGGTAAGTCCTGCCAGCGAGTGGGTGGGGGCGGTGGGAGCAGGGGGGGCTGCGGCGACCTGCACCCCTAGCCTGGCCAGTTTTTCGATGAGTGCGCGGTTGGCGGCGACGGCGAAATAGTCGTGGAGGGTGGCGGCGATTTTAGGGCCGATCCCTTCGATCGCGCTGAGCTGTTCGGGTTCAGCGTCCATCAGGTCGAACAGGTTGGGAAAGTGTTGGGCGAGGGTTTCGGCGACGACAGCGCCGACGAAGCGGATGCCCAGGGCGGCCAGCAGGCGGTGGACAGGTTGACTTTTGCTGGCTTCGATGGCAGTTTGCAGCTTGTCGACCCGTTTGTCGCCGTAGCCGGGCAGGGTGCGGATCTGAGACCAGGGCAGCTGGTAGATGTCGGCCAGGTCGTGGATGAACCCTTGTTCGACGAAGAGTTCGGCCTGTTTGAAGCCGAAGCCAGCGATCTCCATGGCGGTGCGGCCGACAAAATAGTCGACGGCGCGCACCAGCTGGGCGGGGCAGGCGTTGTTGACACAGTAGGTGGCGGCTTCTCCGGCGGGGCGGCTGAGTGTTGCGCCGCAGACCGGGCAGGTGAGGGGCATCGACCAGGGTGTTTCCTGGCCGGTGCGCTGGTCGGGCAGAGGACGCAGGACTTTGGGGATCACCTCGCCGGCGCGTTTGACCAGCACCTGGTCGCCGATGCGGATGTCCAGGGCGTGGATATAGTCTGCGTTGTGCAGGGTGGCGTTGCGCACGACGACGCCGCCGACGGACACGGGTTCGAGCACGGCGTTGGGGGTCACGGCGCCGGTGCGTCCGACGTTGACGACGATGTCAAGCAGGCGGGTGGTGGCTTCTGTGCCGGCATACTTGTAGGCGATGGCCCAGCGTGGATCTTTGCCGGTAAAGCCCAGTTCGGCCTGCATGGCCAGCGAATCGACCTTGACGACGAGCCCGTCGACCTCGTAGGGGAGCTGCTGGCAGCTTCTGCCGAACGCCATGACATAGTCGAGCAGCTGGTCGAAGCCATCGTCGGGGAAGGAGTGGACTGCGGGGCAGACGGGGAAACCGAGGGTGTGGAGGTAGCGGAGGGCGTCGTTCTGGGTGGCGAGGGGAGGGTCGGCGACCAGGGCCTGGTAGACCCAGAGTTTGAGCGGGCGAGCGGCGCTGATGTGTGAATCGAGCTGGCGCAGGCTGCCGGCGGCAAAATTGCGCGGGTTGGCGTAGGTGCGTTCGCCGGCGGCGCGCTGCTGCTGGTTGAAGGCTTCGAAGTCTGCCTTGTCGACATAGACTTCGCCCCGTGCGACCAGGCGGGCAGGGGGCGTTGTGGCGGCTGGGTCTGCGGGGATCTGCAAAGGCAAGGTGCGCAGCGTGCGCAGGTTGGCGGTGATGGTTTCGCCGTACTCGCCGTCGCCGCGGGTGGCGCCGAGCACAAAACTGCCTTGCGTGTAGTGGAGGACCACAGTCAGCCCGTCGAACTTAGGTTCGACCACGTAGCGCAGCTGGCTGCGTTGTTCGGTGCTGAGGAGGCGGTGCAGGCGTTCTCGCCAGGCGACCAGTTCGCCTGGCGAGAAGGCGTTGGCCAGCCCCAGCATCGGTGTGGGGTGGGGTGTCTTGGCGAACCGCTCTGCGATCTGGCCGCCAACCCGCTGGGTCGGGCTGTTGGGAGAACGGAGCTCGGGGTAAGCCTCTTCCAGTGCGTTCAGCTGGGCAAACAGTACGTCGAATTCGGGGTCGCTGAGGAGGGGATCGTCGAGCACAAAATAGCGGTACTGATGGTAGCGCACGGTGGCGGCCAGCTGTGCGATCTGTTCGGCGAGAGCGGTGGACATGGGAGAGGCTCGGGTTTCTGGATGGGCAAGGCGCGGCTGATCAGGACCATTGCCGGTCAGGACCATTGGCTGCGCCACCAAATTCCGGGCAGCATCGAGAGTTTGCGTCTGGTCGAAACGACTGCACGGCGCTGAAAGGTATCGTAGCTGTTGTTTTCGATTTCGTCCAGAATGCCGCGGTAGAGATCGGCGGCTGCGGCGATGGCGAAGCGGCCGTCGGGGTTGAGCAGGCTGATGCCGGGCATGGCTTCGGTATAAAGGCGGCGATTGCGTTCGATCTGAAAGCGCATGAAATCGCGCCAACGGGCGTTCACGACGCCCCTGTCGAGGTCGTCGCTGGAGATCCCAAAATGATGGAGTTCCTCCTGGGGCAGGTACAGCCGGCCGGCGCGCCAGTCTTCGCCGACGTCGCGCAAAATGTTGGTCATCTGCAGCGCCACGCCCAGCTTGATCGCGTAGGGGATGGCGTTTTCGCCGGCGAAGCCGATGATGTGCATGCTCATCAGCCCGACGGTGGAGGCGACGCCGTAGCAGTATGCGGCGAGCTGTTCGAAGGTTTCGTAGCGAACCAGTTTGAAATCGCGGGCCACTCCTTCGATCAGCTGTTCGGCGTAGCGCGGAGGCACCTGGAAGCGCAGGCGGGTATCTGCCCAGGCGGTGGCGACCGGGTCTTCGCTGGGGGGGTGGTGGGAAGTGGCGCGGCGGCGCCAGATTTCCAGCTGTTCTTGCGCGTCGTGCAGCCCGCGGTCGACAATGTCGTCGCTCACCCGGCAGAAGGCGTAGAGGGCGCGTGCTGCCCGTCGTTTGGCGGGGGGCAGCAGCCGTGAGGCCAGGTGGAAAGAGCGGCTGTGGACAGCGGTGATCGATTCGCACTGCTGGTACGCGGACTCCAGGAGCGAGGGGTCGAAGGGTGCGGGAGAGGGCGCTGGGTCCCCGTGCAGCGCCTCGTACGCCAAGTCCAGTAACATGTGTTCCCAGGTATGCTGTAGCTGCATGGTGGATCCTTTCCGCCTTGATATTTCAACCGGGTCTGTGCTCCGGGTCTGTGCTCCGGGTCTGTGCTTTGAATGCAGTGATGAGCCATGCTGAACCTATACCACGGTTGCGCCGCCAATGAAGGTAGCACAGACCCCTTTGCTTGTCAAACAGTCGTCCATCCACCGGGTCGATGAAACCTCAAAAAAACATTGAAAAAGATTATACAAATGGTTGACAGACCGAGGGGATCTGTGGTAGGATGGGGGAAGAAGTATAGGGGAGTGTGTGGGGAAACCTGTTGTGTTGGAATGGACACAGGAATGACATACAGCGACAAAACGCCGATCTACAACTTGAAGGCTGTGGTTCAGGAAACCGGGCTGAAAGCAGACACGCTGCGGGCTTGGGAGCGGCGCTACGGGGTTCCTGCACCGCAGCGCACGGAGAGCGGCCACCGTCTCTATTCCGGGTACGACATTGAGGTGCTCAAGTGGCTGATTGTCCGTCAGGAAGAGGGGATGAGCATCAGCCGTGCCATTGAGCTGTTGTCCCGGCTGGAGGAGGAGGGGAAGAACCCCTTGGAGGCGGGTGGGGGTGCGGTGGTGGGGGCTGAGGAGGGGCGGTGGGTAGAGAGCAGCCGTGTGTCCCCTGCGGCTGTCAAAGCGCCTTTGGGGGAAGCGGGTGCGCTTGCCCAGATGCGTGAGGAGTGGATCGAGGGCTGTATGCGTTTTGACGAGCTGCGGGCCGAGCAGCTGTTGACCCAGGCGTTTGGTCTTTTTCCGGCGGAGGTGGTCTGTCTGGATCTGATCCAGCGAGGTCTGCGCGAGATTGGGGCGGGCTGGGAGGAAGGGCGGGTCACGGTACAGCAGGAGCATTTTGCGTCGGCGCTGGCGATCCGGCGGATGGAGTCGATGCTCTCTTCCACGCCGACGCCGACGAGGCCGGGGCGGATTTTGGTGGGTTGTCCGCCGGAGGAGGAGCACACCTTTGTGCCTTTGTTGATTTCGCTGCTGCTCCGTCGGCGCAGCTGGGATGTTGTCTATCTGGGGGCCAACGTGCCGTTGCGCAGCCTGGAGGCGACGTTAGGGGTGGTCAGGCCGAGTCTGGTGGTATTGACGGCCCAGCAGTTGTACACTGCGGCGGGGTTGATGGAGCTTGCCGAGCTTTTGCTGCGTGTGCGGGTGCCGTTGGCGTTTGGGGGGATGGTGTTTAAGGAGGTGCCCAGGCTGCTGGAGTCGATTCCGGGGCACTATTTGGGGGACAGATTGGATCGGGTCATCGAAGGGGTCGAGCAGATCATGGCCTATCCGCGTCCGCAGCCGGCGTTGCGCCAGGTGAGTTACGAGTATCGGGAGGCGCTCGATCACTTCCGTTCTCGCCAGGCGTTGATTGAGGCGGAGGTGTGGGAGCGGGTCGGCCATCAGGTGCCCAAGCGGCTGTTGGGGCTGGCCAATCTGAATTTTGGCCGCAACCTGCTTGCGGCGTTGGCGCTGGGCAGCATGGACTATCTCGACACCGAAGTCGACTGGATCGAGGGGTTGTTGGTCAACCACCATCAGATGCCGGCGGAGGCGCTTGAGGGATATCTGAACAGCTACTACGAAGCGGCTGTGCGCCATCTGGATCCAGCTGGCGGTGTCGTGGTCGAGTGGCTTTCGCGGCTTTTGGGGCGGCCTGTGCCGCAGCGTCGGCTTCACCGTGAAACTGTACGAAACTAAAGGAAGACGCAGGCGTGGTGGCTGCGGCAGACAAAAAAGGGAGGAGAAAAGAGATGCGCGTCCTGATTGCAGGGGGAACGGGGTTGATTGGGCAGGCGCTCAGCCAGGCATTGGCTGGGGAGGGGCACGACGTGGTGGTGCTGACGCGGCAGCCTGGGCGAGCGAAGAAGGGGGCGGGGGTGCAGCTGCAGCAGTGGGACGGTCGCAGCGCTGAGGGGTGGGGGCATCTGGCCGACGGTGCTGGGGCGATCGTCAACCTGGCGGGGGCTGGGATTGCCGACCAGCGTTGGTCGGCGGCCCGCAAAAGTGAGATTCGGCAGAGCCGCATCGATGCTGGCAAGGCGGTGATGGAGGCGATTGCAGGGGCTGCGGTCAAGCCTGGGGTTTTGATTCAGTCTTCGGCGGTGGGCTATTACGGGACCCAAACCGGCGATGCTGCGGTCGACGAAAGGGTTTCGCCTGGGGGGGATTTTTTGGCCAAGGTCTGTTTTGACTGGGAGGCCTCGACGGCGGCGGCAGTGCGGCAGGGGGTGCGCCGTGCTGTGATCCGCACCGGGGTGGTATTGAGCCTGGCTGGCGGTGCTTTTCCGAAGCAGCTGTTGCCCTTCAAGCTTTTTGCGGGGGGGCCGGTCGGCAGCGGTCGGCAGTGGTACCCTTGGATCCACCTGGAGGACGAAGTGCGTGCGATCCAGTTTTTGATCGCCAATCCGAAGGCGGAGGGGCCTTTCAACCTATCGGCGCCCCAGCCGGTGACCAATCAAGAATTTGGGCGTCTGATTGGGGAGGTAATGGGGCGGCCTAGCTTTTTGCCGGCGCCTGGTTTTGCGATGCAGGCGCTCTTCGGCGAAATGGCCGTCATTTTGCTGGAAGGGCAGCGTGCTGTGCCCCAGCGTCTGTTGGAATTGGGGTTTTCGTTCAAGTACCCGACCGCCCAGGAGGCGCTGCGTGCGCTGTTGGGGAGACGGGGGAATGCGGCGTGAGTCTGGAACCTGTGCGGCTCTTTGGAGCTGCTGGAAAGGAGAAACGAAGGTGCGGTACGAGCATCGTTTTGTTGTGAAAGCGCCGCTGGCGGAGGTTGCCAGCTTTCATCGTTCGGCGGCCAGCATGGGGGCCATCACGCCGCCGCTGATTGGGGTGCGCGTGCACAGTGCCCCTGACCTTCTGGCGGAGGGGGATTCGATGGACTTTACCCTCTGGCTGGGGCCGCTGCCGGTCCGTTGGCTGGCGCAGATCGAGCAGGTCAGCGCGGTAGGTTTCAGCGACCGTCAGATTCGGGGGCCTTTTGCGCAGTGGGTGCACCGCCACACCTTTGAGGCGATCGACGGCCAGAGCACCCGGGTAGTTGACCAAGTGACGGCGACCCTGCATCCTCACTGGTTCTGGAAGGGGGTGGGGGGGAGCATGTGGTTGGGGTTGCCGATCTTGTTTGCCTACCGTGGGTGGAAGACCCGTCAGCTGCTGGAGAAGGCGGCTGTGGGCGCGGCTGTGTAAGACACGCTTTTTGGCCAGAAAAGGTGGTGGGTATGGTGGAGCAGGGACCCGTGGTAGTAGTGGGCGCTGGCATCGGTGGGTTGACGGCGGCGGCGCTGCTGGCCAGGGCGGGGGTGGAGGTGACGGTTTTAGAGGCGCACGTCTACCCCGGGGGCTGTGCGGGCACCTTTTACCACAAAGAGTACCGTTTTGAAGCGGGTGCCACGCTGGCGGGCGGTTTTTATCCGGGCGGGCCGATGGATCTGGTGGGGCAGGCGGCGGGGGTTGAGCGCTGGCCGGCGCATGGCAGCGACCCAGCGATGGCTGTGCATCTGCCGGATGGCCGGGCGGTTCTCCGCTACGGAGACGAGCGTCGGTGGGCGGAACACGAGCGGGCTTTTGGCAAGGCGGGGGAAGCCTTCTGGCGTTGGCAGGAAAACCGGGCGGATGCTTTGTGGGATCTGGCGTTGCGTTCGCCGGCCTGGCCGCCTCAGGGGATGCGGGAGGGGGTTTCGCTGCTGTGTGAGGGGGCTGGCTGGCTGGCTGGCGACCTGCCTCGGCGGCTCGACCCACGTCTGGCGGCGGACGCGTTTCGTCCGGTGGCGGCCCATCTGCGTGCGGCGCCGAAAGCGTTGCAGCTGTTTGTAGATGCGCAGCTGTTGATTGCTGCGCAGACGACCAGTGTGGCTGCCAATGCGTTGTATGGGGCCTCGGCGCTTGATCTGCCGCGCCGCGGTGTGGTGCATCTGGAGGGGGGGATTGGGGCGATCGCCGAGACATTGGCCGAGGCGGTGCGTCGTCATGGGGGCAAGGTGCTTTACCGCCAGGAGGTCGAGCGGATCGACACTGTGCGGGGGCGGCCAGCAGCTGTGGTGACCAAGCGGGGGCAGCGGCATGAAGCGGGCACTGTGGTGGCCAACCTGCCTCCTTGGAACATTGCCCGGCTGATGGGCGAGGATCTGCCTCCGTCTCTTCGTCGTCTGTCGGCTGTGCCGGAGCCGGGCTGGGGTGCTTTTATGGTGTATATTGGTCTTGACGAGCAGAAGGTGGATATCGGGCCGCTGCTGCATCATCAGGTGATTGGCCGTGAGCCGTTGGGGGAGGGTAACAGCGTTTTTTTGTCGCTCAGCCCGCCCTGGGACAGGCGACGTGCCCCGGCTGGCCAGCGGGCGTTGACGATCAGCACCCATACGGCGTTGGAACCGTGGTGGCGGCTTTTGCGTTATGACAGGGGGCGGTATGAGCAGCGCAAGGCGCACTATGTAGAGCGGATGATGGGGTTGGCCGAGCGGGTGCTGCCGGGGCTGCGGGCCGGGGCCAGCTTGGTACTCTCTGGCACGCCGGTGACCTTTCAGCGTTTTACCCGTCGTATGCTGGGCTGGGTGGGTGGGTTTCCTCAGACCAGCCTTTTTCAGAACTATGGGCCTCGTCTGGCTTCTCGGCTGTGGATGGTGGGGGACAGCATTTTTCCGGGGCAATCGACGGCTGCGGTCGCCTTGGGGGGAATGCGGGTGGCGCGAGCCATCCTGGCAGAAGAGGGTATTTACGACCTTGCCGCCGCACGGCGGGCTCCAGCGGTTCGAACGGCTGCTTCTGAAGCGGCGGGCTGAGCGGGTGGAGCCAGCGCTGGGCCAGGGTGGCGCAGCTGCTGGAGGTATTGGGAGATGCGTACAGCGATTTGGTGGATTCGCCGCGACCTGCGGCTCGACGACAACCAGGCTTTGGCTGCTGCGCTGCAGCAGGGCGAGTCTGTCATCCCGCTTTTTGTGCTGGACCCCAGGTTGTTGGGGGCTGCTGGGGCGGCGCGGGTGGCTTTTTTGTATGCAGGTTTGCGGGCGTTGGATGGGGCGCTGCGTCGGCGGGGCAGTCGGCTTCTGGTTCGGTGCGGCGAGCCTGTGCAGGTGTTGTCTGCGTTGTGCCAGGAGAGTGGTGCGACAGCGGTCTGTGCAGAGCGTGACTATTCCCCCTATGCGCGGGAGCGTGACCGGGCGGTTGCCGCTGTGCTTCCTTTGCAGCTGACTGCCGGGCTGACCATTCGTCTGCCGGATGCAGTGCACAAAGAAAACGGAGAACCCTACACGGTCTTTACCCCCTACAGCCGTCGTTGGCTCAGCCATCCGCCGATTGGGCGGTCGGATCTGGTGGAAGCGCCGGCGCAGCTGGTGGCGCCGCCCCCTTTGGCGGGCGAACGGCTGCCGGAGGAGGCTGGGGAGGTGGGTCCTTTTGTGGCGGGGGAAGCCGAAGCGCAGCGGCGCCTGGCGGCCTTTGTGGAGGGGGTGTCGCCGCCGCTGCACCAGTATGCAGAGCGGCGCAATTTGCCAGAGGTGGATGGCACCTCTGGGTTGTCGCCGTATCTGCGTTTTGGGATGATCTCGCCGCGGCGGGTGGCGTGGGCTGCCTATGCGGCCAGGGAAGAGGCGCCGCATGCAGGGGCGCGTGGGGGGGCCGAGAGCTGGTTGACCGAGCTGATCTGGCGTGATTTTTACTTTGCCATCCTGTATCATTTTCCGCATGTTTGCCGGGGGAGCTTTCATCCGGCCTACGACCAGATTGGCTGGGCGAACGATCCAGAGCAGTTCAGGGCCTGGTGTGGGGGGCAGACGGGCTATCCTTTCATCGATGCGGCCATGCGTCAGCTGGCGCACAGCGGCTGGATGCACAACCGGGCGCGGATGGCGGTGGCTTCTTTTCTGGTCAAAGATCTGCTGATCGACTGGCGGTGGGGAGAGCGTTGGTTTATGCAGCGGCTGGTCGACGGCGATCTGGCTGCCAACAATGGGGGGTGGCAGTGGGCGGCGGGGACAGGGACCGATGCGGCCCCTTATTTTCGGATCTTCAACCCGGTGGCTCAGGGGCAGAAATTTGACCCGTCGGGCGGGTACATCCGGCGTTGGGTGCCAGAGCTGGGTGCGGTGGCGGAAAAGTACATTCATGAGCCGTGGCGGATGGCGCACAGCGAGCAGCTGCGTGCCCGCTGTCTGGTGGGCAGGGACTACCCGGAGCGGATTGTCGACCATGTCTGGGCACGGGAGCGGGTGTTGGCGGCGTACAAGGCAGTGAAGCAGCCATGAAAGTGGAGCTGGATTGTTACATTCGGGCTCGTTACCCGTTGTTGTGGGTGGTGACTGCGGAGGAGCAGCGTGCGCAGCAGGAGATTGCGGACCTGGCGGTGGCGCAGCAAAAGCGGGTGTGGCTTTGGAGTGCGACGGTGGGGGTGGTCAACCAGGCGGTGCCGGACCGGGAGGACAGCAGCCGGCGCGACCCGTTGCTCTTGTTCAGGAGCATTGTTGAAGACAAAGAGGGGGGGCTGTGGGTTCTGCGCGACTTTCATCCGTTTCTCAAGGATCCGGTGGTGGTGCGGCGGTTGCGCGAGCTGGCTTTCCTGCTTGGGGCCAGCGCCAAGACGGTGATTTTGTTGGGGCCGGTGCTCAAGATACCGCCGGAGCTCGAAAAAGAGGTGACGGTCCTCGACTTTGAGCTGCCGACCGTGGCGCAGCTGCAGGGGCGGGTGGACGGGATTGTTCAGAAACTGCGTGAGACCCAGCGGGTCAGCCCTGACCTGGATCGGCGGCAGCAGGCCAGGCTGGTGCAGGCCTGTCTGGGGTTGACCGACAGCGAAGCGAGCAACGCCTTGGCCAAGGCTGTGGTGCAGGCTGGCGGGGTTCTGTCCAGTTCGGCGGTGGAGACGGTCACTGCGGAGAAAAAGCAGATCATCCGCAAAAGTGGGTTGTTGGAGTACTATGACAACACCGAACTGATCGAGCATGTCGGCGGGTTGACGACGCTCAAGGGGTGGCTGCGCAAACGGGTGCGTGCCTTCACCGATGAGGCGCGCGCCTTTGGGCTGCCTGCGCCCAAGGGAATTTTGTTGGTGGGGGTGCAGGGGTGTGGCAAATCGTTGATTGCCCGTTCGGTGGCCGGCATGTGGCGTCTGCCGCTGCTTCGGCTGGATGCGGGCCGTCTTTTCTCTTCGCTGGTGGGTTCAAGCGAGGAAAATTTGCGTCATGCGATTCGGACCGCAGAGAGCGTTGCACCTGCGGTGTTGTGGGTGGACGAGATTGAAAAGGGCTTTGCGGGCGTCGGTTCGAGCAACATCAGCGATGCTGGGACCGCAGCGCGTGTTTTTGGAAGTTTTGTGACCTGGCTTCAGGAGAAGCAGAAGCCGGTGTTTGTGGTGGCCACAGCCAACCACATCGGCACATTGCCGCCCGAACTGGTGCGAAAAGGGCGATTCGACGAGATTTTTTTTGTGGACCTACCCTCTGCCGTGGAACGGGCTGAAATCTGGCGCATCCATCTGGCCCGTCGCAACCGAGATCCTGACCAGTTTGACCTGACGACGCTGGCCATGGCTTCGGAGGGGTTGTCGGGGGCTGAGATCGAGCAGGCAGTGATTGCCGGGCTGTACGAAGCGTTTGACGCGGGGCGTCCGCTTGTGCTGGGGGATTTGCTGGATGTGTTGAACGAGACGGTGCCGCTGAGTGCGATGATGCGGGAGGAGTTGGATGGGTTGCGCAATTGGGCCAAAAGACGGGCTCGGCCGGCGAGCCAGTGAGCGCTGTCTCAGATGCGTTGTGGTGGGGCTGCTGCTGGTGCTGGCCGGCTGCGGCGGCCAGTCCCATCCCAATCTGCCGGCGGGAGCCGAGCGGGTGGCGCTGAGTGATTTTCCCGTTGGGATTGGCAGCGGGTATCCGCTGGGGTTTCTGGTGCAAGGGGGGGAAGCGCCCCGCCTTGGGGAGAGTCCGCCTGATTTTGCGATGTTGCTGCCGGACGGGCGATACACGACGTTGGCGGAGCTCCGGGGGCGTCCAGTTTTGATCAACTTTTGGGCAACCTGGTGTCCGCCTTGCCGTGCGGAGATCCCAGAACTTTTGGACGCTGCGCGGGCGTATCCCGAGCTGGCCATTTTGGCGGTCAACGTCAGCGAATCGGCTGTCCAGGTCAGCAGCTTTGCCGAACAGTTTCGCATGAAGGTGCCGGTGGTCATGGACCCTCAAGGGGAGATCAGCGATTTGTACGGTGTCAGCGGGCTTCCGACTACGCTGTTTTTGGATGCGGGGGGCCATGTGCTGGCTGTGCGGCCGGGGGCCATCGATCGCCGCGCGATCGACGAGATGATGGCTGTGGCGTTGCAATGAACAGAAGGGCGCAGGCGAAGCGAATCGCTGCGGAGCCGCAGCTCGGATCGGATCTGGAGCGGTTTTCTGCGTCGATGTACCGTCATTGTCTGACGCCAGCGGATCTGCCGGAGGGGTATCACATTGGCAAGGTACGCCGTGTGCGGGTCTGCGGGGTGGAGACGCTGACGCTGCTGGCAGAGATTACGGGGTTGGCCAGGCCTCTGCGGCTCAGCGATCAAGATCGGGCATGGCTGGTGCGGGCCAGCGGGAGTGTGGTGTACAGCGATTGGGTTGGGCAACAGGTGGCCGTGCGTGTGCAGCCATCTGGCGTGCAGCTGGGGGAGTTGTCGGCCCCGAGGGTTCTTCCTCTGCCGGGCTGGCGTTCGCCCGCCATCTGGCTGGCGATTCTGGTGGGGATGCTGGTTGTGCTGGCCGTTGTGTTGGTGGAACAGCAGGCGATTTGGGGGCCTTGGTTGGAGCAACTGCTGGCTGCGTTGCGCCAGCGTTAGAAAGGAACGGCGTGTGGCCAACCCGGAAGATTTTGAAATAGTGCCGCAGGAAGAATCTGATACCTCCCCGGAGCCTCGTCGTCTCTGGCTGTGGGGGGGTGGGCTGTTGGTTTTGTTTGTGTGTGCGTTTGCTGTGGGGGTGGGGTGGCTGACCTGGCGCGCGCGGATCGACCCAGGAACGGCCACCGCGGTGCCGGTTGTGGCGGTCACTGCGGGGGCGCCCGCTGGGGAGACACCTGCTGGGGAGACACCTGCTGGGGAGACACCTGCTGGGGAGACACCTGCTGGGGGGACACCTGCTGGGGAGACACCTGCTGGGGAGACACCTGCTGGGGAGACACCTGCTGGGGAGACACCTGCTGGGGAGACGCCTGCTGGGGAGACACCTGCTGGGGGGACACCCGCTGCAGCGCCTACCCGCGTCTGTACAGAGCCGCTGGACTCACAGTTGGTGGCGCTGTTTGATCCTGGGCTGCTGGGGTGTCCTACGGAGCCGATCCGCATCGTCTGGGCTGCCTATGAGCCGTTTGAGCGTGGGGCGATGTTGTGGCGCAGCGACAACAACCTCACCTATCTGATGGGGGCGGAAGGGAATTGGGCGTATGCGGAGGAAGCCTGGGACGGGCGGGATCTGGCAGGGCGTGGCCAGCCTCCTGCCGGGCTGTTTGCGCCCCAGCGGGGGTTTGGCTACGTCTGGGAGGTGCGCGACGAAGTTTTTGCGCAATTGGGATGGGCGGTGGCTCCGGAGAAGGGGTTTTGTGCTGCGTTGCAGAGCTTTGAGCGTGGCTTTGCCTTTGTCAGTGCTGCGGTGAACAGCTGTACTGCGGAGAATCTGTACAACCATGTCTTCGAGCCTGGATGGCAGCCGCTGCTGTATGCGTTTGGGGACAGCGGCAGATGGCGCAGGGGGGTGGGCGATGGGAGCAGTGTCCCGGTGCCGCCGACTGTTTTTCAGACGCCGACTGTAGAGGCTCCTGTGGAGGCTCCTGCGACGACAGTGCCTGTGGGGGGGGAGCGGCCATTTTCGCAGGGGAACTTTGTGGCGCGGCGCGGACAGCCGGAGGCGCTTGACGGGCAGTTTGGCGACTGGCCGGGCCAGTGGTTTTTGTTGACAGCCATTGTTCAGGGGCAGGAGCATTGGCAGGGTTCCAGCGATCTGGGGGCGAAATTTCAGGTAATGTGGGCGCCTGAGGGGTTGTATCTGGCGGTGGTGGTAGAGGACGATGGGCTGCAGGTGGGGCCGGACGGCAGCAATCTCTGGCAGGGGGATGGCATTGAAATTCAATTTGACCGGCTGTTGGACGCGGATTTTGCGGAGAGCGGCGTCAACGACGATGACACCCAGATCGGTCTGGCGCCCGATGCGATGGGGGAGCGGGTGCGCGGCTATCGTTGGCTGCCACGGGCTGGGGAGGCTCCGGTCGACGCATTGGGGGGGGTGGTGGTGAGTGCGGGCCAGTACGGGTTGGAACTTTTGGTGCCCTGGCTCTACTTTGACATCAGTGGGAGCGACCTGCGTGAGGGGATGCGTTTTGGTTTCAACATTGCCGTCAACGACAACGATGGGGTGGAGCCAGCGCAGCAGAGCGTGCTTTCGGCGTCTCCGGCCCGCACCACCTTTGACAACCCGACGGAGTGGGGAACCTTGGTCTTGGGGAAATAGTGGGTGGCCTCCTGCGACAAGTTAGAAATCACGAATCACCGAGGTATCCTCACGGTTCGGTCATTTTTCATGATGGTTAAGATGAATCAACGGCGCGCTGATTGTTCTCTGCCAAGTGTCGCCAGACCTGGAATTCGAGCAAGACGAGAACTCGCAGACAGATAGACAAAAGATGAATGAGCCCCGTGGCTCGTTTATCGCTCTGGAGATCCATAGTCTTTTGATACGATGACGCCGAGTACACGTCGGCTCAGATAAATCTATGCTATACTGATGCAAATGAATGTAGATGTAGCAGCGCCAGTCCATCAGTGAAGAGAGTGATGCATGAAAGGCCGACAGCCCACACAAATCAAGTTGAGTGAAGGCGAGCAGCAGGAATTGGAAGCTGTGACACGTCGTCATCGCAGCGCCCAACAACTGGTGTTGCGTGCGCGTATTGTGCTGCTGGCGAATGAGGGCAAGAATAACAAACAAATTGCCCAGGCGTTGGCGATCACGGTAGACACTGTACGGCTGTGGCGCGATCGCTGGTTTGGCTTTGCTGGCCTGTCGCTCGATGAACTGAGTGTGGTTGATCGGCTGAAAGATGTGCCGCGGCCCGGTGCCCCCGCCAAAATTACGGCTGAACAAATCTGCCAGATCGTTGCCTTGGCATGTGAAGTTCCTGCCCAATCCGAACGCCCGATCAGCCAATGGAGTGGCAGAGAAATTGCGGATGAGCTGAAGAAACGCAACATCGTTGCACAGATTTCACCGCGCCATGCGAGTCGGCTGCTAAAAAAAACGCACTTCTCTCCAATCGAGCTGGAGTAGTTCACCAGGCATTCCTTCAAAGCACACGGCTACATCCGCCACCTGCAGGGTGCGTGCCTGCCGCAAGGGCTGTACATAGTTATAGAAGGCGCTGTCGCTCCCCAGGTAGGGGTGTTCCGGGTGACTACGCACCATTTTCAGCCCGCTTGCATCCAGGCTATCCCGCACCTGTTTGATCGCTGGCACATAGAGCGGATCGTCCGCTTTCTCTCCAGATACCGCCTGCGTTGCCACCGGCATCCCTAATGGATCCAACGTCGACAACATGACCTTTCGTTGTGGTAAGTCTGGACGGTGATTTTTGCTATGGCCAAACTGAAACAGACCATCTTTCGTCACCTCCCAGTGCCTGCTGACCGTCGTGCTATCGAGATGCACCCGCGCTCGCTTCAAATCATACAGCCGGATCGTTCGTCGATTCAGCGCACTTTCAAACTCCTGCCACGGCTCTTCCTCGCTCAGCAGGTCCAATAGGATTCCCAGCCGCTCATCGCTCCATTCCGTCGCTAACACCAACCCGCCCGTGCTGCATTCGAGCGTTTCCACTCTCTCGCCCACCCACTTTTCCGCCCAACTCAACCGATGGTCGCCTTGTGACAAGATGTGGGCCATCCAAACAGAGGTCGTCCAGCCGATTCCCGTCCCTACCCAGTTCCCGTGCGCTTCAAAATGCGTTTCCAGCAACTCTGGAATACCTATTTTCTCCATTTGCGCCAACAACAGGGGATATCATCCACACGTTCTGTTACAATACTCAATGCATTTGTCATGCACACAGCTTACCGCAATTTGACTATCTCACCCTTTTTTGACCGAACCGTGAGTATCATTTGCTCGATAATAATAATTTGGGGTAGCGCATCGGCAAGTTGGAAGAGCGCTTGAACCAGAACTTGTAAAACTTTTCGCAGCCACCGCCGGCAGATGGACCAGGCAGGTCAGTGCGCCCGTCTAAAGCTGCTTCCGGACGCTGGCGTGGTGCATAACCAGGCTACGAAGGTCATGCGCATTTGCTGGAGGCAAACGGGGAAATCGACGATCTGGCAATTTTGTGTCACGGGGCAGACGGTCGTTTGGTATTTCAGCGGGCGGATGAGCCTGAGTCAGCACTCATGCCGTTGCCTTCAACACCCGCAGGGCGCGGATGGTCACCCACGGGTTGGGCTGTTTTTTGGGTCCGAAGTCAACCCACGTTTTGCCGGTATAGTCGTATTCCAGCGGCCAGCGCCCTGCGACATCCTGCTTTTCTCGAATGAGATCCAGCGCGTGGCTCAGCCGCGGGTCGCGGCCGTAGCCGAGTGCGACCAATGCCTCGGTGTTCTGCAGCAGGTCGGTGACGTAGAAGACGGGGAAACCGAACTTCCACCAGTTACCGCTCGGCTTCTCGGCCCAACCATTGGGGTAGTCGGCCAGCGCAGGATCGCTGCCCAGGAAGAAGGCGACGCCGTGCTCGATGGCGCGCTGCATGGCCGGGGTGCGCCGATCTGCCGGCCAGCGACCCAGCGCCAGCATCACCTTGACCCCGCCCCAGGCGCACGGCAGCCTGTTGTTTGCCCCGCAGGCGAAGGTCGGCCCGCACTTCCCTGCGTAGTAACGCACCGGCGCGTCGCGCTCTTCCATCGGTGCGATCCCCTCGCCGGTGACGCTGCGCGCCAGCCAGTCGAATGCCTTCTCCAGCCTTGGGTCTGTGCAGCCCAGCTCGACCAGTGCCCAGCAGAGGTTGCCGTGAAGGCAGTCGGCCGTCCCCGCTGCGGTGCTGGTGGTCGAAAACTGCCCATCCGGCGTCAACGCATGATCGAGTACGTAGGTGCAGGTGGCGGCGATGCGTGGATCTTCGTGGACAGACGCGCCCAGCTGCGCCAGCAAAACGACCGACCAGACGGTTGAGCGGTACTTGGGGGTGTAGCCCGGCCCTGGCTCGACCCAGAACCCAGCCTGGTTCATCTGGTCGAGGACGGCCGCAATCGGCCCGGTGCGGTGGGCCGCGCAACGTGCGGCTGCCAGCTGTGGGTCATTGGCTGGGAGGCCAAGCAGGTCGCGCAGTGCCAGGTAGCGCACGCCTGGCGCATTTGTGTCCAGCAGCCAGGGCAATGGATCGGCTTTGAGTTGGTCTTGCCAAGACATGGATTCCCTTGTTGGTCGGAAATTACACTTGCCCCCAATGTCAAGGCTACAAGGGGGTGTCCCGTTCATCGACCCATCATTGTCATTGTAAAGCCGAATAGCCTGTCGGAGAAAGAACAGCCGACTGAATTTACACCGATGTGTGCCAGGTCCAAGAGAACCGCGGCTTTCAGATTGGATAATGGCTACCCGACCCGAGACAAAAACTATGGCATTCTGGGTCCATCAAGTTTTCATAAAAAGTTTGGCTGGCGAGGATGGCTTATGAATCTGCGCATCAACGGAACTGACTATACAGTAGCGGATGGATCGGGCAGGTTGCTTGTCTACACGCTGCGCGATGAACTGGGGTTGACCGGCACCAAGATAGGCTGTGCTGCCGGATTTTGTGGGTCCTGCACTGTGATGGTGGAGGGGGTCGCCCGACGTGCCTGTCTCACACCGCTGGCTGAGGTGGAGGGCAAGGCGATCACCACGATTGAAGGGCTGGCTGGCCGTGCGGAAGATGGATCCGTGTTGCTGCACCCGGTTCAGCAGGCGTTTGTCGATGCCCAGGTGCCGCAGTGTGGCTGGTGCATGAGCGGCCAGATCATGACGGCTGCGGCCTATCTGAGTCAGAACCCCACCCCGACCGAAGAGGAGTTGGTGGCGGCGATGGCGGAAAATTACTGTCGCTGTGGCTGCTACCACCGAATTCGTCGGGCGGTCGTGGCGGCGGCAAGCCAGTCTGCACAGGTGGACAGCAAGGGGGCAGTATGAGCGACAAAACAGCCAAGGCACCGGAGAACGCTGCTGGCCAGCCGACTGGTCGTTCGCGCTGGCGTCTGACCCGGCGGGGGTTTTTGATTGGGGCGGGCATTGTGGCCGGCGGAGTTGCGCTGGGGTACACGTACGGGGTGCCATGGGTGCGTCTGCAGGTGGCAGGGGTCTTTGATGGAGCAGAAGGGCCGCCGGGTTCTTTCCCCAAGGAGCCCTGGGCGTGGTTTGAGGTGTTGCCAGACAGCCGCATTCGCCTCTATCTGATGAAGGTGGAGATGGGGCAGGGGGTGCACACTGCGCTGGCACAGGTGGCGGCCGAGGAGCTGGGGATCGGCTGGTCTGATTTGGATGTGGCGCAGGCCAGCACGGAGCGCGACATGGGAGATTCGTTGATGACCAGCGGCAGCAGTTCGGTCACGGGGGTCTTCGAACCGCTGTTGGCGGCAGCGGCGACCTTCCGATCGATGCTGGCGGGCGAGGCCGCTTCGCTGCTGGGGGTGTCTGCCGACCAGGTGGTGGTGGCGGGCCGGTCGTTTGCCGATTCAGCCGATGCCAGCCGCAGCGTCGACTTTTACACGGTTGCGACAAGCCGGGCGGAGTGGGAGGTGCCGCAGGAGGCGGCTCCTCTCAAGCGCTGGCAGGAGTACAGCGTGATTGGCCAGTCGCTGCCGCGTGTGGACATCCCAGCCAAGGTGACCGGGCAGGCAATCTACGGCATGGATGCCCGGATGGAGGGGATGAAATATGGGGCGGTGGTGCGCCCGCCGACCCTCGTGGCGCTGCCGAAGTCCTTTCAAGCCGGGCAGGCCGGTGAGGTGGAGGGGGTAATCCAGGTCGTGATCGCCGACGATTTTGCCGGGGTTGTGGCGGAAAGCCGTGCTGCGGCCCAGGCGGCGGTGGCACGGATCGACGCCACCTGGGAAGAAGGCCATCGCTGGCAGCAGGCAGAGTTGGAGCAGCTGGTCACGGTGGGGGAGAGCGACGGGGTGGTGATCCAGGAAGTTGGGGATGTCTCGCGCTGGTTGGGGGATGGGGCGACTTTGACAGCCGAGTACCGCACCCCTCTGGCGGTGCACACGCCTTTGGAGGCGCAAGCTGCGCTGGCGGACGTGCAGCCTGACCGAGTGCGGGTCTGGTGTTCGACGCAGGGGCAGGGCTTTGTGCGTGGTCAGGTTGCAAAGGCCATCGGCGTGGACGAAAAAATTGTCGAGATTCTTCCGACCTATGTGGGGGGAGGCTATGGGCGCAAGGCAGGTTGGGAAGTTGCGATCGAGGCTGCTCGGCTGTCGCAGGCGGCAGGGGTGCCGGTGCATGTGGGGTGGACGCGCGCAGAAGAAATGCGCTACGGCTATTTTCGTCCGCTGACCCACCATCTGCTGTCGGGAAGGGTGGAAAAGGATGGGACTCTGGTGGCGATCGAGCACCGGCAGGCGAGCGGGGACGTTGCCTTTGACTTTCTGCCGCCCTTCATGTCGGCGGTGATGGGGGCGGACTTCGGTGCTTACCGGGGGGCGACCATTCGCTACGACGTGCCCAACAAGCGCACGGTTGCCTACCGGCGTGACATGCCGCTGCGGACTGGCTGGTGGCGTGCGCTGGGGCTGCTGCCGAACAGCTTTGCTGTGGAGAGCTTTGTCGACGAACTGGCGCATGCGGCGGGGATGGACCCGTTGGTCTTTCGGCTGCGCAATCTGGGGGATGAAGGGGATTCCGGTCGGCTCAAGCGGGTGTTGCAGGCGGCGGCGGAGCTGGGGGAATGGGACAAACCGGCTCCTTCGGGGCGGGCACGCGGCATTGCGGCCACGATCGATGTGGGCACGCCGGTGGCGATGGTGGCGGAAGTGTCGGTCGATGCGGGCAGCGGGAAAGTTCGAGTTCACAAAATAGCGGCGGCGATGGATTGTGGGCTGGTGGTCAACCCCGACGGGGCGATTGCCCAGGTCGAGGGCAACGTCATGTGGGGCGTCGGTTCGGCGCTGATCGAAGAGTTGGTGGTCGAGGATGGCCAGATAGTGGCGACCAACTTTGACCGCTATCCGCTGTTGACGATTCAGGATGCGCCTGAAGTAGCGGTGGTGCTGGTAGATTCAGGGGATGGCAAGCCGCGTGGGGTGGGGGAGCCTCCCTTGGGGCCGGTGGTGCCGGCGATCGCGAATGCAATTTTTGCCCTGACTGGCCAGCGGATTCGGCAGCTGCCGATGAACGAAGCGCGTGTCAAGGCGGCGCTGGCCTGAGCGGAGGGCTGTGGGGGTGGAACCGGGTGACTGCCTCAGTCACCCGGTTTTTTTGTGGGAGGGGAGGGATTCCAGCCAGCGGACGGCGGTGTTCATGCTCTGTTCCCAGGTTGGGTGGAGGGAATAGCGCAGACGGGCGGCCAGCCCCAGGGCCAGGAGCAGTTCGCGCTGTTGGGCCAGGCGGGTCAGTGCCTGGGCCAGGGCCTGCCTGTCGTGGGGGGGCACCAACAGTCCGGTCTGTTCAGGGAGGATCACTTCGCGAACCGCGCCGGTGTCAAAGGCAACGACAGGCAAGCCGAAGCGCTGTGCCTCGAGAAAGGCGATGCCGAATCCTTCGAAAGAGGGCATGGCGAGCAGATGGTGGGTGGTGTAGCAATCGACCAGCTCGCTGTCGCTGACTCTGCCCAAAAAGTGCACTTGTCTGGCGAGGCCGAGCTCTGCCATCTGTCGTTCGACTTTTTTCGTATAGGGATCGCCGTGCTGTTTGCCGCCTACGACCGAGAGCTGCCAGGGAGCGGGGACTGCGGCAAGGGCCTGCAGCAGGTGGTGCAGTCCTTTGCGCGGGATCAGGTTGCCGACGAAGAGGATGCGGAGCGGGCCAGGGTGGCGGGCGCGGGCGGCCAGGGCGGCGGCGTCGAAGGGAGTGGGGTCGGGGAGGTGATTGGCGGCGGGCCAGGCGACCTGGCAGGGGATCGGTCTGGCCAGCAAGTGGTGGACGTAGGCTGCGGTCGTGTGGCTGTTGGCCAGACAGGCGTCGAGCGTTTTCAGGTAGGCTCGTTCGACGGTGCGGTAGAGGGGGAGCAGGGGAGGGGGGTGTTCTTCGGTGCTGCGCAGGTGGTGGACGATGCTGGCGATCGGGGCTGGGTGGCGGCGGCGCAGCTGGCGGTTGATCCAGCAGAGTGAGGGGTGGTTGAGTTCGTCTTGCAGCCAGAGGTCGACCGGTGCGGAGAGGAGCTGTCGGTGCCAGCTGGGGTTCAGGTTGTCTGTCAGGTGGTGGCCGTAGCTGCGCCAGGGCATCTGGTAGAGGGTGACCTGGTGTCCGGCGGTTTTCAGGGCGCGCACGAGCCAGCGGTCGTAGAGGTAGCCCCCCGACAGCGTGTCGAGGCTTCCGTAGATCACCAGGCCGATCTGCATAGTGGGTTTTTACCTTGCGAGGCGGTAGGCTGCCCAGGCGATCTGGTTTTCCCAGATTTTGACGGTCAGGGCGTGCAAATTGGGGGCGGGGATCGCTTCAGCGAGTTGGAGGCAGGCAATTCGGGTAAAGTGTTCGATGCTGGGGTTAAGGTCGGCGAATTCGGGCAGATCGTTGAGTGTTTTGTCTTTGTAGCGGGAGACAAGCGCTTCGAGCTGGGTTTCGACGGCGACGATATCGACCAGGTAGCCCTGGGGGGTGAGGCTGGTGCCTTCGAGGATCAGTTCGAGTCGATAGTGGTGGGAATGCCAGAAATTTTCGGCGCCCCAATCGCCGCCTATCAAAAAGTGTTGGGCGACGAAATCGCGTTGAACAGCTAGGGTGTACATGGCAGCTCTCCTGGAGTCTGTGAAGTCGTATAGTCAAAAAGAACTTGCAAGGTGTGGGCAGGGTCGTGCGCCAGCAGGGCATAGGCTGCGGGGGCCTGTTGCACGGCGAAGCGGTGGGTAATCAGGGTATCGGTGGGGATCTGGTGGAGCAGCTCCCAGGCGAGGGCGATGCGGCGGTTTTTGTCCCAGCGGCCGCTCCAGCGGGGGTCGAGTGTGCTGACCTGGCTGGCTTGCAGGTGGATGCGGCTGCGGTGGAAGGCTCCGCCGAGATCGATGGGGGCTTGTTTGGTGCCGTACCAGGAGCCGATCACGACGCGTCCGCTGTAGCCGGTCAGCCCCAGGGCGGTGTTGAGGGCAGCGGGGGTGCCGCTGACCTCGTAGGTCAGGTCGCAGGGGGGGAGGGTTTGCTCGGTGGCGGGGGCGACGGCGGTGTGGGCGCCCAGCGACAGGGCGAGCTGGCGCCGTTGGGGGAGTGGGTCGACTGCCAGCAGCTGGGCGAGGGGAAAGCGGGCCAGCAGTGCCACAGTCAGCAGGCCGACGATGCCGAGGCCGACGACAGCGACCCGTTCGCCGATCATCGGTTGGCCGTCCATCACAAAATTGACGGCGGTTTCCATGTTGGGCAGCAGGGCGGCCTGTTCTGGGCGGAGCGAATCGGGGACAGGGAGTGCGGCGTCGGTGGGGAGGGTGAAGTGGCTGGTGTGGGGGTGAAAGGCAAAGACTGTGCGGCCGATCCAGGGGCAGTCTGCGGGAGCGCCTGCGGCGACGACGCGGCCGACGCAGGCATAGCCGTAGCGCAGTGGGTAGCGCACGCTGCCGTCCAGGGCGGCGATCGAGCTGTCTACGCTCAGTCCGGCTGGGACCTGGCCGCGCAGGAAGAGCAGTTCGGTGCCGGCGCTGATGGCGGAGATCTCTGTCTGGACCAGCAGTTCCCCAGACTGTGGGGAAGGGATCGCCTCTTGCAGCAGCTGGACCTGGCCGGGGGCGGCAAACAGCACGCTTTGCCGGTTCATGCGGCCTCCCAGGCGGGCACGCCCCAAACGATCAGATCGGCGCCGGCCTGGGTATAGGCGACCTGGGTGAGGTGGGGCAGAGAATTTGCGGTGGTTTGGAAGAGGTGCAGGCCTCCGACGAGCCTGGGCACCAGGGTAATCACCGCATCATTGGCGAGCTGCTCCTGCACAAAGCTGGCCAGCACTGTGGGGCCGCCCTCGACCATGACGCTGTGGATGCCGCGCAGGTGGAGTGTGGCGAGCGCTGCGGTCAGGTTGACCTGTCCTTGGGGGGTGGCGGGCAGGAGCAGGATCTGGGCTCCCTGTTCGGCCAGTTCTTGGCGGCGGGCGGGGCTGCTGCGGTCGGTTGTGCAGATCCAGAGCCCGCGGGGGTGGGCCAGCAAGCGGGCGTTTGGGGGGGTGCGCAGCGTGCTGTCGAGCACAACGGGCTGGGGGTGGGGGCCGGGAGCCAGGCGTACGGTCAGCAGGGGGTCGTCGGCGAGCAGGGTGCCGACACCGACCAGAATGGCGTCGTGGGCTGCGCGCAGGGCGTGGGTCAGGGTGAGGGACTGTTGGCCGCTCAACGCCAACGGCTGGCCGGCCACTGCGGCCAGGCTGCCGTCGAGGCTCTGGGCGTAGGCGAGGGTCACGGAGGGGAGATGGCTCTGGAGGGAGCGGTTGCGCAGCTGTTCGACTCGTTCGCGCAGTTCCGGGGCCAGGGGGGGGAGCGCTGTGGGGGTGGGCGGCAGGCTCATCAGGTGGCGCATGCGTGCGACCTTGGTCTGCAAGTAGGCGGCGTTATCGGCATGGATGCTGGAGGGGAGGGGCATGCGTTCGGTGATCTGGACCCCGTAGGTGCGGAGTTCTTCGATTTTGGCGGGGTTGTTGGTGAGGAGGCGGACGCTCTGCACGCCGAGGTCGCGCAGGATGTCGGCGGCGGCCCAGTATTCGCGTTCGTCGGCCTGGTGGCCGAGCATCAAGTTGGCCTCGACCGTATCGAACCCTTGGTCTTGCAGATTGTAGGCGCGCAGCTTTTCTGCCAGCCCGATCCCACGGCCTTCCTGTCGCAGATAGACAATGGCCCCCTGTCCGAGTTCAGCGATGCGCTGCATGGCCCGGTGCAGCTGTTCGCCGCAATCGCAGCGCAGCGAGCCGAAGGTGTCGCCGGTCATGCATTCGGAGTGGACGCGCACGAGCACGTCGTGGCGGCCGGCGAGCTCTCCGAGGGTGAGGGCCAGGTGTTCCTTGCCATCCCGGGCGTCGCTGTAGTGGGAGAGCTGGAAGACCCCGTAGGGGGTTGGGATACGGGCGCTGGCGGTGCGCACCAGCGGTGGGTTCGGGCTGGGCAAAGGGTGGATCATGCACGCTTCTCCTCTGTGGTGGGCGGATCAAAGCGTACATTCCCGCGGACCTTCTCGACCGGAAAGCGGGTTTGGTTTCGATTCAGCTTGTGTGTGATGGCGCGGCTGAGATCGATGCCGGTGCTGTTGGCGAAGCTGAGCGTGTAGATCAGGACATCGGCCAGTTCGTCGGCGATGGCGGCGCGCGACTCGTCGTTTTGCAAAAGAGCGACACTCTCCTCGACGCTGAGCCATTGGAAATGTTCCATCAGCTCGGCGCTTTCGATGGCGATACTCATGGCCAGGTTTTTGGGGGTATGAAAGCGGTACCAGTCGCGTGCAGCGACGAAGGCATGGACGGCATGGCGCAGATCGCCGATTGTGCTTGTTTGATCCATAAATTCTCCACTCGAGCAGGTTGTAGCTGTGTGCGGTCCATCTGGTTGCTGGGCTCAGGAGGTGGCACACGGGCAGCCTACGGAGCCGGTCGCGAGAGCATCTAGCATGGAGTATACCACCAACTTTGCAGCCGGGCTGTATGTGTTGCATACTAAATGGGTTGACCTTCATTCAAATTGACAACGATTCAGAGAGATAAACTGGAGAGGATAATGAGCAAACCATTGAAGGTTGCCATCATTGGTGCCGGTGGAATTTCGCGGACACACATGCCGGGCTGGAAAGCGTCTCCCTACGCAGAGGTGGTGGCAGTGGCGGACATTTACCGGCCTGGACTGGAGGCATTTGGCAGCCAGTTTGGGATTGAACGGCTCTATTCGGATCCGGCGGAGCTGCTGGCTGACCCGTCTATCGACATTGTCGACATTTGCACGCCGAACCGTCTGCACACGCCGTTGGTGTTGGCGTCGTTGGAAGCGGGCAAGCATGTGATCTGTGAAAAACCGTTGGCGCCGACACCGGAAGAGATTCAGACGATGATTGCGGCGCGCGACCGTGCCGGCAAACTGCTGATGACTGCGCAGCATTTTCGGTTCAAAGGCAATTCGCAGGCGATGAAGCGTGAGATCGAGGCGGGGGCACTGGGGGAGATCTACCATGCGCGGGCCTGGATGTTGCGGCGCAACGGGTTGATTCCGACGCCGACCTTTATTCGTCAGGAGCTGAGCGGCGGGGGGCCGTGCATTGACATCGGCGTCCATATTTTGGATCTGACGCTTTGGATGATGGGCAACCCTCGTCCTGTGGCGGTGACAGGGGTGGCGCGTGCCGAACTGGCGCACCGCGACGGCGCCTGGGCTGTCTGGCGGGATGCGCCGATCCCGCAGGATTTTGATGTCGAAGACTTCGCCTCGGCGTTTGTGCGTTTTGAGAACGGGGCGACGCTGATGTTGGAGGTGAGCTGGCTGCTGCATCATAACACCGACGGAGAGGACATGCAGATGTGGCTCTATGGGACCGAGGGGGGCAGCCATTGGCCCAAGTGCGAAGTCTATCACACCAACTATGCGACCCGTCAGCTTTACAACCGGGCGTTGCAGCTGACCAGCGATACGCTGGAGCCCCATGCAGCCGAGTGTGTGGCCTTTGCGGAGGCTGTCTACAGCGGCAAATCTTCGCCGGTGCCGCCAGAGCAGTCGCTGCAGGTGTTGTCGATCCTGGATGGCATCTATCGCAGCCAGCGCGAGGGGCGTGAAATTGCGATTCCGGCCACGTTTGGCGCAGCGAAGCTGGAGGGCTGAGATGGCGGTCAATCTGGGGCTGGTGGGGGCGGCCCACATCCATACCCCCAACTTTATCAAGCGGATCCTGGCGCGCAGCGATGTGCGGGTCAGCCATCTTTGGGATCACGACGCTGCGCGAGCGCAGCGTCGGGCGGCCGAGCTGGGGGCACAGCCGGTGGGGGACCCGGCGGCCATTTGGGAAGATCGGTCGATTGAGGCGGTGGTTGTCTGTTCGGAGACGGACCGGCACGAACCGTTGGTGACGGCGGCGGCGGCGGCGGGCAAGCATCTTTTCGTGGAAAAGCCGCTGGGTCTGGGCCATGCCGACGCAACCCGCATGGCGGACGCCATCGAGGCGGCGGGGGTGATCTTCCAGACAGGCTATTTCATGCGTGGGCAGCCTGTCCACCAGTTTCTGCGCGAGCAGATTCAGCTGGGCCATTTTGGCCAGATCACCCGGGTTCGCCATTCGAACTGCCACAGCGGCTCGCTGGGCCGTTGGTTTGACACCGAGTGGTTGTGGATGACCGACCTGGCGCAGGCGGGGGTGGGGGCGTTTGGGGATCTGGGCACCCATTCGTTGGATATTTTGATGTGGCTGATGGGGGATGTGGCGCGGGTCACGGCGACGACGGCGACAGCGGTGGCCCACTACGGGCCGACCGACGAGCTGGGGGAAGGGTTGTTGGTCTTTCGGAACGGTGTGGTGGGCACGCTGGCGGCCGGTTGGGTGGACGTACAAAACCCGGTGACGGTGCTGGTCAGCGGCACCGAGGGGCATGCCTATGTCTGTGAGGATCAGCTCTACTTCAAGAGCAGCCATGTGCCAGGGGCGGACGGAAAGAGCCCCTGGACGGAGTTGCCGGCGGCCTGGCCTCATGCCTTCGACCTCTTCTTGGATGCGGTCACCGGGGGGGCGACGGCCAATCTGGTCGGCGTGCGCGAGGCGGCTGCCCGCAGCACGGTGATGGAGGCACTGTACACAGGCGCCCAGGACGGCTGTTGGGTGTCGCTCTAAAATTTGGCGCTGCCGGAGCGGCGGCGGTGTTGGCTGCATCTGCCGAACGATTTTTCGTTCGGCAGATGCAGCCATTTATTTAGAAATGAGGCCTCTGCAGCGTTTGACAATTTGGATCGAAAATGCTACCCTAGGTGTAATGGGAATGCGTAGGTTAAAAACAGCCCATTTTTATCGATCCCTGTCCTGATTGTACAACTACAACTGCATGTTGAAGACCTCCACACAGCCACAGGGCTGTGCGTGTCTGCGGCATGGATTGTTTTTGTTCGTTTATCCGTTCAACTGTACGCTACCAAGGAGACGAAAATGAAAGGTCGTTTTACCGGACTGATCGTCCTGCTGTTGATCGCCAGCATGGCGCTGGCGGCCTGCGGCGGCGGCTCGGCCCCGGCGGAGGAGGCTGTGGCGACCGAGGCCCCGGCGGAGGAGGCTGCTGCGGGGGAGGCTGCTGCGGAGGAGGCTGCTGCGGAAGAGGCCCCGGTGGAAGAGGCCCCGGCGGAAGAGGCTGCTGGGGAAGAGGCTGCTGGGGAAGAGGCTGCTGGGGAAGAGGTGGCCGATGCCAATGCGCTGCCCCGCAACGAGACGCTCTACTTCAACGGCCAGCAGTGGGGGCCGGTTGTGGGGTGGAACCCGTACTCTGGCAGCAACAACAATGGGATGGCGATCAGCCAGTCTGACAACGCGCGCGTCACCATGTTTGAGACCCCGTATCTCTACAACATGTTGGATGGCCAGCAGTATCCTTTGCTGGCGGAGGGCGCGTGGTCGTGGAACGAAGAGATGACGGAGATCACCTTCAAGCTCAAAGCGGCTGCCAAGTGGAGCGACGGCACGCCGGTGACGGCGGAGGATGTGGCCTACACCTGGGCGACCCATGTCAAGTATGAGACGCCGACCGGTGCTGGCAACAAAGACTACATCGACACGATCGAGGCGGTTGACGCGCAGACTGTGGTGGTCAAGGCCAAGCTGGACGAGAACGGCAAGGCGGTCAACCCGCTGATTGTGGCGGCCTATCTGAGCACCAACTATGTGATTCAGAAGGCGTGGACGGAGGCGTTGGAGGCGCGTTCGGGGGGCGATGCCACCCAGCTGCTGGCGGACACTGCGGAGGATGTGGTCTACTCGGGTCCGTACACCCGCTTTTTTGCCGACGACACCAAGGTAGTGTTGGTGCGCGACGACAACTACTGGGGGCAGGACAGCAGCATGTGGGGCAAATTGCCGACGGCCAAGTATCTGGCCCACACGATCTTCAAGGACAACGCTGCTGGCACCACAGCCTTGCAGGCGGGGGAAGTCGATGTCAGCCAGCAATTCAACTCGAATGTGCAGGATCTGTGGCTGAAGCAGGATCTGCCGATCTCCACCTATCTGCCGGAGGCACCCTATGGCATCGGTGCCAGCTTGCCGACGGCATTTTTCAACTTGAAGTCACCTGGTTTGGACCAGCTGGCCGTGCGCAAGGCGATCGCGATTGCGGTGGACTATCCGACGATCATCGCCAATGCCATGACCAACCAGTCTGCCACCTTTGACCAGGTCCCGCGTTCTCTGATGAACCCGACCGCTGGTGAGCAGGCGATGTATGACCAGGCGGCTGTGGCGGATCTGCAGTGGGCTGGCAACGACCTGGAGGGGGCCAAGAAACTGTTGGACGATGCGGGGATCGTGGACAGCGACGGTGACGGCTGGCGCGAGTATGACGGCAAAAAACTGAGCTATGTGGCGACCTGCCCGAACGGCTGGTCTGACTGGCAGGCGGCGATCGAAGTGGTGGCGGCAGCCGGCAAAGAGATCGGAATCGACATCACCACCAACTACCCGGAATGGTCGGTCTATCAGACGGTGGTCACCAAGTCGGACGCGCCGCTGCCTGAAGGCTACGACATCTTTATGATGTGGAGCGACGGTGCTGGCCCCACCCAGCCGTGGGGGCGTGTCCGCAAGATGTTGAGCTCTGAGTTTGTCGGGATGGCGAGCAACTGGAACGGCAACTGGGGCCAGTATTCCAACCCGCAGGCCGACGAGCTGATCGCAGCGATCCCGAGCGAAACCGACCCGGCCAAGCTGAAGGAGATCTACACCGAGCTGGTCAAAATTTATCTGACCGATGTTCCGTCCTTCACACTCATGTACCGGCCGCAGTCGTTCCACACGGTCAACGAGAGTGTCTGGACCAACTTCCCCTACGATGGAGACGGCACTGTGCCGCCGGTTCCTCCGTTGAACCTGACCGACGGCTGGAGCATTGCGGGTCTCTACAACGTGACGCTCGTGCAGTAATCTTTGTCATGAACCCGCCATGGCTCTCCCCCGGAGCGTGGCGGGTTGTTTTGTCACACACAGGTCCAAGAGTTCTCGTGCCGTGGCGGTTTCTGGCCGCACGCCAGGCAGCGGAGGGCACCTCCGTGCTGCCAGAAGGAGGCTTGGTTTGAAAGGGTACCGCGGGTATTTTCTCAACAAATTTGGCTGGTTTGCGCTGACCTTTGTCTTTGCGTTTGTGTTGAATTTCTTGTTGCCGCGGCTGATGCCGGGGGATCCGGTGGCGGCGATTGTGGCTCGGCAAGCGCAAGGAATCAGCAACTCGACCGGGGTTCAGGCGATCTACCAGCAATATACCGAGCTGTTTGGCACGAACAAGCCTTTGTGGGAACAATTTATCATCTATGTGCAGAACGTATTGCGCGGGGATTTTGGTTTTTCTTTCAGCCAGTATCCGCGCACGGTAGCCGACGTCCTTGGCGCGTCGATCGGGTGGACGCTGATGTTGCAGCTGCCGGCGATTCTGGTGGGGTGGACGTTGGGCAACATGCTGGGGGCATTGGCTGCGTATCTGCGTGGGGGCTTCGACAGAATTTTGATGCCCTCTTCGATCTTTCTCAGCAGCTTTCCGCCGTTTGGCATGGCGGTCATTCTGCTGGTGATTTTTGCCGTGCAGCTGAGGTGGTTTCCGACCTCTGGCGGGTATGGGTTTGACCTGATTCCGAGTATGACCCCGGAATTTTTGCGCTCGGTGGTGGTCCACTATCAGCTGCCGTTCTGGTCGATTGTGTTGATTGGGATCGGCGGCTATGCGATTGGCATGCGTTCGATGTCTATCTACGAGCTGAATGCGGACTATGTGAAATTTAGCCGGTTTATGGGGCTCAAGGACAGCCGGATTGCCGCCTATGTCTTTCGCAACGCCATGCTGCCGCAGGTGACTGGGCTGGCGCTGGCGCTGGGCACCATGGTGGGGGGGGCGCTGATCGCCGAGATCATCTACAGCTATCCGGGGTTGGGCACCACCTTGTTGAATGGGGTCATGGGGCAGGACTATCCGCTCATTTCGGCGTCGACCTTGATCATCACCTTGATGGTGTTGACGGCTACCTTTGTCCTGGAGATTTTGTACGGCGTGATCGACCCGCGCATCAAGGCTACCCAGTCTGATTGAGGAAAGGTGCAGCGATGGGCCATACCATCCGGCAGATATTTCGTTCTGGCAAGTTTGTGGTTGGTTTTACAATTTTGATGAGCGTGCTGCTGGTGTTGGTGGTCTATCCGTGGTGGGTCCCGGACCCGCCGCTGCAGATCCTGGGCCAGGGCACGTTTTTTCCGCCGGGCATCTATGTGAGCGCCTACGATGCCAGCAATGCGCCTGTGCTCTACACGCTCAACTTGCGCGACGCAGCTGACAAACGGATCGAGAGCCGGTTGAGCCAGGAAGACCGTCTGGCCATGCAGGAATGGCTGGTGGCGGATGGGCTTCCAGAGAGTGCGATCGACCTTGCGGACACCGATGCGTTGTTGGCGTTGTGGGAGGAGCACTACGAGCCCGATCGGCGGCTGCCTGGCATGACATTTGCCAGAATGCGGTACTATCAGCGGGTCGATGCTGGCCTTGACAGCCTGCGTTCGGCAGGGGGGGGCGAAATTTTGGCGGCCAGGAACCCGGAAACAGGCGAACTGGAGGAGACAGGCATGGTCAAGCTGACCGACTATGCCAACATCTCGCAGGTGGCCAACGTGCGGATTCTGCCGTTGGGCACCGACAACTTTGGCCGGGATGTGTTGACGCAGCTGGTGGCTGCCACGGGGGTGTCGTTGTTGATCGGTTTTGTCGCTGGCCTGATTGCCACGGCCATTGGGCTGACCCTTGGGCTGCTGGCCGGTTACATCGGGGGGTGGGTGGACGACATCATCATGTTTTTCACAAATCTGTTTACGGTGATTCCGACCTTTGTCTTGTTGATTTTGATTTCGTTCAGCATCGGGCAAGACCAGCGTGGGGCGATCACGATCGCTGTTGTGATCGGCTTTACCTCCTGGGTCTGGACGACCCGCTCGGTCCGTTCGCAGGTCTTTTCGTTGCGCAACCGCGACCATGTCAACCTGTCAAAACTCTCTGGCCATTCGCTCCCGCGCATCATTGTGGCGGACATTCTGCCCTACATTGCCTCCTATGTGGTGATGGCGCTGATTTTGCAGATCTCCTCGGGCATTCTGGCGGAGGCAGGGTTGTCGATTCTGGGGTTGGGGCCGCGCACGACCGAAGTGCCGACCCTGGGGTTGATGATGAACTGGGCGATGATCTACCAGGCGCATGTGTTGGGGAACTGGTGGGCGTATCTGCCGGTGCTGCTGACGATTGCGTTGATCTCCTTTTCGATGAACCTGATGAACACAGGGCTTGACCAGGTCTTCAACCCTGCACTGAGGGACTGAGTGAGCTGATGCCGAATCCGATACTGGAAGTTCGTGACTTGACCACCCGCTACATCACCCGCTACAAAGAGAGCGTCTATGCGGTCGACCATGTTTCGCTCAAGCTAGAAGAGGGGAAGACATTGGGGATTGCTGGCGAATCTGGCTGTGGCAAGTCGACCTTGGCGCTCAGCCTGATGGGGTATTACTTTCCGCCGCTGCACTACATGGGGGGGGAGATCCTCATCGACGGCCAGAATATCTCTGGGATGAAGCCGGACATTGTGCGCAAATCGATCCTGGGCCGCGAGATCGCCTATATTCCCCAGGCGGCGATGAACGCGCTCAACCCGACCCGCAAGATCATCGACTTTATTGGGGATGTCGTGCGGGCGCACGACCCCAGTTGGAACCGACAGATGATCTACGACCATGCGCGCAAGACCTTTGAGATGTTGGGGTTGCCGGCCGAGGTGTTGCAGAAATACCCGGTCGAGCTGTCGGGGGGGATGAAGCAGCGCACGGTGATTGCGGTGGCGGTGATTCTCTCGCCCAAAGTGTTGATCGCCGACGAGCCCTCTTCTGCGTTGGATGTCACCTCGCAGAAGATGGTCATCAAGATGTTGCGCGACATGATGGAGAGCGGTTTCATCAAGGGGATGATTTTTATCACGCACGAGCTGCCTCTGCTCTACAACGTGGCAGATGAGATCATGGTCATGTACGCTGGGCAGATTGTGGAGCATGCGACCGCCAAACAAGCGGTTTTTGACCCGCTCCACCCTTATTCCAAAGGGTTGATGGGGTCGATCATCGTGCCGGAGAGCGGGCTTCGCGACATCAAACTGACCGCCATTCCTGGGGTGCCGCCGAACCTCAAGAATCCCCCGGCGGGCTGTCGATTTGCCGAGCGTTGCCAGTATGCGCGGGCTGTGTGTAGGGGGACGTCGGTTGCGCTGTCGGCTGCCGACCCCAACCGCTTGTACCGCTGTGTGGTTCCAGAAGCAGAGTTGAGGAGGTTGTACCAAAGTGGCGACTGACAAAAAATTGTGCCTGAGCGGCCGTGGTGTCACCAAAGTATTTGGGATCGGGCGCCAGAAGCTCACGGCGGTCGACCATGTGGATTTTGATTTCCACGAAGGGGAGATCATCTCGATCGTAGGCGAGTCGGGCAGCGGCAAGACGACCCTGGCCAAGATGTTGCTGGGGCTGATCAGCAGCAGCGAGGGGGAGATCTACTTTCAGGGACAAAAGCGGGACATCCGTTCGGGCCGCAAAAGGCAGGAGTACTGGAAGAACATCCAGGCAATTTTTCAAGACCCCTTTTCTGCCTACAACACCTTTCACAAGATCGACACGGTTTTGTTGGACTGCATCCGCATGCGCGGGGGGAAGCATCTGCCGCAGGCGCGCAAGGTCGAACTGATGGAGGAAGCCTGCGGTTTTGTCAACTTGAAATACGCTGAGCTGACCCACAAATACCCCTTTGAGCTTTCAGGGGGTCAGATGCAGCGGCTGATGATCGCCCGCATTTTTTTGTTGAAGCCCAAGATTCTGGTGGCAGACGAGCCGACCTCCATGATCGACGCCTGTTCGCGGGCGACCATTCTGGACTACCTGATGAAGCTGCGCGACGAGACGGGGATGACGCTTATTTTTATCACCCACGACATCGGGCTGGCCTACTATGTTTCCGACACGGTCTACATCATGGAGCGGGGTCGATTTGTCGAGCATGGCTCTGCGGACAGTGTGATTTTGCGGCCGCGCGAGCCCTACACCCGTCGTCTGATCAGCGATGTGCCCAAAATTCATGAGCCGTGGGATCTCTCCACGGTTGTCTTTGCGTAGGCGTTTTGGAAGGTTGGGCGGGGCGGGTGTGCTATGGTAGAATAAAGAAGGTGTGTCGGTCGATTCAAGCAAAAAGGAGTTTGAACGAAGTATGGCCCGTCGAAAATTGTCGCGCAACGAGAAGATTTTTTATGCAATCAGTCTGGTGATCATTTTTAGCATGGTCTTTGGGACGTTTGCCTCTTTGATTGCGCCGGGCAGCTAGGTTTTGCGGGTATGGCCTCTCCTTGGGCGGCGCGTGAGAGGTCTCGTGCGCTGCTTTGGGTGGTGGCTGCCGTCTGCTGTTTCAGCACAAGCCCGATCCTGGTCCGCTGGGCCGCCGAGAGCCTGACCGCGTTTGAAATTGCGGCCGGGCGCCTTTTGTTGGCCGGGGGGCTGATGGGGGGGCTGGCGCGTCTGCGTGGGGAGCGAGGTCCACGGCGGGAGGAGTGGCTGTGGTTGGGGGGAGTGGGGCTGGTGGCGGCCGTCCATTTTGGCGCCTACATTCTTTCCCTCGATTTCACCACAGTCGCTCGCAGCCTGGCGCTGGTCTACACGGCACCGATCTTTGCTGCGGGGCTGGGGTGGCTGTGCTGCGGTCTGCGACTGTCGCTGCGCCAGTGGGGAGGGATTGTGCTGGCGGTGGTGGGGGTTGCGATCCTGGCTGGCTTTGAGTCTGGTCTGGACCGCCGCAAGCTGGGCGGGGATCTGCTGGCCTTGTTGAGTGCTGTCGCTTTTGCGATCTACAGCCTTGCCGGGCGTCGGCAGCGAATGCCGTTGTTGACCTATGTGGGGGCTGTCTATCTGTTGGGGGGGCTTTGGCTGCTGCCGCTGGCCCTTCTCGACCTTTCTGTGGGGGGGTACAGCCCGGCTGCGGTGGGCAGTGTGGTGGCGTTGGCGGTGGTGCCGCTTGGGATCGGGCATACCTTGTACAATGCGGCGTTGCGGCTGCTGCCGGCGGCGACGGCCAATCTGCTGGCGACCCAGGAGATCACCGGCGGCATTTTGTTGGGAATCGTATTTTTGGGGGAGATCCCGAGCTGGGTGACCCTGGTGGGGGTGTTGGTGGCCATGGGTGGGATCGGGGTGGTCTTGGCTGAGAGAAACGTATGAAGGGATCGGGGTCTGCTCTGAGTATGCGGCGTCTTGAACTGTTTCCGCTCACCACCGTGCTGGAGCAGGATGTGGGGGGGGAGCTTGCGTTGTCGATCGGGGGTTGTCGTCTGTCGGCGTTGGCTGCTGAGTTTGGCACGCCGCTCTACTGTTTTGATGCGGCCACCTTGAACGATGCGGCTGAACAGTATCGGGTCGCCCTGGCGAGTGCCTATCCGGGCTCCTCTGCGGTCACCTATGCTGGGAAAGCGTATCTTGCGTTGGGGATTGTGCGGTGGGTGCAGCGGCAGGGCTTGTGGCTGGACTGTACGGGAGCCGGCGAGCTGGCGATTGCGGTGCGGGCGGGGCTGGCGCGCGAGCGTATTTTGGTGCACGGTGTGCACAAGAGCGACGAGGATCTGACGGCTGCTGTGCGGTTTGCGGCTGTGATCGTGGTCGACAACCTGCCGGAGCTCTATCGGTTGAGCCCGCTGCTGCATGCGGCGTCGCGGCCTCCGGCGCTCTGGCTGCGGGTCAGGCCGGGTGTTGCGGTGGAGACCCACACCTACCGGCAGACGGGCCAGGAGGAGAGCAAATTTGGGATGGCGTTTTCGGAGGTGATGGAGGCGGTGCGCTACTGTCTGGCCCAGGGCCACGAACTGAGCGGGCTGCATTTTCATCAGGGGTCGCACTTTGAAGATCCTGCTCCGATCGGGGCGGCGCTGGCGACGGTGTTGGATCTGGCTGTCGAGCTCCGTGCCGTGACGGGTTGGCAGCTGCAGACCCTCTGTCCGGGTGGGGGGTGGGGGGTGGCCTACCACGAAGAGGCGCTGCCGCAGCCGTCTGTGGCAGCGTATGTGGGGTTTGTGGCCCAGCAGGTGGTAGCTGGCTGTCGGCAGCGGGGGTTGGAGCTGCCTGTGCTGCATCTGGAGCCGGGCCGCAGTCTGGTGGCGCGCGGCGGTGTTGCACTCTATCGGGTCGGTGCCGTCAAAGAGACAGCGTCGCGGCGTTGGCTATTGATCGACGGCGGGATGGCGGACAACCCCCGGCCGGCGCTGTATGGGGCCCGGTACAGCGCATTGCCGGTGTGTGCCCCGGAGCGTCCGGGTGCAGGTCCGGTCTGGATTGCGGGTCCTTACTGCGAGAGCGGAGACATCTTGATCCAAGGGGTGGAGATGCCGCTTCTGGAGGCGGGGGAGCTGCTGGCTGTGCCGGTGAGCGGCGCGTACCAGTTGTCCATGCAGAGCAACTACAACGGTGCACGGCGGCCTGCCGTGTTGTGGCTGGAGAATGGATCTGCCACCTTGATCCAGCGTCGTGAAACGCTGGCAGATCTATTTGACCGCGACCTGGATTAAGTTTTGAGCGTCTGCTCTTCGCCAGCGCTCAGGGCCGGCGAAATGTGCGGTCACAGACACTGCATTGTGACAAGCAGCATTGTGACAAGCAGCATTGTGACAAGCAGCACTGTGACAAGCAGCACTGTGACAAGCAGCACTGTGACAAGCAGCATTGTGACAAGCAGCATTGTGACAAGCAGCGGCCCAGCTTTCGCTGTGGGGAGCAGGTTAGGGCTGTGACAGCAGCTGGTCGACGGCTGTGGTCAGCTCGCCCAATGTGGCAGCCATGACGACGTTGCTGCAGAGTGGTGCATAGCGGAGCATATCGCTGTCGCCGCTTCCCCAGAGCGCGGGGGGCTCCGGGTTGATCCAGATCATCTGCCGTGAACGCCGCGCCAGCTTCTGGAAAGTCTCCAACGCCGGGTCGTTGTCGTTGTTGCGACCGTCGCCTACCAAGATGAAAGTTGTGCGCCGATCGACCGTGTCCAGGTACTGCTGTGCAAACTGGTCGAGGGCCAGGCCCAGGTCTGTGCTGTAGTAGCCGGGCGGCATCCGCTGCAGCACGGCTGCAATCGCCTCGTTGGAGTCTTTGCCGGCAAAATCGGGAGAGATATACTCCAGGTGGTCGATAAATGCGAAGGCATGCGTCTTGCTCACCAGGTCTTGCAGCGCGTAGACCAGGCTGAGCATCAACTCCGAGCAGAAGCGCATCGAGGTGCTGATGTCGCAGAGCACGAGGATTTTGGGTTTGAGGCGGTGGTCGCGGTGTTTGAGCGTTACCGGCACGCCTGCATGTTTGAGATTGGCGCGGATCGTGGCTTTGGCGTCGAGTTGGCCGCTCTTGGCGTGCTTCTGGCGCAGGGCGATGCGGCTGCGCAGCCGGTTGGCGAGGCGGTGCACTTCCTTGCGCAGCAGAGCCATCTCCTGGTCAGAGAGGGCACTGAAGGGGCGATCGAGCAGTTCGTCGAGGGGGGGCGCATCGGGGGGGGACTCGCCCATCGCTTCGGCGATCCGCTGGCCGGCGTAGTGGCTTACCTGCTCCTGGAGCGCCTTCTGGTTGGCTTGGATCAGCTGCTGCAGCTGGTGGATCCGTTGTTTGTTCATGCCCATTTGGGCGAGCAGCTGCATGAGCCTGCGCGTTGCCTGCTGCACTTCTGGGAAATCCAACGCGCGGAGCATGCGTTGGGTGTACCTGTTTCGATCCTGCAGCTCCCGGGAGCGATGGAGTCCGGTCATCTGCGCCAGCAGGTCGAGCTCCTGCCGGCTGAGTTGTTCGCCGCGCAGCAGTTTTTCCAGCAGCTGGCGAAGCTGATCGCCAAACTGACGCAGCGACTGCGCCAGCATTTGCGCTTCTTCGGGAGACAGATCTTGTGTGGCGTCCTGCATGGGCTGCTCGCCGCTGTCGAAAAAGAGCGGGAACAACGCATCGAAGGCGGGCAGGCTGCTGGCCTCTTTGACGAGTGTGGCGCGCAGGCTGAGCCGAAAAGATTCTCGTTCCTGCACGCCGAGCATCTTCACTGCCAGAAAAGCGTCTGCGCTCTCGGCCAGGCTGACGCGCACCCCGCCGGCGCGCAGTGCGGAGATGAAGCGGATCATCTGTTCGTTCATGGGGAATCTCCCTCGTTGCGCCACCGCGACGGCCGATGATCTTTTTCCAAGCGCGGCCCCTTTTCTGTCACGTCGAGGCGGCGTCTGACCTTTTGGAGGTCACTTTCGTGTTTCAGCAGCACGCTCAACGTATTCTCCAGGACGTCACGGTCGAGCTGGCGGGCGTTGAGGGCGACCAACGACTTTGCCCAGTCCAGCGTTTCGGAGATGCTGGGGGACTTGCGCAGGTCGAAATTGCGCAGACGATGCACCAGGTCGACTGCTTGCTGTGCCAGCTTGGAGGCCAACTCGGGCACCTTGAGCTGTACGACGGCCAGTTCTTGATCCATCGACGGATAGCCGATGAAAAGATAGAGACAGCGCCGCTTGAGCGCCTCGCTCAACTCCCGGGTGTTGTTGCTGGTCAGCAGCACAATGGGCCGATGGACGGCGACGAGCGTGCCCAACTCTGGCACGGTGACCTGAAAATCGCTGAGCACTTCGAGCAAAAACGCCTCGAATTCAGCGTCGGCGCGGTCGATTTCGTCGATCAGGAGCACTGTCGGTTGTTCGTTGAGAATTGCCTTGAGCAGAGGGCGTTGCAGCAGGAAGCGCATTGAAAAGAAGACATCTTCCTCCTGTGCCAGCCGGTCGGCGGCCTGTGCCAGGGTGTTGGTGCCCGCCAGCGTATCCTGCAACTTGTCGCGCAGCAGCTGCGTGTAGAGAAGCTGCTTGGCATATTCCCATTCATAAAGCGCCTTGGTCTCGTCCAGCCCTTCATAGCACTGCAGGCGGATCAACGTACGCCCGGTGGCGTGGGCGAGGCTCTTCGCCAGTTCGGTCTTGCCGACGCCTGCAGGCCCCTCACAGAGCAACGGCTTGCCGAGCTGCATGGTCAGAAAGAGTGTCGTCGCGATCTCGTCGCCGGCGATGTACTGCTGGCCGCGCAGCGCCTCCTGGACCTGAAGTGGGGTAACAAACAATGGTGTTTCGCTCACAAAAACTCCTTGATTTTACGGAGGTGCAGAGAGTCTGCCGCTGGGCAGCCAGTTCGTCAGCTTGGAGTTCATTATCGCCAAGTTTATTCGGTTTGGCAAGGACGTGGATCAGTGACTTTGGGGGGGATCCCCCGGGGAGGCACGGCGGGCGGGCAGGGTCTCGCTGATCATGCGCAGCAATTCTGTGGCGACATCATCGACGCGTCGCTTGTAGCGCAGCATGTCGCGGCGGCATTCGACCTCGGCTGCCGTCTCTGCCTTGAAGGAGCGCAGGGTCTCTTCCAACTCTGCGTCGACTTGAAGCCGGGCGGGGTTGACTGGCTGTCCGCGCAGAAATTCGCGCAGTTCTTTTGCAATCATCGTGTCGTAGTGGGTCAGATCGTTGTGTAGATCGACCAGACGGTCCGAGCCGATGGCCGGCATCGGCATTGCCCTCAACGTTTCCCAGGCCCGGTTCAGCTTGCGTCGGTACACGAATCGTTTCCTGTGAATCTGTGGTCGGTTGACATCCCTGCGAAGAGGGAGATGTGTTGGATTATAAAGGGGTCTGACCTACCGGCCAAAAATGCGCTTCCAAAACCGTGCAGATCGATGGCGGATGCTGCTGCCAGATTTGGCTGTTGCGGCCGGGGCGATCTAGGTCGATTGACGGTTGACAGTTCAAGAACATTTGTACTATATTGGAGGGGCATTGGGCAAAAATATGTACGGCGATCCGGTTCAAAAATCAGCCGCAAGGGGGCAACATGGCACAGGCACGCAAGCAGGAAAATGCGGTAGAGGTTGGGAAGGCGGAGGTTGGGAAGGCGGAGGTTGGGAAGGCGGAGGTTGGGAAGGTGAAGGCGTTGGAGACGACGCTGGTCAACTTGAACAAAAAATATGGGGATGGGATCGTCATGAAGCTGGGGGACGCCACGAAGCTTCAGGTCGAATCGATCGCCAGCGGGAGCCTGAGTCTGGACCTTGCCTTGGGGGTGGGGGGGTACCCACGCGGCCGCATCGTCGAAATTTACGGGCCAGAAAGCTCGGGGAAGACCACGCTCTGTCTGCATGCGATTGCGCAGGCGCAGCGTGAGGGGGGGATCTGCGGCTTTGTGGATGTTGAGCATGCGCTGGACCCCTCCTACGCCGAGAAGATTGGGGTGGATGTGAGCAACCTCTATGTGAGCCAGCCGGACACGGGCGAGCAGGCGTTGGAGATTGCCGAGGCCCTGATTCGCTCGAATGCGATGGACATTGTGGTGGTCGACAGTGTTGCGGCATTGGTGCCGCGCGCGGAAATTGAAGGGGAGATGGGGGACAACCATGTGGGGTTGCAGGCTCGGCTGATGAGCCAGGCGCTACGCAAGTTGACTGGGGCGGTGAAGGCCAGCAACACCTGTATGATTTTCACCAACCAGCTGCGCCAGAAGATCGGGGTGATGTTTGGCAACCCGGAGACCACGACGGGGGGGATGGCGCTCAAATTTTACGCCAGTGTGCGGCTGGATGTCCGGCGGATCGAAAGCATCAAGCAAGGGGATACAGTGGTCGGCAATCGCACGCGAGTCAGCGTCAAAAAGAACAAGGTGGCCCCTCCTTTCCGCACCGCTGAATTTGACATCATGTACAACGAAGGGATCAGCGCAACGGGGGATCTGCTGGATTTGGCAGTGGAGGAGGAGCTGGTGGCCAAGCGCGGTTCTTTTTATGCGTACGGCGACATTCGGCTTGGCCAGGGGCGGGAGAATGCCAAGCTGTTTTTGTCGGAGAACCCTGACCTGGCGGTGGAGATCGACCGGGTCGTGCGCGAGCGCTATGCGCTGCCGGTGCCGGGGACAGCGGCCAGGGGGGCCAAGGAGTCTGCCAAGGAGTCTGCCAAGGAGTCTGCCAAGGAGTCTGCCAAGGAAAGTGTCAAAGAGGTTGCTGCCAGGGGGGGCAAGGGGGCCAGGGAGAGTGCTGCCAGGGAGAGTGCTGCCGGTGAGAGTGCTGCCGGTGAGAGTGCTGCCGGTGAGAGTGCTGCCGGTGAGGCGTCAGGGAACCCGCTGCAGCTGTGATGTGTGCAGCCACAGAAAGGTGACGGGGCAATGCAAGCAGTTCAGATTCAGGGAACGGGGGGCCGTGAGGTGTTGCGGCTGGTGGAAGAGGTGGAGGTGCCGCAGCCGGGGGCTGGGGAAGTGCGTCTCCAACTGGAGTATGCGGGGTTGAACTTTATCGATATTTATCAGCGCACAGGCCAGTACAAACTGCCCCTGCCTTTTGTCCCGGGGCTGGAGGGGGCAGGGGTCGTGGATGCGGTCGGGGCCGGGGTCACCGAGGTGCAACCTGGCGATCGTGTGGCCTACTGCATGGTCAACGGCGCCTATGCGGAGTATGCGGTGGTGCCGGCGGATCGGCTGGTGCCTGTGCCTGCCGACCTGGATCTGGCGGTGGCCACGGCGTTGATGGTTCAGGGGATGACGGCGCATTATCTGGCGTTGAGCACGTTTCCCCTTTCTGGCCAGCACACCGCGCTGATCCATGCTGCGGCGGGGGGGACGGGGCGGCTGTTGGTGCAGGTGGCCAAGCGTACGGGGGCGCGTGTGATCGCCACTGCGGGGACTGCGGAGAAGGCTGCGCTGGCGCGCAGTGCCGGGGCGGACGAGGTGATCGTCTATACGGAGGTCGATTTTGTCGGCGAGGTCAAGCGGTTGGCCGGGAGGGTCGATGTGGTCTACGACTCGGTCGGTCAGAGCACCTTTGCGGGGGGGCTGGACTGTTTGAAGCCGCGCGGGCTGATGGTCTTGTGGGGGCAGGCCAGCGGGCCGGTGGGCACACTGGACCCGCAGCTGTTGAATCAAAAGGGTTCTTTGTATCTGACGCGCCCGAGCCTGGGGGCCTATGTCGCTGGGCGCAGCGAACTTTTGCAGCGAGCCCACGATCTCTTCAACTGGGTGCGTGCCGGGCAGTTGGACGTACGGATCGATCGGGTGTTTCCGCTGGCCCAGGTTGCGGAGGCGCAGGGCTATCTCGAGGGGCGGCAGAGCCGTGGGAAGGTGTTGTTGCGTCCTGTCTAGCGCCAAGAGAACGGTGGAAAAATAGACTGGCGGGCAGGGATCGGGTAGACTATAGGGCATGGCAAAAAAGAAACTGCAAGGTCAGGTAGCGATTCTCAGCGGGGGGGGGCGTGGGATTGGTGCGGCGGCGGCCGCCCGGCTGGCTGCTGGGGGGGCGAAGTTGGTGTTGGTGGCACGCACCGAGCAAGAGGTGGAGTCGGTGGCTGCCGGTCTGCGCCGACAAGGGGCCCAGGCGCTGGCTGTGGTGGGGGACATCAGCGACCCTGAGGTGGTGGAAGAAGTGGTCGAGACTGCGCTGGAGCAGTACAACCGGGTCGATATCCTGGTTAACAACGCGGCGGTGCTTTGGCCTTTTGAGGAGATCGCAGAGAGCGATCCCGAGGAGTGGGCGTACAACATTGCGGTCAATCTGATTGCACCCTTTTGGTTGGTGCGCAATGTTCTGCCGGTCATGTTGGCGCAGGGGAGTGGCCGGATTCTGGCGGTGGGGGATGGGACAGCGCCCTTGGCAGGGGCCAGCGCCTATCTGGCGGCCAAAGCAGGTCTGGAGATGTGGATGCGCGTGTTGGCGATGGAGGTGGCTGGGAGCGGGGTCAGCGCCAATCTGCTGGATCCAGGGGCAGTCGACAGTGCGTTGCAGGAAGATTTGCGCACGGTCGACACGACCGGCACGCGGCTGGACACGGCCTATTTTCACGAACTGCACGAGCGGGGGCAGCTGCAACCGCCGGCGCAGATTGGAGAGTTGATCTACTGGCTGGTCGGGCCGTGGGGCCGTGCGTACAACGGTGAACGTTTTTCGGCATCGGACCAGGCCTGGCGGCAGCGGGTTGCCGCCGATCTGGCCTGAGGGCAGGTTCTGGCGGGAAGAATTTTGCGGGTTGTCCTCTGTTTTGGGCGGGGCGCTCTGTCGGGGGCTGACGTGATGGGGGGCTGACGTGATGGGGGGCTGACGTGATGGGGGAGAGGATGCGGCCCTGGCAGCGATCGAGCCGTCCTCAGGGACAACCGACTCGTGGCAAGACGGCAGCCAACCGTCTGCGGCGGGTGGACAACTTTTTTTTGTTGTACGACCCCTTTTTGTTGCGCAGGCAGGATGGTGGCTTTGCCTCGGCCTGGTTTGTCGATCTGGGCTACGGGGCTGAGCCTGTGACTACTTTGGAAAGTGCGGCTCGTTTGGGCCGGGTGAATCCGTCGCTGCCGATCCTGGGGGTGGAGATCGACCCGCTTCGGGTGGCTGCAGCACAGCCGTATGCCAGCCAGCGGATTCAGTTCCGGCTGGGGGGCTTCAATTTGCCGCTGAAAACAGACATCGACGGCCAGCGCGAGCAGGTCCGTGCGATCCGGGCTTTCAACGTGTTGCGTCAGTACGCTGAATCTGCGGTCGAGCAGGCCTACGCCGAACTGGCCTGTCACAGCCTGCCGGGGGCACTGTTGGTGGAGGGGACATCGGATCCTGCGGGGGATCTGTGGGTGGCCAATGTGCTGCGGCGGGGCAAGCGGCTGCCGATCTGGGAGCCAGAGGGGGTGGTCTTCAGCAGCCGGCTGCGCACTCCGTTTGTGCCGGCGGATTTTCAGGCGGTGCTGCCCAAAAATTGGATCCACCGCATGGTGGCGGGGGAACCGATCTACGAATTCATCCAGGGTTGGAAGGAAGCTGCCCGGCGGACTGTGGCAGAGCGGAGCTGGGGGGATCGCCGTTGGTTTGTGGCGGCTGGACAGGAACTTCACCGCAGCGGGTGGGGAGTGGACCCGCGGCCGCGCTGGCTGTCGCGGGGATACTTGCTGGTGAGCCAAGGAATGGAGAGAGTACGGCATGGCCTATGAAAAGCTGCCCGACCCGGTTGTTCGTCCCAGACAGGCGCTGGTGGTCGACGACGAGCCGGAGAGCCGTGCCTGCCTCTCTGCGTTGCTGACGGGCATCGGGCTGGATGTGGAGGCGGTGGCCAGCGGCAGCGAACTGTTGCAGCGGCTGGCGCTGTGCCCTGACCTGATTTTGCTCGACACTGGGCTGGCGGAAGAGGATGGCTATGCGTTGTGCCGTGCATTGAAGCAGTCGGCGCGCCACGCGCACATTCCGGTCATTTTGGTCGTTGAAGCGGATGAGGCGCCGGATCTGGAATCTGGGATGGCGGGGGGGGCAGATGATTTTGTAGCCCGGCCTGTGACGTTGCCGGTGCTGCGGGCGCGAGTGCGCACGCAGCTGCGGATTCAAGAAGAGCGCGAGCGTTTCGAGTGGTTGTTGGAGAAGCGTCAGGCGCTCTCTTACATGATCATTCACGATCTGCGCAACCCATTGGCGGCGGTCAGCCTGTATTTACAGCTGCTGCGTCGGCGGAGCAACAACCTGGTCGACCCTGGCAATTATCTCCAGGTGGCCATGACCCAGACGCACAAGATCAGCAGTTTTCTGGACGACATGTTGTTGCTGGCGAAGATGGAGCGGGGCCAGCTGGTCTTGGCGCGCACGGCGCTGGCGGTCGACCAGATTGTGGCCGAGGTCTGCCAGAAACTGGCACCGGAGGCGGAGCGGCAGAACAATACGATTGTGGTCAAGTGTGAAGGTCAGCCTTCCCCGGTGAGCGCTGACCCGACGCTGATCCGGCGTGTGGTCGAGAATTTGATTCTCAACGCTTTGAAATTTACACCGCCGCAAGGCACGGTTACGGTGAGGGCTTTTTATCCTCGCTCTGGCCGCGCCGGGGAGAGTGGCGAGGCAGGTGTGCTGTTCAGTGTGGCTGACCAGGGACGGGGGATTCCCCCGGAGGATTTTGTCCGCATGTTTGACGCGTACGAGGCTGTGCACATGAAGGAAGCGCTTGGGAAGGCCGAACTGGGGCTGGAACTGGCCTTTTGTCGGATGGTGGTCGAGGCACACGGTGGCCGGATTTATGCGGGCAACAACCCAGACCGGGGTGCGGTCATCACGGTCGAGCTGTGAGCTGGCGTCGGCTCTGGCAGGCGGCGATAAAGCTTTGCCAGAGCTGGGCGTGGGGGCTGTCTAGCTCAAAAAGTCGTTCGGGGTGCCACTGCACGCCGAACACCCAGCGATGGCTGTGGCTTTCGTAGGCTTCGACCAGCCAGGGGTCAGCGGTGGCGGCGCTTTGGAAAAGGGGGGCCAGGGAGGGTGGGTCGATGCCTTGGTGGTGGAAGGTGTTGACGCTGAACCGTTCGGTGGCCACGATCGTGTGCAGCCGGCTGCCGGCGACCACCTGGACATCGTGGAAACGGGTGGCCCCGTCGGGGGCTGGCCGATGGCCGTCGAGGTGTTGGACCATAGCGCCGCCCGCGGCCACGTTGAGCACCTGGCAGCCACGACAGATGCCGAACAGCGGCAGGTCACGCTCCAGCGCTGACTGGGCCAGCCCGATTTCCAATTCATCTCGTCGGAGGTCGATGCTCTCTGCTTCGGCGCCGTCGAGCTCCTGGTTGAAGTAGTGGGGGGCGACATCCCCGCCGCCGGAGAGGATCAGCCCGTCGAGGTGGTCGAGCACTGCGGAGGGCAGGCGGCCGCAAGGGTCGGGCAGAAAGCGAGTCCCATCTGGAAGCAGGGCGCTCCAGTCTGGGGTCAAGAGCACGGGCATTGCTTGGAAGCTGCCGACCATGGCGATGTAGTTGCGTGCGTTCTGCTGCAGCCATTCTGGGTGGCCGTGGCGTGACGTGATGCCGATCCAGAGAGGACGGCTGTCTTGGGGCATGGCAGGAGAGGGGGCGAACGCGTCCTTCAGATCGGCAGACATAGAGATCGATCTCACTCCTTCTTCACAAAAGCCACAATAAGATGCAATAAGATGGTGGAGCAGGCGGGTCGCCATGTTGTGGCAGCCCATTCTGTCCACCAGGAACGACTGGAATTTCGAACTCTGTCTAGGGCGTCTACGCAGGTTGTAAGTATACCATGTCATTTGCATCGATTGCAATTGGGGTTTTGCTGTTTTTGCTGGTGCTGGCCTCGCTGGGGGCTCTGTTGTTTCTCTATCTTTACGGGTGGAGGATGCAGCGTGCCACCCCGAGGTTGGAGGGGCGTGTTTCGGTGGCGGGCCTGGCGCAGAGCGTCGAGATTTTGCGTGACAAGCATGGGGTGCCCCATCTGTATGCGCAGAGCGAGGCGGATTTGCAGCGCGCCTTGGGGTGGGTGCACGCCCAGGATCGTTTCTGGCAGATGGAGCAGGCGCGACGGGTGGCGCAGGGGCGGCTGGCAGAAGTCTTTGGTGAGGCTGCGCTGGAGGCAGACCGTTTTGCTCGGACCGTTGGGTTGCAGCAGGCTGCGGAGGCGGACGCTGCTCTGTTGGACCCGGCGACCCGCCAGCTGCTGGCGTGGTACTGCGAGGGGGTGAACGCGTATTTGGCGGCACACCCAGGGCGGGTCAGCGCCGAGCACAACCTGCTGCGTGTCCCGGTGGAGCCCTGGCGGATCACCGACACATTGGGGGTGGCCAAGGCGTGGGGCTGGAGCATGAGTGGCAACTGGCAGAGTGAGCTGGTGCGTCTGCAGCTCTTTCAGCAGCTAGGTTCTCACACTGCTGCCGACCTGGAGCCTGACTTTCCGCAGGAGGCGCTGGTGGGGGTAGGCGGGTCAGAGGAGTCTGCCTTGCGGTTGCAGAGTGCTGCGGGGCTGTTGTTGGGGCAGTACGAGCAGGTGCGCCCGTGGCTGGGGGGGGAGAGCAGCGGCCAGGGCAGCAACAGCTGGGTGTTGGCTCCGAAGCGCAGCTTGAACCGGCTGCCGCTGCTCTGTGCCGACCCACATCTGCAGGTGCAGTTGCCGGCTGTGGTCTACGAGGTGCACCTGTGTGGGCCAGACAGTGAAGTCAGCGGCAGCACATTTCCGGGGATGCCAGGGGTTTTCATCGGCCACAATGCGACGATCGCCTGGGGGATGGCCAACGCGCACGTCGACACGCAGGATCTGTTTGTGGAGCGCCCGCACCCGGAGCGGGAGGGTTACTTTGCCTGGGGGGAAGGTTGGGAGGCTGCCGGGGTCCGTGAGGAGACGATTGGGGTTCGGCGGGGCCCTTCCCATACTGAGCGCATCGTCCAGACTCGGCAGGGGCCGATTCTTTCTGGGTTTGTGCGTTCCTCTCTGGAGGGGGGGGCGGAGCTTCCTCTGTTGTCGCTGAAGTGGAGCGGCCATACAGCGGGCACGGTGCTGACCAGCGTGATGGCATTGAATCGGGCAAGCAACTGGGAGGAATTTGGCGCGGCCCTCTCTGGCTGGACCACGCCGCCGATGAACCTGACCTATGCGGACCGGCGGGGCAACATCGGCTATCGTATGGCGGGGCGTGTGCCGCTGCGTTCGGCCAACCTGGGGTTGGTGCCGGCGGCAGGGTGGGAGCAGACACACAGCTGGGCTGGCTGGGTGCCGTTCGACGAATTGCCGCACTGCTACAACCCCCCCTCGGGGCTGATCATCGTGGCCAACCAGAAGGTTGTCGGCGACGACTACCCCCATTTTTTGGGGATCGAATTTGACCCAGGCTGGCGGGCGGCGCGTATCCAGCAGCTGTTGGGTGAAAAAGAGCGCTTTACGGTGCGCGACATGGAGGAAATTCAACAAGACAACGGCAGTTTGTTGGCCAAAGCTTTTATCCCCTGGTTTACGCTGCTCTACAGCGAAGATCCCTTTGAAAAGAGTGCGATCCAGGCGCTGCGCAAATGGAACTGGCGGATGGACAGCGACAGCCCTGCGGCTCTGATTTTTCACTACCTGCTCACGAACCTGCTCGAACTGAGCTTTGGCGACAAGCTGGGGGCAGGCAGCAGCGGATATCTGGGCAAGAACCATTTTCCGATTTTTCAGCACCAGCCCTTCTGGCTGCGTGCGGAGACGCGGCTTTTGCAGATTGTGGGGGAGTACAGCGACTCATTTTGGTACGCCGATCGGGCGCAGGGGCGCCAGCGGGATCGGCTTGCTCTGCTGCAGGAGGCGTTGGTGCGTTCGGTCAAGAGCATCCGGCGGCTGTATGGGGACAGCATGCTGCGTTGGGCCTGGGGAAAAGCCCATCAGGTTCGCTTCACCCACCCGTTGGGGGAGGCTCGGCTGGTCGGCGGTTTTTTCAGCCGGTCGCCGCTGCCGGTCGGTGGGGACGCCACTACGCCCAACCAGACGCGCGGCACCTTTGGGCTGCCCCCTGGTCTGATTCAGACCATCCCGGTCTATCGTCAGATCGTCGAAGTGGGGGCTTGGGACCGTGCACAGAGCGTGGTGGCTGGCGGGCAATCTGGCCATGCATTGAGCCGGCTCTACGACGACCAGATCGTGATGTGGCGTGAGGGGGTCTACCACCGCAACCCTTGGTCGCGACCTGAGGTGGAGAAGGCGGCTGCCTATCGGTTGCAGCTGTTGCCTGCCGAGGCGTGAACTCCTACGGGAGGCTGTCTGGGGAAGGCCGTCTGGGGGCTAGAACGGCCACAGAACTGGGATAAGGCTGGTAGCGATCAGCACCATCAAAAGCTGCAGCGGAAGTCCGACGCGGAGATAGTCGACAAATTTGTAGCCGCCGGGTCCCATGACGATGGCGTTGGTCTGGTAGCCGAACGGGGTCATAAACGAAGCGCTGGCGCCGAAGAGGACAGCGACCAGCAGGGGCATGGGGTGGATGGCGAGGGTGGTGGCGAGGCTCAGCGCGACCGGAGTCAACAGGACAGCCACGGCGTTGTTGGAGAGCAGTTCGGTCAGCAGGACTGTCAGGATATAAAAGACGACCAAAAAAAGGTGGGGGTTGGAGAGCCCGACGACGGAGACCAAGCTGTCGACGAGGGTCTGGACCAGCCCGGTGCTTTCCATGGCCAGCCCGATCGGGATGGTGCCGGCCAGCAGCATCAGGGTTGGCACTTCCAGCGAGGCGGCGGCTTCGTCGACGCGCAGGCAGCGGGTCAGCACCAGGGTCACTGCGCCAGCCAGCGACAAGGTGACGATCGGCATTTCGGTGAAGGTGGCCAGTGCGACGACCAGCCCCATGATGAGGAGGGCTGTGGTGTTTTTGGTTTTGCGGACCAGCGACTCCTCGACCCCTTCGACCAGCAACATTCGGCAACTGGCTGCTGCCATGCGCAGGCTGGCTGTTTTGCCGCGCAGCAGCAGCACATCCCCGACGATGAGGCGTTGGTCCCGTAGACCCTGCATTTTTTGAGAACCTTGGTGTTGGATCCCCATAATTTTGACCCCAAAGCGGCTGTACAGCTGGAGATGTTTGAGCGAGGTCCCCACGATTTCCGAGCCTGGCATGATGACAGCTTCCATGACTTGCTCTTCGAGGTCGAGGTCTCCGGCTTTGAGCGCATCTTCGAAGGCCGTTGCCAGAGAGAGCTGGTGTGTCTGTTGGAGGAGCAGGAGATCCTTGGGGAGGCCACTCACCAGCAGAATGTCTGCAGGCTGCAAGATCAAGGTTTGCAGGGTTTCTGCCTGGTAGCGCTGTCCGTCGCGCAGCACTTCGAGCAAGGTGACGCTGGCTGGGTGGGGAGGGCGTGGTTCCCCAGAATGAAGGCGCCGGTGTCGGCGCAGGGGCAGAGGGGGGCGTGGGCGGCTGTGCAGTGCGATCTGTTCGAAGACAGCGGTCACCTGCCTGCCGTTGACTTTGCTCTCTGCGGCCACGACCATTTCGGTGAGATAGGTGGCGTGGGTGTGGAGGTGGGTGAGTGTGGCCAGCGGCGAGTCACTGGGGAGGAGTCGGTGACCGAAGAGCACCAGGAAGCCTCCGCCGACGACTGCGTAGACAAGCCCGAGGGCCGTGAAATCAAACAGGCCGAGCCCGGGCCCACCGGCTTTGAGGTAGAGATCGGAGACCAGGATATTGGTGCTGGTGCCCAACAGGGTAACTGTGCCGCCCAGCACCGCAAAATAGGAGACTGGCAGCAAAAATTTGGAGGGGCGCAGGTTGTACTGGCGACAAAGCGAAACCACGACCGGGATCATCATCACCACGACCGGGGTATTGTTCATGAACGCGCTGGCCGGTATCTCGACCAGTGCCAGCATCAGCAGCAGCCGGCGGGCGCTGCCCTGGGCGAAGCGTCCAAGGTAGAGGGTGACCATTTCCAGGGCACCGGTTCGCATCAGCCCTGCACTCAGGATGAACATGGCCCCTACCGTGATGGTGGCGGTCGAAGAAAACCCGCTGAGGGCGTCGCCGGGTTCGAGCAGGCCTGTTGCCATCAGTGCCACGATGGTGCCCAGCGCTGTGATTTCAGTTGGCAACCAGCTGGTCACGTACAGGGCAGTGGAGAGGAGAATGATGGCGATCAGCAGCAGTTGGTCGACGGGCAGCACAGCAGGTCCTTTTCAGATGGTGCGCTGGCATAGATTTCCAGCAAGAAGGACAGTATAGCACGTCAGCGGTCCGCAGTGAGAAACGGCTATGGGAAACGGCTATGAGAAACGCCAGCCAGGGCAGCCGGAGCAGAGATTCTGGGCAGCTGTGGTATACTGTCCAGAAAATGTTTTTGATTTCTGTACAACGCTGGAGAGTAGACCGTGTTCAGCAAATTGTTTGGCAAACCACAGTCAGAAAAAACGCAAGAGGAGCTCAAGCTCGAACAGAGTCTGCAAAAGACTCGTTCTGGCATTTTGGGGCGTATCGGCGCTATTTTTCAAGAAAATGAGATTACGGCTGGGTTGTGGGAAGAGCTGGAGGAGATTCTGGTCATGGGGGATGTCGGTTCGGCTGCAGCGCAGACGCTGCTGCAGGCGACACGGGCGAGGGTCGAACGGGAGAACATCAAATCCAGCCGGGACGCCTATACCGCGCTCAAGCAGGAGATGGTCGCCCTGTTGTCTACGGAGGAGCCGTTGCACATTGAAGAGCCGCGCATTCTGACTGTGGTGTTGGTGGTTGGTGTGAACGGGGCGGGGAAGACAACTACCATCGGCAAGATGGCGGCCTACTACAAGCGGCGGGGGCTCCGGGTCGTGCTGGGGGCTGCGGACACATTTCGGGCGGCGGCGATCGACCAGCTCAAGGTGTGGGGGGAACGGGCTGGGGTGGATGTGATCGCCCATGCGCCCGGTTCTGACCCTGGGGCGGTCATTTTTGATGCGATTCGGGCCAGCCAGGAAAGCCGCAAGGCGGACCTTTTGATTGTCGACACTGCGGGGCGGCTGCAGACCAAATTCAACTTGATGAAGGAGCTGGAGAAGGTGCGTGGGGTGGCTGCCAAACAGGTGCACCGTGCCCCGCATGAGACGTTGTTGGTGTTGGATGCATCGACCGGGCAGAATGCGATTGTGCAGGCGAAAGCTTTCAGGGAGTCGGCCGGGGTCACAGGGATCGTGCTCACCAAGCTGGATGGGACCAGCAAGGGGGGGGCTGTGTTGAGCATCAAACAGGAGTTGGGGGTGCCGGTGCGTTTTGTCGGCACTGGGGAGAAGGTCGACGATTTTGCGTATTTTGACCCAGTGGCTTTTGTGACTGGGCTGGTGGGGGAATAACGTTGGGGGATGGACGAGGCTGCAGGGGCCAGAAAGAGAGAGAACGATGAGTGAACTGGAGAGCCGGTTGAATCAGAACATCGAGCGGGTGGATGCGATCCGGGGGCGTCTTTGACATCCCTGGCAAAAGGACGCGTCTGACCGAGCTGGACCAGCAGGTGCAACAGGCAGATTTTTGGGAGGATCCCCAGCGTGCGCAGAAGGTCATGCAAGAAGCCAGCCTGTTGCGCGACAAAATTGAGGTGTGGGACACCATCGGGCGGCGTTGTCAGGAGGCGCTAGAGCTGTACGGCATGGCCGAAGAAGACCGTGCGCTGTTGGAGGAGCTGACAGAGGAGGCCGGGGTCTTGGCTGCGGAGCTGGATCGGCGCGAGTTTGAGCTGGCCATGAGTGGCCCGCACGACGGCGCTGGTGCGATCTTGAGCATCCATGCGGGGGCAGGGGGAACTGAGGCGCAGGATTGGGCGCAGATGTTGCTGCGGATGTACTTGCGCTGGGCCGAGCGTCAGAAATTCAAGACCTTTATCACAGACGAGACCGAAGGCGAAGGGGCTGGTATCAAGAGTGTGACCGTCGAAATTAGCGGTGTCAACGCCTATGGGTTGCTCAAAGCCGAGAAAGGGGTTCATCGTCTGGTTCGGCTCAGCCCATTTGACTCTGCCAACCGGCGGCACACCAGTTTTGCCAAGGTGGAGGTCCTGCCGGTGCTGGAGGAGAACCTTGAGATCCAGATTGACCCCAAAGAGATCGAAGTGGAGGTTTTTCTCAGCAGCGGTGCAGGGGGACAGAATGTGCAGAAAAACCAGACGGCAGTGCGGATTCGTCACCTGCCGACAGGGCTGATTGTGACCTCACAAAACGAGCGAAGCCAGACGCAGAACCGTGAAATGGCCATGCGGGTGCTGCGGGGGCGTCTTTACGAAATTGCGGAAGAGAAGCGGGCTGCCGAGCGGGCGCGCCTCAAGGGCAAGATCGACGATGCAAACTTTGGCAGCCAGATTCGGAGCTATGTGCTGCATCCGTATCAGATGGTCAAAGATCTGCGCACCGACGTGGAGACGGGCAACACGACCGCTGTGTTGGATGGGGAGATCGATCTGTTTATTGAGGCCTGGCTGAAGAGCAATTTGCAAGACCGGGACTGAACGGCCAGGAGGGCTGCCGGTCCATAAAAAAATAGGAGAGGTCGGTGCAAAGGGACCCATGCCCTTTGCACCGACCCGGATGGAGCTCTTACCAGACGGGGGGTTCGTCGTCGCTGTGGAGGATCGCTTCGATCGACTCCAGTTCTGCGGCGGTGAAGGTGAGATTTTGGACGGCGGCGGCGTTGTCTTCGACCTGGCTGACCTTGCTGGCGCCGACCAGCGCCGAGGTCATCTGGGGGTGACGCAGGACCCAGGCGATGGCCATCTGGGCCAGCGTCTGGCCGCGCTGTTGGGCCAAGTGGTTGAGCCGGTGGACCAGGGCGACCCGCTTGGCACTGACTTCTTCGCTGCGCAAGTGGCCGTGGGTTTTGGCTGCGCGCGAATCTTCCGGGATGCCGCTCAGATATTTGTGGGTCAGCAGTCCTTGGGCCAGCGGGGAGAAGGCGATACAGCCGATGCCTTCCTCCTGTAGAACGGAGAGCAGGCCATTTTCGATCCAGCGATTGAACATGCTGAACGCTGGCTGATGGATCAGGCAGGGGGTGCCCAGGTCGCGCAGGATGGCAGCCGCCTGGCGCGTTTGCTCGGGGGAATAGGTGCTGATGCCCACATAGAGCGCGCGTCCGGAGCGGACAGCGTAATCGAGGGCCAGCATGGTTTCTTCGAGAGGAGTGTTGGGGTCGGGTCGATGGCTGTAAAAAATATCTACGTACTCCAGCCCCATGCGTTTCAGGCTTTGGTCGAGGCTGGCGATCAAGGATTTGCGAGAGCCCCATTCGCCGTAGGGGCCTGGCCACATGAAGTACCCGGCTTTGGTGGAGATGATCAGCTCGTCACGGTAGGGGCGCAGATCCTGGGCCAGGATGCGCCCAAAATTTTCTTCGGCGGAGCCGGGGGGGGGGCCGTAGTTGTTGGCAAGGTCGATGTGGGTGATGCCGAGATCGAAGGCGCGCAGCACCATGGCCCGGGCGTTGGTATAGGTGTCGACGCCGCCAAAATTGTGCCAGAGTCCCAGGGAGACTGCTGGCAGCATCAACCCGCTGCGTCCGGTCCGCCGGTAGAGCATGCGTCCGTCGTAGCGGGTCGTGTCAGCCTGATAAAGCATTGTGTTCGTCCTTTCGAAGTCTGTCGGGTCTTGGAGAAAAAGGGCTGTTCAGCGATGGACAATGACCAGCGTGGCTGGTTCGGTGCTGTCTGTGAGATGCCAGCCTGTGCCGAGGACGGAGGGGGAGGCCCACTCGTAGAGCCATTGGGCGTCGCTGTTGCGCAAGTTGATACAACCATGGCTGGTTGGGATTCCAAAGCGATTGTGCCAGTAGGCGCCGTGCAGCGCGTAGTCACGGTAGAAATACTGGACCCACTGCACGTTGGGGAGGGAGTAGTAATCTCCAGCGGCTCGGCTGCCCCCTTGCATGGTCTGGGCGGCGATCTTGGCCCAGATGCGAAAAACGCCGGTCACGGTCGGTGTGGCAGATTTCCCTGACGAAATTGCGAACCGTTTCAGCAGGCGATTGCCCTGCCAGGCATAGAGGCGTTGGTGGTCGAGGTCGACGGAGATCCATTTTTCTGGGGTAGGGATCGCGGGATATTCGGGAACGCCGTTCTCCCCCATGGCGGCCGTCGCGTACAGTTCGGCGTAAGAGGGAGGGGGAACGACAAGGCGTTGGCCGGGGCGGAGCGGCTGGTCATCGGCGAGGCGGTTGAGCTCGCGCGTGCGGCGTTGTGAGGTCGCATAGCGGTCGGCGATGGTGGCCAGGGTTTCGTCTTCCTGGACGACATGAACATAGTATTGGCCGGGCACGGGGAGGCTGGTGTGGAGGGTCGTGTTGGCAGGAGGGGAAGAGGCGACGGCTGCGGGCACGCGCAGGGGCTCCCCAGCCTGCAGCCGCGCCGTTGGGGCGCGGCGGTTGAGTTCGACGAGATGTGCCGGGGTGGTATGGAAGCGGGTGGCGATTTGGGCGAGCGTATCGCCGACGCGGGCGACATAGAGGCGGGTGGGCTGGGGGGGCTGGGGGAGAAGAGGAACGAACTCGCGTGCACGTCCGCTGCCAGCGATGGCGGTCGGGACGATCAGCATTTGGCCGACCCGAATCAGGCTGGGGTTGGCCAGGGTGTTGAGCCGCAGCAGCGTGGGGAGGTCGGTCTGGTAGCGTAGGGCGATGGTGGCGAGGGTCTCGCCGGCAGAGACCCGGTGTGTGCCGGTGCTTTGTGCCAGCGCGCCCTGTGCCAGCGCGCCCTGTGCTGTCACAAAAAAGAGGCCAACCAGGGTCAGAGGGACAAGTGTTGTTTTCAACCGGAGCAACAATCGGATGATTTGGTGCATAGTGCCTCGTTGTATGAAAGTATACCTAGTATACAGGAGGGTCGGCCAAACGACAACCGCCCCAAAGGCGCAGTCACCGTGAGGCACAAAGAGGTGAAACCGTCTGTGTGGGGCGATTGGACAACACAGGCCGGTTATGACTATAATGCAGCTACAACGAGTCAATCGCTGAACTTCACGTGTACAGCCCGGTCATTCTTATCAAACAGAAGGAAAATGAAAAAAATGCGACAAAAATGGCAGATTGTAGGGTTGTTTTTGCTGCTGGCAGGGTGTGCAGCCCCAGCCCCTGCTCCGCAGACGGCTGCGGAGGTTGCGCCGGCTGCAGAAGAGGCCGCGCCGGCTGCGGAAGAGGCAACCTCTGCGCAGGTCGTCATCGCTCCAGGCCAGACCATCCGTATCGGCGGTTCGTTTGCCTTGACAGGCCCGATCCCGGATCCAGGCAAGGACATTCGGCAGGCTGCCGAGATTGCAGTAGATGAACTCAATGCAGCTGGGGGCATCGACGGCTTTTTGTTTGAGCTGGTCGCCGAAGATGGGGCCTGTTCGGGTGACCAGGGCACGGTTGTCGGCAACAAATTTGCGGCAGACTCGACCATCGTAGCTGTCAGTGGCGGCACCTGCTCCGGAGAAACCTTCGGGCTCAAGCCGATTCTGCAGCGTGCCCGCATTCCGTTTGTGTCGCCTAGCGCCACCAACCCGGATGTCGTGGATGCGGAGTGTGATGTCTGCAACCGTGTGGCGTTGAGCGATGCACTGCAAGGACAGGTGGACGCCGACTTTGTCTTCAACCAGCTGGGCCTGCGCAAAGTGGCGGCCATGCACGACAACTCAGACTATGGAAAAGGGCTGGCAGAAATCTTCCAGAACGCCATGGTTGCGTTGGGGGGAGAAGTCACGGCCTTTGAAGGGGTCCAGGTCGGCGACACGGACTTTCGGGCTGCGCTGGCCAAAATTGGGGCGGGCCAGCCGGAGCTGATCTTCTTTGGTGGGTATTCGACCGAAGCTGCGTTGATCGCCCAACAGATGAAGGAGACCGCAGGGTTGGAGAATGCCAAGTTCATGAGCGACGATGGTGCCTACACCCAACAGTATCTGCAGGCAGCAGGTGCAGCTGCAGAAGGCACCTACATGTCTTTTGTGGCAGGCGACGCACAGGCTGAAAAACTGACGACCTTTACGGAGGCCTACGTTGCCAAGTTTGGTATGGAGCCCAGCCAGCTGGGGCCGTTCCATGGGCAGTCCTATGATTCGATCCAGCTGATTGCCGACGCCATTCGCCGGGTCGCGCAGACCGACGACAGCGGCAACCTGGTGATCGACCGTGAAGCGTTGATTGCTGCGGTCCGGTCGACCGCAGGGTTGGCGGGGATCACGGGCACACTCACCTGCGACGAGTTGGGGGAGTGTGGTGCTGGTGGTGTCCAGATCTTCACGGTTGAGAACGGTGAGTTCAAACAGGTAGCTGGGTTTGGGATGTAGCCAGCGGCTGGCTGGTACTTTGGAGGAGCTGGCCGGCGAACTGCACGAACTCTCGCTTGGGGACCTGGTGCTCAGGTCTGCTGGACGGAGTCTGTGCAGTTCGTCGGTGTGGTCCCCCAACGACTGAAACCGGTCCGGATCTATTGAAATCAGGGTGATAGTGAAAACCCCTTCTTTTCCGACTCCTGTGCGTCCACAGCAGGCTTCTGCGGTGCGTTGGTTGGTGCGACTGTTGGGTGTCGTGGTGCTGCTGCTGCTGGCCTGGCGGGTGGCTGCGGTTGGGCTGGCTGAGGGGTACCCAGCCAGTTTTTGGATTTCGCAGACGCTCAACGGTCTGGTGCTCGGTGGCGTCTACGCCTTGATCGCGCTGGGCTATACGCTGGTCTATGGCATTTTGCTGATGATCAACTTTGCACACGGCGATGTGATGATGATCGGCGGGTTTACCGGTTTTTTTGCCTTGCAGCTTTGGATCGGGGTGGGGTGGCTAGATGGATCGGCCCTGTGGGTGGTGCTGGCGTTGGTATTGACGGTGGTGGCTGGCATGCTGGGGTCGGTATTGGCGGGGATCACACTGGAGCGGGTGGCCTACCGGCCGCTGCGGGGTGCGCCCCGTCTGGTGCCGCTGATCAGCGCGATCGGTGCCTCGCTCTTTTTGCAATACTCGGTGCTGCTGATTTTTGGGGTGACCCCGCGGGCCTACACCAGACCGGCGCTGATCGAGGGGGGCTTTCGAGCGGGCGATGTCTTTGTGCCGTACACGGGCATCATCATTTTCATCGTGTCGCTTGTGCTGATGCTGGCGCTCTATCTGATTGTGCAGAGGAGCAAGCTGGGGCGGGCAATGCGGGCGGTGGCTGAGGACAAAAGCACTGCGGCGTTGATGGGGATCAATGTCGACCAGGTGATTGTGTTTACATTTATTTTGGGGTCTGCCCTGGCCGGTGCAGGTGGGGTTTTGCTGGGCTTTCACAACACGGTGGTCAAATTCAACAGCGGCTTTATTCCGGGCCTCAAAGCGTTTACCGCGGCGGTGCTGGGCGGGATCGGCAACATTCCGGGCGCAATGGTAGGGGCTTTGTTGTTGGGGTTGATCGAAGCGTTGGGCCCCAGCGCGTTGGGCATTCCGACCGAATACAAAGATATCATCGCCTTTTCGGTGCTGGTGTTGATTTTGATCTTCCGTCCCTCTGGCCTGCTGGGTGAAGTGTTGAGCGAGAAGAAGGCATGAACAGAATCGGGATGCTTGCTGCACGGCACGGGTTGCGGACTGGTGCTCTTGCCTTCGTTCTTCTGACCTACCTGACCTTGATCGGGCTGCCCGGCCGTCTGGCCGACCTGGCCATGCCGGTGTTGGCGGGGGTTGTCGCAATTTTTTTCTGGCTGGTGTTGCGCAGAAGCCCGCAGTTGGGTGGGATCTATGGCTCTTTGGGGGGGACAGCCCTCTGGGCTGGCCTGTTGGCAGGGGGCTTTTACGCTGTGTTGACGGCGTTTTTTGTGGGGCTGTTGGCGAACGGGGTCCGAGTCCAGCTGGTTTTTGACAAGATCGTGCCGCAGAACCTGGCTGCCCTGTATGCGGTGATGCCGGGGGTGCTGCTCTCTGGCGAGCTTTCTCCTGTGGGCTGGCTGCGTCAAGTGGGGCTGTTGGGGCTGGCTGGGGTTGTTGCGGCCCTGCTGGTCGCTGGGGAGCGCCGGCTGCGTCGGCGGCAACTGCCCTCTCTGGCGGCGCTGCGTTGGCTTCCGCTGCTTTTGCCTTTTGTGCTGCTGGCAGCGGTGATCGGGCTGGGCAGCCCTGCTGTGACCTTTGGCGGGAACAACCAGGGAACGATCCGTCTGTTGCTGGCGATGCTGGCGGTGGGGAGCGGAATTTTTGCGGCACGGGCGGCGCGGCCGGGGGGGGGGCGGCGGGTGCTTTGGGCGCTGCTGGCGGCAGCGCTGGTGGGGCTGCCCTTCCTGTTGGATCAATTCCAAAATTCTGTGATGGGGATTGTGTTCATCTTTGTCATGATGGGATTGGGGCTCAACATTGTGGTGGGCTTTGCAGGTCTGCTCGATCTGGGGTATGTCGCTTTTTTTTCGATCGGCGCGTATGTCTATGCGTTTCTGGCCGCTCCCTTCTCTTCCCCCTGGCTGATCGCGCAGCTGCAGGGCTGGGGGCTGCCGGTCAGCGGCCCGTTGGTCAGCTTTTGGCTGGCACTTCCGCTGACGATGGTGGTGGCTGGGCTGGGGGGGGTGTTGCTGGGCGTCCCGGTGTTGCGATTGCGGGGCGACTACCTGGCGATCGTGACGCTGGGCTTTGGCGAGATCATCCGTCTGTTTATGCTCAATCTGTCCGAACTGACCAATGGGCCGCGCGGCCTGCTCAACATTGCTCCGCCGACGGTGGGGGGGTACAGCCTGGGTAACCCGCGCGACATTTTTTTGTTGGCGCTGGCCGGTGCGGCGTTGATTGCGCTGGTGGCCAATCGTATGGACGGCTCGCGGCTGGGACGTGCCTGGGTGGCAATGCGGGAGGACGAGGATGTGGCACAGGCGACCGGGATCCATCTGGTCTACACCAAGCTGATGGCCTTTGCGATCGGTGCCTTGTTTGCTGGGTTGGCGGGGCAGCTCTATGCCGCGCGGCAGACGAACATTTTTCCAGAAAATTTTTCGTTGTTTGTTTCGATCGATGCGCTCTCGTTGGTGATCGTCGGTGGAATGGGCAGCATTCCGGGGGTCGTGCTGGGGGCTCTGGCGCTGAAGGGGTTGCCCGAGGTGCTGCGTGGGGTAGACGAATATCGGATCATCACCTTCGCCGCCTTGTTGGTCATCATGATGATCGTCCGTCCTCAGGGGATACTTCCGTCGCTGCGTCGAGGGCGTGAACTGCAGGAGCAGGGTGGCAGCCGGGCTGACCAGCCTTCTGTGCTGGAAGCTTTGCCGGACAGCGCCGGTGAGAGCTCTCTAGCAAAGAAAGAGAGATGAGTGGATGGCTTTGTTGGAGGCACGCCGGGTCACAAAAGTATTTGGTGGGCTGGTCGCGGTCAGCGCGGTCGATCTGTCGGTAGGGGAGCGAACGGTGGCCAGTCTGATTGGACCGAACGGCGCTGGCAAGACCACGTTTTTCAACTGTCTGACTGGGCTGTACCGTCCTGAGGAGGGGGAGATTCGTTTCAACGGACAGCCCATGATTGGGCTGCGTCCGGATCAAATTGTGGCTGCTGGGATGGCGCGCACCTATCAGAACATCCGCCTCTTTGGGAGCATGACGGTTCTTGAGAATATCTTGGTAGGCCAGCATGTACGGCTGCGTTCAACCCCTTTGGGGGCCATTTTTCAAACGCCTTTTACTCGTCGCGAGGAGGAGCAGGCTGAGCGACGGGCGCGGGAGCTGTTGGCCTTTGTCGGGTTGTCGGGCAAGGGGGATCTGACGGCCAGGAACCTGCCCTACGGCGACCAGCGTTTATTGGAAGTCGCGCGTGCCTTGGGGAGCAGCCCGCGCATGCTCTTGCTCGACGAGCCAGCGGCCGGCATGAACCCGCGCGAGACCGACGGCATGCTGCGTTTGATTCGTCGGCTGCGCGATGAACTGGAGATGACGATTCTGTTGATCGAACACGATATGAAGGTGGTCATGTCGATTTCTGACCAGGTGACGGTGTTGGATTACGGCAAAAAAATCGCCGAGGGCCAGCCGGCTGCGGTGCGCAGCGATCCGCTTGTGATCGAAGCCTATCTGGGGTCTGGCATGCTGGAAGGGCATTCGAAATTGGCTTGAACAGCCTGCTGGAATGGCTGGGAGAGAGGGAGTGCAGGAGAAGAGATGCATGCTGGTGCTTGAGCAGATTCACACCTACTACGACCGGATCCATGCGCTCAAAGGGGTTTCTCTGACAGTGCGTCAGGGGGAGATCGTCACTTTGATCGGCTCCAACGGTGCCGGCAAGAGCACTACGCTGCGCGCCATCAGCGGCCTGATCAAGCCGCGTCTGGGGAGGATACTGTTGGATGGCCAACCGATTGACCCGCTGCCGGCCCATGCGGTGATGCGGCTGGGGATTTCGCAGTCGCCGGAGGGACGCCGAATTTTTGCCCGGCTGACCGTAGAAGAAAATCTGGAGTTGGGGGCCTTCACCCGCAACGACAAACCGGCGATCCGCGCCGACCTGGAGCGGGTGTTGGCGCTGTTTCCGCGGCTGCGTGAGCGGCTTCGCCAGCGGGGGGGCACGCTTTCCGGCGGCGAGCAGCAGATGCTGGCGATCGGGCGGGCGTTGATGAGCCGCCCACGCCTGTTGTTGCTCGACGAGCCGTCGATGGGGTTGGCACCGCTGTTGGTCGAGCAAATTTTTCGGATCGTTCGGAGTATCAACGAACAGGGTACCACGATCCTGTTGGTCGAGCAGAACGCACATGCAGCGCTCTCGATCGCGCACCGTGCCTATGTGTTGGAGACCGGCACGGTGGTGTTGGAAGGGCCAGCCAGCGAAGTGCTGGCAAGTTCACAGGTGCGCGAGGCCTACCTAGGCGGTTAAAACAACGGAGCAGGAAAAATACGATGCCAAGACCCATGTTGGATTCTCCCTATCTCTTTGGTTTGCACGACCCGGGCGGCGAATGGCTCATGGCACAATCTGGGCGCCGAGGCTGGGTGCTCTTTACGGAGGCGGTCGGCAGCGACCCCAACGACCGCAGCGGCGTCGACTACCGACCGTACAGCGACCAGGACTACGGTGTCATGGTGCGCATCAACAACGGCTACGGGGCAGTAGGTACGATCCCAGCGCCAGAGAATTATCCGGTCTTTGCACAACGGGTCGCGAATTTTGTGGCCGCCAGCCCTGGCTGTCGCATCTGGATCATTGGGAATGAGATGAACCACAGCCAGGAGTGGCCCGAAAGTGGGGCCGCGCGTGCGCTGGGTGCGCCCGCCAGAGGCGCTGCCGTACGGGGGGGGGACCAAGACCCCTTTGGCCGGGGCAGTCCGACCCGTTTCAGTGCGCTGCAACCGCAGGTGCGCGCCGCAGCCCCTGCGTTGGCTTCGGCCCGTGCTGGCCTCAGGCCGATCTTGCCGGCTGACTACATCAATTGTTTCCGCCGCTGCCGAGAGGCCATCCGCGCCTTGCCAGGGCACGGCGGCGATCTGGTTGTCATCGGCGCAGTGGCCCCGTGGAACGCCGAGCTCACCTATCCGACCAACCCGATTGGGGACTGGATCGTCTATTTCACCGATATTTTGAACGCGTTGGGCCCTGCTGGCTGCGACGGAATCGCCCTGCATACCTACACGCACGGCAGTGACCCGGCACTGATCGCCGACACCTCGACGATGAACCCCCCGTTTCAGAATCGGTACTTTCATTTTCAGGCCTATCGCAACTTCATGAATGCCATTCCGGCGAACATGCGTGCGCTGCCGGTGTTCATCACCGAGGCCGACCAAGATTTCGACTGGCTGGATCGCAACAACGGCTGGGTGCAGGCGGCCTACGCCGAAATCGACCGGTGGAACCGCCAGCCGGCTGCGCAGCAGATTCGTGCCTTGCTGCTCTATCGTTGGCGTCGCGATGACAGGTGGTATATCGACGGCAAAAACGGTGTGATGGACGATTTTCGAGCGGCGCTTGCAAACGACTACCGTTGGCGGGAGTCGCCGCCTAGCCCGGCCCAGTACAAGGTGGGAGATGTTGTGCGCACCCTGACCCAGGTCAACCTGCGGGCCGCGCCCGGAGGCCAGGTGATCGGGGTGGTGCCGGCCGGTGTGCAAGCTACCGTCCGCAGCACGCCCCCTACAATGAGTGGTGGGTTGCCCCACTGGCCTGTGCGTCTGCTCTTCAACGGGGAGGTGCGCAACGGCTGGCTGGCGCAGTACACCTTGGATGGTGTCGTGCTGTTGGCCCAGGAGAGCTTTGGGACCCTGCGCCCGGCGGACTACCGGCAAGGGGAACAGGTGCGCACACTGGATGTGGTCAACTTTCGCCGCCAGCCGGCCGGACCCGTGCTGGGCCAGCTTGCCAAAGCCGCTCTTCTGACGGTCAGCGACTCGATCTTCGTGATGGCCGACGGGCTTCCATACTGGTCTGTGCGGGGTCTTTTGAACGGAACAACGGTCGACGGCTGGGTGGCACAGTATACGCAAAATGGGGTCGTGCTGTTGGAGAGGCAGCAGCCGAGAGTCGTCAGTGGCGCACCCGCAGCAACTCTTGCGGCGGATCCTTTTGTTCCGGGTGCTTTGGTGCGCGCCAAGACCGCTGTGCGGATGCGGCGCACGCCGGGCTCTACCAACAAGCCAGCCAGCGACACGATCGCGCTGGTGGCTGCGAACACAATGTTGCTGCTGCAGCAGGGGCCGGTGCAGGCTGACGGAATGGCCTGGTGGAAAGTGAGCGGACAGTTGCCTGCACTGGGTCAGGTGGAAGGGTGGGTGGCGCGGCAGCTTCCTGACGGAGAGCTTCTGCTGGAAGTGGCAGCGCCGCCGGCGATCGAACCGCCCAAATACACCTTTGTGCCGGGCAATCGCTTTCAGACCACAACCAGTGTGCGGTTGCGGCGCACAGCGGGGTTTGTCGGCAAAGGGCCGACAGATATCGTGGCGGAGGTCGGCCCGGGCGTTGTGGGGACGATCGCAGCGGGTCCTGCCACTGTGGACGGACTGCTCTGGTGGCAAGTCCAAAACCTGCTTCAGCAGGGACAGAGCCTGGCTGGGTGGATAGCGGAGGCGACGGCAGGCGGTGAAGTGCTGTTGCAGAAGATCGCAGACCCAGTCACACCGCCGGGTCTGCGGGTCGGTGCGTTGGTGGTGACCGCTGATTTTGTCAACGTGCGCAAGAGCCCAGGCAGTGCTAACAAGCCAGCAGACGATGTGCAGGGGGCTTTGCGCCCGCAGACGACAGCGGTGCTTCTACAAGGCCCGCAGCAGGTAGACGGGCTTGCCTGGTGGCGTGCTGGCGCAATTCTGACCCCACCTGGCGGAGAGGTGCGTGGTTGGCTGGCGGAGGCGACTCCGGGCAGCGGTGCTCTGTTGAAACCAGCCAGGGTGCTGCCTGGAACGACCATCCCGACCCCGGAGATGGGGACGTATCTCAGCCCGCCCTTTGAGGGGCGCTACCCCATCGGCCAGCTTTGGGGAGAGAACTCTGCGTTTTATGGCCGATTCAAATACGACGGGGTTGCCCTGCTGGGGCACAACGGTGTTGACTTTTCCACGCCGGTTGGGGTCGAGCTGTGGTCGCTGGAGAGCGGGGTCGTTGCCCAGATTGGATTTGAAGCGGGGGGGTTTGGCAACTATCTGTTGGTGCGCCATGCATGGGGCGAGTCTCTTTACGCGCATCTTTCAACCGTCGATGTGGCCCTCAACCAGCCGGTCAGCCGTCGGCAGCGGATTGGCCGCTCGGGGAACACGGGGGGGAGCACCGGGCCCCACCTGCATCTGGCGATTCGGGTTGCTCCGTACACGCGCACCGATGGCTGGGGTGGTTTTTCCGATCCACTTCCCTATCTGCCGCCTGATTGTTATACTTTGCCCGCCTACATCTTGGATCCGCTCTCTCAGGCGGCGACAGTAGCCACAGAACGTGCAGTGGCACCTTTGCGGCTGGCGCCATCGGGGATGGGCGATATTCCTGGCCAGAACAGACCTTGACATCGCTTGATTTTGGGGGGCCATCCCGTGTCGATTGCGCGCGATCGACCTGGAGCATGCATGCCACGAGCGTTGTTTGATTCGCCCTACATTTTTGGAATCCAGGAACCTGGCGGCGAGCAGCTGATGTTGGCTGCCAGGAAAGCTGGCTGGATTCAGTTTTCTGAGGTGCTGGGCCACGACCCGGCTGATCTGAGCGGTGTGGACTACACCAGCTATGCCAGCCAGGGGCTGGGGATCCTGATCCGTCTCAATCATGGCCACGAGCCAGAGGGGACGATTCCTCACAGCAGCCAGTACGAGGTCTTTGCCCGGCGGGTGGCAAATTTTGTGGGGACCAGCCGGGGGGCTCGGATCTGGGTGATCGGCAACGAGATGAACTACGCTGTGGAGCGTCCTGGGGTCAAGATTGACTGGGCTCGCCACCAGACCCAGCGCGACGGTCCCCCTGACCTGGCCGACCCGACGCGGCGGGGGGTGGCCATTCGTTTCAACGTTCTGCCCGACCATTCATCTGAGATCCGCAGCACGCGGGGGGCGATGATCAGCCCTGGAGAGGTGATCACGCCGGAGCTCTACAGCCGCTGCTATCGCCTCTGCCGGGAGGCGATCCACCGTCTGCCCGGCCATGAGGAAGATTTGGTGTTGGTGGGCGCTGTGGCCCCCTGGAACACGCAGACGATCTATCCGGGCAATCCCAATGGGGATTGGGTACAATACTTTCAAGATATATTGACCCTCCTGGGGCCAGAGGGGTGTGACGGGTTTACGTTGCATGCCTACACGCACGGGGCGGAGCCCTCTTTGGTGACGAGCCCGGCGAAACTGGTGCCGCCCTTTCAAAATCGTCACCAGCAATTTCGCACCTACCTGGATTTTATGGGGGCAGTTCCTGCTGCGCTGCGTCACCTGCCGGTTTTTTTGACGGAGGTGGGGCAGGTGCAGCCATGGGTGGACCAGAACAGTGGCTGGGTGCAGGCGATGTATGCGGAGGTCGACACCTGGAACCATCAGCCGGGGGCCCAGCAGATTCGGGCTGCTCTGCTCTATCGTTGGCCGGCGTTGGATCGTTGGTACATTGAGGGCAAGCAGGGTGTGATCGAGGATTTTCAGCAGGCGCTTGTCAGTGACCTGCGTTGGCGGGAGCCTGCAAAGCCGGTGGGGGGGGCGATTCAGCCGGTGCAGGGGGAGGCTCTCCTGCCCGAAAGCGAGGAGGAGGAGCTGCTGCATGCTGCCGAGGCAGGAGCGGCCAAGCGGCGTGGGCAGCGTGAGGTGGCGTTGCCTGAGTATGGGGTCGAGTGGGTCTCCGACCGTTTCCCGGCGCGGCTTCTGGCCGGGCAGACGATTGCGGCACAGGTGACGCTGCACAACGCGGGCACGTTGACCTGGCGTTGGGGGGGGGGCAACCCATTTCGGATTGGGTATCGGTACTACCGCAACCGACGGCTGCTGCCGCTGGCTGCGTCCAAGGAGCTACGCACCGACATTCCTGAGGATGTGGTGTCGGGCCAGCGGGTGGTGGTGGATGTGCGGATAGCGTTGCCCGACGAGCCGGGCAACTACACCTTGGAACTGGATCTGGTGCATGAGGGGGTGACCTGGTTCAAACAGCGGGGGGCCGCTGTGCTGACCCGTTGGTTGACGATCGAGGCGCTGGCTGGCAGTGGCGCGCTGGCTGGCAGGCCGGGAGAGCCGCTGCTGCCTGTGCGGCTCTCCACCGACATCAGCCGTCGGCTGCTGCGCAGTGAGGCCCCCTACGCCCGGCGCGATCTCAACCAGATCCGGTATGTGGTCATCCATCAAAGTGGCAGCCATCCTCGGCTGGGGCTGGAACGGATTGCGCAGGCGCACATTCGGCGTGGCTATCCTGGGATTGCCTACGACTATGTGGTGGATGTGGCGGGAGAGATTTGGAAGGTCAAGGATCTGGAAGAGGTGGCCCAGCCGGATCAGATCTGGTCAGAGCAGGGGGTCAACGTCTGTCTGGCGGGCCACTTTGATCTGTTGCCGCCGCCGCTGCCACAGCTGGATGCAGCGGGTAGGCTCTGTGCATGGCTGGCGCAGAACATGGGATTGGAGACCGGGGCGATTCTGGGGTTCGGCGAGCTGGTCTCAGGGAAGAGCCCAGGGGAGACCTTTTATCGGGGGGCGCGTTGGAAGGAGCTTCTGGTACGGCAGGTTCGTCTGCATCTGGCGGCATTGGGGTCGGGGGCGGTCGATGCCGGGCGTGCCAGCGAAGTGGCGCAGCGGGTCAACGAGCTTGAACTGTTGGCCCAGAGTCTGACAGCTCAGGCGAGCGAGGCTGCGGTCAGGGAGCAGGCAGCGCAGCGTTTGGTGCACCAGCTGCAGCTGGAAGTTGGCGAGCTGCGCCGCCGGTCGATGGAGCAGCTGGAAATTGTGGGCAGTGGGTTTCGTCTGTACCAGAAGATCGAAAGCCTGCCGCGCGCGCCGCACCGGTATGTGGCGCGCGACCTGGCTGCGGTTCGTTTGATTGTTGTCTACGATACCGGGGCCCCGGCGGAGAGCCCCCTGGAGGGGTTGGCGGCCGAGCACTGCCGGGAATGGCCCGGGTTGTTGTACGATTTTGTCGTGATGGCGGATGGGACGGTACAGCAGACCCAGCCGCTCGACCAGGTGCCTGACACCCCGGAGCCGTATGTGCGCGATGCGGTGAGCGTTGCGTTTGCGGGGGATCTGCGGTGGGGGGGGCTGCCCACGGAAGCCCAGATCGATGCAGGGGGCGCTCTGCTGGGCTGGCTGCTGAAGCGCTGCCCGCAGCTGACCTTGGAGAATGTGCAAGGGATCGGGGAGCTGCGCGAGACAGCTTCGCCAGGGCGTGAATGGCTGGCTGGGAGAGGGTGGAAGGCAGATCTGTTGAGGGTGGCGCGTGGGGCAGACGGGGCAGACAGGGCTGGGGGGGAGGCGCTCAGCGGGTTGCAGCGGGCAGTAGCCCATCTGGAGAGCGAGAATGCACTGCTGCGCGAGCGCAACCAGCAGCTGATGGCGGAGCGCAGTGGTCAGCAGGAGGAGCTGCTGCACCTGCGTGCCGATGTACGCAATCTGGCGGTGCAGGGCTTTGTTGTGCCAGCCCCACCGTTGCAGGAGAGCACCGAGCGCCTGCCCAAACATGGCCGGCTGCGCTATGAACGGCGCTCGCTGAGCCAGATCACCCATCTGGCCATCCACCACACGGCAGCGCCGCCGCGTGTGGGGCCGGCGCGCATAGCCGAACTGCACATTGCTCCGGACCCTGCCCGGGGCAAAGATGCCTGGCCTGGGATTGGGTATCACTACTTCGTGCACGCCGACGGCCGGATCGAGCAGACGAATGCGTTGGAAACGGCGGCCTACCATGTGGTGCGCCACTACACCTACTCGGTTGGGATCGTCTTTGCCGGTAGTTTTATGAACGGAAAAATTCCGACCTCGGCGCAGTTGCAGGCGGGGGCCCATCTGGCTGCGTGGTTGATGCAGGAACTCAAGATTCCGTTGGCGCGCGTCTGGGGCCATCGGGAATTTCCAGACAACCTGACGGTCTGCCCGGGCAGTGAGTGGACGCAGGGCAATCGCTGGCGGGATCTGCTCTTTGACCAGATTCAGCAGATCCAACGGGGGACCGGGCTCAAGGCGATCCGTCACTATCTGCTTTTCCCAGCCTATGTGGGGATGGGTGAGCAGTTTGCCGATGTACAGAGCTACGTGGCTCGCTTCTCGCCGACGGTGGGGGTTCGGGTAGAAGAGGCCATGGCGGCGGAGTATGTGACGATTGTCGGCAATGAGTCGGGTGTGACGGCGGCCAGCGAACAGCAGCTTGTGGCTGCTGGCTGTCGGGTGGAGAGAATCGGTGGGCGCACGGAGGGGGAGGAAAGGCAACTGTTGGCCGAGATGGCGCGGGCGGGCAGGCGCTTTCGCGCCCTCGAAGTGGATTTTTAGAGGGGTGTCGGGGAGCTGGGGGACAGAATGGATTTCCTACGCAGCCAGCCGTTCGGTGCAGGGTACCCTGTTCAGCAGCCGGCCTTTGCTGGCCCTCTGGACCTGTTGTTGCAGATGATTGAGGTGCGCGAGCTGGATATCAGCCTGATCAGCCTGATGGGGGTCACCGACCACTATTTAAAGACGATCCACGAGTTGGAGGAGATCGAGCCAGGGGCTCTGGCGGATTTTTTGGTGGTGGCCTCCCGGCTCATCTACATCAAATCGTACCAGCTGTTGCCCAAGCCGCGCCCGCCTGTGGAGGAGGAAGAGGAGGCGAGTGGCGACCTGCTTTTGCGTCAGCTGCTCGAGTATCGCCGTTTCAAGGCAGCGGCAGCGTGGCTGCGGGGTCGGGAAGCGTCCGAGCTGCGGGTCTATGTGCGGACAGCGCCGAGGCCGGAAGCGGTGCGGCGGCTGGAGATGGCCGGTTTGGATCTGAAGGCATTGCAGCGGGCCCTGCGCCAGGTCTTGCAGCGGCTGCCGGCAGCCCTCCCGCGAGTCAAGTCCTTTCCGATCACGGTGGCAGAGCAGATCGAAGTGGTGCGCGCGTCCCTGCAGGCGCTCCTGGGGAGGGCGCAGGTCATCCGGTTTGAGGAGTTGATGGGCCGTGGCACGGGCCGTGGCACCACACGGTTGGAAGTGGTGGTGACTTTTCTGGCGGTTTTGGAGCTGGTCAAACTGCACGAGATTGAGGTGCTCCAGGACGAGACCTTTGGTACGATCCGGTTGATGCCGGCGGCGGCGTGGGGGGCCTCTGCGGCGGTTGTGCCGGCAGAGGCCGAATAGCAGTCAGCGCGCCGGGATCACCCCTGGCGGGGGGAGATGCCTGGCGGGGGGGAGATGCCTGGCGGGGGGGAGATGCCTGGCGGGGGGGAGATGCGGTCAGGGAGGGGGGAGCGATCGCGCACGAAACGCCCTTGCATCGACCAGGGGCCGGTCCAGGTGATCTGGACATCGACCAGGCGTCCGCGCAGGGGCAGGTCGCTTTCGAGGAAGACCAGCTTATTTTGGCGGTTGCGCCCGCGCCATTTGCCTTTGTGGCGATCTTCGACCAGCACCTCGACAGTCTCTCCCCAAAAGTGTCGATTGATGTCGGCGCTGATCTGTTCCTGAAGGCTTTCGAGCAGCTTGTGGCGGTGCAGCTTTTCTGCTTCGGGGACATCGTCGAGCAGGCGGCGTTCGCTGACCGTGCCTGGGCGTGGGCTGTAGCGGGCCAGGTGGACCTTGTCAAATTTGAGGTCTCGCAGCAGATCGACGGTGCGTTCAAATTGTTCGTTGTCCTCCCCGCAGAAGCCGACGATGATATCGGTGTGAATGGCCACAGCGGGTACGATGGCGCGAATGCGTTCGACCAAGGAGCGGTACTCGGCATTGGTGTAGCCGCGTTTCATGCGTTGGAGCACAGTATCGTCGCCGGCCTGGATGGGGACCTCGATATGGGGGCAGACTTTGGGCAGATCGCGCACGGTTTCGAGAATGCGGTCGGTCATGTAGTTGGGATGGCTGGTGAGAAAACGAATCCGCCAAAGCCCTTCGACGGCATGCACAGCCCGCAACAGGTCGGCCAAATCGGCGTGCTGGGGATCTTCTGAGCGCTGTACAGCCTCAAACGCTTTGACGGTGCTGCTGTTGCCCAACTCTCCTCGCCAGTCGTAGCCGTAGCGGTCGACGATCTGGCCGAGCAACGTGACCTCGCGGACTCCCTGGCTGACCAGCCCACGGACTTCGGCGACGATCTCGTCGACAGGGCGGCTGCGTTCGACGCCGCGGCGGAAAGGGATGATGCAGAATGTACAGGCATGGCTGCAGCCGTAGACGATCGGGACGTGGGCGGCCACGGGAGGCTCGCCGCTCAGGGCCAGATGTTGGATCGACTGAACAGTGCCGATCGGCTGGGCTGCGTCCTGCAGCCGGTGGCGCTGGGCGAGTTGTTGGCGTTCGATCTCTGCCATTTCTGCGTCGATCTCGGTCTGGCGCAGGAAATTGACCAGCGGGGTGGCTTCGCTGGGAGGCATGAAGACATCGACATAAGGGTAGCTTTCGAGCAGTTGTGGGCTGGGTTTGACCCCCACCAGGCAACCCATCAGGGCCACGGTGCGGTCGTTTTTGGCACGTTTCCAGGGTTTGAGGCTGCCCAGCTTGCCGACTGCCTTGTCTTCGGCGCTCTGGCGTACAACACAGGTGTTGAGCACGACCACGTCGGCTTCGTCGAGCGAATCGGTGGGGCCATACCCAATTTTTTCCAGTTCGGCGGCGACATGATTGGAGTCCGCCACGTTCATTTGGCAGCCGATCGTCCAGATGTGGTATTTGCGGGTGGATTCCGAACGCTGGTCTGTGGCCAGTTCGTAGGTGACCTCGGCGTCGGGCTGGCCGTGGGAAGTGGGTACAGACATCATGTTTCTCCTGTAAGCCGGTGTAGGCCGGGCAGGTCTTTCAAAGAGAAGGGTCAGTCCAGATTGTTCGCTGACCCTCTACGATGATTGTACGGGGGGGGACGTCTTTTGTCAACCGGCAGGGCCTCAGAAGACAGGGATTCCGGTCCAGCACCGTTCAAGCTTTTGTCTGATCTACAGGTTGATGACAAAGCTGACCGCCAACGCCATGGGTGCTCCGTTGATCGCCAGCAAAAAGGCCAGGCCGGCAAACCCTGCCTGCCGATTGTGTGCTTTCACCATCGGTGGGATGCTGTCGATGGCCGATGTGCCGCTCAAGGCTTGCAGATGTTTCTCGTAGTGGGTCCCAAAGAGGCGGTCGATCGTGTTGTGAATCACCATCTGGTAGCGGTTGTCGACCTCTTGCAGCAGTAACGCCCCTTTTCTAAAGAATTGGCGAGAGGGAAGAGACTGCGAATCGACATAGTATTTACCACTCTGTTTGAAAAAGGAAACAACAGCAACTCCAAATTTGGAGTTGCTGTTCAGAAGAGCGCTTCTTGGATCAAGGTTGCGCCGGCTCCTGGGCCGCTGGAGAGCACGGCTTGAACCCCGTCCAGCTGCTGCAGGCGGCTGCTGACCGCAGTGGCAACGGCGGGCTCGCAGATCAGGTGGACGTTGGGGCCGGCGTCGATGGTGAAATAGACCGGCAACCCTTCGGTGGCCCGCCAGCGGCGTACAGCTTGCAGGATGGCGAGGGTAGCGGGTTGCCAGTAGAGCAGGCTGGGGGTGCTGGTCATCATGACAGCGTGCATGGCGAGCGCGTCCTGTTCGATCGCGGGGCCCAGCTCTGCCAGGTTGCGTGTAGCCAGAGCGTTGCGCACCTGGGCCAGCGCCCTGTCCAGGCTGGCAATGCGGGCTGTGTTGAGCGGGCTGGTGTGGGCCAGGGTGTGGCCGCTTGCACTGCTCACCGTCTTTTCATCGGTGCTCACGACTGCAACAAGATCGATCAGTGCCCAGTGGTCAGCGGGTTGCAGTGGGTGTGCGATGCTGCTGGCATCGTCGCAGCCGCGTTCCCACTCGACATAGCCGCCGAAGAGGCTGCGGCTGGCTGAACCGCTGCCTTTGCGTGCCAGCGCAGAGAGCGCGCTGGTATCCAGGTGCAGGCCCAGCGCTGCAGCCGCGGCCACACTGAGCGCAGCAAAGGCGCTGGCCGACGAGGCGATGCCCGAGGCCATCGGGAAATTGTTGTGGCTGGCCACACGGGCTGGGGGACGGTCGATGCCGGCCAGCTGAGCGACCCGATCCAGGTGGCGGCTGACCCGTTCTGCCTTGCTGGCAGTAGCAGCTGCGCCGTCGATGTGAAGCGTGTCGCCTTTCAGGGGGCCGTCTGGATCCCATTCCACGGTGGTGGTGGTGTACAGGTCGCTGAGGGTCATGCTGATCGAATTGTTGAGGGGCAGATTGAGGCTGGCGTCGGCGACCCCCCAGTATTTGATAAAAGCGATATTGCTGCTGGCTCTGGCGGTTGCCTTGGCGGTTGTGCTCATCCGCTCGCTCCGTCGCGTTCGACCCACTCCTCGAAACGGCGAATCAGGTCGTCGAGCAGTTCATCATGGGCGGCGAAAGTCACTGCAACCCCTGCCGAGGCGCTGTCAATCGTCGCTGTCCAGCCGATGCCTTCAACCCGGCGCAGCTTTTCTTCGACACCGCCGCCCAGCCGTTTGAGGTAGGTTTCGGCCTGTGCCGGTGTGAGGGCTGGAAAGAGCAGTGTCTCTTGCGCATAGCCTTCGGCGCTTTGGTATTCGTTGTAACGATGGTCGCGTTCGTCGCCGAACGAGGATGTGCTGATGGGCATGGTCTCTCCTTTTTTTAGAGGGGTAATAGCAGCAGCGGAATTTCCATCTCCTGCGGGGTCAGTCCGCCGTGATGGCCACGGTAACGTTGGGCAAAGCGGCCGTCCCCCAGCCAGTAGACGCTCTCCTTGGCGTAGGGCAGCACGACCAGGTTGCCGGCGCGGCCCCGGAATGTGGCCGAGACCGCGCTGGGGCCAAAAAAGCCCTCGTCGATGAGCGTTTCGAGCAGGTGGACTTCCCCGCGCTCCCCGACGAGGTTGCTGAGCACGGCGTGTGCCTCGTCGAGCGCTTCGGGGCGTGCGTGCACGAAAAAATCGCGACAGGAGCCGGCTGGGGCGAGAAACTCCCCGCGCCGGTTGGTGCGCAGCAGCGGACGAAGCCGTTCAAAGCCGGGTGCCTGGTCGAGGTAGAGAATGCGGCTCGGGTCGGTTTCGACCTGTCCATGGTCGGCGATCACCATCAGCAGGGTGTCTTCGAACTTGCCGAGCAGATCGCGGGTCAGCCAGCGTTCGATTGTGGTCAGGACATTTTCCAGTTCAGCTTCGCTGACAGGGCTCTGGGGGCCGTGCAGATGGCAGACAGCGTCGAACAGCCCGTAATAGCCGACAGCCCAGACAGGGCCGTCGACGTTGTGTAATGTCTGGGTGAGGGTTCTCAGGGCCTCGGGCAGGGTCAGGTAGGGGATCATCCTCGCTCGGTCGCCCATCTGGCGGGTATAGGTGGATTTGGCGAACTCGGAGGGCTGCCACAGGTAGCTGCGAACGCCGGATTGGGCCAGGGTCAGGCTGACCTGGCCGCTGGGCAGGATGGAGCGCCCATCGATCTGCGCTGCGGCCAACGACTCGCGGGCGCTGTCCCCTGCGTACGAGAAGAGCAGCGGTGCGATCATCGCGTCCAACTGAGGTTCGTAGTAGAACCATTCGTAGACACCGTGCTCGCCGACCGGCAGGCCGGTGTAGAGTGTGGTGACATGGGCGCTGGTGGTGGAAGGAAACTGTGAGGTCAGGCGGGTGACGCTGCCTTGCTGAACAAAGCGGTGCAGCAGCGGGTGTTCCTGGAATTTTTCAAAAAAGCGCCAGCCAAAGGCGTCGATGAAGAGTGTGACGACGCGTGACCAGCGATGGCCGGGGGGAATCCCTGGTGGCACCAGCGCTGCTGGGGGGCCGCCGGCGAAAAGCTGCTGCACCAGGGCTGGGATGTCGGCGAAGCTGCCGCCGCCATACCGCGGGCGGACGAATGTGTGGTCGAGCTGTAGCGGTTTCAAGCAGGTTTCCCCCCCAAAAGAAAGCTGGTGAAGCTATTCCAGAACTACTGAGTCAGTTTACCAGAGCCAGCGCCAGATCAGAAAGAAGGCCATGCCGGCCACAATCGTTGTGAGCAGGTTGCGGCTGTACCAGCCAATCAGCGCAGATGCCAGCCCGGCTACCCAGTAGGCATTGGTGGGGCGCAGGTCGAGTGTCCCGTCGGGGAGGAACATAGCGGGTGCGAGGATGGCAGCCAGCACCGCCGACGGGATGAATTTCATCCCGTCCAGCACGATCGGGGGCAAGGGAATCCGGCTGACCAAGGCCAGCACTGGCCAACGCACGAGAAAGGTCACGGCAGCCATGCCGCAGACGAGCAGCAGTTCTTGGAAGGTCATTGCAACTCCTTGGGGGGCTGCAGCTTCTGCTCCATCACCATGCCGGTCGCGACACCGGCCAAGGTGGCGACCATCAGCCCCAGCCGATTGGGAAGTCCTGCAAGCAGGAGGGCGGTGAGCGCGGCGCTGAGGGCGCTGGCAGCGAAGGGCCGGCTGCGCAGGTCAGGGACGAGCATGCCGATAAACGTGACGACGAGGGCGAAATCCAATCCCCAGCCAGCCGGGTTGGGCAGCCGCTGGCCCGCCAGGATTCCGACCCAGGTCCAGAGCTGCCAGTTGGCGTACATCGCTGTGGCCGAGCCCAGGAAGAACCAGTGTTTGAAGGGGGAGCGGTCGCCGCTGCGGTAGCGCTTGTCGACGACGAGAAAACTTTCGTCGGTCAGCCAGAAGCCCAGCGGTACCAGCCAGCGTTGCGGCAGGTGTTTCATGTGGGGAGCCAGGGTCGCGCTGTAGAGGCTGTGGCGCAGATTGACGACCAGGGTGGTCAGCACGATGATCCACAGACTGGCGTCGCTGCCGAACAGCTTGGCTGCGATGAATTGTGAAGAACCGGCAAAGACAAAAGCGGACATGGCGGCTGCAGCGCCTGCGCTCAACCCACTGTTGACAGCCAAGGCGCCGAAGATGAGCCCAAAGGGTGTGGTGCCGACGAGCAGCGGGAAGGTCGCGCGGATTCCTGCCCAGAACTCTTGGCGTCTCATGGTGTGCGCCCTTCCAACAGACACCCTTGTAGGGTGAACGACCCATCTGATTCGACGCACAAAGCAGAACGCACTTCGGCTGGTGCCTGGAGCAGAAGCTGGCGGGCCATGGCTGCTGCGGGGGCAGGGGTTGCCATGCGTTCGATCCAGTCGTCGAAGTGCAGGCGCAGTGGCCAGCGGTAGCGGATTTGGGGATGGAAGCCTGCGGCCGCCAGCAGCGCCAGCCACTGCGACGCTGTGTGGTCGCGTACGTGCGACGGGTCACGCAGGATTTCGACGGCCTGCAGGTAGCTGTCGACGACAAATGTCTCCCAGGAGACAACGTCGGCCAGCAGCAGGCGTCCGCCTGGCCGCAGCACGCGCCGAAATTCCTCTGCTGCCTGGAGGGGGTGGGGCCAGTGATGGGCGCTGTAGCGCGAGACAACAAGGTCAAAGCTGGCATCCGGGAACGCCAGCGCCTCGACATCGGCCGGTTCGCAGCACACATTGGGAACCCCGCGCGCGTGGGCCAGCTGTCGAGCCTGTGCGAGCATGGCAGAGGAGAGGTCGACGGCGATCACCTGGGCGGCGTGGGGGGCCAGGGCCACTGCGGCGTGGCCGGCACCGCAGCCGGCATCCAGGATCCGTTCGTGGCCTTGCAGTGCGGCGGTCTGTACCAGCTGTTCCAGATCGCTGCCGCGCGCGTGGACGGCGCTGGTGCGGTAGCGCTCGGCCACTGCATCGAATTGGTGGGCGACGGTAGTTTTGACAGAATGTGTCGGTGCGTCCGGCAGGTCGCTCATGGTACGCTTCTCCTTGCACATTTTCAGAGAGAGTGTTGGGTCTGACTTTTTTGAATTGTACTGTAGTTTGCAGGAGAAGGGCTCAAACGGGCGACCGGCGAATTGTGGTAAAATGGAGGGCAGCAGAGAGGGGTTCGGCAAGGCGGAGGAGATGTTGGGATGGCGATCACAGTTTCAAAATTGACTGCCCACCTTGTGCAGCTGTTTGAGGCAGACAACCTGCTGCGGGATGTGGAGGTGGTGGGCGAAGTGTCCAACTGGAAACGGGCTTCCAGCGGCCACAGCTACTTCCGGCTTAAGGATGGCGGGGCTGCCATCAACGCTGTGATGTGGAAGAGCAGCGCAGGGATGCAGCGCTGGCTGCCGCGTGAGGGGGACCAGGTGGTCGCGCACGGCTATGTGGGGGTTTATCCTGAGAGTGGAGCCTATCAGCTCTATGTCAACCGGCTTCAGCCGGCAGGTCGAGGCCAGTTGTATGTCCAGCTGGAAGCGTTGAAAGAAAAACTGCGGCTGGCCGGGTTGTTCGAGGCTGGACGCAAGCGCCCTTTGCCAGCGACACCGGCTTGTATTGGGATTGTGACCAGCCCGGATGGGGCTGCGCTGCGCGACCTGTTGCGCACGTTGGCGACGCGCTGGCCGCTGGTGGAGGTGGTGCTCTTTCCTACGCTGGTGCAGGGGCCAGAAGCTGCCTCTGGCATTGTGGCGGCGCTGGCTGCGGCTCACCGCTACAGCAGTGGGGGGACGCCGATCGACACCCTGATTTTGGCCCGGGGGGGTGGAAGCATCGAGGATCTGTGGCCGTTCAACGACGAGCAGGTGGCGCTGGCGGTGGCGCAGAGCCCGATCCCGGTCGTGAGTGGGGTCGGGCACGAGACCGACTTTACGGTCGTCGATTTTGTCGCGGATCTGCGTGCACCGACACCGACAGCAGCGGCGGAGGCGGCGGTGCGTGGCTCTGTGGCCAGGCAGGAGCTTTTGGGGGCGCGTCTGCAGCAGCAGCAGCAGCGAATTCGCCAGCGGGTGGAACAGGAACGGCGGGGGCTGGTGCGGCTTTCGGTTCGTCTGCAGCGGCTTCACCCGCAGCGGCGGCTGGACCAGCTGCGCCAGCTGTTGGATGAGCGAGAGCGGCGGCTTCACCGGGTGGCCCGTCAAGCCCTGCTTCAGCGAGGCGAACAGCGGCTGGCTGCGCTGCGGCGTCTGGAGGCGCTCAGCCCGCTGCGGGTGCTGGGGCGGGGCTACAGCATCGTGCAGAACGCTGGGGGCGGGGTGGTGACCGCCCCGGCGGAGGTGACCGCGGGGGAAAAGCTGACTGTGCGTTCGGCAGGTGGCAGCTATGGGGTGGCAGTGCTTCAGCCAGCAGCTGCCCTGCCCGCAGCGCTTGGAATCCTAGAGAGGGAACAAGAATGAAGGTTTTCGGGATGCGAGGGGCTTCGTCGGTGCAGGAGAACAGAGGGAGCGTGCTCAGAAAAGTTTTGGGGCAGGTGACCCTGGGATTGGCGATTGGATGGGCAGCGGCTTCGATCGGCGGCTGCGGCTTTTTTGCGGGGGAGAGCCCGGAGGAGGCAGTGCCGACGGCTTCGCGTCCTTTGCTTCCGACCTTTACACCGACTGCGGAAGTGGCTGCGCCAGCGGCACCTGCGGCGGCCGAAGTGCCGCCGACCCAGGTGATCGAAATCCTGGTGACCCCCGAGCAGGAAGTTGTGGCGGCGGAGCCGGCCCCGGCAGAAGCGGCCCCGGCAGAAGCGACAGCAACAGAATTGGCTCCCAAGTTGACTGTTCAGCAAAACGACGTCAACACGCGGCTGGGGCCTGGGACCCAGTACGGTCTGGCGGGCCTGGTCAGCCAAGGGCAGGAATTTACCATTCTGGGCAGCAACGCGGAGCGCAGTTGGTGGCAGATCTGTTGTGTCAACGGCAAGGAGGTGTGGATTTTTGGCGAACTGGCCCGTCGTGAGAACGACCGTGCGGTTCCTGTGATAGCAGAACTGCCTCCTGCTCCGGCGCCTGTGGCCCAGGCGCCCCCTTCAACGCCAATCCCTCCGACCGCAGAACCGACGCCCCAGCCGCCACCAGCCGCCGACCCTTGCGCAGGGATTGGGGGGGATGGCTGTAAATTCAAACTGCGTGGCGGCCCCAAGTTTGCGCCGAATGGGGGTACCGAGCTCAAGCTGCAGCTCCATTTTATCCACAGTGGGATTGACGGCGGCCAGCCGCAGGGCAGTTATTTTGTCTGGCTGGAAAAGGACGGACAAAAATTAGCGGTCTCTGACGGCGTGCGCAGCATTCTGGTGGACCAGCAGGGGACGTTGGGAAAATACAACTACGAGTACAAAATTGGCTTGGGGGAGCTTCCGGGCAACCAGGTTGCGGGGAACTATCTTCTCTGGGTGTTGGATGGGAATGGAGAGCGAGACAGCCAGAACTTTACCTTGAGCGTGCCTGAAGGGCAAGGGGAGGTCTGGATAGAGTTCGACCAGGGCTGAGCGCCTCTGCCCGGCGAGAGCCGCTGGCTCTGTCAAGCTTTTGGAGAAAGTGGACAGAGCCAGCGGCTCTTTATGGGATCTGGGTTTGCTGGCGTTCAGCGGCCAGCTGGCGCAGCAGATCGTCGACGCGTGCGGCTTTTTCGGGTAAATCGTCGTAGGTAAAGAGCAGATCGGGGACCGCGCGCAGCCCCAGTCTTTCTGCCAGTTGTCTGCGCAGGAAGGGGGTCGCTCTTTGCAAAGCCTGGAGCAACTCGCGGCGTGTGACCGACTCGTCTTCGTGGTTGACAAAGATGCGGACGTTGCGCAGATCTTTGCTGACCTGAACGCCGGTCACCTTGACCAGACTGATCTTGGGATCTTGCAGTTCTCCGGAGAGCAAGATGCTCAGCTCCTCGAAGAGCAGCCCGGCGACCCGTTGTTGGCGGATTTCACTGGACATAGATGTGCCATCTTTCAGCGCACGCGCACGCGCTCGCGCAATTCGATCACGTCGCCTTCGTGTAACAATTCATCGCCCTGCGAGAGGTTGATCCCGCATTCGTAGCCCTGGCGCACCTCGGCGACATCTTCGGTGAAACGGCGCAGGGTTTCGACGCGGGCGTCGGCGACGATCACCTCGTTGCCGCGCAGGGCCCGTGCGAGGGCGCCCCGTTTGACGAGCCCGTCGTTGACCATGCAGCCTGCGACAAAGCCTTTGCGCAGCTTGAAGAGCTGGAGAACCGTCGCGTGGCCGACCACGTTTTCTTTGTAGATCGGTTCGAGCATGCCCTTCATGGCATCTTGGATGTCTTCGAGCATCTTGTAGATGATATCGTACCGGCGGATTTCGACGCCTGAGTTGTCGGCACGCACCTGGGCGGACTTGTCGACCCCGACGCTGAAGCCGATGACGACGGCATCGCTGGCTTCGGCGAGCATGATATCGGATTCGGAGACGTCGCCGATGCTGGCTTGCAAAATTTTGAGTTCGACCTCGTCGTTGCTGAGGTCGTTGAGGCTTTTGATGATCGGTTCCAGGGTGCCTTGCATATCTGCACGGACGATGAGGTTGAGGGTCTTGGCTTCGCCCCCTTCGAACCGTTTGAAGAAATCTTCGAGCGACATGGAACGTCGTCCGTCGACGACGATCGATGCGCTGGCCAGCTTGCGTGTCTCGGTGATCTGGCGAGCCAGTCGGTCGTTCTCGACCACCTCGAAGACATCGCCGGCTGTGGGGACCTCCTGCAGCCCGAGCACTACGGTGGGGGTGCTTGGGCCTGCTTCTTTGACCGGTTTGCCCTCATAGTCAAACATGGCCTTGATGCGTCCCCAGGTCTTGCCCGCGACAAGGGTATCGCCCCGGTGCAAGGTTCCATTTTGGACGAGCAGCGTCGCGGTCACCCCGCGCAATTTGTCGAGTTCTCCCTCGATGACGGTGCCCACACAATCGCCCTTGGGGTCTGCTTTGTACTGTTCGACTTCGGCAAGGACCAGGATATTGTCGAGCAGGTCGTCGATGCCGCGGTTGGTGAGGGCGCTCAGCTCGACCATGATGGTGTCTCCTCCCCAGGTTTCGGGTTGCAGCCCTTCCTTGGCGAGCTCTTCCATCACACGTTGGGGGTTGGCATTGGCCTTGTCGATCTTGTTGATGGCGACGATGATTGGCACGTTGGCGGCGCGGGCATGGCTGATCGCCTCTTTGGTTTGGGGCATGACGCCATCATCGGCAGCCACCACGAGCACGACGATATCTGTGACCTGTGCGCCGCGGGCGCGCATGGCTGTGAAGGCCTCGTGGCCAGGGGTGTCGAGAAACGAGATGCGTTTGCCTTGCACGGTGACCTGGTAGGCGCCTGTCCGCTGGGTGATGCCGCCTGCCTCGCCGGCTGCCACATTGGTGTGGCGGATGCGGTCGAGCAGGGTGGTTTTGCCGTGGTCGACATGGCCCAGCACGGCGACGACGGGGGGGCGGTCCATCATGCGGTGGGCAGACTGGCCTGCCATGCGTTCTTGAATGAAAGAGCGTTGGCGCGGGAGTTGGGGGGGGGCTGGCTCGGTGCTGGCGCTCTCTTGGAGCTCTTCGGCAGTTTTGGGGGGCCAGAGAACAGCGACACCCAGCTCTTCGCCCAGGATTACGGCGGTATCATGGTCGATGGTATGGGTGATCGGTGCCATGATGCCATACTGCATCAGGATTTTGATCAGATCGATGGGGCTGCGCTGCATGAGGGTGGCGAGGTCGCGCACCGTGATCGCCTCGGTCACGACCACTTCTTTGGGGGGGGCAGCGATTGCTGCGGGGCTCTCTTCGCCGCGCGGCTGGCTGCGTGCTTTGGCGGGGGGCTGTTGGGGGCGGTTGCCACCTTGCGGATTGCGCCCGCGCTCGCCGCGTTGTGCTGCCTGTGAACCACTTCTGTTGGGTGCTTTGCTTTTCGTCGCCATACAAACTCTTCCATCCCTTTCCCAAAGCGGGTCTTGCTTGGAACGTCACACCAGATCAGCCCTGTTCGAGCCTGCAGTGGGTGAAACATCATCTTTTTTGAGGACTCAAAGAAGATACGCCTGTGGGGGCAGGGATTCTCAGCTAGAGGAAGGCGAGCCAGCCATTTGGGAGGAAAGAGCGATTTCTATGTCAATCCCATACGCTTTCCTGCCTCTGCTCGCCTCTGCTTTACCGAGAATCTCTGGCTGCTGCCACCCAGCATGGCTATCTCATCGACAGCCATGGCTGTCTGTCCTGGAGGACATGGTTGTGTTGCGTCTCATGATAGCATCTTATCCTACCCTATGACTCGACCTGCTCTCTGCTGCCTGGCTGCTGCCTGGCTGCTGCCTGCGAATACCTACGCATTCCATCATACCTTATTTTCAGATTCTGATGCAAGATGGCGCAGGGATTCCAGCAAGATCGAACGGTGCTCAGCGCTGATTTTGGTGCGCAGGGCTTGTTCGAGCCGTCCGCCTTTGAGGGCTGCCTCCAGGCAGTCCGGGTCGCGGTGCACATAGGCGCCGCGACCGGACTGTTTGCCGGTTGGGTCTATGCAGACCCCCTCTGTAGTGCGCACCAGCCGAATCAGGGTGCGTTTGCCCTGGCTCTGGCGGCAGCCAATGCAGGTGCGGATCGGTATATGTTTGGAGCGTCCATGCTGGCTGGGTTGGCTCATGGTGTCCTGCTGGCAGGAAGGCTGTCGCCCTTCAGGAGAGCATTCTGGAATTAGAAGTCGTCTTCTTCCCAGGGGCGTCGGCCTGTCGCTTTTTTGGCTTTGCCTTTGGCGGCGGCTTTGCCTTTGCCCTTGCTTTTGGTTTTGGTTTTGGTTTTGGCGCCTGCGTCGCCCTCTTCCTGTTCTTCTTCGTAGCCAGCCAACAGTTCAGCAGGCACTTCAAAATCTTCATCGCTGAAGGTAAACTTTTTGCGTTCGGCCAGGCGGGCGCGCAGCATATCTGCGGTGATCACTTCAGGCAGATTTTCCGGGCTGGGTGCAGCAGGGGCTTCTCCTTCAGAGAAGGCAGCTTCAGAGGGGAGCTCTGGCTCTGCGCTGGGCAGTTCGGGCCATTCTGTTCCAGATTGGGCGCTGAGCGGCATGGCCTCGCCCATCTCTTCCACCAGGAAGGAATCTTCGCCGAAACCCTTGCTGGCCTCGTCGAGAGTGACCTCTGCCAGCAGTTCTTCGAAGCTTTTGAAGTCGCCGGTTGGCAGTTCGGGGGCTTCGATCGTATCGCCGGCACGCAGGGCCTGGGCAGTCTGGAACAGGCGGCCTTCCATCTCTTCCCCTTCGCTGCGCAGAATTCGTTCTGCCTTGGCGAGCAGGTCTTCGGTCGCTTTGATGGCTGCTTCCTGTGCCCGGTCAGCGATGATGCGGTCCAGCCCTTCGGCGCGCGCCTCGCTGTCACTTTTGATATCGATGCGCCAGCCGGTCAGTTTGGCGGCCAGGCGGGCGTTTTGTCCTTCTTTGCCGATGGCCAGGCTGAGCTGACGGTCGGGGACGACGACGGTGGCAGTTTTGATGGCACCGCTTTCGTCGAGCAGCACGGCCTGCACCTTGGCTGGGCTGAGGGCGTTGGAGATGTAGTTGGCCAGGTTGGTGTTCCATTCGACCACGTCGATTTTTTCGCCGGCCAGCTCGTTGACGATGTTTTGGATGCGCAGCCCACGCAGCCCCACACAACTGCCGACGGCATCCAATCCGGGCACAGTGGCCTGTACGGCGACTTTGCTGCGGTGCCCGGGCTCGCGAGAGATCGACTTGATTTCGACCTTGCCGTCGCGCACCTCCGGGATCTCTTGTTCCATCAGGCGGCGCAGCAGATTGCGGTGGGTGCGTGAGATTTTGATCACAGGCCCGCGCGTGCTTTTGTGGACGTCGACCACATAGACCTTCAGGTAGTCCCCGCGACGCAATTTTTCAGTCGGGATCTGATCCTCGCGCATCATCAAACATTCGTGTTTGTCGTCGAGCATGAGAGAGAGGGCACCCGACTGGGTATCGATGCTGCGCACCTGTGCGGTGATGACCTCGCCGACCCGATGGGCAAAATTTTCGAAGACAGTATCGCGTTCTGCCTCGCGGATGCGCTGCAAGATCACCTGTTTGGCTGTCTGGGCTGCGATGCGGCCAAATTCATCTGGCGTGTTGGGCACGGCGATCACATCGCCCAGCTTGGCAGTGGCCATCAACCGGCGAGCGTCCTTCTCGGCGATTTCGGTTCTTGCGTTGACGACTTCTTCGACTACCTCGCGTTCGGTCAAAACCAGCATCTCACCGGTGATGCGGTCTACCTTGGCATTCACATTGGCAAGCGGCCCATAGTTGCGTTTGTAGGCAGAGACGAGTGCCGCCTCAATCGCCTCGAAGATCACCTCGCGATCCAGTCCTTTGTCGGTTGCGACCTGGTTGATGCCAGCGATCAGTGCTTTTGACATACTTTGTTCTTTCTTCTCTTGACCCATACAACAACAAAAGTGGGGTTTACCCACTTTTGCCCACTGCTACTCGACCCCACAACGCCGTTCCGCCCAACCTGTGGCTCAAAGGTGCAGCCAACAGGATTCATACATGGTTTCTACTATAGCACAGCGACGCAGGCGATGCAAGTTCAGGGGCTGCTGCTTTCCGCTTGGGCTGGCGTTCTCCTGGAAAGACCGATGGAAGAGAGGCGGCGGAGCAGGGCGAGGGCAAACGGTTTCCCAGCAGTGACCAGCTGGTAGGCAGGTGTGGAAAACACATAGTCCCAGGCGCCGATGTGGGGTTGAAAAGTGGCCCCAAAGCCCTGTTTGAACTGCCAGACACCTTGCAGGCGGTCGTCGGGCGCGTCCAGATGGGTGGGGGCTCCCCACCAGTCATAGCAGGTGCAGCCTTGTCTCTGTGCCCAGCAGAGCGCCTCCCACTGCAGCAGATAATTGGGCATATCGCGCCGGCGCCGTCCGCTGCTGGCACCGTAAAAATACCAGGTGGTGGCACCATAGCGCAGCAAGAAAAGCCCGGCGAGTGCGCCTGGCTCTTCGGGGTGAGTTGCCAGCAGCAGCACGCCGCCAGCCGGGTTGTGGGGCTCTGCCTGGGCACGCAGGAAGCGTTCCCAGGTGGTCAGATAGTAGCTGGCTGGACGGACCAGAAACCCATCGCGAGCCCCGGTTTCGGCGTAGAGCGCATAGAACTCGGGCAGATCGGCAGGCTGGCCGCAGCGCACGGTGATGCCCCGTTTTTCGGCCAGCCGGAGGTTGTAGCGCCATTTGCTTTTCAGGGTGGCCAGGAGCGTCTCGGGGCCGCCGCGCAGGTCGGTGGTTGCGGTGTTTTTGAATTGAATGGGATCGTCGCTGGAACGCCAGCCGCGCCGCTGCAGCGCATGGAGGACCCGTCGACCTTGTGGGCTCTCCTCGCGCACATCCGGGTCGATTTTGACAAAAACACAGCGCAGCTGGCGGGCACATTCTTCGACCGCAGTCAGGGCAGCCTCGACCGCGTCGGGGTCAGCCCAGTCGACGGCGGGTCCTTTGGGGACATAGCCGACCCGCAGCGGCGGAAGAGGGGTGCGCCAGAGCAGCTGAAAGGCTGCGCTTCCCCCTGCGAGCGCCAGACGTTCTGCATGCCAGCCGGTCTGCGCCTTGATCTCTCCCCACTCCCAACTTTGCAGGACATGGGGAGCAGGTGTGTGGGCCAGTGCGGCATGCCATTGTGCAGGGCTGTCGACGGCGATGAGTTGGCCAGCTGTGGATCTGAGAGCTCCCACCGGACGAGACGTTGCGGGGTGGCTCAGCTGTTGAAATTTCAGGCCAACAGTGTAGAGCCGGGATCGGACCGGGTCTATCGGCATGTCCCAGGCCCCGACCAGACGGGTCACCTGCCCTCCAAAGCCCTGTTTGAAGCGATAGACCCCCCAGAGCCCCTGGCTGGGGAGGGAGTCGAGGTGGAGCGGCAGAGCTTCGGCGGGGATGGTGGCTGTAGGGGCCAGTCTGGTTGCCAGCTGTCCGATCTCGTCGGGGATGCCCCACAGATCGTAGCGGGTGGCGCCCCGGTTGCGGGCCCAGCGCATTCCTGCCCATTGGAGCGCATGATTGGGCATCAGGCTGCGTTGGCGTTCGCTGCTGGCTCCCCAAAGATAGACGGCAACAGGCCCGGCCTGGGCCACGACGATAGCCCCCAACGGCTCGCCCGCCACCTCGGCCACCAGGAAGGTGGCGTGGTCAGGGACCCACAGGTCAAAGGCCGTGTCGTAATAGTCGCTGCTGTGCACGGCAAAGCCGTCACGCGCACCGGTCTCTTTCAGCAGCCGGTGCAATGTCGGCAGTTCCGCCCGTGTCAGCGGGCGCACAGTCACACCTTTGCGTTCGGCCAGCCGAATGTTGTACCGCCATTTGCTTTTCATGTCGGCGAGCAGGGTGGCTTCATCCTTGCGCAGATCGACCAGAACGGTGGAAGGCGGCTGTACACTCTGTGGGCTTGGGGTGAAGCCGCAGCGGTGCAGCAGGGCGCGGTTGGCGACGCTGTCGGGCAGGTCAGGCTCGATTTTGAGGAGGGCTGCGCCGGCGCGGGCGCAGTGGCGGCGCAGCGCTTCCAGCAACTCCTCGCGCAGCTGCGCGTCTGTCCAGTCCACCAGCGGGCCGCGCGGCACATATGCCAAGGTCAGCCCATAGAAACGGCGCAAGAGCACCTGGGCGCCAGCCTGGGGAACGCCCTGGGGCGTGGGCAGGACGACCCGGCCGCTTTGCCAGCCGAAGCGCGTTTTCAAGGCGCCCCAGCCGCTCAGCTGGAGAGGATGGCCGTCCGGTCGGGTGTGGACCCAGTGGTCCCAGAGGTCGGCAGGGTCTTGTGTGGGCTGGGTGTCGTTTCTGTTTGGTTCCATACCCGCTATAATACCCGACAGCTGTACGATGAGCCAGTCTTGAGCGGCAGCAGGGGAGGATTTGACCTGGCAGCCGAAGGGTGTGGCGTCGGCCACAGAGAGGGTCGGCCACAGAGAGGGTCGGCCACAGAGAGGGTCGGCCACAGAGAGGGAGGAAGCGATGGCGATGGTAGAGGCAGTGCCCAATTTTTCGGAGGGGCGCCGATCGGAGGTGGTGGCGGAGATCGTGGCAGCGTTGTCTGTGCCGGGTGTTGTGCTGCTCGACGCCAGCAGCGATGCTGACCACAACCGTTCGGTGGTCACCGTGGCTGGCGAGCCGTCGGCGGTTCTGGAAGGGCTCTTTCAGGCGACGGCGACAGCTGCGCGACGGATCAACCTCTTCGAGCAGCGGGGCGAGCACCCGCGGTTGGGCGCAACCGATGTGGTGCCGATCATCCCTCTCGGCGGCATCACGTTGGAGGAATGTGCCGGGCTGGCACGCCAGTTGGGGCAGCGGATTGGCAGTGAGCTGCGGCTGCCTGTCTACCTCTACGCTGCTGCGGCAGCCCGGCCCGAGCGGCGAGCGCTGCCGGAGATCCGTCGCGGCGAATTTGAGGGGCTGCTGACGGCCATCGGCAGCCCGGAGCGGATGCCGGACTATGGGCCTGCCGTTTTGGGGCCGGCGGGGGCTGTTGTGGTCGGAGCACGCCCTTTTCTGGTGGCCTACAACATCTTTTTATGCACGCCGGAGGTGGCTGTTGCCCGGCGGATTGCCCGCCAGATCCGTGAAAGCAGCGGCGGCCTGGCTGGGGTCCAGGCCAAGGGCTTTGGGGTGGGGGGGCAGGCACAGGTCAGCATGAATCTATTGGATACAGCGACCACGCCGCTGCATGTTGTTTACGGCAGGGTCGAGCAGCTGGCTCGGCAGGTGGGGACGGCGATCGACCGTTCTGAGCTGATCGGGCTGGCGCCACAGCAGGTCCTGCTGGCGGCGGCTGCACACGATGTGGGGCTGGGCGGGCTGGGGGAGGAGCGCACGGTTGAGGGGGCAATCAGGCGGATGGCGGCCTTGGGGGGGCGCTAGGGGTGGGTTGTTTTGGCGAAACTGGCCGTCTCCGGCCCGTCTTCAGGCAGCGCTGGCATGGCAATATAGTCTGCTGGGAGCTCGCCCGTGAGCGTGCCAAGAAAGGCGACGATCTGGGCGATCTCTTTGGGGCTCAGCGGTGCCTGCCGGGGGGCCATCTGGGCGACGGTTTCTTCCAGGGTGGCGACACTGCCATCGTGGAGGTAGGGGGCTGTTTCGGTGACGTTGCGCAGGCTGGGAATTTTGATGACAGTCAGGGTTTGGGTGTTGCGGGTCGCTGGCTCTGTCAGCAGAGCCAGGGCTGCTGGGCTGGCCAGGGTGCCGCCCAGCCCGACCCCGTTGTGGCAGCTGGCGCACCCTGCGTCGAGAAAGCGCTGGAGACCCTGCAGCTCTTCCGGGGTCAGCTGGCCGAGATCGCCGGCCAGGTAGCGGTCAAAGCGGGAGGGGGTTAGCAGGCCGCGTTCGAAGGCGGCGATGGCCAGGGCGACATTTTGGAAGGTGAGGGGGTGGGGTTGGCCTTGGAAGGCAGCTGCAAAGGCTGTGTTGTAGCCTGGGATGGAGCGGAGGGTCTTTTCGACATCGTCGGCGGTGGGCATGCCCATTTCGGTCTCGGCGAGGAGGGGGTGGCCGGCCTGTTCCTCGACGGAGCGGGCGCGGCCGTCCCAGAACTGGGCGCTTTGGAGGGCTGCGTTGTAGACGGTGGGGGTATTGCGAGGGCCTGACCTGCCTTTGTGGCTGAGTGAGGTTGGGAGGCTGTCGACGCCGTAGTTCTGGAGCAGGTGGCAGGTATTGCAGCTCATCTGCTGTGTAATCGAGAGGCGCAGGTCGTAGAAGAGCATCCGCCCGAGCTGGATTTGTTCGGGGGGGGCTTGGGGGGATGCCCACTCTGGCAGCGGTTGAAAAAGGTGGTTCAGCGTGGCGGGGGAGAGGGGCTGCGGGGGCGCGGCAGCTCTGCCGGGGGCCGGCTGGCAGGCTGCGAGCAAGGCCAGGGAGGCCCCCCACATGGCAGCCAGGAGAACAAAAGTGAACGATCTCGTGTTTATTCGCATAGCCATAAAACACAAACGGAATTTCTGCCAGCTCTGGCAGGAACGGCTGACAAGGTGCCATTTTAGCACACAGGGGTGTTTTTCTCGAATTTTCGCCGATATTCGGGCTCCTGGAGCTGGAACACTGGCGGGCGTGCTTTGCCTGTGTGCGGGGACATGCTACAATGGTGCACGTGTAAAAAGCTGTGCGCAGCGGGCAAAATCAATGCAGCGACCCTCCGGGGCTTCTTGAGAAGAACTGGTGAAAACATGGGGAAAACGACGCCAGTGGATCTGGCGATCATCATATTGAACTACAACACGGCGGATCTGCTGCGTGGCTGTTTGCGGTCGGTATGTGCCAGCCGCCATCGTCTGTGTGTAGCAGTAGTTGTTGTCGACAACGCCAGCAACGACAGCAGTGCGGCGATGGTGCGAGCGGAATTCGCCGACGTTCAGCTCATTGTCAACCCCGCCAACATCGGGTACAGTGCTGGCAACAATGTGGGGTTGCGGGCGTTGGGGTTTGGGGGGCAGAGCATCGCTTGTCTGGACGATTTGCCTCGCTACGTGTTGTTGTTGAACCCGGACACACTTCTGCGGCCGACTACGCTGGCTGAGATGGTGGCCTACATGGATGCCTATCCGGCGATTGGGGCGGCAGGGCCCCGTGTGCGTCGGCCTGACGGTGCCCTGGATTGGGCGTGTCGGCGCAGTTTTCCAACGCCTCAGGTAAGTTTTTACCGTATGGTCGGGCTGAGCAAAATTTTTTCGCGTAGCCGACGTTTCAACGCGTACAATCTGGCGTACTTGCCTGAGGATGCAGTCCACCCGGTCGACTCTGTGGTGGGTGCCTACATGCAGGTCCGTCGCGAGGCGATTCGGGATGCAGGGCTATTGGACGAACGATTTTTCATGTACGGCGAAGATCTGGACTGGGCCAAGCGCATCAAGGATGTTGGCTGGGAGATCTGGTACAATGGGGCTGTCGAGATCACGCATGTCAAAGAAGCTGCCAGCAGCCGCAGCAGCAAGAGCCGGATCGATTTTTATGAGGCGATGTGGCTTTTTTATGCAAAACACTACCGGAGCAAGACCCCCTGGCTTTTGGACTGGGTGATCCTGTTGGGGATTGTGGTCAAGGGGGGGCTAGATGTAGCAGGGCATCTTTGGCGGTATTGCCGGGACGGGCAGCGGCTGGGTGCGAACGCAGCGAATGTACAGTGAGTTGGATAGCGTTCAGATGCAGAACACTCTTTCAGAGCGGGGGGGGCAAAACGAATACGGCGCGCGTCGCTCCGGCCGTCCTGGGGTGCTGAAGCGCGCCCAATTTTTTTTGATGTTGGGGTTGGTGGGAATCGATCTTGGCAGTGTGTGGCTGGCTTTTGGGTCTGCGCATGCGTTGTTGCAGCGCAACCCTGAATTTGTCATCGGCGAGTTTGTGGAATTTCTGCCGCTGCCAGCTGTCTACATGGGGGTGATGCTGATTCTCTATTTCAGTCAGCAGATGTACCAGCGTCGCCGACCGATCACACATCTGGACGAATTGTTCAAGATTGTCAGCTACAACGTCCTGACAATGTTTTTTACAGTCGCCTTGTTGACGCTGCTGGCGCGTGACTTTGAATACCATCGGGCGTTGGTGTTGTTGGGGAGTGCGCTCACTGTGGCCTACGATGTTCTGGGGCGTGTCCTGCATGCTCAGCTGCAGTGGGCGATTCAAGCGCGTGGGATTGGGGACGACCGGGTATTGTTGATCGGTGCCGGGGAGATCGGCCAGATGTTGTTGCACAAAATGAGCGCCCATCCCAAGTTGGGGTATCGGGTGGTTGGCATTGTCGATGCTGGCCGCAGCGAGCGGGTACCTCTGGGATTGAATGTTCCTCTGTTGGGAACGTTGGGGGATGTGCCTCTTTTGATCGATCGCTATGCGATCGACGAGGTGATCATTGGGCTTCCTGAAAGCAGCCATCAGGATTTGGTGACGATCATCAGCCTCTGCGAGCGTGAAAAAGTAGGGATTCGGGTTTTTCCAGATGTTTTCCAGATCATGGCGAGCGAAGTCACGATCGGGGATCTGGGAGGGCTGCCGCTGTTGACCATTCGCGACGTGGCGTTGCAGGGATGGAAGCTGGTGGCCAAGCGGGGAGTCGACATTCTCTTCAGCGGCCTTGGGCTGGTGTTGTTGAGCCCGTTCATGTTATTGACTGCGCTGCTGATCAAGCTGGACAGCCCAGGTCCGGTTTTTTTCTCGCAGGAGCGGATGGGGCTGGATGCCCGGCCCTTCAAAATCATCAAATTTCGTTCGATGCGCCAGGATGCGGAGACAGATGGGCCAGGGTGGACGACGCCAGACGACCCGCGCAAGACGAAGCTGGGCTCTGTGATGCGGCGCTTTAACGTCGATGAACTGCCACAGCTGGTCAACGTGTTGGTTGGGGACATGAGTCTGGTGGGGCCGCGGCCCGAACGCCCGGTCTATGTCGAGCAGTTTCGGCAGATCATCCCGCGCTACATGGACCGGCATCGTGAGAAAGCGGGGTTGACCGGCTGGGCGCAGGTCAATGGTCTGCGTGGAGACACCTCGATTGTGGAACGGACCAAGTACGACCTGTGGTACATTGAGAACTGGTCGATCGGGCTCGACATTATGATTTTGATCCGGACGGTCTTGCAGACGATTTTTGGCACCAATCGCAACGCCTACTGAGCCATGCACGACGAAACGATTACGTACGATTCACTTTCTGAGCGTCAGCGCCATGTGCTGCGCATTGTGATTCAAGAGTTTGTGCAGAGTGCGCAGCCGGTCGGCAGTGCGGGGCTGGTGGGGCAGTACGACCTGGGGGTCAGTCCGGCCACAGTCCGCAACGAACTGGCTGCGCTGGAGCGGATGGGGTTGCTGACCCATCCGCACACCAGCGCGGGGCGGATCCCGACCGGCCTGGGGTATCGCTTTTTTGTGCACTACCTGGTTGCCGATCTGGAGCTGGCTGCGGAGGAGCAGGCGTTGATTCGCCGTCGTTTCCAGCAGCTGCCGGCTGAGGTCGACCACTGGCTACGTGCCAGCACCGCGGTGCTGGCACGTACTGCACAAAGTGCGGCTGTAGCGACTGCGCCGCGCAGTGTGCGGTGTACATTCAAACATCTGGAGCTGGTGCATATTCAGGATACCAAGGTGTTGCTGGTGTTGGTTCTGCAAGAAGGGACGGTCAAACAGCAGTTGTTGGACCTGGACCAGCCGATGGAACAGCAGGAGCTGAGTCGTACCAGCAACGAGTTGAACAGCCATTTGGCTGGGCTGGAGAGCAGCGGAATGCGGGCCCACGCTGTGCGGCTGACCCCTTTTGCGCGTCAGGTTGCCGAGCTTGCTGCCGATGCCATGCATCGGATCGAACAGCATGAGGGGGGGGTTGTCTTTCGGGATGGGTTAGCGGAGGTGTTGCGCGCGCCTGAATTTGCCGAAAGCGAGAGTGCACGGCGGGTTGTGCAGGTGTTGGAGGATCCAGAACTGCTCGAGCAGATTGCAGACGACCTGCCTGGCAGCGACACTGTGCATGTGATGATTGCCGGGGATGGACGCTATGCAGAGCTGCGCGATGTCAGCCTGGTGATCTCGCGCTACGGCGTGAACGATCGAATGTCAGGGCTGTTGGGGGTGCTTGGCCCTGTGCGCATGCGCTACGGGCGTTCGATTGGTGCGGTCCGGTTTGTGTCGGATCTGATGAGCGAGAAGATCGAAAAGATGTATGGCGGCAGTTGACCTGTTTCCAAAGTAAGAAACGTAAAACAAGATGGCTGAAGAAATCGACAACAAAACCATGAACGACAGCGAAATGGCGAAGAACGGGACGGCAGAGTCGGTGGCAGAGGCCCAGGGGGAGGGCGCCGCGCAGAGCACAGAAGAGCGTGTTGGGGAGAGCGCCGAGGCGCGTGCAGAAGAATCTGCCGTCGCTGGATTTTTGGACAGGATTGCTCAGTTGGAGGCTGAGCTGGCTGAGGCTCGGCAGGAGTGTGCGGGGATCACCGAAAAATCTCAGCGTCTGGCCGCAGAATTCCAAAACAGCCGGCGACGCCAGGAGCGTCAACTGGCGGAGGAAATGGAGCGGGTCAGCGCGCACATGATTCGGAGAATTTTGCCTGCTCTGGATGACTTTGAGCTGGCCTTCGCCAATCTGCCGAACGAAGAGATCGGCCAGACAGCCTGGGTAGAGGGATTTCGTCAGATCCAGCGCAAGCTGCGAGGGATGCTGGAAGACGAAGGGGTGGTGAGGGTGGCTGGTGAAGGGCTTTTTGACCCGACTCTGCACGAGGCGATCGCAAGTGTACCGAGCGAAGAAGTGGAAAGCGGACACATCGTGGAGACGTTGCGTGCAGGGTATACGCTCAAGGGGCAGGTGTTGCGACCTGCTTTGGTGCGTGTAGCCAGCTAGATCTTAAGCTAGATCTTAAGAACGTATGGCGTTGGTGGAAAGAGGGAAAGCGTGACGCCTATCAGACCGAAACAGGCACCGTCATTGTGGGTGTGCGGCCCCGTTCTCTCTGGCAGGGGGGGCGAGCGCCGACCAGAAAGACGACCTGGCGCGACAGGTGGCCGATTTCATCGCCGTCATCCCCTCTGTGTCCGCCAGGCTGTGCGGGCGGTGATCTTTGTCTAGCTCCAAGAGAACGGTCACAGTGTCTACTTCTGTCTACAACCCGCAGGTGGAGACCGGAATCCGTCCGTTTGATCTGAGCCGTGATCTGGGGCCGGTGGCTGAACTGATTGAGGTCTCTTTTGCGCGTGAATTGAACGGACGGGGTGCGGCGGCGTTGCGGGAGATGCGTGCCATGAGTCACTTTGGCGGTCTGCTCGGCGTTCTCAACCGCAGCACGGGCGAATTCAACGATTTTTTAAGTGGATTTGTCTGGGTGGATCGGGGGGCTGTGGTCGGCAATGTGACGGTTCAGCGCGCGGACAAATACGCCACCCGTTGGCAGATCGCTAACGTAGCAGTGGCGCCAGCCTATCGAGGCCGTGGGATTTCTCGGCAGTTGGTGGAAAAAGCCTTGGAGCATGCCACGCAGGCGGGGGGGCAGTGGGCGGTGTTGCAGGTCTATGCGGGCAATACAGTCGCCCGCCATCTCTACCAGAGCCTGGGCTTCGAGGATGTGGGGGGGATCGCCGAAGTGCGGGCTGCCCGTGTGCCGCCCATTGAGAAGCCGTCAGAGACAAAGGTGCTCAAAACGTTTGTGGCGGCGGACTGGACGGCCCTGTATGAACTCGCCAGCCACCAGATGGGCCCGCTGGCGCAGTGGTGGCGGGGCATCCAACTGGGCGATTTTCAGATGACCTTTGAGGGCCGGTTGGCTGAATGGTTTTGGAATGTGGCGGGGCGCAACGTGGTGTACCGGCGTGCCGTCCAAAACTCCTCCCGTTTTGAGGCAGCGCTGCTGCTCACTGCCCGTCATTGGCGGGGAGAACACACGCTGCAACTGTGGGCTCGCCCAGAACAGTATGGGCTGTACGATCTCCTGCTGCTCGACTGGGCACTCTGGCAGTTGCAGGAATTTCCCCGCTGGCCGGTGTGTGTCAGCGTCAGCATCGAACAGCGGAGTCTGCTCGACCATCTTGCCCAGGTCGGATTTGTTGTGCAACGCACCTTGATGACGATGCGCTGCAGGTTGGCAGAGGCGTCTGGCAGCGAGCTGGCTTGACATTTCTCTGTCTTTTTCTCTGTCTTTGGGCAGAGTCTTTGGGCAGAGTCTTTGGGCAGATCTCCCTCCCAAAAGAGGCGACAAAGAACATGAAGATACGATTTTTGCACTGCGCAGACATCCATCTTGGGTACTTGCAGTATGGGCACAAGGAGCGTTTCAACGACTTTGCAGCGGCTTTTCAGGCCGTGATCGACAAAGCGACGGGGGTTTATCAGCCGCGCCGTGGTCAGATTGTTCGTTTTGACGAAGAGGTGGCTGGCCCGGTCGACTTTGTCGTGCTGGCTGGTGACCTCTTTCACAAGCGTTCGTTGGACGCGCTCACGCTCAACCAGGCCATCCGCGGGCTCAGCCGGTTGCGGGAGGCTGGAATCCCTTGCATTGCCGTAGAAGGCAACCACGAACGAGCCTACTACGCGGAGACGATCGGTTGGATGAAGTTCCTGGCGTTGCAGGGGCTGCTGATTCTGCTCGACGCTGAAAACAGTGAAGGGCGTCTGGCGCTGACTCCCTGGGATCCCCAGCGCCGTCAAGGCGCCTATTGCGAGCCAAAGCCCGGCATACGGGTCTATGGGATGCGTTACTACGGCGCCAGTACAGGGACCGCACTGGAATCGTATGCGGCTGCGTTGGCTGTTCTGCCGAAAGAAGGCGTCGAATACAGCATTTTTGTCACCCATGCGGGGGTTGAAGGGGAGATGGAGGAGAAGGCTGGCGGTGTCGCGTTCCGCCAGTGGGGGGGGCTGCGCCAGCAGATCGACTACGTGGCGCTGGGCCATTTCCACAAGCCCTTTGTTTTGGAGCATTGGATCCACAACCCAGGCAGTCCAGAGGCTTGTTCGATGGCCGAGTCGCTCTGGACGCCGCGCGGCTATCTGGTCGTGAACGTCGATACAGAGAGCCCGCAGGGGGGGCAGCAGCTCTGGCGGGGAAACCTTCCCCGCCGTACCTTCCGCCAGTATCGCTACAAAACCGACCATGCCCGGTCGCCGGAAGCACTGTTGCAGCAGCTCGAAGAATTTTTGCGGCGCAAGGCCCGGGATTTGGCGGTCGAAGTGGCGGCCAGCCAGCTGGAGATCCTGCCAGCTGTGGTGGAACTCTCTCTGACCGGTGTTTTGCCCTTTGACCGCCGTGCCTTGGATTTTGCTGCGATCGAAAATCTGGTTCACACCATCTTCCAGCCGTTGGTTGTCCAGGTCAAGAGCTTGCTGCAAAGCGTCGAGGATGCGGTTGTGGCTGACGAAACGATGACCCGGAGCGAACTGGAGCGCTCGGTACTTTCTTCGCTGTTTGGCCGAGATCTGCGCTTTGCCGAGACATCGGCCCAATGGACGGCAGCTGCGCTGGCGCTCAAGCGGTTGGCGTTGAGCGGTGCCTCGACCGAAATGTTGCTGGAAGAACTGGCTGGCCAGCTTCGTCTGCTGGACGACCTGTCAGCTGGCTCCGGAGAACAGATGTAGGAGCTCTTCTTGTGCGTATTCTCGAACTGGAATTGAACAACGTCAAAAGCTACGAACATGCCCGAATCTCCTTTACCGAAGGGGTCAACGCGATCGTCGGGCAAAACGGTGCTGGCAAAAGTACACTGATCGAGGCGGTCGGCTACGCCTTGTTCGATGCGCTGCCGTACACAGCGCTGGAATTTGTGCGTGAAGGGGCGCGCAGCGGTTCGGTAGCCGTGACCCTTCTCAGCCGCCTGGACGAACGCCCGTACCGGGTAGAACGTCGTTTTGGGGGCAGCACGCTCTACGGTGTGCACGACGTCGAGCTCGGGCAAAAACTTTGTGAAGGGAAGGCCGATGTGCTGGCCTTTGTGCGGCGTCATCTGCGGGTAGACCTTTCTGTCGATCTGGCGCGCCTTTTTACCAATGCGCTGGGTGTTGCGCAAGGTACGTTGACCACAGCCTTTGCAGAAACCCCAAGCAACCGCAAGGGAATTTTTGATGCCTTGCTGCAGGTAGACGACTACAACCTGGCAGCGGAGCGGCTGCGTGAACCATGGCGGAGAGTGGAGGAGCAGCTCAAGGAGCTGGCGCTCGATTTGGCGGTGCTGGAGACTCGTCTGGAAAAATTGTCGGAGCTGGAGCAGTCGTTGGCCCGCCGTTCGCTCGAGCTGGCCCAGCTGCACCAGCTGCAGTCCACTCAGGAGCGTGCGCTGCAGGCCAACCAGGTGCGGCTGCAGCAGCTGGAGCTGCACAAGCGGGCGGTCGACGGGTGGCGAGCGCAGGCAGGACGTCAGGAAGAGATGGTCCGTGGGCTGTCTGTGCAGAGCGAGCGGGATCGCCAGGCTTGTGTCGAAGCAGAGGCTGCGGTGGCGATGGTTGCTGCCAACCGGACCGGGCACGATGCCTATGTGGCGGCCCAAGCCGCCCAGGAGGAGCTGCAAGCCCGTCAACAGGCCCGCAATATGTTGGTGAAGAGGCAGGCCAGCCTTGAAAAGGAGATCGCGCTGGCGGCAGCGCGCTGCCAGCAGCTCGAACAAGAACGAGCGGATGCGTTGGCTGCGGAGGCTGTGGTGGGTGAACTGGCCAGTGCGGTGCAGAGGCAGGAGTCGCTGGAACGTACGGCGGCTCTGTTGGAACGTACTGAGAACCGTCTGACCGAATTGGAACGGCGGCAGGGTCTGCTGGCTGACAGCCAGCGGCAACAAGGTATCAGGCATGGGGCTGTGGCGCAGCGTTATCAGGAGGCGCTGGCCGTGGAAGCGCAGATGGCAGCAGTGGCGGAGCGGGAGCGTGTGCTGCGGGGGAGCCAAGAACAGCTGCGTGAGCGGGTTGTGCGACAGCAGACTGTGCTTGCTGAGGTGGAGCGTCAGCTTGTGGCGCTGGCCGGGATCGAGGCTCCGCTCTGTCCCCTGTGCGAACAGCCGTTGAGCACAGCGCATCGCAGCGATGTGCGCGCTCGGAGTCTGGAGCGCCAAAGCGCGCTGTCCCTGGCTGCCGAGCAAGATCGTGTCGCGCTGGCGGAGCAGGAGCAGCTGTTAGTGGCGGCGGGCCAAGAACGCCAGCGGCTGGAAGCCGTGTGGCGTAGGCTGCCCCGTCTGGCCGAAGTCGTCGCTGCCGAACAGGCAGTGGCCGAGTGCAGCCGGGAAGTGGCCGAGCTGGCAGCCGAGCGTCAGCAACTGGCTGGGGAGGTCGCCGGTCTGGCCGAGGTGCGCGCAGCGCTCGCTGCGCTCGATGACCCGCGGACCCGCAGGATGCTGGCCGCACAAAAAGCGGCGCGGCGGGCTGCTCTGGATCAGGAGCTCTTCGCAGCGGTGGATCGTCTGGGCACCGTGCGTGCCCAGCTGCAGGTGCTGGGCATCGAACTGGAAGCAGCTGGAGATCTGGACCTGGCACAGCAGCAGAATGCTCTTGCGCTGCGCCAGCACGCAGCTGCCTACCAGGCAGTGCTTTCCTACTACCAGCTGGCGGAGAGACGGGGAGAGCGGTGTAAAATTGCAGAGCAGAGTCTCGAAATGTTGCGCCAGGCCGAGCGTGACCTGGCTGCCAGCAGGCTTTCGTTCGACGAGGCGCTGGCGCTCTTTGACCAGAGCAGCTACCAGCAGGTGCAGACAGAAGAACGAGCGCTGCGCCAGCAGCTGGGTAGCCTCTCGGCAAGCCTGAGCCTGTTGACCCGCGCCCAGGCCGAAGAGGAGGCGCGGGTCAACAGCTTGCGTGCAGAGCAGGTCAGGCGGGGGGAGCTGGTGAGCGAGCGGAGCCGGCTGACCCGCCAAAAAGAGGCCCTGGAGGCTGTCCGGACCACCATCAAGCAGGCAGGGCCCCATGTGACCCGAGCGTTGGTTCAGCGGGTCAGTGAAGGGGCGGCGGTCATCTTTGGCGAGCTGATGGGCGATCACCGACGTATCTTGGGCTGGGGCACAGACTATGGCATCACGCTGACCACAGACGGGGTGGAGCGAAGCTTCCGCCAGCTCTCTGGCGGGGAGCAGATGAGTGCTGCGCTGGCAGTGAGGCTTGCTCTGGTGCGGGAGATGAGCACTTTGACCATTGCTTTTTTTGACGAACCGACGGCCAATCTGGACAGCGTCCGCCGAGAAGCTCTGGCGCAACAGATCCTGTCTGTGCGCGGGTTTACACAGCTTTTTGTGATCAGCCACGACGATACATTTGAAGAGGCGACCCAGAACCTGGTCAGGCTGGTGCGTCAGGGCAATCGAACGCTGGTCGTGGACCCCTGACGGAGCAGGAGCAGATAGGGGACGAACCCATAATACCAGGCGAGCAGAGCAGCCAGCCAGAGGCCCTGCACACCATCTCGCCAGCCTTGCAGCGTGACAAAGCGGCGCCAGAATTCGCGCAGCGGCTGCAGCACAAAATTGTGGGGCTGCGGCCTGACGCCCCGTTGGGCCAGAATGCGGGCCTCGTAGCCGGCATAGAGACGCTGTTTGTGGTGGAACTGTGGCCACGAGAGATAGTTGAAGTGGATCAAGGGAGTTTGCAGATAGACTGCGGACCCCTTCAAAGCGACGATCTCATGGACAGGACGGTCCTGCATGTAGTGGGCTGCGTTGCGGCGCAGCAGGCGAAGTTGGTAGTCGGGTGAAAAGCCCCCAGCGCACATTTCGTGGCCGACAATAAAATTACGGCGTGGCACCCAGCCACCTGCCAGGGAGCTCGTGGAGGTGGAGAGGGTCTGGTGGATTTCACTTGCCAGCTCTGGCGTCGCCCGTTCGTCGGCATCCACAAAAAAAATCCATTCTGCCTCTGTGGCGTCGAGAGCTGCCTGGCGTTGTGCCGAGTAGTTGTCGAAGGCGCGCTCGACGACCGTCGCGCCAGCCTGGCGGGCGATCTGCTGGGTGGCGTCGGTGCTGCCTGAATCCCAGACGACCACCCTGTCGACCCAGCCGCGCAGCGAATCGATGCAGGCGCGGAGATTGTGCGCTTCGTTGTAGGTGAGAATGACTGCGACCAGATGTTGCATGCGAAGGCTCTCCTGGAGATCGCGGGTCAAGTTTGGGGAGCGGCTCCCTGTTGGGATTTACAGCTGGGTCAACGCAGAGAGCGCCGCAGAAGCCTCTTCCCATTCTACGCCATCCAGCTTGCCTTGTGCAAAGCGCCGTCCAAGCTGGCCCAGCTGCTGCCGAGCGTAAAAGTGCACCAGGATGCGGATCAGCCAGAGAACGGGCGGGGGGTAGTCGCTGGCATACTGGTGAAAGTAGCGCAGGCGGCTGCGCCAGAGCTGTTCAAACGAGCGCCAGCGCCGCTGGCGGCTGCTTTGGGCTTCGTGGTGGACGATCTGAGCTGTGGGGAGGATGTAGACGCTCCAGCGGGCTGCGCGCAAGCGACGGCACCACTCCATCTCTTCGCAGTACATCCAGTACCCCTCGTCGAGGGGGCCGACTGCGAGGATGGCTCTGCTGCGCACGAGGAGCGCAGCGCCGAGCACGAAGTCTACAGCAAAGGGGCGGTTGTTTTGCCAGCATCTGGCTGGATAACGGCCGTTGAGACGGCTGTTGAGCAGGCGGGATGCGCCGGGCAGTGCAGCAGGTGGAAACAGGTCGAACAGGACTTGGAGGAGGCCAGGAAAGTGAAAGGCGCTGTGTTGGAAGGAGCCGTCGGCGTAGCGGAGGCTGGGGCCACAGGCTGCGGCCTCTGGGTGGCTCTCTAAAAAAGTGACCATCTGCCCCAAGGCATCGTCGAGCACTTCGGTGTCGGGGTTCAACAGCAGCACATATTCTGCCTCTGCACTGTCGGTGCGGCCTGGCTGTGCAGGGCCAGCCAGGCCGAGCAGACGGAGGGCCAGGTTGTTGCCGCCGGTGAACCCCAAGTTTTCTCTGCTGGCATGGAGCCGCACATCGGGAAATTCGTGGGCGACCATGGCGGCGCTGCCGTCTTTGCTGGCGTTGTCGACCACGATCGTCACAACCTCCAGGTGGTGGGCAGAGCGCACGGCGGCTGCGGCCACGCTGCGCAGGCAGTTGCGGAGCAGCTCGCGCACGTTGTAAGAGACTACCAGAACAGCCAGGCGCGGGCGGCGCATCAGGGGATCCCCAGCTCTACTGTGATCCGGTCGATATTGTTGTTGGCGACCGAGACCCCTTGGTGGATCAGCCCGCCCCACCAGAAGCGGGTGCCGACCGGCAGCTTTTCATCGAGGACGATGCAGCCGCTGACCTCCCCCCGTCTGCCGGGAAGCAGGTACCACTGCTCACGCCCGTCGATCAGCCGTCTTTCCAAATCTTGCGGGCGTCCGATGGCCCAGCGGTACGGGAAATCGACACCGGTCGTGTCAAAATTGATGCCGAAGCGCCAGGCGCCGTCCTGTTGCAGCCAGGCGGCTTCTTTTTGGTCGGCGGCCAAGGTGTTGTAATTTTCGGCGTAGCGGTATTCCTGGCCGGGCCAGGGGCCGCTGGTGCGGATTGGCACCGTGCTTTCGTTGGCGATGTAGGCCTTGAAACAGAGCGTTTCGCCAAGGGTCCGCAGCACGACGCGTCCGCTTTCCCCGCTCCAGTCAATTTCGCCACCGACCACATCGGCGCGTGGTTTGCCCCCTTCTTGGATGGTGAGGGGGCGGATCACCCGGACTGCGTTGCCGGCAGCATCGCGTGCCTCGCCGACCAATTCGTAGGTCCCATCGGCAGGGGGTTCGGCGTTGAGGTCGACGCCGCCGTCGTAGCTGTAGTTGTGGTACCCGCGTTCGGTTGGTTTGACCAGCCCGGGGGCTTCGGCGATGAAGAAGCGGCTGTCGGGGCGTGCTGGGTCGCGCAAGAAGAGCGCAATCGAGGCCACTTCTTTGGTCAGATAATAGCCGATGGCCACTCGATCGTCGGCCAGGCCATCCTGGTTGGGGCGAAACACATCGGGGAGCACTGTGAAGTTTTGCAGTTCGGGCAGCAGGGTATCGCCGCCTGTCAGTCTGATCTGTCCTTCGGCGCTGGCGGCTTCGCCCTGTGGTTCTGCAGCTTCAATCACCCAACGATAGGTGCCGTCTGGCAGGACACGGCTGAGGATTTCGACAGGTCCGTAGCCGAAGTCAACAATTTCCGTCTGGTCGACAACCCCTCCCCACAGCACGCTGTAGGAGCCTGGGGCGCGGCGACGATTTTCCCGAAAATAGAAGCGTTTGCCCTCAGCGTTTTCGAAATAGATGCTGACATTGGCCGCTCGACGCAGGCTGTAGGTAATTTCGGCCACGTCGTCTTCTCCGTCGGCGTTGGGAGAGAGCTCGTTTTTGGAAAAGGCAGCGGAGGCAAGGAGGGAGCCAGCCTTGAAGTCGAGCTGGCCGCAGCCAGCCAGTGTGGCGAGGAGAAGCCCCAAAAAGAGGGCCAACAGCAGGTCTCTGGAGGGCAGGTGGTTTTTGCGAAGCATGGCAATCTCTTTGAGTTTACTCAATGGTTACCTCGACTGGGCCGATTTCGACGAGGGGGCGGCCTGTATTGGTGGGCAGTGGGGCTGCCTGCGGGTCATCGCCGTCGAAGAGAGTGATTGTCAACCAGTAACGTCCTGCGGCTGGCTCTGGCGTGCCCAGCCACTGGGAGGCTGGGATGTGGCCGGTGACGAGTTTACCGGGCTGCCAGCGTGTGAAGGGATAGGTATAGCCAGCCAGCCGGCGGCCTGGGATCACGGCGAGCACTGTGCCGTCTGCCCGCGCGGTGCTGAGCTGCAGGTGCAGATCGGAGGAGGCAGGAGACAGGCGTTCCCAGAAAAGGAGCAGGTCGCCGTTGCTGAGGACGCGGTAGCCGCGCAGCGCCACCTGGCCGCCGAAAAGAAAGGGGGTTGTGGTTTGGAGCGGGGGGGAATCGACAAAGCGGGAGGCCCGAAACCCTGTGAAGCGGCGCAGGTCGATCCCTTGGAAAGAGGCGCTTTGTCCTTTTTCGCGTCCGCTCAGCTCGAACTGGATCGGCACGATCTGGTTGGGGTCGACGACCTCGCTCTGCCAGTTGACCAGCCAGGCGCCGCGCAGCCCGCTGTCGTTGGCAAAGGTCTGGCGGAGAATGGGCGCGGTGTTGTCGAAATCCAGGATGGCTTCGACATCGATGATCTCCAGATCGGGCAGGCGGAGGGGCTCCAGGTCGGGGGCATAGTAATGCCAGACAGGCCAGGCATGGCCGCTGACCAAGACCACCCTCTCTTCGGGGCCCAGACGTGGGCGCAGAAATTCTGTCAGTTGGCGCCATTGGTCCTTGTTGAAGATTGGGTTGAAAAACCAGCCGCTGAGGCTGAAAAAAAAGCTGGCAATCAGCAGCAGGAGCGCTGCACGAGGCCCTGTGCGGCTGCTGTCGGGGCCCTGGTTTGTGCTCAGAGACAAGCCGCCGGACCAGATCAGCAGCAGGCCAGGCAGTGCTGTCAGGGCGTAGCGGGCGTTAAATTTGGGGAGGGCCAGTGCCAGCAGAAGCACCGCCAGAACCGGCACGCCCAGCCAGCACAGTGCATAGAGCAGCAGGCGCTGTCCTGCCTTTCCGGCTCGCCAGAGGCGATAGAGTGCATAGGCTGTCACCAGCCCGTAGCTGACCAGCAGCCAGCTCGCAGGTTGTTCCAAAACGGTTTCGCCGCTGGTGAACGCGATCGCGATGCGGGCCAGCGCTTCACCCAGTTTCAGCGTGCCTGTCCAGTAACTGCGATCCTGGCTCAGTTGGGGCGCCACCGCGCCCAGCCACGGAAGGTACAGCAGGGCAATGGCCACACTGGCAGCGCAGAAAGGCCACAGGGAACGCGCAGGGGGAACCGACCGTCGCCAGCAAAAAGAATCGACCAGAAAAGCGATCGCCAGCCCGCCAAACAAGAACAGGGCAAAATAATGGGTGTAAAGGGCGGCTGTCGTTGCCAATACAAACCCAGCCCAGCCGAACCACGAGGGTCGCGGGCGGTTGGCCAGCCAGATCAGCAGGCCGCCCGCCAGCACGCCCAGCAGCGTCAACTGGGCATACATGCGGGCCTCCTGGCCGTAGTAGACAAGCAGGGGGTGCAGCGCAGCCAGGAGTGCGCCCGGCAGACGGGCGCTGCTGGCCCCTGTCAGCCGTGCCAGCAGCGTCGCAAACAACAGCACAGCCAGGACGGTCGCCCAGGCGGATGGAAAACGGAGTGCCCATTCGTCCCAGCCAGCCACTCCTCCCCAGAGGGCTACGGTGTAGTAGTAGAGCGGCGGCTGGACATCGGCCGCAGTCCAGGTGGTCAGATCGGGCAGGCTCTGTTGTGTGACGGTGGCGGTCACTCCTTCATCGTACCAGAGACTCTGCCAGTCGAGGCGAAAGGTCGTCAGGGCAAAGGCCAGCAGGGTGATTGCCAGCAGGCGGGTGCGAGGTGCACGTGGATGGCTGGCATGCAGAGGTGCTTTGGGCATAGCCGGTCAGGAGATGCCTTCCTTCAGATCGGTTTCGGCGGCAGGGAGGCTGGCGGGAGCCAAGGCCTGGCTTCGCATACCGACAACGGCGCTGACACTGGCCGCAATCAGTTCAGCGACAACCGTCCAGATCCGCATCGCCAGCGCCAGGAGCGTTGTGGTGCCGCTCCCCAACAGCGGTGCAAGCAGCAGATAGAGCGCTCCTTCGCGCATCCCCAGCCCGCTGGGGGTCAGCAGGCTGGCAAAACCGACCGCATAGGCGACACAGTAGAGCGCGACCAGGTGGGGTGTCAATGCCCACAGTTCGTGGACAGAGTAGCTGCTGACCGCAAAAGCAAGTGCTGCAAAGGCCCCTCCCCAGACCACCCAGTCGACCATCGCCACAGTGACCAGTGCCAGCACGCTGGCGCGTCCCAGCCGAACAGAGAGGGGGGCGCGTCCCAGCCGATGCAGGAGCCAGTTGAGCAGTTCCAGCAGCCAGTTCGGCTGGGCGATCAGGGCAAGGAGTGGCAGCAGCGCCAGGCCAGCCAGCCAGGGTGTTCCCTCCTGGAGAAAATCGTTCAACAGGCCCCAGTTGCGAGTCAAAGCAAAATAAAGAGCAGCGATCGGTGCAACGGCCAGCAGGGTGATCACCTGATAGAGGGCTACGCTGGCCAGGGTTGCTTCGGGGCGAACCTGGTGGCGTTGGGCCAGCAGGGTGATGGAGAGCGGCTGCCAGATATTTCCAGGGAGGTAGCGAACGATTGCGCTGAGAAACCAGATACGTGCTGCTGTCCCCCAGGGGAGCCGGCCGCCTACCAACTGGAGAAGCTGCTGCCAGAGCAAAATTTCGATCGACCAGGCGGCTACTGTGGCCCCTGCTGCGACAGCGAACCAGAGCGGATCTAGCTGCCAGCGGTGGCTTTGCAACTCTTCCCACTGGCTTTGTAGCAACAGAAGCATCAAGGCCAGGGCGAGCAACACAAAGAATGGCTGTAGCCGATGCAGAAGACGGATCCCCATAAGGATAGCAAGCGTATCATGGTGACCGGAAAAAGGGAAAATCGATGTGGGGTATGAGGCTCCTGCCCTGCTTGCAAGATGATGTCGGCTGTGGCAAAATCAATTGAGATGTTGTCAGAAGAATACCTCATTTTTGCCCAGCGAGCACAAGACCGACACACAGAAGCGATGACAATGGAAATTGCCCAGGATGTGGGGGGGCCCCCTCGGCCAGCAGTCACCGTAGATATGATTCTTTTTGTCTTCCAGGAGGGTGCGCTGCGGGTGTTGTTGATCCGGCGTTCGCACGAGCCGTTTTTGGGAAAATGGGCGTTGCCTGGCGGTTTTGTGGGGGAGCAGGAAGATCTGTACGATGCTGCGTTGCGGGAGCTGAAAGAGGAGACCAATGTCTCCAACATCTATCTGGAGCAGCTCTATACCTTTGGAAAACCTGGGCGCGATCCACGGGCGCGCGTGGTGACGGTGGCCTATTTTGCGTTGCTTGGCGCCGAAGAAGTGGCGCGACAGGAGGTGCACGGGGCCACAGATGCAGGGGAGGCGCGGTGGTGGGACATCTATGGCCTGCCGGAGCTAGCCTTCGACCACCGAACCATCCTGGACTATGCGCTGCAGCGGCTGCGGTGGAAGTTGGAGTGGACGGCGCTGGGGTTTTTGTTGTTGCCCAGCGAGTTCACGCTGTCGGAGCTGCAGCGTGTCTACGAAACGATTCTGCATGCGCCGTTGGACAAACGAAATTTTCGACGCAAGATTCTGGCGACGGGGGTGCTCGAGCCGACTGGCAATCTGCGCGAGGGGGACCATCGCCCTGCCCGTCTCTATCGTTTTGCGGCCAGCGCAGTCGAGCTGGAGCAGGCGCGCCGGCGTTTCCCCTGAGCTACGGTCAGCCTTCTTTGGCTTCCTGTTCGTGTTCGAGCGGGGGGTGGCCGACCAGGGGGGGGATGATGGCTGTCTCTTGGAGGGGTGGGGGGGAGAGTTGGCTGGCTTCTGGGTTTTTGGCCAGCCACCAGACATAGAAAGCCAGGAGGAGCGTGCCGGCCAGCGTCATCGTTGCAGCCAGCAGAAAGGTGGCTGTGTAGCCGAAGCGGACAATGGTAAAGCCACCGACCAGCGAGATCAGGGCAAAGCTGAACCCTGCTGACATCTCCCCGGTGCCGGTCATGGTGGCCCGCAGGCGCGGCGGTGTAAGTTCCATGATAAAAATGTAGAAGGTGGGGTAGCGGATCGAGGTAAAGGCGAGCAGGCCGATGAAGCCGAGACCGGCGGCCCAGGGAGTCTGGATCAGGGCCAGGGGGAGGAGGCTGAGAAAGGCCCCAAACGAACCGACCACGGCAGCCGTGCCGTAGCCCATCCGTCGGGCCAGCAGCGGACCGAGCAGAGCAGCAGGTACAGCGCAGAGACGTGCGCTGGCGGCGATCAGGCCGATCGTGGGGGTTGCGACATGCAGCATGGTGTCCAGGTAGACATTGAAAAAGGTGACTGCCGCCCCGACACCTGCCACCTGTAAAAAACGCACCAGAGACATCAGCAGGATCAACGAATAGGCAGAGCGCGGGCGTGGCGCCCCTGGCTTTGCTTCGACCCCAGCGAGTTCGGCGGCATCCGCTTCGGGGTGTGGAAGACGCAGGACGAGAAGCAGCGCGAGCGTCAGGAGGCCAGCGACGAGGAGCAAAGGCAACCGGTAGGGGGTGGGGCTGAGTGTGGTCACGGCCAGGGTCGCCACAAAGAAAGCTGGCAGCAGCCCGCCGGCCAGCCCGCCGGCGAAAGAGGCGAATCCACTGACGGCAGACTGGATGGCAAAGATGGCGCCCCGTGCCTGGGGTGCAGTGGCACGGAGCAAAAAAGGGGCTGCGTTGACATAGTAAAGAGCCAGGCCGATGTAGACGGCCATGAGGGCGAGGCTGAGCCCGCTGGCAGCGTGGCTGGGTTGAATGAGATCTGCCAGCGGAAAGGTGATAGATCCGACGACAGCGGCCACCAGACCGGCGACCATGAGGCGGTGGTTGCCGTAGCGGCCGCCCAGCCAGCCGGCAGCCAGGCTGCCCACTGCAAAGATCAGATTGGCGGCAGAGTTGAGCTGGCCGACGAACTCTGGTCCAAAATTCAGCCGCAAGATGAACAGATTCAGAACAACCGAATAGATCCCCCCATCGACTGTAAATCCCATGATTGCGGTGATAAGAAGAATGGTTTGTGCGTTCGACTGGGTTGCGCGCAGCGCGTCTCGATAGGCTGTCAGCATAAACGATTCCTGGTGATGGCAACTGGATCGGGTGCAGAGATTTTTCTGCACGGCAACTGGCCGGTTCGACACAGCGGGTCGAACCATTCGGGTATTGTAGCGCAGCGTAGAGGATTGTTGGAACTGAAAGTGCTCTTTCTGCCAGCAATTTCAGCGATTGGGGCGGAGGAGCGTACAATAGAGGAAGAACGCAGCGGGGTGGATGGGGGGCAGGAGGCAGAAAATGAGTGTGGGTTCACAACGGATGCAAGCCCAAAGACCGAAGGTAGACTTTCGTCCCCTCAGAAGGGCACTCGGCCTGCTTGGCCGTTCCTGGCAGGTCACGTTGGCAGCGTATGTGGCACTTTTGTTGAGTACAGGTGCCCAGCTCTGGGTGCCGCAGCTGGTGCAAAATGTGTTGGACACGGTGGTCCAAGGGGTGGCAGTCCGGCAGGTTGTGCAGCTGCCGGCGGAGAGAGAAGCGCTGGACCAGCTGGGGATGACGGCCGCCGAGTTCGAGCAGCGGCTGAGCGATCCTCTGGCACCGCTGTACTGGGGGGTGAGTCTGATTTTGTTCCTCTCTGTGATCCGTGGGCTGTTTGCGTTTGCCCAGTCTTACCTGTCGGAAAAGGCTGGCCAAGAGGTAGCCTTCGACATGCGCAACGATCTTTTTGCCAAGATTCAGCGCCTTTCGTTCAGCTACCATGACCGCAACCGAACTGGCCAGCTGATGATCCGGGCGACAGACGACATCGAAAAGGTCCGTCTGTTTTTGGGGCAGGGATTGCTGTTGTCTGTGCAGGCGTTGGTGTTGTTGATTGGCACGTTGATTTTGCTGGTGCTCACCAATCTGCCGTTGACCCTGGTGGTGTTGCCGGTGCTTCCGGTGGCGATGGCGTTGTTTATGGTGTTTGGGGCGGTTTCACAGCCGCTTTTTGCCAAGGTACAGCAAAAATTGTCGACCATGAACACAATTTTGCAGGAAAACCTTGCGGGCATCAAAGTGGTCAAGGCTTTTGCGTCCGAGCGCAAGGAACAGGGGCGTTTTGAGAGTGCAGCGGTTGCGTTGATGCAACAGCAGATTGCCGTCTCGCGCACCTTCAGCTTTTTGTTTCCGGTGATTTTTTTGGTGGCCAATCTGGGCCAGGCAGCTGTGCTTTACTTTGGGGGGGGGCAGATCCTGGATGGAACGTTGTCGGTCGGCGCCTGGCAGAAATTTAGCTTGTATCTGTTGTACATTTTTTTCCCGTTGGGTCAGCTGGGGTTTATCGTCGCGCAAATGAGCCAGGCGGCGGTCAGTGCAGAGCGGATCTATGAGATTCTGGATGCCCCCAACGACGTGGCAGATCGGCCAGGGGCGCACGCTCTGCCCTTCATCCGGGGTGAAGTTCAGTTCGATCGAGTTGCCTTTCGGTACGTCGGCAGCAGCGAACCGGTGTTGAGCGAGGTGAGCTTTGTGGCGCAGCCGGGCGAAACGGTGGCGATTCTGGGGGCGACGGGAAGCGGCAAAAGCAGCATCATCAACTTGATCCCACGGTTTTATGATGTGACGGCAGGGCGGATTCTGGTCGACGGGCAGGATGTGCGTGAGGTCACAGTTGAGTCGTTGCGTCGGCAGATCGGAATTGTCCTGCAGGAGACCAACCTCTTTACGGGGACAATCCGTGACAATATTGCCTTTGGGCGTCCAGAGGCAACGGCTGCGGAGATAGAAGCGGCGGCACGTGCGGCGGCGGCGCATGACTTTGTCGTGGGCTTTCCCCTGGGCTATGAGACCCCAGTGGGTGAGCGAGGGACGACACTGAGCGGAGGGCAAAAACAACGGATTGCCATCGCACGTGCGCTGTTGTTGGACCCCCGTATTCTGGTGTTGGATGACTCGACCAGTGCGGTAGATATGCAGACGGAGCAGTGGATCCAGCAGGCGTTGGCTCGGTTGATGCAAGGGCGGACAAGTTTTGTGATCGCCCAGCGGATCAGCACCGTCTTGAACGCAGACCGCATTTTGGTGCTTGACAAGGGGCGGATTGTTGCGCAGGGGCGGCACGCTGAATTGATCGAGAGCAGCGAGATCTACGCCGAAATTTACCGCAGCCAACTTGTCGAAGACACTGTCGGCGAAACGAACGGCAGAGAAGGGGAGGAGATGCAATGATCGATGGCACACGCAGACTGCTTGAGCAAGAATCCAGCAAGCCGCGCAGCAGCAGCCGCACGTTGGGACGGCTGCTGCGCTATTTTCGGCCCTTCTGGCAGCTATTGGCAGGCGTTGCGGTGATGATGGGGGTCAGTGCCTGGGGGCAGGCGGTTACGCCCGAGCTTTTGGGGCAGGCAGTTGACTGTTACCTGACCCCGGCGGCAGCGCTGTCGGGGCAGAGCGGCCCATCTGCCCAGCAATTCAGCTGTTGGTTTGGCGCAGTGCCTGCCGGTTCTCCGCTCTCTGCCTACCTGACAGGGCTGGGCTGGTTGGTGGCTGGTCTGGTAGGATTGTTCGTGCTGGGGTCGATCAGCAGTGGTCTGATGTTTTACTGGATGTCCTGGGCGGGCCAGCAGATTCTCCGTTCGCTGCAGGTGGAAGTTTTTGGCCATCTGCACAGCCTTTCATTGGGTTTTTACAGCCGCAACGAGAGCGGCAACCTGATGAGTCGGCTCACGAACGATGTCAGCACGATCCAGCAGGCGATCAGCTTTGCGTTGGTTCAGGTGGTCTCTGGCGCGCTTTTGATGGTCTGGATCGGTTGGAACATGTTGTCGTTGAACTGGATCTATGCGCTGCTCAGCCTGGCGCTGGTTCCGGTGATGGTGGCGGTGACGATCTGGTTTAGCAACCAGGCACGGCGGGCCTTCCGGGTCACCCGCAAAGAGATCGGCAATGTCAACGCCGAGCTGGAAGAAAGCATTTCTGGGGTACGGGAAGTGCAGGCGTTCAGCCGGGAAGAGGCCAATATTGAGGCCTTTCGAACCAGCAATGCGGCGAACCGGGATGCCAATCTGCGGGCGGTGGCGTACACCTCTGCCTTGACCCCAGCGCTGGAAGCGCTCGGCTATGTGGCGGTGGCAGTCGTGGCAGGGGTCGGAGGCTTTTTTTTGTTGCAGGGGCTGCCATTGGGGGAATCGTCTGTCACGCTGGGGTTGATCGTGGCCTTCATCGGCTATGTGCAGCGTTTCAACCAGCCGATTTCACAGATTGCGCTGCTGTGGGCCAATATTCAGAGCGCGATTGCAGGGGCCGAACGGATTTTTGATTTATTGGACGAACAGCCAGAGATCGCCGAGCCTGTGAATGCCCGGGCAATGCCGGTGATTGCAGGTCGGGTTGTCTTTGAGTCGGTCTGGGCGGAGTACACGGCCGGGGAACCAGTTTTGCGCCAGGTGGATCTGGTGGCAGAGCCGGGTCAGACGGTGGCGATCGTCGGTCCGACGGGAGCCGGCAAGACGACATTGGTCAACCTGCTGCCCCGTTTTTACGATGTAACTGCAGGGCGGGTGACGATCGACGGTATCGATGTGCGCACTGTCCAGCTGACCAGTCTGCGCCGGCAAATTGGCATGGTGTTGCAAGATTCTTTTTTGTTCAGCGACACCGTGGCGAACAACATTCGGTATGCCCGCCCGGATGCCAGCGACGCCGAGGTGGTGGCTGCGGCTCAGCTGGCGCGCGCCCACGAATTTATTGAGCGTCTGCCAGAGGGGTACGCCACTGTACTGGGAGAGCGGGGAGGTGGGCTCAGCCAGGGTCAACGTCAGCTGCTCTCGATCGCCCGGGCGGCCCTGGCGAACCCGCGCTTGTTGATTTTGGACGAGGCAACGAGCAGTGTCGACACGCGCACGGAGCGGCAGATCCAGGCGGCGCTCGAGTCTTTGTTGGCTGGACGCACCAGTTTTGTGATCGCGCATCGTCTGAGCACCATTCGCAACGCCGATCGGGTCTTGGTGTTGGTGGCTGGGCAGATTGTGGAACAGGGCACGCACGAAGAACTGCTTGCGTTGCGTGGCGTCTACTATGACCTCTCTCGGAGCCAGTTCAGACATCAGGAGCAGCTGGCCCTGCCATGACCGGTACCGAACAGCAGTCGTTTGATGTGGAAGTGCAGCTGGAGCGACAGGCCTCTTTGCAGCGAATTTTGATGGAGACGGCTCTGCATTTTATCAACCTCCCGATTGACCAGCTTGACCAGGGAATTGGGGATGTGTTGAGCCATGTTGGCCAGTTCACCCAGGTCGATCGGACCTACTTGCTGGAGTATGATTTTGTGAATGCCCTGATTCACAACACCTATGAGTGGTGTGCGCCTGGCATTTCGCCCGAGATCGACAACCTTCAGAATGTTCCGATGGCTCTTGTGCCTCACTGGGTCGAAACCCATTGTCAGAAAAAGTTGATCTACATCCCAGATGTGGGCGCGTTGCCGGCCGAAGACCCGTTGCAAGCGATTCTGGAGCCGCAAGGAATCAAGTCGTTGATCACAATTCCGCTGATCTCTGGGGAAGATTGTCTGGGTTCGATCGGGTTTGACGCTGTGCGTGAGAATCGTCCATTGAGTGATTCTGATATTACGCTGCTCAAATTTTTGGCTGAGTTGATTGTCAACGCCAAGCACCGCCTGCGCCATGAGAAAATGCTCAAACAGGCGGCCGAAGAACTGCAGCTGAGTGAATCTCGGTTGCGCGGCGCGCTGGCCCACGAAAAAGAATTGGGGGAGTTGAAGAGCCGTTTTGTGGCGATGGTATCACACGAACTGCGTACCCCGCTGGCGACGATTCTGGCTGCGGCGGAGACCTTGCTTGCCTACGGCGATCGTCTCGATCTTGCGCAGATGCAGCGGCGCCTGCACAAGATCTGTGAGCGTGTCGGTCATTTACAGGCGATTATTGGGGATGTGCTGCAGCTGGCCCGAATCGAGGCAGAAACCCAAGAAGTAGAGATGGTGCCGATGGATCTGGAAGCTTTTTGTTTTGCTCTGGTGGAGGAGTACAAGGAGCGTTCTGCGCTGGATCGCCATTGGATCTATCAGGCGACGGTTGCTCCGATACGGGTCTGTCTGGACCCGCGGCTTTTCCGCCAGGCGCTGGACAATCTGCTGGAGAATGCGATCAAGTATTCTGCTCCTGGAACGTCGATTGAGCTCTCCGTGGCGGTCGAAGAGGGATCGGCGCAAGTGGTGGTTGTCGACCATGGGATTGGCATTCCGGCCGGGGGGCTGGCACATCTCTTTGAGCCATTTCACCGGGCTGCAAATGCCACGATGATCCCAGGAACTGGGTTGGGGATGCCGATCACGCGCGAGATTGTTTTGAAGCATCGCGGCACGATCGCGGTGGAGAGTGAGGTCGGTGTAGGCACGACGGTGTGCATGACACTCCCTCTTTTAGAGGAGGATTGAGACAATGGCCAAAGTGCTGGTGATCGACGATGAAGTCGGGTTGCTGGAAGAGATTGTAGAATGGCTTCACTACGAAGGGTACACCGTGTACAGTGCCAGCGGCGGCGCCGAAGGGGTTCAGTTGGCCAGACAACATCTGCCCAACCTGGTGATCTGTGATGTCATGATGCCCTATTTTGATGGCTACCGCGTGCTGCTGGAGCTGCGCATGGAGGAGACGACGGCGTGGATCCCGGTGATCTTTTTGTCTGCGTTGGCTGCCCGCACTGATGTGCGGCGCGGGATGAATCTGGGGGCTGAGGACTATGTGACCAAGCCGATTGCCCGTCAAGAGCTGTTGGATACGATCCGGGTGCGGCTGGAGCGCAGCGCTGAGGGGCAGCAGCAGGCTGCCAGGACGTTGGAGCAGTTGCGTCTCGGGGTCTTGTCTGCGCTGCCCCACGATCTGCATGCCCCTCTGGTGGGGATTTTGGGCTTTGGGGAGCTGTTGGCGTTGAATCCGAGCGCTTATTCGTCTGCCGAGATCGCTGAAATGGCGGGCATGATTGTGACTTCTGGAGAGCGTTTGTCGCATCTGGTTGATCGCTACTGGCTTTTTGTGCAGCTTGAATTAGGACAGCGGCAGCCGCCTCTTGCTGCGGTTGCCTGTGAAGCCTGTGCACTGGCTTCACAGACTGCGCGGCGGGTTGCCGAGCTGTATGGCCGATCCAAGGATCTGGTTGTCGAGGTGACCGACGCCATGGCGGCAATTGAAGCGGAGGGATTGGAGAAGGTAGTCTACGAGTTGGTGGACAACGCCTTCAAGCATTCGAAGGCAGGTTCGCAGGTGCGCGTGGTTGGCGGTGTGGAGGCAGGAGATTGGGTGTTGCGTGTAGCGAATCAGGGCCGTGGGGCGCTCCCGGCAGCACGGCCCCCGGCCGTGCTGCCGGGAGAACCGGGTTTTTTGCCTGCGGCTGGGCTTGGGTGGACGATTGTCCGAAGGCTGGTTGCGCTTTATCAAGGCACGTTTGTCGTGCAGAGTCAACCGGGGGAGGGCATGGAGGGTGTCGTGCGGCTGCCCTTGGCTGGCAGGGAGGCGGGCTGACCGGCCCAGTATTTTGAACTTTTTGGGAAAAAAGTTGACAGGGTAAACGTTTTCTGCTACAGTGGGGGACGGCGAAGAACTGTTTTGAACTCTGCGGAAAAAAGATGGCTGTTACCATTCATGATGTGGCTGAGGCGGCAGGTGTTTCGATTGCGACCGTTTCGCGCGTGCTCAACAACAAAGATCATCCTGTCGGTGTTGAAACTCGTCAGCGGATTTTGTGGACGGCTGACCAACTGGGGTACCGTCCCAACCAGGCTGCGCGTAGCCTGCGCACGGATCGTTCTGCCACGGTAGGTGTGGTGGTGGACGACATCATGGGTCCTTTTGTGAACAAAATTATCCGGGGGATTCAGGACCGTCTGCGGCAGGAGGGCTATCTTTGTGTCGTCGTCAGTGCAGACTGGGATCCTGCTGCTGAGCGGGCGGCCATCCACGATCTGTTAAGCCGTTCGGTGGATGGCATCATCTTTTCAGAGACATGGCACACCACTGCGGTTGATTTTTTGGATCTGGCGACCAAGCCCTATGTTTTTGTGCACCGCCAGTTTGCCGCGCCGGGTCAGTACTCGACGATTCCCGACGAGCGGTATGGGGCGCATCTGGCGATGCGCCACCTGCTCGACCTTGGGCACCGGTGCATCGGCTACATCAATGGGCCGGTGCACTACTATGCGTCGGCGCTGCGGCTGGAGGGGTACCGCGAGGAGCTGGCGCTGGCGGGCATCGACTACGACCCAGGTCTGGTCGAGTGTGGGGACTGGGCGCTGGAGAGTGGCTATGCGGCGATGCAGCGGCTGCTGTCGAAGCGGCCCCAGCTGACAGCGTTGTTTGCTGGCAACGATCTGATGGCGGCGGGGGCGATCTATGCGTTACAAGATGCAGGGATAGAGGTCCCGAGAGAGGTGGCCGTGGTCGGGTACGACGATCGGGAGATCAGCCGGACAGTGCGTCCACGGTTGAGCACTGTGACGTTGCCTTGTTATGAGATGGGGCAAGCGGCTGCGCAGATGCTCTTGTATCGAATGGAAGGCAGGACGGACATCGAGGAAGAGGCCAATGTGCGGGGATGCCTGCTGGTCCGCGAGTCGTGTGGGGCTGTGGCGCTGGGTTGAGCGGACGACAAAATGGGTTGGCAGCTGAAAATTGGGGGGATACGGCGAACAGCCGTTGCTCACGTTTGGTTCACGAAGTTTATTTTTGTATCAAGAGGAGAGAGTTGGGTATGCAACGTATTGTAAAAGTGTGGACAGGGCTGTTGGCTCTGCTGCTGTTGGCGGCATGTGCAGCCCCAGTGGCAGCACCGGGCGGTGAACAGGCCGCTGGAGAACCTGCCAGTGGGGGGGTGACGATCTCTTTTTGGACTCGTGACAGCAACCAAGCCCAGGTGCGCTCGCTGGTCGATGCTTGGAATGCGTCGCACGAAAATCAGATCGAGATTACAGTCATCCCGGCATCGGAGTACATGACCAAGGTGGGCGCTTCGGTCGGTGCAGGTGCCCCCCCTGACTTGATGGCGGTTGATCTGATCTATGTTCCGCAGTTTGCGGCTGCCAATCAGTTGACCGACATCACCGATCTGGCCAAGGGCTTGTCTTATTTTGACAAGCTGAGCCCGTCGCATGTGCGGCTGGCCACCTATGACGGCAAGATTTTTGGTCTGCCCTTCAACGCGGAGGGGTCGTATCTGATCTACAACAAAGGACTCTTTGAGCAGGCTGGGTTGGACCCAGAAAACCCACCCAAGACATGGGGCGAGATCGCCGACGCTGCCGCCAAAATTCGTGCGCTGGGCGAAGACATCTATGGATTCTATTTTTCGGGTGCCTGTGCTGGTTGTAACGCCTTTACCTTTGCACCGTTGATCTGGGCCAACGGCGGTGATGTGCTGAGCGAGGATGGGACAGTGGCGACGCTGGCGGATCCCAGTGTGGCAGGTGCTCTGGCGTTGTACAGCCAGATGTGGGCAGATGGGTTGATCCCGCCGGGCGCGCAGGCAGATACTGGCACGGACTTTGCCAATGCATTTACGACCGGCAAAATTGGGATGGCAGGCACCGGGGCATTTGCGATCAACAACATCAAGACCAATTTCCCGGAGATTGATTTTGGCGCGACGTTTTTGCCCGGGCAGGAGGGGGGTGCCTCCTCTTTTGCGGGCGGAGACAGCATCGCCATCCCTGCCGGTTCAAAGTATCCCCAGGAAGCCTTTGAATTTATTCAATGGGCGACCTCGGAGGAGGTTCAACTGGAATACTATGCCAAGTTGAACAATCTGCCGGTGCGCACCGATCTGGCTGAAAATGAGTATTTTGCGCAGGACTCTCGCCTGACTACAGCAGCGGAAGCGATGGCGATCGGCCGAACACCGTACTCGATCGTTTACAACCAACTTTTCAACGACGCCAATGGGCCGTGGCTGAAGATGATCCAGACGGCAGTCTTTGATGGCAAAGTCGAAGAGGCGGTCAACACCGCTCAGGAAGAATTTACCAAGATTCTGGCTGGTCAGTAGCACTGCCCAGACAACTCAAGCAAGGCCGTGGATGGGGCACGCCCCATCCACGGCAGGATGGATGGAGTCTCATGGCAGCCGTCTTTACACCGACAAAAGCTGCGCGTCGCGGGATGGGGACGCTCTCTCAGCGACGGATGGTGGCTGGGTTTCTGTTTGTCCTGCCGGCAGTTTTGTTTACAGTGGCCATGTTCATCTTTCCTTTGCTCATGACCGGGTGGATGTCGCTGCACAACTGGCCGTTGCTGGGGCAGGCCACCTTTCTGGGAATCCAGAACTATGTAGCCATGGTCCAGGACAGTCAGTTTTGGGCCAGTCTTTGGTTCACGACACAGTATACGTTGCTGGTAACGCCCCCTATTTTTATCCTGGCTTTTTTGTTGGCGCTGCTGGTCAACAGCGCGCTGCGCGGCATTGGTATCTTCCGGACCATCTACTTTATTCCGGTGGTGATTGGGCTGGGGACCTCAAGCCTGCTGTGGGTCTGGCTGCTCAACGATCGCGTGGGCATCCTCAACGGAATTTTGCTCGACCTGGGGTGGATTCAGCAGCCGGTGATCTGGTTGGTTGATAAAAATCTGGCTATGACTGCAATTGTCGTCTCGATCGTCTGGAAAACAGTCGGTTTCAGCATGATTTTGCTGTTGGCAGGGATGCAAGCGGTGCCTGATGAGCTGTACCAGGCTGCGGAGGTGGATGGGGCCAGCTACTGGCAGCGGCTGTGGTATATCTTGCTGCCTCTTCTGCGTTCGACCTTTGCGCTGGCCCTGGTGCTTTCTGTCATCGGTTCGTATCTGGCCTTTGATCAATTCTACATCATGACGCGTGGGGGGCCACAGAACCAGACCATTACCGCTGTGTATTGGATTTTCAACAACTCGTTTACCTATTACAAGCTCGGCTATGGGGCAGCGCTCTCGATCGGTTTGCTGGTCATTTTGGGTTTGCTCAGCGTCCTTCAACTGCGTGTGCTGCGCGACGATACAACGTACTGAACGACGAAGCGTTTGGAGAAGAATGCCTTGAACACTGCTCTGAAAAGCACCACCATCCGGAGTTCAGCGGTCCAGCTGCGTCGCCGTGCTGGGAGGGCTGTCTTGTACGTCGTCGGTATCGTGTTGGCCGTCTTGTTTCTTTTTCCGATTTTTTGGTCGACGTTGACTTCGCTAAAGTCGCCGGCTGAAGCATCGGCGGTGCCACCGACCTATCTGCCTTCTGTGCTGACTTTTGAGAACTACGTCAAGTTGAACCAGTACGGAGCTGGGATTGCCCGCTACATCTTCAACAGTGCGGGTGTCGCGTTGATCACGGTGTTGGGGACGGTCGTGTTGAGCACCCTGGCTGGCTATGGATTTTCGCGTTTTCGTTTTCCAGCCAGCAATCTGTTGTTTCTGATGCTGCTCGCTGCGTTGATGATTCCGTTCCAATCTATTTTGACGCCGCTTTTTCTGTTGATGAGTGCCGTGAAGCTTCAGAACAGCTTGATAGGCCTGGCATTGGTGTACATCACCTTTCAGCTGCCTTTCGGTGTGTTTATGATGCGCAACACCTTCGATGTGGTGCCGCGCGAAATTGAGGAAGCGGCTCTGTTGGACGGTTGTTCGACCTGGCAGATGCTGACGCGTGTGATGCTGGTGTTGGTACGGCCAGGGATCATCACGGTAGCGGTTTACGCCTTCTTGAATTCTTGGAACGAGTTTCTGGCTGCGTTGATTCTCATGACGCAGGAGGTCAATTTTACGCTGCCGATCCTGTTGACCAGTGTGCGCAGTGGCTATTATGGGGCCATCGACTGGGGAGCGCTGCAAGCGGGAATCACGGTCACAATTCTGCCTTGTATTGTGCTTTTCCTCTTTTTGCAGCGCTACTACATGCAAGGGTTGATGGGCGGCGCAGTCAAAGGATAAACAAAGCCACACACGGATGCGGAGAACCATCAAAGATGTTTTATCGACCATTGCCGGCAAACCGATCGCCGTTGTTTCCAGTTGCCCTGCGGCCATTGCCGGTAGGTGCTGTACGTCCAATGGGCTGGCTGTTGGACCAGATGCGGATCCAGGCCAAGGGTCTGACCGGTCATCTCGATGAATTCTGGCCCGATGTCGGGCGCCAGTCAGGGTGGCTCGGGGGCAGCGGCGACGACTGGGAGCGCGCCCCCTATTACTGTGATGGGTTGGTTCCGCTCGCCTACCAACTGGACGACCCGCGCTTGGTCGCCAAAGCCCATTCCTATCTCAGCTGGATGCTCAACAGCGCGCAGCCCAATGGCTGGTTTGGTCCTGCCAACCCAGACTGGTGGCCACGCATGGTCGCACTCAAGGTGCTGATGAGCTATTACGAGGCTACCCAGGAGAAACGTGTGCTGAGCCTGATGGCTGGCTATTTTGCCTATCAGAATGTGATGTTGGCCGCTCGCCGGCTGGACAGCTGGGGCGCTGCGCGCGCGGCTGACAATCTGTTGGCGGTCTGTTGGCTTTACAACATCACCGGCGATGCCTTTTTGTTGGAGCTGGCGGCCAAGTTGAGTGCAGGGGGGATGGACTGGGCAGAATTGCAGGCCCGGTATGGGTTGGCCCGCATCCTGCCGTACGCACACCACCGTTCCAATATGGCCACCCATGTCGTGAACAATGCCCAAGGAATCAAAACTCCGGCTGTGCAGTACCTGGTCAGCGGCGACAAGTGGCAGCGGGGGGCAGCCCGGCAGAGTATCGCCAACTTGATGCGGCATCACGGCCAGCCCAATGGAATCTGGAGCGGCGATGAACATCTCAACGGCACCTCTCCGACCTCTGGGACGGAACTCTGTGCAGTCGCTGAGTATATGTATTCTCTTGAAGAATTGATGCGGATTACCGGCGATCCTTTTTATGGGGATGTCCTGGAACAGGTTGCCTACAATGCCTGGCCAGCCACCTTTGCGCCAGATATGTGGTCCCACCAGTACGACCAGCAGGTCAATCAAGTGCTGTGCAGCGTTGCAAAACGCAACTGGACAGACAACACCGACACCTCCAACCTGTTTGGCCTGGAGCCGCATTATGGCTGTTGTACTGCCAATTTGCATCAAGGATGGCCCAAATTGGTCAAACACCTGGTGATGGCGACCCTGGACGGTGGGTTGGCCCTGGTTGCCTATGGCCCCTGTGTAGCACATGTCGAACTGGACGACGGAACCCGAGTGAAGCTGGAAGTGGAGACAGACTATCCCTTCAAAGGGCAGCTGGTGATACGGGTCACGGTGGACCGGATGGCTCAGTTCCCGTTGCTTTTGCGGATTCCGGCGTGGGCTGAAGGCGCCCGGATAGTGGTTGGGAACGATCTGGCAGCCAGCGCCCGCGCGGGTGAATTCCATCGAGTGGTGCGATCCTGGGAAGGGACTACGACGATCTTGTTGGATCTGCCAGCAGCGCTGCGGGCCAGCCGTGGCCATCAAGGGCTGCTTTCGATTCACCGCGGTCCGTTGCTCTTTGGGCTGCGCATCGCTGAGCAGTGGCAGCAAGTGGCCGGTGAGCTCCCCCATGCAGATTGGGAGGTCTATCCGACGACGCCATGGAACTATGGGTTGTTGCTGGACCCGGCGGAGATGGCCGCCAGCCTGGATGTCGAAGAAGGACGAGTCAGTGTTGTGCCTTTTGACCCGCTGCAGCCCCCAGTGCGGCTGCGGGCACGGGGGCGTCGGCTGCCACACTGGGGGCTCGTCGATAACTCCGCTGGGCCGATCGATGCCGGCCCGCATGCCAGCGAGGAACCGATCGAATCAATCGAGTTGATCCCATACGGGAGCACGCACCTGCGGGTGGCTGCATTCCCCCTCTGCAACGCAAGCTGAACGAGTGGCTGCAATAAAATCAGGGGCGGTAGACCGCCCCTGATTTTATTTGACCGTGATCGGCAAATACAAAGAATTGGCTGTTGACGGCGGCACCGGTGTGGCGGGCACTTGCGGTGCCAGAGGCAATGCCTGCTGGCCGGCAGGGGCTGCACTGGGTTCGACGGCAGGAGAGGTCGGTACTGGTTTGTCTGTGGTCGTGTGTTGGCTGGAAGTGCGCACGGCGCTGAAAGAGAGCGTGTACCTGCTGTCCTCAGTTCCATAACCATAAACCTCAAATTGGTAGGTGCCTGCCGTCGGCACGTTGTTCAGGACAAAGGCCTCGGGGGCTGTGCCGTACTGGTTGCTGACACCAGCCAATTCGCCGTTGGGGCTCCATACATAGAGGTCGGGATCTCCGCTTCCCGAGAGCAGGTTGGCTGTGAGCGTATCTCCAACAGCAAGACGGATCCGATAGAGGCGCGTCTGGCCGCTGCGGACACTGTCATCGGCACGCAGGTAGTTGATCGGTGCCTGTAGAGAAGTTGCGGTGACGTTTCCGACGCCATCTGCTGCCCAAAGCTGCAGATAGTGGACTCCTCCTACGGGGCTGAGTGTCATGGGGTAGCTCGCCGTGTAGGTGATCCAGCCAGTCTGCTGCAGCGGGATCCATTGCCGGGCAGTGCTGTTGTAGGTGCGTTCTACCAGAAAGATCGATGCTGCCTCTGTACCTTGGTCGGTCGCAGAAATGGTGAGAGTGACTGCAGGGGAGGTGGTTGTTTGTTCGCCGTTGTTGACAGAAAGCTGCTGGATCGTGGGTGGCGTGTTGTCGACAGCACTCTGGGGGGGGAGAACCGTCACGTTCCAGGCTGCCCTGTTGTTTGCCTCGCTTCCCTCCACGAAGTCATTGTCGGGATCCACAACTGCATAGACTGTGTGTGTGCCGGTGATGAGGGGGGTCCAACTGATCAGCGCAACATCGATCACGTTGTTGCCAGGTTCTAGCGGCGGCAGTGTCATCGTGCCCAGCCGGTTTGCAATCGCGATCGTATCCAGATAAAAGGCGACTGGGATGTCACTCACCGTCTGTTCTCCTCCCGATCGCCGTACATTGACACCTAGCAAAGTGACCTGGTTTTGGCGCACGGGCAGCGGGTCAAACCAGATATCCTCGTTGGTGACAGCCAGATCGGGCAAGCCAGCATCGACGACTGTGTAGCCGTCTGGCAGATAGAATGGCAATGTGCCGGGGTTGGCAGCCGTCACAGTGTATGTGCCAGAGGGCAAATTGGCCGGTACGACTGCTTTGGCTTGTGTCCCTTGCGGGTCGATCAATGCGAACTCACGCAGACTGATCCCTCCTATCCACACGACGGTATCGGCGCGCAGACCTTTTCCGTGAAGCGTAATTTCGTTGGAGAGTCCGGCAAGCCCCTGGTCAGGTACCAGAGCCATCAATTCGACGTCCGCCGGTGCCTGGGGTGTCTCGGGTGTGGGTGTCTCGGGTGTGGGTGTCTCGGGTGTGGGTGTCTCGGGTGTGGGTGTCTCGGGTGTGGGTGTCTCGGGTGTGGGTGTCTCGGGTGTGGGTG
>JAGWYN010000006.1 GCA_018969295.1 Chloroflexota bacterium | reverse complement strand
TAGCCCTGGGCGTCCGTCGTCGTCGTGTAGACAGCGCTGCCGCTGGTCGCCGTGATCACCATCCCTGCCACCGGCGTGATCACCCCCGTGTTCGCCAGGCCATCCGTGTCGCTCTCCACCCAGACCCGGTCGCCAAACTGCGCCAGCGGGGCCGACGGCAGGTTGAAGGCAAAGTCGATGGTCCAGTTGGCCTCGCCAGAGGCCACCGTCACCGTCGTGCTGTTTTGATGGCTCTGGTCAGGGTTGCCGCTCTGCTGGTAGCTGCCCTCGTTGCCGCTCTCGCTGCTCCCCCCAGGCGTGCTGCTCGGCACCACACTCCCGTAGCTGCTGGGCACACTCCCGTAGGTCACCGTGTAGGTGCCCGCCGAAACCGTGAACGAATAATAGCCCTGGGCGTCCGTCGTCGTCGTGTAGACAGCGCTGCCGCTGGTCGCCGTGATCACCATCCCTGCCACCGGCGTGATCACCCCCGTGTTCGCCAGGCCATCCGTGTCGCTCTCCACCCAGACCCGGTCGCCAAACTGCGCTTGAGTTTGGGTGGTAAAACCAAAGGTGAGCCCATAATTGTTCTGGCCGGCGCCACCCGTGGTATAGGCGATCTGCGCTGTGCTGCCCGCCAGCGTCGCATCGCTGTCGCGTGTGTCGCTGATGGGGTCGTTGCTGGTGACAGTAGCACCCGGCAACACCGCCGCATTGGCAGGAGGTACATTGTACCCTGACGGCACAGCCATGCCCAACGTGTAGGCCGTGTTGGGTGCCAGGTTAGTGAAGGTGTACTGGCCGTTGGCATCCGTGGTGGCAGTGACCGTGCCCGTCGGCCCTTGCAAGCTCACCGTCAAGCCGCTCAGTCCCGGTTCATTCGGATCTTGGACACCGTCGCCGTCAAGGTCATCCCACACCCGGTTGCCGATTTGCAGCGGGGCAGGATCGCAGAGCACTTCCAGATCGCCTACACCGACAGCCTTGCCCATATAGCCTGTTGCACTACCACTACCGCTTGGATAGGTTAGATAGCCGCGCACAAGATAGCCGTCGGTGGTTCGGTTGTAATGAATGCCGCCGTTTCCAGCAAAAAGCGTATCATAGGCAGAGTAGATGAGCTCTCTTCTTCCCGGCCAGGTGGCAAGGCCACCAACCAGAGCCTCTTCATGATCACCGACAGCGCTGTTGTCCTGGTAAAATTCTCGACCACCAATCCCTTGAATTGTAGGGTTGGTGTTGTACGGTAAGGGTGACGGATTCCGAATACTGGTAACGCCTCCACACGTGCCGTTGGACTCAAGAGTCCATCCGCTCGTTGGTGTACCAACGAAATTAGCACCATGACTATGACAGGCTTTTAACAAGTCACCACCGACAAAACCTGCTATGAGATAGGCGGTAACACTACTCGGCCAGGCGTTATCGCTGCCGGTTTGCATTGCCATACGATCGCCCAAAGCGATTGCCATGTCGCCGTTGTCGTCAAACTCAATGTCCATCAAGATCGGAGTTGGGCGAACGATGATGATACTAGTCGCTGTAATGACTTGTGCACCAGTACCACCAACATGTAAATAGCCAGGGCCATTTGACCATTCATCACGCCATGGATTCCATTCTTTGCCATAACCTACGTTTCCGGGTGTCCCTGGACCATTGGCTGCACCTTTGGTGTAGTTCAGGGGGATAGACAGCGCTGTCGTGTAACCGGCGGATAGGTTGGCCGGATCAAAGCGTAAAATATACCCCTGTAGATCGTTGGTGGTGCCACTATTACTGCCGGCGTCGCAGACTGCACCGAGATAGCCGGACCCACGATAGAATGTCAATGCCCAGGGGCGCAGCTCACCATTGGTACAAGTAGGAACACCCGGCGCACCGATAATGTTGTAACTTTGATGCGTTGTCGGGGTAGCGCCTGCTGTCACATCCAGGGCAATCAGTGAACGTGTATGGAGATTGACGACAAAAAGGGTCTTTTCATCCTCCGTGATGTCGATGTCGCCGATTCCCTGTTTGCCCACTGCGGAGAAGGCATCTGTGTCGAAACTTGGCGTGCCTATGTTGTTGGGCAAGCCACGCCCACCCGAGCCATTCGCCGGCAGTGTGCCGAAGTTAATGTTGAAGGGCGCCGCATCCAGATCCAAAAAAGGGCTGACAGTGGGTGTCCCACTGGAAAAATCAAAACGGTAGATCCCCCCCAACCCTAGCGGTCCCAGGCCGGCATGGCGACGTACCGAAGCAGACGCATACAGTTGTTTTGTACTTCTCTGCCAGGCCTGGCCCCAGAGCGCGCCTACATTGCTGCCGGTGATGCTGTGTTGTACTGCTTGTGATCCAGTGTTGTTGTAATTGAACGCCTTCCACCAAATCCCAGTCGCTAAATTGCCGGAGACCAAGGGGTCCCCATTCATCCAGATGGGCTGCGCCACCAGTGGGTTGTCCTGGCAGTAGTCACAGGGATGATTGATGCCCAGGTTGACATTGACGGCACCCGCAGCTGTGGTGATGAAGCGTGTGTTGACGGTGGTGGGTGCATAGCTGTCCGGCAGATTGCTGAACTCGACGCGATAAGGGCCATTCCCGCTAGAGTTGATGGTGTAATTCCCACTGGCATCGGTCGTCGCACTGCCAACAGCGCCGCTTGTGTTGTAGGCAGTCACCAACACACCGCTCACCCCGGCATCTGTCACCACCCCGCTTGCCGTGAGCAGACCATCGTAGTTGAAATCATGGAAAACACGCCCGCTGATCGGCGTCGCCGCAAAGTCGGCAATATTCTGCGTGGTAAATCCACCCGCCTGGCTGCCGCTCGCTGCCTTTGGCAGGGCCGTCGGGGCCTGGGCGACGCCCGCATCCGTCTTGCTGCGGGTGGTGCTCTGCGTGGATCGAGCAGGGGGCGCTACAGCCTCCTCCGCCAGGGGCTGGTAGAACACTGCCGCTGCCGGTGACGGGGGCAACACCCCTACCAGCAACGCAAGCAACATCGTGGCCAGCCATATCCGATAGGAAACCATGTGACGCTTGCCTGAACAGTCTTGGTAGTAAGGAGATCTGTACATTTTTCTCATAACCTTTTCTCCGACACGACGATAACCGCAACGCACTACTTGGGTTCAGCAAAGCCAACCGTCTGGGTACAGTCAGCAATCAAATAAAACTTTTTACAAGATACACAAGGATTGCCCGTGCCCTACAGTACACTTGTACTATCTTTGCTTCTCCATACCTTCGCCGATTTCAGGGTGAGAGCTGCCGCCGCGTTCCAGCAGGGCGCCTGAATGTAGATCAGGCACCCCTACGGGGCAAAGTGGCCATCCAATGAGGGGGCAAACGAAAAACCGAGTTTCTGAGAGAAACTCGGTTTCTTGAGCGTCCGCTCTCTGCCGACGCGTGGTAGGATCTGGCTAAAGTCACACCTCAGGCTCAGCAGTCCGCTCCCGATGGCTTTGACAGGCTGCTGGCCCCAAAAAAGATCTACGTCGCGGTTTTCAGGCCCTTTTCCGCCAGTGGCTTTTCGGCTGCGCGCTGTTCGTACTTTTTCTGGGCAGTCTGCTCTGGGTCAAGCAGTGCGGCAGCAAGAACGGTGTGGCCAAACGCCGTCTGGGCTTTTATCGTTTGAGCCGTTCAAGATATTGCTTGCGAAATTTGGCTACTTTCGGTGCAATCACCACCTGGCAGTACGGCTGCATCGGGTTGCGCCGGTAGTAGTCGCTGTGGTACTCTTCTGCCGGATAAAAGATCGTCAACGGCACCACTTCGGTCACCAACGGATTGGGCCATAGCCCTTGCTGCGTGACCTCCGCCATGACCGCACGCGCGTCCTGCTCCTGCCCGGCGTCATGGTAAAAAATGGCCGAACGATACTGCGTCCCAACATCTGCCCCCTGACGGTTCAACGTGGTCGGGTCGTGGATCGTAAAAAAAATCCGCAGCAGGTCGGTGTAGCGGATCACCGCCGGGTCAAAGCTCACCTGAACCACCTCAGCATGCCCGGTCGCACCGCTGCAGACTTCCCGGTAGGTCGGGTTTTTGACCCGCCCCCCCGCATAGCCCGAGACTGCCCGGCTCACTCCAGCCAGCTCCAGATAGACTGCTTCCAGACACCAGAAGCAGCCTCCCCCCAACGTCGCCAGCACTTCCTCTTTTTCGTTCATCGTCACATCTCCTTGGTGGGATGGCCTTCACCATACCCCTCTTTTCGGGCTTGTTGCCATGCCAGCAGCGCAGCCCCTGCCGCTGCATCAAGATACGGCAGAGTCACCGCAGCGTACGGTGCGATCCCTTCCAATCGGTGCGTCAACAACGAGTAGAGCAGCCCTTTCCGGGTCAGGTTGCCCCCTGCCAGCACGATCGAGAAATGCTCCTGCGCCATTCCCAGCCGACGGATCACAGACTCGGCACGCCAGGCCAGGTTGTCAGCCGCCCAGGCCAAAATTCGAAACGCCACTTCGTCCCCCTGCGCCGCACACACCTCCGCCAACGGCGCCAGCCCAGCCACATGGGCCCAGCCTGGCTGGCCGTAGGCCCAGTGGACCAGGCCAGCGATCTCTGGCAGCCGCAGCCGCTCCAGCACCTGCCCGGTCAGCACCGTGGGTGGACCACAGTGGTCCGCAGCCGCTGTGATGGCCTGAAGGATGGCCACGCCGATGCTGTAGCCGCCGCCCGGATCTCCCAGAAGGGCCCCCCATCCGCCCGCACGCTGGCGCTGGCCTGCAGCGTCGACCCCCAATACAATCATGCCCGTCCCGCTGACGACGACTACACCGTAGAGTTCCCCCCCAGTCCCGCTGGCCAGCGCAGCCACTGCATCATTGTCGATATAGGCGTAGGCGTTCGGCAACATCTCAGCCACCCAACGCCGCACCAGCGCCACATCGCCCGGCCGCCCCACCCCCGACATCCCCAGCCCGATCGCCGCCACATCCTTTGGGTCGGCACTGGCATGCGACAGGACGGTCACCACCCCCTCGGCCAGCCGCTCACGCACAGTCCCGTGCTCGACTGCCTGAATGTTGGTCGAACCAACTGTCGTCAACGCCAGCACTTCCCCCTGCTGGTTGACCGCAACACAGCGGGTCTTGGTGCCCCCACCGTCGATCCCCAACGCAATCCAACGGGCGTTCATCGAACCACGCCTCGACCTGTACGCCCCAATGCCACCTTGCCCAACAGCGCAGGGTGCAGCGCACCCGTACAGGCCGGCACATTTCCTGGCACCCCGTGCACACAGAGGTAGGCCAACAGCGCAAACGTCAACGCCTCTTTGGCGTCCCCCTCAATTCCCAGCGCAGCGTGGGGAATCACCGCAACCTCACGCCCCAGCCCAACCGCCAGCCGGGAACGGAGCTCTGCCATCAAAACCGGGTTGTGGAAGCCGCCGCCGGAGACCACCACCTCTGCCAGCGGGCCGGGTGCAAAACGCACGTACGCGTCAACAATGCTGGCCGCAGTCAGCGCCGTGATCGTGGCCACAACATCCTCAGCCGGCCGCCCAGAAGCTTCCTCCCACATCTGCTGGGCCAGCCCCGCCGTGAACAATTCTCGCCCGGTCGTTTTGGGGGGACGGTGCGTGTAGTAGGGGTGAGCCAGCCACCGTTCGAGCAGATCTGACTGCACCTTTCCCTGCACTGCCAGTTCGCCGTCCCGATCGTAGGCGAGACGCCCGCCGCTGACAAGCTGAGCAGCCCAGTCGATCAGCACATTGCCCGGCCCTGTGTCAAAGGCCAGCGGCTGTGCTTCCATCCCCAGCGGCGGCAAAAACGTGACGTTGCCGATGCCCCCAATGTTCTGAATCGCCCGCCAGCCCCCCGCCCCCCCCGACTGCTGCGGCGGCGGGCGCAGCAGCAGCCAGTCAAAAATGCTCACCAGCGGCGCACCCTGCCCCCCTGCCGCAACATCTGCCACCCGAAAATCACCCACCGTCGTGACCCCGGTGCGCGCAGCAATCACCGCAGGCTCTCCAATCTGCAGCGTGCTGGTCACCCGCCCGTCCGCCGCAACATCGTGCCAGAGGGTCTGGCCATGACTGCCCACCAGATCGATCTGCGCCAGCTCCCACCCAGCCTGGGCCACAACCTGGCAGAGCGCGTCGGCAAAGGTCTCCCCCAGGCTGAAGTTGGCCTGGCAGATCTGGGCCAGGGTCGCACGGCCGGCAAACAGCTCGAAGATCGTCCTGCGCTGGACTTCCGGCCAGGCGACCGTGTCAAAAGCCAGCGGCACGACCGCCAGCCCGCTGCCTTGCCCGATCTCGGACGGCATACCCGTGATCTCGGCGATCGCTACGTCGATTCCATCGGCCGATGTGCCGCTCATCAACCCTGCAACACGCATGCTCGTCCGCCCGCTTGTCTCGCAAGAGCCCCCGGCTACCGCAGCTGCCGGGCCAGTTCCTCGGCCCGCATTCGGTAGCTCGCCATTTGAATCATTTCACCGCTCAGCCGTGCATCCTCGGCAGCAAAAGCCAGCAGATGGCTCTCCAGCGACACACGGGCCGTCGTCAGCGGATCGAGTTCCCCACGCAGCACGCGCACAAAATCATGCAGGATCCCCTCGTCGCCGCCGCCATGCCCGGTCGGGCTGGGGGGAATCGTGATGCGCTCGGTCTGCGCACCGTACAGGCTGATCTCGATCTCGTCCGGGTCGACCCGCGCCCGCAGGGTCCCCTTGGTACCGTCGTAGCGCATGGTCCGCCGCTCTTCGTACGAATGGCCATGCATGACCAGCGTCACCGACGCGCCGCTCTCCAGCTCCATCAGAACGGTCTGGTGGTCGACCACGTCGTTGTCACACCGGTAGACACACCGGCCATACGGGCCTGTCTCGATCGCCTGGCGCCGGCCAGCCCGGCTGACATCGTTGGCGATGATGCTGAATGGCCAGCCTTCAGGCGCTTCGGGGTCTTTGCCGGCAGCGACCAGCCGCTGGCGAGTGCCCGGAAAGGTGCGCTCGTAGTCCAGATAGATGCCGATCGCCGAGAAGGGGCACGTGGCCTCGACCGGGCAGCCGTCGGTGCAGCGCAGCGGGATCTCAGGTCCGACGCTCTCCGACCGATAGTGCATCAACGAGCCAACCGACGCCAGGCGCTTGACAGGCTGGTCGAGGTTCCAGACCAGCACGTCGAGGTCGTGGCAGCACTTGGCCAGAATCATCGGGCTGGAGAGCCCTTTGTTGCGCCAGTTGCCCCGCACAAAGCTGTGGGCCATATGCCAGTAGGCCACGTTCTCGCGGTGCTCGACCGTGACCAGCTCGCCGATCGTCCCGGCCTCCAGCACCGCGTGCAATGTGCGCCAGAAGGGTGCATAGCGCAGCACATGGCAGATCTGCAGCACGCGGCCAGTACGTTCCGCTGCCTGCACGAGCTGCACCGACCCTTCGAGCGTATGCGCCATCGGTTTTTCCAGCAGCACAGCGTAGCCAGCCTCCATCGCCGCGATCGCCGGCTCGACATGCATCTGGTCCTGAGTGGCCACGATCGCGCCGTCCGCCAGCTGGCCAGCCGCCATCATCTCCTCCCAGGAGACAAAACAGCGGCTGTCGTCGATGTCGTGCAGCTCTGCCAGCCGCTCTCGACGGAGCGGGTCGGGGTCTGCCACCCCGACAATGCGCGCCTCTTCAGGGTGGCGCAGCGCATAGGAGGCATAGGCCGTGCCCCCCCGCGCGCCGGCACCGACCACAACCAGTTCAACAGGTTTTGACATTCTGCCCCTCGATTTTTATCGTTTCCCGATCTTCAAACTTGCCGCCAGCCCGGCAGCAGGAGGATACCCGCCCGCAGAGGGCGCTCCCTACACCATTTTTTCTACCTGTACCGGCTGGCCGCTGGCCGACGAAGCATAGGCTGCCAGCGCCACCGCCAGCGCAGCCAGCCCATCAGCACCAGAGATCGAAGGCTCACGCCCGCTGCGCACCATGTCGACAAAATCAACCATTAGCCCGCGATCCATGTCGCTGCCAAAACCGGCCCACGCTGTCCTGCCGGAAGCGTCCGACGCCAGGGTGATGTATTGGTGCAGCGTGTCGGCGTGAACCGCCCCCCGCTCGCCCAAAATCTCGAGCTTGACATCCCCCCAGATCAGGTAGCTTTTGGGCCGCGACCAGCTGGTGTCGAGCGTGCCGTAGATGCCGTTGCTCAGTGTAAACGAGAGCAGCCCAGCATCGTCGATGCCCAGACCAGGATGCAGCAGGCTGTCGCCGATCTCGGCGTAGACCTCGGTGACCTCGACCCCCCAGAGCCAGCGCAGCACATCGATCACATGCACCGTATGGTCCAGCACGGCGCCGCCCCCCGCCAGCGTCGGGTCGACAAACCAGCCGCCAGGCATCGACCCGTGGTTGGTGCAATTGACCGTCCAGACCTCCCCCAACAGGCCAGCATCCAGCTGCTGCTTGAGCTCAACCACCGCCGGTGCAAACCGTACCGGGAAGGCAATCTGCAGCCGGGTTTGTGTGTCGGCACAGCGCTGGATCATCGCGCGGGCGTCGGCGACTGTGGTGGCAATCGGCTTCTCACACAGGATCGCCCCCACACGGCCGGCAGCCTGTTCGACCAGCGACCGATGGTAGACATTCTCGCTGCAGACCACGGCCGCATCCAGCCCTGCAGCCAGCAGCGCTTCGGCGCTGGCAAAGTGGGGCACAGCCAGCCGACTGGCCCATTTTTCCGCCAGCTCGGGGCTGCGGTCCCACATCCCCACCACCTCCACCCCCGCCATCGCCAACAGATTCTGGGCGTAGCTGACCGAATGCATGTGGGCAACCCCCAGAAAACCGACCCGAATTGTCTGATTGTTCATGGCTTTACCCTCCAAATTCCTGCATGGCAACCGGCTTGCCGGAGCGCATCGATTCAATGGCCGCCAACGCCACCCGCACGGCCTCCAGGCCGTCTCGAGCCGTGACCAGCGGTGCCGCTCGGCCTTCGACGACCTCCACAAAATGGGCCAGCTCGGCGTAGTAGGGCTCGTCCACCGCTGCGGTCGGGTTGCTCCCGCTGCGTCGATAGCCCTGCGCCTCGTCGTAAAGCTCCACCAGCAGCGGGGGACGGTCCTGAGAATCCCACTCGGCCAGCCCGTGTTCGCCCGCAACCTCGACCCGCGTGGTGAAGGTCGTGCGCGGGTGCGACCAGCTGGCCTCAATGTGGCCGATCGCCCCGGAGACAAAGCGCAGCGTGATCAGCGCGTGGTCCTGGAATGGTCTGCCAGAAAAGGTCAGCCCGCGCGCAAAGACCCGCTCGACGTCACCGCAGCACCAACGCGCAAAATCGATGTCATGCACCGCCACGTCGAGCACCACCCCACCGCTCTGGTTGAAATCCGCATAGTAGGGCGCAGAAAAATCACGGCCCGGCCGCGGGAAGCTCCCGCAGCGAGCGCTGCGGTAGACCACAGGTTTGCCGAGGGAGCCGGCGTCGATCGCTTGCTTCACCCGTTTGTACATCGGGAAAAAACGCACAACCTGGGCTGGGAAGAGCGGCACACCCCGCCGCTCACAGCACTCGACCATCTCGACCGCATCGGCCAGATGCCGCGCCAGCGGTTTTTCACAGATGATCGCCCTGCCCGCCGCCGCAGCCGCCAACACATTGGCCTTGTGTGCAGTGCCTGGGGTACAAATGTCGACCAGGTCCACCGCAGCCAGAAGCGCATCGAGCGTTCCAAAAACCCGGCCGCCGTAACGCTGCGCCGCCCGCTCCGCCGCTTCCTTTGCCAGATCGTAGTAGCCGACCAGTTCCACGCCCGGCATCTGATGCCAGGCCGACAAATGGACACCAGCGATCGCGCCGGTTCCTATCACTCCGATTCGCAGCATAGAGATCCCCTTTTCTTCGCGTTGAATTGTCGCCGGTTGCCGTCGACACTGGCCGCCGATCCACTTACGGGGTCGAAGAGTGTCCAGCCAGATGCAGATCCCCCCGCCGCCGCAGCAGCCAAAAACACCCCGTGCCGCAGACCGCCAGCCCGGCACAGACCCACAGCAGCACATGAAAGCCCGCAAGCTGCACCAACATGCCGCCGAGCAGGTTGCCGGCCAGCTGCCCGACGCTCCCCGCCGTATAGAAGAGCGCGCTGTTGCTGCTGCGCTGCTCCTGCCCGCCCGCTTCCGCCGCATAGGTCATCGCCGCAGAGGTGTAGCTCCCAAAGCCAAAGCCGCGCACGACCTGTACGCCCAGCAAAGCGGGCAAGCTGGCAGAGAGCAACAGATAGCCCAATTGAACCAGCACGATCCCGGCACCCCCCGCAGCCAACACCGTCGCCCGTCCCACCACATCCGACAGCGCCCCCCCCAAAAACATCGCTGGCATTTCGATCAACGCAGCCAACGACCAGAGCGAGCTGATCGCCGTCTTGCTGTAGCCCTGGCTGGCCATGTAGTTGGGCCACATCGACGTCGACGCCACATGGGCCATGGTCCACAGTACGACCCCCGTCAAAAACAGCAAGGGCAGCCCCAGACGCGGGCGGCTCTGGCCAGCAGCCCTGCGGCTGGCACTCCCCCGCTCCGGCGTGACATCCTGCAGCAGCAGCGCTGTCACCGCAGCTGCAAACAAAAGGCCGCTGCAGACCTGATACATGGTGGCAAGCCCCAATGCATCCGCCAGCCGCCCCCCCACCAGCGCGCCGGCAGCAAAGGCCAGCGAACCCAGCCCGCGCGAAAACCCCATCTTGCGCCCCTTGCGCTCCGACCGCTCCAGCGTGTCCCCCATCAACGTCAGCCCTAGCGTCGAAGTCCCGGCCATACAGAGGGCGTCCAACAGCCGCGCCGGCCAGGCAGCGAACACCCCGGTTGCACGGCTCAGCCACCAGTAGGCACAGCCCACCCCCACGAGCGCGACAATATAGAGCAGCTTGCGCCGCCGCAGACGATCCGCCAACCAGCCCCAGGCCGGGCTGCCAGCCAACGTCACCAGAATCGTACTGGTCAGAATCAGGGAAATCAGCGCGAAGTCGGCGCCCAGTTCCTGCAGATAAAGTGTCAAAAGGGGCAAGTTGAAGCCCATGGCCGCAAAGAGCAAGAGGTTGACCAGCGTCAAAACTCGGTAGTTGTTCATATACGGAATATGGAGCCGGTGCAGATACACCGGCTCCATGCTCACAATCTTTCAGCTTCATGGCTGAGCCCGCCTGGGCAGGCTCAGACGCAAAAATCAGTTGGCGACCGGCTGCAGCTGGCCAGTCACCATCAACACGATCACGAACGGGTCGTTGTAGGTGCCGTTCTGGTAGACCGGGTCGCCGTCTTCCGGCCAGCCGGTGATGCGGATCGCCGGGGCCGGGTTGTTGCCGTAGCGTTCCCACAGCGGGATCTGCGGCAGCAATTCGTTGTAGGCCAGCGCCAGTTTGCTCACCACTGCCTTCTGCGCAGCCAGATCGCTGCCCGCACCCGATTCGACGACCAGCGCGCCCAGGTCCACTTCACCCAGCGCATCCGTCTGCTGTACCAACGGGAAGGAAATCCCAGCCTTGGCAGTGTCGCCGACACCCGAGATCGCCTGGTTGTACGGGGTGCGCAGGTTGAAGTTGAACGAGAAGTTCGGATGGGGGTTGCCCGCACCCCAGGCGCGGATCGCCATCTGGAAGTTGCCATCCTGCACGTCGATGTCGTGCTGGGTGTAGGTGACACCGCGGAAGGCCGTCTTGATGCCGAAGTCGGTCAGCTGCTGGGCCAGGTTCTCGGCGGCAGCAGACCAGTCGGCAAACTCAGCCGGTGCGGTCAGCTCGAACTCCATGCGGTTGCCGTCGGCGTCCAGCCAGACATTGTCGCTGTCGCGCGACCAGCCCAACCCCAACAGAATCTCCTCGGCCTTGGCCCGATCGAACTCATACTTGTTCAACTTCGCAGCAGTCTCGGCATCGATCCAGTTGGCGGCCAGGTTGTCCGAGAAGCCGGCCATGTGCACCACAGCACGGCCAGAGTCCGCCAGCGAAACCACACCGTTCTCGTTGCGGTCGATCGCGTAGGCCAGGGCCTGGCGAACTTCCTTCTGGTCGAAGGGGGCTACCTTGTGGTTGAGGTAGAGGGCCGGGCCGTTGTAGTTGGGCGCACGGATGATACGGTAGCCGAGGTCGATGTACTCGCGCTCGGTGGCTGGCGGGAAGCCATGCGTGGCATAGTCGACGTCGCCGGAGAGAACCAGCGGGGTCACCACCGGGGTCTCACCGTTGTAGTTGACCAGACGGTCAAACTTGACATTCTCAGCCATGAAAGAGGTCGGCACCTTGTTCAGGATCAGCTGAGACTCGGTGACGCTGGCCGGGTCGATCTTGTACGGGCCCAACACGACCATGTCGTCCGGGCGGAATTCGTTGAACTGGGCCAGCAGATCTTTCCACTCCTGGTCCTGCACAGTCTTGCCGGCAGCCACCAGTTCGTTGACCTTGGCCGCCCACTCCCCGTAGACCGACGAGGCATGGATCGAGCTGTCACGCAGCAAACGCCGCGGGGCCACTGTGGAGGGGCCGTTCAGCAGGAAATCGACCGTGGTGTCGTCGACCGCCACAACATCGGTCAGGTGGTCGGCCCAGGGCGCAGTGTTGAGCAGGCGATAGATGGCGAAGGTATCCACCACATCCTTGGAGCTGTAGGCGCTGCCGTCGCTCCACACCGCACCGGAGGGTAGCACGACCCGCAGCGTCACATCGTCGACCCACTCCCACGACTGGCCAGCCATCGGCAGCCAGCTCTCATCTGCCCACATGTAATAGAACAGAGGCGGTTCCAGCAGCGCCTGATAAGGCGAGCCGCTGAAGATCCCATTGGTGACAAAGGTGTTCCAGTGGCCTGCCGGCGGCACCGTGTACGGCCAGGCAATGTGCATCTCGCCCGATGCCGGGGCTTCCGCCGCCGGGGCTTCCGCCGCCGGGGCCTCCGCCGCCGGGGCTGCGGCCGGCGCAGCACAGGCGGAGACGAGCATCGCCACCACCATCAACAGCGCAAACCATTTTGTGCTCTTCATGCAATCTCTCCTTGACTCTGAACAACAAAGACTGAACAACAAAGACTGACAACAAAGACTGACAATTTGGGGAAAACTGGCGTACATCTGGGACGGCGTGCGCTCCTTTCCAGCGTTACCGCTGACCGAGGCGAATGGCAATGCCAAGCGCCACCATGAACACAAGCGCTATGGAGACCGTAAACCCTGTGATCGCCTGTTCGGCACTGCCTGGCTGCACGACAAAGAGCAGAGGCACCCCTCCCACCAGCAGCAGGCTGCCGATCAGCAGCCCTGCACGGGCAATCTCAGGATTCATCGGTTAAACCAACAAAGACACAGCATCCTGCTTGCGCACCGGACAGGCCACCCGCCCCCCCACTTCGACCGGCTCCAGCGCCGGTACGGTGCGGTCACACTGCCCAGGGACGACGTAGGGACAGCGCGGGTGAAAAGAACAGCCCGGCGGCAACGCCAGCAGGCTCGGAATCTCGGCCCCGCGCAGTTCGATCTGCCGTTTGTGCTGCGCCAGTGCCGGGTCCGCCTCGGGCACCGCAGACAACAACGCCTGGGTGTAGGGATGGCGTGGGTCGGTGATCAGCCGCTGGGTCGGCCCATCTTCGACGATCCGCCCCAGATACATCACCGTGATCCGCCCTTCCCAGGCAAAGTATTTGGCCAGCGCCAGGTCATGGGTGATAAAAAGAAAGGTGACGTCAAATTCACGCTTGAGCCGCGCCAGCATCGTCAAAATACTGACCCGGATCGAGACATCGACCATCGAGACAGCCTCGTCGGCGACGATAAATTTGGGATCCACCGTCAACGCACGTGCAACAGCCACCCGCTGGCGCTGGCCACCACTCAGCTGGTGCGGATACTTGGCAATCACATCGCTCGCCGGCGTCAGATCGACGATTTCCAACAGCTCCAACACCCGCGCCTCCGCTGCCGCCGAATTTTTGACCTTGCGGTGGCGCAACAGCGGCGCTGTCAGGATCTGACGGACCGTCTGGGTCGGATTCAAAGAAGAATAGGGGTCCTGGTGGATGATCTGGACCGTCTGGCGATAGCGCCGGTAGGCGTTGCTGTCCAGCTGGCGAATGTTTTTGCCCTCAAAGAGCACTTCTCCCGCCGTCGCCTCCAGCAGCCCAGCCACCATGCGGCCGGTCGTGCTTTTGCCGCAACCACTTTCGCCGACCAGACAGACAGTCTCCCCCGGTTCGATCGCAAACGAGATCGCGTCGACTGCCGTCACCGTCTCGCGCCCTTTGCCAAACTGTCTGGTCAGATTGCGCACTTCCAGGATCGGGGCCATCAAGAACCCTCCACTTCGCTGCCAATTCCATCGAGCACGTTGAGCGCCCCACGGTGCAGCGGGTTGCGCTGCAGCTCCGCCTGCACCTCCCGCCAGTTCCAGCAGGCAGCGCTGTGCTCGGCCCCGACCAGTTCCAGCTCCGGTTCCTCCTGCTGGCAGCGCTCGGTCGCAAACGTACAGCGCGGGTGAAACTTGCAGCCGCTGGGCAATTTGACCAGGTCAGGCGGGGAGCCAGGAATCGAAAAGAGCTGCTCAAAGCCTCCCGTCACAGTCGGCACCGCCCGGATCAGCCCCAACGTGTACGGGTGACGAGGACGGTAAAAAATGTCGTCCGATGTACCCAGCTCGACAATACGGCCCGCATACATCGTCGCCACCCGGTCCGCCAGCTCGGCAGCGATCGCCAGGTCGTGCGAGATGAAAATCATCGTAAAGTGGTCTTCTTGTTTGAGCTGGCGCAACAGTTTGATGATCGTGCGCTGGGTGATGATGTCGAGAGCCGTCGTAGGTTCGTCCAGAATCAACACCTGTGGGTTGAGCAAGAGCGCAAGGGCGAGCAAGACCCGCTGACGCATGCCGCCGCTCAGCTCGTGTGGGTAGGCGTCGATCACCCGCTTGGGGTCCAGCTGGACAAACTCGAGCAGTTCAACCAGCCGACGGCGGATCGCCGGTTTGTCGTGCCACCCATGGGCCTGGGCGGTGTCCAACGCCTGCGCCCACACTTTGAGCACGGGGTTGAAGGCGTTCAGCGCCGCCTGAAAGACCATCGCACAGTCGCTCCAACGAAAGGCACGCATCTCGCTGCGCGACAGTTTGAGCACATCGACCTCGCGGTCCTTGCGACGATAGGTGATCACCCCAGGCTCGATTCGAGCAGTTTCGGGCAGCAGACGCACAATCGCCAGCCCCAGGGTCGATTTTCCCGAGCCGCTCTCCCCGATCAAGGCCAGACTTTCGCCCGCATGCAGGTCGACCGACACATTGCGCACAGCCTGGACTTTGCCGCGACGGGTCGCATAGGAAACATGGACATTCTGCAGCGACAAGGGCGGCTTGTCAGGATGCCGGTCGCCGGCCGGCCGGCCAACAGTGCTTTGCACCATACACACGGTCCTTCGTTTGGGTCTGAGTGGCACCAACCTGTGCCGCCCCGCAGGGTCGGCACGCAGCCCTAGGCCATTGTGCGCAGCCGCGGGTTAAAGGCCAGTTCCAACGAACGGGTCATCGTAATGACCGAAAGCTGAAAAAGCGCGATCGCCAGAATTGGCATCATGATGCGCCACATTGCGTCGCGGAAAAAGATGGCCCCCTGCGTCCAGGCCAGGCTGATCATGACCCCCCAGTTGCTGCTCGACACCGGCACCAGACCCAGCAGCACCAGCCCCACCTGGGTGTAGACCGCCGCAGTCAGCGCCAGCGTGAAACTGATGACAATATAGGTCATCATATTGGGCACCAGCTCGCGAAAAACAATATGCCCTGTGCCCAGATCCAGCGCACGCGCAGCCTCGACAAAATCACGCTCCTTGAGCGACAACGCCTGCGAACGCACAGCCCGCAGCAACGCTGGCCAGCTCAACACCCCCAAAAACAACCCAAGCAACGTGAGGTTGTCCAGCTTGACAAAGGCAGCCAGCACAGCCAACAACGGAAACTGCGGGATCGTCAGGATCACGTCGGTGACCCCCATGATCAGACTGTCCGTGACCCCCCCGGCAAACGCGCTGACCGTCCCAAAGGTGACCGCAATCAGGGTCGACAACAAAGCTGCCACAGCCGCAACATAGATGACATCCTTGCCACCGTGCACAATCTGTGAAAAAATATCGCGCCCCTGATGGTCAGTCCCCATCCAATGCTCGGCAGAAGGGGGCTGGTAGATCTTGTCCAGCTTGGTCTTGGTGTCAAGCGGAATCCACAACGGCCCAAGCAGACAGAGCAGCAAAATGGCCGAGGTCATCAAAAACCCGATGAACCCAGCCTTGTTGTAGCTCATCAGCCTGAGCGTCGTCCCCAACCAGCTCAACACACCTTGGATCGATTCCATCTCATTTCGCTCCCGAATAGCGTCCATTCAGCCAGATGCCGCTCAGCTGACCTTGATGCGCGGGTCCAGCCAGCCGTAGAGAAAATCTGCCAACAGATTGGCCAGAATGACTGACATCGTGATCACCAGAAAGACCCCCTGCATCACAGGGTAGTCGCGCTGGGCGATGGCGCTGCCGAGCACATAGCCGATCCCCTGGTACTGAAAGATCGTTTCGATCAAAAAGGAGCCCCCCACGACAAAGCCAATGGCAATGGTGAGCTGGGTGAACAGCGGCAGCGCCGCGTTGCGCCCGACGTACGCAGTCGTGATGCGCCAGTCATTGAGCCCGCGCGCCCGGGCCACCGTGACAAAATCCTCCCCCAGGGTCCCCACCGTGCTGCCCTTCATGCTCAGCATCCAGTTGCCCATCGTCGTGAGCACATAGGTGAAAATTGGCAGAAAAGCGTGGTACAGCGCGTCGTAGACAAAAGCAAAGGTAAAAGCCGGCACCACCCCCGGCGACATGGTGCCGCGCATCTGGGCGATCGGCAACACCTTCCACTGCACCCCCAGCCACACCACCAGCAAAATGCCGAGCAGATAGTTGGGTACCGAGCTGACAATCGAGGCCAGGATTGTCAGCACATGGTCCAACACCCCCTCACGGCGGTACGCCATCATCAGCCCCAGCAAAATCCCCAATGTGAAGCTGAGAATCAGCCCGACCCCTACGCTGAAGAGCGTCCAGGGCAAAAAACGCCCAATCATCGCTGTCACCGGGGTGCCCGGCGATGTGATCGACACCCCCAGGTTGCCGCTGAGCAGGTTTCCCAAATACTCCCCATACTGCACCCACAACGGCGCATCCAGGTCGATCGCAAAAAGCGCTGCCGCTTGCATGCGCGCATTCTCGTAGTCCATGCCCTGCGTCTCGATCAGACGCGAGATGTATTGCTCGACCGGGTTGCCCGGCAGCAGACGGATCAAAAAAAAGATGATCGTGCTGACCACCCAGACCGTCACCAACGCCTTGAAGAGCCGACGCACATAAAAATTTTGCGTGACAAACCGCCATAGCCCCCAGCCAGCCACCGAAGGGCGTTGGCGAGCAGTCTCTACAACAGGAGCAGATGTACTCATCGGTTTATTTTGTCCGTATTCTGGCTCGTACCTGGGCGGCCCGACAAACCTTCCCGGAACACTTCAACAAAATTCGATGTTGGCGTCGAACAGGGCGGGAAGCCAGCCACCACCAATGCAACCCCACAGCGGGCGACTCAGGCACAAAGGGTACACTCTACAAACTGGTATCTGCAAGCCTACCACAGCGCATCCGATCCTGTCAACTTCTTACAAGATTCAAGATTTGGCACAGCGCTTCGCAAATGTTGCGAAGCGCTGCGCATACAGCGTCCAGCCTCACGATTTTTCTTTTCCACAGACTTGACATCCGGCCGGGCAGGGGACAGAATACTAGAAGTCAGGTGGCAGGGGTCCAGACAAAGACCTGCTGCAGCAGCTTAACAACTGAACCCAGAACAAGTTGCGTCGTCGCTGCTGATCCGCTGTCAGCAGAGGAACTTCCCGACTCCTTTTCGGGACAGCCGAAACGATTGCCCCATGAAACAGCAAGTGGGGGCGCACCACCGCAATCGGTGGCGTGACTACAACCGCAACAGAGAGCAAAGCCGCCGCCGTGCGCAGATCCTGCGCCGGCAGGTGAGGGGTGAAAGGGTGGGGTAAGAGCCCACCAGCGGTCGCCAGCAATGGCATCGGCTAGGCGAGCGTGCAATTGGGAGCAAGGCAAGTGGGTTCGGCCCGTCTTCGGACAGCTGAATCTTGCCGCAGCGGAAAGGGTGAAGCCAGACAATACCTGGCAGGCTACGGACCGCCGCACAGCCAACTCGGCGTGCGAGACAGATGACGACATACCCTGGCCGCCAGCAATGCTGGCGGCCAGGCGAACAGAATCGGGGGTACAACTTTGTTCTGGGTTCTTTGTTCTGGGGGGAGGATGCCCCTCGAGCGGAATCACCTCCCACCCAAACTCTCCCTTACTCCGACAGATCGGGCAGCGGATCGTCCGGCGACACAAAGGGACGGTGCAAGCTCTCCAGACAGCTGAGATTCAACGGACGATCCGGATACATGATGAAGTTGTAGGTCAGGTCGGTTGAACAGCGCGACTGGATGGTGGCGCCATGCGTGAGCCCAGGAAAGGTCAGCATTTTGGCATTGGTCAAGGTCTCCATGACCAGCGCGCCCGACTCCGCCGGCGTTGCCATGTCCAAGGCACCGTTGACCACCAGCGTTGGAATGTCGCTCACCACACCAGGCGGAAGGGACGCATACTCGGAAGCTGCCAGCCCCAACGCCTCACAGCTGGCCTGCATGGTCGCCACCGAGCTGAGATCGTCGAGCAGCTGCGGCACAGCAAAGGAGCGATACTGTTCAAATGAGACTTCAGTGTCGATGCTGCTCGCCCGGTCGTTGCAATTGACGATGAAAAGAAACGGCATGTGCAGGCCGGTCAGCTGACCAAAAAATTCACGGCTGATCAGCCCCGCAAAGACCTGACCAACCTCCTTGTCGGTCATCCCTTCCACCAGACGATCCATCTGCCGTTTTATGACCGGGGTGCCGATGTAGCTGTTCAACGACAGCAGACCGGCACGAGTCTGTTCGTCCGGAGCAGCGATAAACCCTTCAAGCACACTTCCTAGGTTGGTGGCCGCACTGATATCCAACAGCTTGAGGTACCGATCCAGCATGAAGAGGTACATTTCAGGTGCAGACTGGGTGTTCTCCAGCGCTTCCCGGATCAGGCTGGCTTCCAACCCGACCATCTCAAGCTGCGAAGCGGTCTCCCGCAGACTGATGGCGATCGACGTCAACTCTGGCACCCCAACCCCCAGTTCCGAAACCGGCTCCTCGTCCGAGAGCACAGACGGATTCAGACTTCTTGCCGCCAAAACAGCCGAAACAATCAGGCTGTATGTGGCATTCTCTCCGCGTTCCAGTTCGTCGATCATGCGGGGCAGGTAGGGGAGCGAAGAATGAAAAATGATGATCGAGGCCGTCAACAGATCTCTCAAATCACTGCTGCCCAACACTTCCCCGTCGGCCAGTGTCAGCGGCTCTGCCTCCAACCTGGCCAGCAGATCGACCAGCCGCTGCCGAATGTTCGGGTAGGTGGCCGCACAGGCCTCGTCCGCCTCACAGTCGTCGAAGACCCGCAGGATGTTGTAGGCGAGAATCAACCCCTCATCGGTGTAATCGTAGTTCAGCGGGTACACCCCATCCACCACCGCACTGCGGATCGGCGGCAGATCCGCCTCTGGGTGGTCGGTATAATACTGCATGAGCGAGAGGGCTACCGTCGTCCCATAGGAGATGGCGTGCAAATTGTAGGCAGGGGCGCCGAGTACTTTCATTAACGCTAAGGTGTCCAAGACCGTATTGGCCGTGTTGTACTGCGTAACATCGATTCCCTGCTGGTCGAAATAGGTGCGGCAGTTGGCAGTCTGGTCAAATTCCTGGATCGCACGCTGCCGGTCCAAAAAAGCCTGTGGGCCATCCTCCAACGAAGGGTTGCCCTGAGCAACAATCTGCCCGGCAAATTCCATCATGGCCGCCGTATAGGCAGCCAAATCCCCGACACGGGCGTCGTCAGGGCAGTACAGCTGTGAGCTGTACCGTGTGCCACGCTGATCCCACAAAATGACATCCCGATCTTCGCGCAGGCGCTCGTAGGCCACAATGTAAGAGAGCATGCTCCCCAGCGCCGTCCCCCCTGGCCCGCCTTCAAAATAGATCACTGGGTCGTCGAAGGGCACAGCTGCCTTGGCCACCAGGCGCGCATAGGTGATGGTGATTAGGCGACCGTCTGGTTGCGACCAGTCCTCAGGCACCTGAATCTGGCCGCAGAGGATCGTCTCTCCTTCAATTTCACCGATAGGGGTCCCCATCGGACAAGGCACGATCTTGCTGCTCACCGCTTCAGGGCCGGCTTGGGCATTGACCTGTGTGGCACCGATCGCCAACAGCCACAGGCTCAGCAAAAAGGCTCCAATGTAACGCATAAATGATGAACTCCTTATTAGACTATTGACATATGCTACAAAAAACAGCTCGTGCGATCCTGCATTCACAAGATAGACGACAAGCACATCCCAAACGCATCCAGCCTGCTCGCCCTTCCAGGGGAAGGACAAGATCGACCCACATCTTCTTGGGAGGGCACTTGGCCGCCGACAAAGACTTTGGAGGAGACACTTCCTTGCCAGTCGGCCGCCAGAAACCAATCAAAAAAGAGTCGCTCTCCAATTTGGTGAGCGACCATCGCAAAGATGCCCTCGGACAACTGAATCAGTTGAACTGAAAAAACGAGGGGCGACCAGTGGGGATTGAACCCACGACACCCAGAGCCACAATCTGGTGTTCTACCGCTGAACTATGGCCGCCATACTCAAGCTACTGCTGCGCAACGGACAGGCGTTGCTGTCTATCCCAGATCTGGCTGGGGGACAGGGATTCGAACCCCGATTGATGGATCCAAAGTCCATAGTCCTGCCGTTAGACGATCCCCCATCGGGGAAATATCCCCCAGGTGCCGAGACCCAGACTTGAACTGGGGACACCAGCATTTTCAGTGCTGTGCTCTACCGACTGAGCTATCTCGGCTTGTTTCAGGAAAAAGGCCGGCCTGCAGCCGACCCCTCCGAGAGCGGGCGATGAGATTCGAACTCACGACCTTCTCCTTGGCAAGGAGACGTTCTACCGCTGAACTACGCCCGCATGTTTGCTTACATATTTGATTTTCAGAGACAGGTTGTTTTTACAACCTTGCCCTGCTCCCATCACGCCGTCTCCCTCACACCGATGCACCCCGAAGAAAAAACCTGCAAACTCGGAGTCTTCAGGCCGCATCGCTTCAAAGAGAGAGCACTTGCACCTTTTGATAGATGCTCCTTACAAAGGTGGACCCGGTCGGATTCGAACCGACGATCTTCTCCTTGCAAAGGAGACGCCTTCCCGCTAGGCCACGGGCCCACACTCAGTCTCGCCACGTGGTGCCGACGAGAGGACTCGAACCTCCACACCTAGCGGTAATAGATCCTAAGTCTATCGCGTCTGCCAATTCCGCCACGTCGGCATCGCTGCCGTCATCTTTGCAAGAGTATAGACCAGGACGCGTTGCCGTGCAAATTCGTGAAGCACTGAATCTCAAGAACTGCCGCAGCCGCAGGAGGCACGCAACACCAGCTGCGAAGGCAGGACCTCGACTCGCGGGGTCGCCGGTTCAGAAGCCAGCGCAGCAAAGAGGATCTCACAGGCTCGCTGCGCAATCTGTTCGATCGGCTGCTGCGTCGTCGAAATCGTCGGCGAAGTCAGCTCCATCCAAGGCACATTGTCGTAGCCCAGAATGGCCAGCTGCCGGGGAACGCGCACCCCCAACTGGTTGCAGGCCTTGACCGCCCCCATCGTGATCGACTGACTGGTCGCCAGAATGGCGTCGACCCGCTGCACAGCCGCCAGGTGACAGGCAAAATCAAAGGCAGAAGAGCCCACATAGTCGGTTTCAAAAAACAACGTCTCGTCCAGACAGCCCTTCTCCCGCAGCGCCTGTCGATAGCCTTCGATGCGCTGGCGTGTGTTGCTCCCTTGCAACGGCATATGGATCACACCGATTCGCCGGCGCCCATGTGCCAGCAGATGCAAAGCCGCCTGGTAGCTGATTTCAAAATTGTTGGTGACCACACTGCAGGTGCCCGGCACAGGACGCTCGATCGCAACCACCGGAATCAGCGACGCCGCATACTGCAGATGGTCCACAGCCCCCGAGTCTGCCGGACAGAGGATCAGCCCATCCACCCGTTTTGCCAGCATTGTTTCGACAATATTTTTTTCAAGCGACAGATCTTCTTCGCTGACCGCCAAGAAGGTGTCAAATCCTTGCTGGCGGGCATGGCGCTGGACCAGACGAACCGAAGCAGGCGTCACCGGACTGGTAATGTTGGTGAGGATCAGGCCGATCGTGCGCGTCTCCTGCACCTTGAGGCTGCGCGCCACCAGGTTGGGCTGATAGTTCAACCGCTCCACCGCCTCCAGCACCTGCTGCCTCAGCTGGGGAGCCACATATTTTTTTTTGTTGTTGATGACCACCGAAGCTGTAGCAGCTGAAACGCCAGCCGCTCTGGCGACGTCGGTGATGGTGACTCGCTGCTGCGCCATAATGCCTCCCTGCATTGCGGCTGGCCTGCCCAGCCTTCGCCACTTCTGTTGTGCGGTTTGACCCTGGATCATATCACACCCTGCACAGCAGCTGTCCCCCAAACAGCCCCAATGGTTGTTTGGGGGACAGCTGCCAAGCCGGCAAGTCTGCCGGCACAGCCTCCGACCACATCTTTTTTCTTCGCGCGGCTGTGCTGAGCAGACGCTTTGCCCCGCTGGAAAACTGCCCCCATCATAAAGTAGCCCCACACCCTTTTTGCAGGTTGACTTGGCTGCCCAGGTTTGTTATAATCTCATTATTCTCTAGCGAAACGTTTTTCTAAATAAACATAAGGTTTTTTATGCGCTACGTTGCTTTTCCCGGGCACCCACTGCCCGTATCACAGGTCTGTCTGGGCACCATGATGTTTGGCGACAAATGCGATGCGGCCCTCTCCGAGGCGATCGTCGCCAGAGCGCTGGCATTGGGAATCAACGCGTTTGACACCGCAGCCATGTATTCGGCAGGTGCCAGCGAACAGTACCTGGGCAATGCCCTGAAGGCAGCCCCCCGCGAACAGCTGTTTGTCGCTACCAAGGTCGTCAAAGGGGTCGACCGCCACAGCATCCTGGCCAGCCTCGACGAATCGCTGACACGACTTCAAATGTCGTATGTCGATCTGTATCTCATCCACTGGCCCGTGCAGGGCATGAACCTGACCGAAATGATGGGCGCCCTGAACGAGGTGGTTCGCGCTGGAAAGACCCGCCTGGTCGGCTGCTGCAATTTTCCAGCCTATCTGCTGGCCTCCGCCAATGCCGTTGCAGCTGCCCACGGCTGGGCACAGCTGCGCTGCAACCAAGTCGCCTACAATCTGATGGAGCGCGGGATAGAGGTCGAAATCCTGCCACAGGCCTCTTTGGAACAGCTTGCCATTACCGCCTATCGCCCCCTGGCAATCGGCCTGCTGACCGGCCGTTTTTTGCCAGGAATGCCGATGGATGCAGCCACGCGCGGGATGACCGACTCACGGGTGTTGACCTGGCTTTCTCAGCACGGTCGCTCGCTCGAACGGTTTGTGGCCTATGCCCAAGCCAAGGGGGTCCACCCAGCCCAGCTCGCCGCCGCCTGGGTGATGCACCATCCAGCGGTGACCCAACCGATCCTGGGCGTCAGCTCGCTCGCCCAGGTGGAGTCGGCCGTCCAGGTTCCCGACATCATGCTCTCCCCCGCAGAACGCCAGGAGATCACCGACCTGTTCCAGACCGAAGTCACCGAAGAAGGGCTGCAGCGCTTCCCAGGCACCCGCTACAACTTCCCCCGCATGCGCCGCACCCTGACCCTGGCTGTGAGGGAGTAGGATGCAGGCCAGCAATGCAGGACATCTGCCAGATGCGCCGCTGTTGGAAATGCGCAGCATCAGCAAATCCTTTCCGGGTGTGCGGGCGCTCCACCAGGTGAGCCTCGAGCTGCGGGCAGGGGAGGTTCGCGCGTTGGTCGGCGAAAATGGGGCCGGCAAATCGACGCTCATCAAAATCCTCGCCGGCGTCTACCAGCCGACCGAAGGTCAGATTTTGTTGGACGGCCAGCCGCAGCTGATCCGGGACCCAGCCCACGCGCTCCGGCTGGGCATCGTCCCGGTGCACCAGGAAGTCAACCTGGAACCCTATCTGTCGATCGCCGAGAATATTTTTATTGGCCGGCAGCCGCGCAACCGCTTCGGGCTGATCGACTTTGGACAGATGAACCGGGAGGCTGCCCGCTGGCTTGCAGACCTGGGGGTCGCCACCGACCCTGCTCTGCCACTCGGCATGTGTTCGATCGCCGAGCGGCAGATGGTGGCGATCGCCCGTGCGGTCTCGCTCGATGCGCGGGTCGTGATTTTTGACGAGCCGACCTCCTCGCTGACGTTGCGCGAGACAGAACGGCTCTTCTCTGTGATCCGGCGTCTGCAGGCAAAAAAAATTGCTGTCCTCTACATCTCACACCGCATGGAGGAAATTTTTCAGATCTGTGACACTTTGACTGTCCTGCGCGACGGGGCCCTGGTGGCCACCCAGACGCTCCGCACGGTGACCACCGACAGCGTGATCCGGATGATGATCGGGCGCGACCTGCAGGATCTGTACCAAAAACAGCCAACAGCGGTTGGCCCCCCCGTGCTCGAGGTGAAACAGCTCACGGTCCAGGGAATTTTGAAAGACATCTCGTTGACCCTGCACCAAGGCGAGATTTTGGGGGTAGCCGGTCTGGTCGGTGCCGGGCGTACCGAGCTGGCGCGTGCGATCTTTGGCGATCTGCCCTACCAGAAGGGCGAAATCTGGGTAGAGGGCAGACGAATCCGCCCGACCTGCCCCGACGACTGCATTGCAGCTGGCATCGGGCTGGTGCCAGAGGACCGCAAAGAGCAGGGGCTGGTGCTGCCCATGCCGGTCAAAAACAACATCTCGCTGGCTGTGCTGAACAAACTCTCCTGGCTGGGGGTCATCCGGGCGCGCCGGGAGACAGAGCTGGCCCAGGATTCTGTGCGCCGCCTGGCCATCAAGACCCCCTCGATCCGGCAGCAGGTGCAGTACCTGAGCGGGGGCAACCAGCAACGGGTGGTGATTGCCCGGTGGCTGGCGACCCACCCCAAAGTGCTGCTGGTCGACGAGCCAACGCGCGGCATCGATGTGGGGGCCAAGTCAGAAATCTATGCCTTGCTCAACCGTCTGGCCAGCCAGGGGGTGGCCATCCTGATGATCTCCTCTGAATTGCCCGAAATTCTGGCGATGAGCGACCGCATCTTGGTGATGTACCAGGGACGAATCCGGGCGGAGCTGCCGGGCCCGCAGGCCACCGAGGAGACCATCCTGCGCTTTGCGACGGGCCAGGCAGTATGACCAAAGAGCAGGAGAAGGCGACGATGCGCAAGACGGCACAGTCCCTGGCCCAGCCTCCAGGGGGGGCAGGGTTCGACCCACACGGCGCGCTGGCAGAGCTGCGACATTTTCTGGCGGCCAACCCGGCGTTCATCATCCTGGCCGGGCTGATGGGGCTCGGCGCATTTTTGTCGCCGGTCTTTTTGACCCCCCAGAATCTGCTCAACATTTTGTGGACAGTCTCGGTGTTGGGCATTGTGGCGATGGGGCAGACGATCCTGCTCCTCACCGGCAACTTCGACATGTCTGTGGCCTATGTGGTTGGGCTGGCGGGCATCGTGGCGGTGATCAGCCAGCTGTGGGGCGCGGGGTTTGGCCTCTCTCTGCTGCTGGGGCTGCTGGCGGGCGCGCTGATCGGCCTGCTGAATGGGACCCTGATTGTCTGGACGCGCGCCAACGCCTTTCTGATCACACTTGGCACCAGCATCCTGGTCTATTCGGTCAACCTGATTCTGACCCAGTCCAAGACCTGGTATGCGTCGGTCGACAGCTTCTTGTTGTTGGGGCGGGGCAAGCTCTTTGACTCGCTGCACTACTCGGTCATCCTGTTTTTTCTGTTGGGGGTCGTGTTGGAGCTGATGCTGCGCCACACGACCTTTGGCCGTTCGCTCTTTGTGATCGGGTTCAACCCCCGGGCGGGCGCCCTGGCCGGGCTCAGGGTCGCCCCGATCAAGCTGGCCACCTATGTCTTTTGTGGCACCACGGCGGCGCTGGCCGGGCTGATCATGACTTCGCGCACGGGCAGCACCGTCGCCAATGCAGGCGTCGGGATGGATTTTGATTCGCTGATCGCAGCTGTTTTGGGAGGAACCAGCCTCTTTGGCGGGCGTGGGGGCACCCTGCGCACGATCGTCGGGGTTCTCATCCTGGGCGTCCTCAACAATCTGCTGGTCCTGCTCAACGTGCCCTACGAGGCACAACAGATCGCCAAAGGGCTGGTCTTTCTCTTGGTCGTCTGGATGGACGGCTTTTTGCAGAAGCGGTAGGCCAAGGAGCTGCAACCACCATGTTGACAAAGATGCGCCATTTTGTTTTGCAACACAACGTTGTCTTTTTGCTGCTACTGTTGATCCTCTGTTTTGGCTCGACGACGGGTCCGCTGTTTTTGAACGAACAGAATATCCACAACATTGCCCGCCAGATCTCGTTTGACATTCCACTGGCCCTGGCGCTGACGATCGTCTTGGTCGCCGGTGGGATCGACCTTTCTGTCGGGTCGGTGCTGAGCATGGCTGCTGCGCTGACCATGGGGTTGCAGCCGCTGGGCACCTGGTTTGCGGTGGGGGTCGCGCTGCTCTTCGGCGCCGCCGTCGGCCTGATCAACGGGCTGCTGGTGACCAAAGGCAGAATCGTCCCCTTTATTGCCACCCTGGGCACCATGACCGTCGTGCGCGGCGCCATGTTGACCTACACACGCCAGCAGCCGATCCCGGGCAGCGACCCGGCGTTCACCTTCTGGGGGGCAGGCTCGCTGGGGCCTGTGCCCGTCCCGATTCTGGTGGTGGCCCTCCTCTGTGTCGGGGTACATCTCCTGCTCACCTACACCCAGTTCGGCCGCAACCTGTATGCGATCGGCGGCAACGCCGACGCAGCGTTCCTGGCCGGCATCCAGATCGAACGCAACAAGGTAATGGCCTTTGTGCTCAGCGGGCTGCTGGCCGCCGTTTCCGGGGTGCTGATCGCGTCGCGGCTCAACGCCTCGACGGTGCACATCGGGCTCGACTCAGGCCTGTGGGCGATCGCCGCAGCCATTATCGGAGGGGCCAGCCTGACTGGAGGCAAGGGCAGCACCCTGGGTGCTGTGCTGGGGGTGGTCACCCTCGGGGTGCTGGTGAACGGCATGAATCTGCTGGGCGTACATACCTATTACCAGATCGGCGTTCGGGCCGTCATTCTGATCGCGGTGGTGGCTGTCGACGCGCTCTCAGCAGCCAATCTGCGCAAAAAACTCGTGATGCAATCCTACGGCAACCGGGAATAGCCGGGCTGACCCCGAACGCTTTCTGCAGCCCCCACAAAAGCCAGTTCTGAAAAAGGAGGTAATGGCAGGCAGCACAACACAAAAAAACCGACAGAATCTTTTGTTTCAAGCATCGTTTTGTTCAGGCACTTGTTCAGAAGGAGAATTCAGCAATGAAAAAGCAACTGGGATTGTTCGCAGGGATGGCTGTTTTGTTTCTGGCCGGCTGTACAGCGCTGCCAGCCGTCGCCCCCTCTGCCGCCTCGGAGGCTGGGGCAGAAGGGGCAACCAGCGCAGCAGCAGGAGAGGCGTTCGAAATCTGTGTGGTGCACAACAACGCCGACCACCCCTCCATCACGGCCATCGTGCAGGGCATGGACGAGGAAGCCAAACTTTTCAACGCCAACGTCACCTACTTTGACCCTGCCTTCGACCCGCAAAAGCAGGCTGCCATGATCGAAGACTGCATCGCCCGCCAGGCCGATGTGATCGTCGTCAACGCTGTAGACCCCACGGCCGCGATCGCCCCCATCCAGAAAGCAGCCGAGGCGGGCATCCCGGTGATCACACAGAACGCCGACATCGCACCTGAAGGCAAAGGCTTCACCGAGACCTTTGTCGGCTCGCAGTCCTACGACCAAGGGCTGGCAGTCGGCAAGATGATGGTCGGCAGACTGGGCGACAAAGCGGCCAAAGTCATCTTCCTGGGCGGCAAACCTGGCCAGACCGACTACGTCAACCGCGTTCAGGGTGCCCAGGATGCCTGGGCCGCAGCAGGGGTCTCCTACGAAGTGCTTGCCGACCAGCCGGCCGAGTGGAGCAAGGACAAGGCCCTCGCCGTGATGCAAGATCTGCTGACCCGCTACCCGACCGGGATCGACGCCGTCTATGCGGTCGACGACCCAATGGCCATGGGCGCGCTGGAGGCAATCAAAGCGGCCGGCCGCGAAAAAGAGATCGCCGTCTTCGGCACCAATGGCAACACCGACGCCTGCCAGGCCATTCAAAGCGGCGACATGGCGGGCACCGCGCTGCAGATGAGCTATCTGGTGGGCGTCTACGCAGTCCGGGCAGCCTACGACATCCATGCAGGACGGATTGTTCCCGAAGCAATCCTGGCACCGACCGCTCCGGTCACGCCAGAAAACATCGACCAGTGGCTGCCGATGTGCTGGTAGGTTCTCGGCTGCACAGAGCGTGCAGTTGAAAGGAAGTGAGGAGGGCGGAAAGGAAATTCCTCTCCGCCCTCCTGGGGGCAAGACCGATTGCCCCACAGCAAAACCCACAGAAAGAAGAGAACCCTATGTCGCGCACCGTTCGGATTGTCACCTCATCGTTCGCCACATTGGAAGACACGCGCCCTCCTTACAACCTGCGCCACCCCACGCTGCAAGAGAATCTGGCGACCGCGCAATCGATTCTGGAGACAGCGCGCAGCTATCGACCGGACCTGGTTTTGCTGCCAGAGGCCTTTCCGCTGGCCGGTATGCCGCTGGCCAGACTCTCGGAGGTCGCCGAACCGGTGCCAGGTCCGATCTACGAAATGCTCGCCGCGCACTGCCGGGCAGGCCATTTCAATCTGGTGGCCGGCCATGTCACTGTCGAGAAGGGTCGCTATTACAACCAGGCGCTGGTGCTCGACCGCAGCGGAACACTGGTCGGGAGCTACCGAAAAAATTATCCGGTGGAAGAGGAAATTCGCTGCGGTATCGAACCGGGCCGCCAACCCGCTGCCTTCGACCTGGATTTTGGCCGCATCGGCGTCGCCATCTGTTTTGACCTGAACTGGCCCTCGCTGTGGGCTTCGTTGGAAGCCCAGCAGATCGATTTTGCTTGTTGGATCTCGGCCTACGAAGGCGGGTTTCCTGTGAAAAGCTATGCCTGGACCCACCGCTACCCGATCGTCTCTTCCGTCTGGCCCTACCACGCCCGGGTCGTCGATCTGACCGGCGAAGTGCTGACTTCCACCTCGCGCTGGTCCCGAATTGCCGTCTGCGACCTCCCACTCGACCGTGTGCTGCTGCACACCGACCTGCAGATCGACAAAATCGCCCAGATCCAGGCCCGCTACGGCGATGCGTTGGCCGTCCGCACCTACACCGAAGAACACTGGATCCTGCTTGAAAGCCGTTCCCCTGAACTCAGTGTCCAGAGCATCCTGGAGGAATATGGCCTGGTGAGCTATCAGGACTACATCCGACGCTGCACCGCTGTGCGCAGCCAGGCTCTGGCCCGGCCGAGCGAACTCCAAGCGTAGGGTCCGTTTTGTTTCCAGCTGCTGGTCGGTGCGCAGGGAGGCGGCCTGACCCCTGCGCACCGGAAGATGTGATTACCGCAGTGTGACCGGCAGGAAAATGCTGTGGGAAAATTCCTCCGGTGTAGGCGTCTGTGGTGTAGGCGTCTGTGGTGTAGGCGTCTGTGGTGTAGGCGTCTCCGGTGTAGGCGTCTCCGGTGTAGGCGTCTCCGGTGTAGGCGTCTCCAGTTTTTCCCAAGCCAGAGCGGCCTGTGCCGCACCGTACAGATCAACGAATTCGACGACGATCGTACGCGAACCTGCAGCAAGGGGCACATCGACCGTATCCGTCCGGCAGCAGCTCTCCCATTCGTCTGCATGCAAAACGCCATCGATCCACAGGCGCATCCCGTCATCGTGTGTCAGAGAAAACCGATAGATACCTGCTGTCAGGCTGAGCGACTGTGTCCAGCGCACCGAGAAATCAACAGCGACAGGCTCGGCAGGGGACGTGTTGCCCCAACTGAAGTTGAGGGATGGATCGTTGCGCACCATCACAGGGTCGCCGGCCAGCGTCAAGTTGTTGAAATACTCGCCGTACCACGCATTCGAGGCGGGTGTTGGGATCGCCGCGTAGTCGGCAGCCACTGACCGATTGGCGTCTATGAGCAACGTCGCTGGATTGCTGGCGCCTGCGAGATCTTCGCGCCAGCGGACAAACTGCTGGCCCGCGTTGGGGATCGCCTCCACACGCACCGTGGCACCTGGGCGATAGCCCACGTCTGCGCACGAGGGGGCTGGGCTGGTTTCGATTCGCCCTTCCGCCGATGTGCCCACCTGGAGGCTCTGGCAGTGGCTGTAGCGTGCCACGATGTTTTTGTCGTAATCGACGACCAGACTCACGGACGCACTGGTGCTGCTGACGTCGCCTCCCCAGCCGGCAAATTCTGCACCGGTTGGCGGCGCAGCAGAAAGTGTCACTGTGCTGCCAGCCGTGTATTTTGTATCGTTGGTTGGGCAATTGGGCGGCGGTGAGCTGGTGATCTGGCCGGCCGGCGCCACTGGATCCTGGGTGATCGTAAGGTCGTAACAGGCTGTGATCTTCTCCCACCACACTTTGAGCACGGCGCCGCCCCCGCTGTCGAACCAGGTAACGAGGATGCGGTGATCGCCGGCAGGGAGCCAGACCTCTGCGGTATCCTTGCGACAGCAGCTGTTCCATTCGTTCATAATCTCTGAGTCGGCCACGCTGATTTTGACGCCATCGTCGTGGATGGCGTGGAAGCGGTACAACCCGGCGTCGAACTTGGCAAGCCGCGACCACTCGCCGGAAAAATCCGCGTAAATGCCATACCCAGGCCCGCTGCTTCCCCAGTCGTGATCCAGAGAACCGGAGCCCTCCAGCTGGCGCAAGATGTAGCTGTCTGACGGGGAATTCCAGGCGACGCGGTACGCCCCGCACCACTCGTAAGGAGCGGAGGCGCAGTCGACGTCGAGTGGGGGCAGATAGGATGTCGGCCCCTGCCACCAGAATTCCAGGCGCGCGTTGCCGTTTTCGCGCCGGTGCGAGTATTCGATCTTGACCTCCCAGTTGCCGGCTGGGATATCGACGCCCCAATCCATGCCGCCAAACGAGCCAGCTTCTTCCGCATGCGTCAAGCCAAGCTCTGGGATAAAGATTCGGCAGTACCCGTCACGGTGGCAGTGGAAGCGATAGCGACCGGCCACGAAATCAAAGCGCCGTTCGTACAGCACGCTGAAGCGCTCCCCAGAGCAGCCGCCGCCTGGGCCAGAAGTACCCCAATCCTGGGTGAAAGGAATGGAATCGGTGTAGTCGTCCGCTTTGCAGCGGCCATTGCCCCAGGGATTGTCGCTGTAGTAGCCGTTCCAATACTGTGCGCGCCAGCCCGAGGGCGAGGGGGGCGGCGCCACGGAACGCACTGTCACCGGGATTTCGACGACGGGGCCGATATGGTTGCCTGCCACGCGCAGCTGCCAGCGGCTGGTATAGGTCCCCGGCGAACTGGGCGCGGTCATACGAAATCCTGCGTCGTTGGCCACGTCAAAGGTATACGTCTCCCCCGCATTGACAGCGCGCCGCACGCTCTGCACCGGCCAGGCGCCCAGCGTGTTGGTGGTCTCCTCTGGCACGGCGTGCAGATGATCGCCGCGCGAGAGCAGCAGCTGCCCGCTCAGAATCTGCATCGTCACCGAAGGGTTGAACGACTCGCCCGGATTGACTGTGTGGCTGGAGACGCTCACAATCTGAATGTTGCTCTCGCTGGGCGGCGGAGGCTGTGTGGGCAGCGGCGTTGCCGTCGGATTGGGGGGCTGTGTAGGGCGTGGCGTCGGCGTAGGTGCTGGCTGGGTCGTCGGGCGAGGGGTGGGGGTGGGCAATGAACCGACCGTATTCCATGATGTGATAGGCGTATTGTAAGCAACTTGAGCGAGACGTTGCCAGTCCATCTCGTCGAAGTCGAACGTTGCGTAGCTGCCCCGTGGCCAATTCGGCATACGAAGGACAGGATCGGCATTGTCCAATATCGGATTCATTACAGTTGCAACCATGAAGTGGATGTGTGCGGCTGTACAAAAACCGGTGCAACCTTGGCGCCCCAAAACACTTCCCTGTTCGACCCAAGTATTTTCTTGGACATGGCCTGGGATGGAACCATATGCCAGGTGCATGTACCACGAATACTCAGCGCTGCTGTGACGAATTACAACGACATTCGACCATCGCCAACAACTGGCATTCCCACATCGATTGGTATCCGGGCTCGTGTCTTTACGGAAAACTACCGTACCCCCTTTGGCAGCACGGACATAAGAATCGCCCGTGATGAAGAAATCTGCAGCTGCGTAGCCATGGTAGGGAGCGCCATTGAAGATGCAGTTGTTCAGGACACACCCAATATTGGCCTCAAACCCACCTGACCACGGCAATTTATATCCGCTGTAGTGGGCCAGCGGGGCACTTGGCACCAGCGTTCCAAGCAGGTAATTTTTTGTGGACTCATCCATCAAGGATGCAGGAATTTCTTTCATCCAGCTTTGCCATATGTCTGTGGGGGGGAGAGCGACCTGCCAGGAAGTGTCCTGGCCCACTCGGCGCAAGAGGGCGACTGTCGCCAGATTCACATGCGGCTGAGATGAATTTGCCGGCGGCTGTAGATAGGCATGTGCCCATTCCCCATCGATGACGATCGATTGGATAGATGAGGCAAGATCAGACGATTGATCGCTCGGGGCCATCGCGGTCGCGCGTGCACGTAAAGCTTGTTGCAACGCTGCTCTTACTTCCTCTTCATCATTGGGCTGGTATGGCGTCAACGGAATTGCCTGGCGGATGTCCGGGCTTCCAATGCCTGCAGCAGCCTGTGCAAAATAGAGGAGCAGAAAAAACACAGACCCAACAGCGATCCATTTGATGTTCGACTTTAGCATCCAGTCAGACCTGCACTTTTATGACTGTTCATATCGGCCAGTATAGTTCATCAAGAACCGCGGTACGGAAAACAACCGTTCCAAAAGACGAAAGCGGGCCATCTCAGCTCTCCTGGCACTCCAAAATTATGGGCGCATCGGCGCCTGCACAAGCAACAGATTTTATTGTAGGGAAGTACAGCACCGCTGTCGAGGGGGGCAATGTACCCTGTAGCAGCACTGTGATTTACATAAATAAAATTCAGTGTGCAGCAGACCCCGGCCCAGAGGGAGCTTCGACATATCCTGCCTGCTGTGCCTGCCGCAAATAGCTGCCATATGGTTGATACCGCCCCGTCTGGTTGTGAAAGCTGAAAAGCTACAGCAAGGCACGGATCTGCTCCAACAACTCTGATTCGCTGCTCATTGCGGTTGTGTCGTCACAAAAAAAGTTGTGGCCGTTGTCGATGAGACCCGATCAACACCGAAAGATGTGCCAAATCAGGGAAAAGGGGGCAGATCGAATCTCTTATCCTCGCATACACACAGTATACCAAAAATTCGTACCTGTGCAGAAGAGCGCAAACACTCCAGCCCCCAAAATCATCTTGGCCGTTTGTCCAACTTGACATCCTGACAGTATACAGTATACTTCTTGACGTATACTGTATACTGTAAAACTTACAAAATCCGTTCGCCCCCGGCTTTTCTGAGCCAGTTCGACAGTTACGGACAAAAACGCCCACGCCTAAAAGGCTCGGGATCTCACCGGAGGATTCGATGAGGCTGATCACCTTTGTGCATACCGACCAGCCCCGCCTGGGTGCCCTGGTCACCCACCAGGAGACCCAACTTGTCTATGACCTGAATCTCCTGGAACCCCGCCTGCCCCACACCCTGCTGGAGCTTCTGGAGGCCGGCCCGCCCGCACTCGATCTGGCAAAACAGACGCTGGCCGCCGCTTCCCCAGCACAAGGGCTGGACTTCGCTGCACTCCAGCTGCTCGCCCCCCTCCCCCGGCCCGGCAAAATTATCTGCATCGGCCAGAATTACCTCGCCCATGCCCACGAATCCAATGCCGCGGCCCCACCCGCACCCATTATTTTTGCCAAGTTCGCCAATACCGTGATCGGACCCGGCGCCCCCATTGTCATCCCCACCGCTGTCCGAGAACCCGACTACGAAGGAGAGCTGGGCGTAGTCATTGGCCGCCGCAGCCGCAATGTCGCCGAGTCCGAAGCCCTCCACTGTGTGGCTGGATACCTGCCCCTCAACGATGTAAGCGCACGCGACTGGCAAAACCGCACCAGCCAGTGGGTGATCGGCAAAACCCCAGACACCTTCTGCCCGATGGGACCCGCCCTGGTCACAGCCGATGAGGTGCCCGATGTCCAAAATCTGTGGCTGCGCACCTGGATCAACGACGAACTGGTGCAGGAAGGCCACACCAGCCTCATGATCTTTTCTGTGGCCCGCCTGATTGCCGATATGAGCAGGGTCATGACGCTGGAAGCCGGCGACATCATCGCCACAGGGACCCCGGCCGGCGTGGGCGCAGCGCGGACGCCACCGCGGTGGCTCCGCCCAGGAGACGTGGTGCAGGTCGAAATTGAAACGATCGGCGCGCTGGAAAACCCCGTTCTGGCCGAAGCATGGCAAGACGCTGAAAAGAGCACACCATGACCACCCACAAAACGACCGCCCCTTCCCCAAATTTCAGCCAGCCACTCTACAAACGCGTGCTGAATATCCCCGAAATTGGGGTACTGGGGGCTGTGCTGGTCTTTTTTGGCGCCTTTGTCGTTGCCAACAACACCATGGCGGAGCCCGCCAATCTAGCCCGCATGGCCTTGCAGGGCACCTTCCTGGGCGTGGCCGCTTTTGGCATGGCCTTTCTGATGATCGCCGGTGAAATTGACCTGTCAAGCGGCTCCACCGCCGGCCTCTCGGCGGCTGTCGCAGGGCTGCTGCTGCACAACGTCGGCTGGCCCGAATGGGCCAGCTACACCGCCGCCCTGCTCGCCGCCCTCCTGGTCGGGTTGCTCAACAGCTTTATCGTTCTCAAAATCCGCATGCCTTCCTTTTTTGCTACGCTGGGGACCAGCTTTCTGGCCTGGGGACTGGCCATCTGGCTGCTCAAAGGCACATGGCTCTACGTCGGCGAGATGATCCCCTGGCTGAAAAGCACGCTCGATCCCTCCCCGTTCTTTGGCCTGCCTTATGCTTTTTTGACGCTGCTGGCAGCTTATGTGATCGGCGACCAGCTGATGCGCCGGTCCGTGCTGGGCCCTGCCCTGGTCGCCGTCGGCGCCAACCCCCGGGCCGCAACGATCGTGGGCATCCCCGTCGCCGTCGTCAAAACCCTCTGCTTCGTCTTCGTCAGCCTCTGCTGCGGCATCGCCGGCCTGCTGGTCATCGGCTACGGCGGAACCACCGACGCCGCCATCGGCGAAGGCTGGCTGCTCTGGGTGATCGCCATCGTCATCATCGGCGGCGGCAGCCTGCGCGGCGGGGTCGGCAGCATCCTCGGCGTGCTGCTCGGCGTCCTCTTGATCCAGATCATCCGGATCGGGCTGGCCAACGCCGGCGTCAAAACCAATGCACAAGGCATCGTGGTGGGCGTCATTCTGCTCGGCGCCGCCGCCTTGGATGTTCTCCGGCGCAGAGTCGCCCAGTACTGACCCCAATGGCCAGAACAACGCTCCAGCACAACCCACCCGCCCATCTGTCGAGGGAGATCGTCGTATGAAGCTTGCTGGCAATCCAGGAACTCCCCTCACAACCGGCAGACCCCCTGCATCGCTGCTGCGGACCCTGTTCGAACAACAAGAGACCGCCATCCTTGTGGCGCTTTTTGTCCTCACCGCACTCTTTTACTGGCGCAACGACGCCATGCTGGAACCCGCCACGGTCGGGTCGATCCTGCGCACGATGGCGTTCCCAGCCCTGATCGCCATGGGCATGGTCCAGCTGATGATCGCCGGCGAAATCGACCTCTCGACAGGAGCCGTCATGAGCCTGGGCGCTGTCTTCGCCGCCAAGCTGATCCGCGATGCCGGCGTCCCCATCCCACTGGCCGTGGTCGCTTCACTGGCAGCCTCCCTGCTCGTCGGCCTGTGCAACGGCCTGCTGACCGTCAAAATCGGAATCCCCGCCATTATCACCACGATCGGCACAATGTTCGTCGTGCGCGGCCTCAGCTATTCCTTTACCCAAGGGCTGCCCATCTACCCGCTCCCCCCCGAAGTCGGCGTGGTCGGATCCTGGCGCCCGTTCGGCACTTCGTTCACTTTTCTGCTGGTAGTGTTCCTCTTGGTGGTTGTGCAAATCCTCTTGAACCAGACCCGCTGGGGCGCTATGCTCTTTGCCACAGGCGGCAACAAGCTTGCCGCCCAGGTCTGCGGCATCAACACCGACCGAGTCAAAATAATTTGTTTTATGTCGACCAGCCTTCTGGCAGGGCTGGCTGGGATGCTGACGATGAGCCAGCTGCCCCTCACGCCAGGCGACCCCGTCATCGGCAGAAATCTGGAGCTGGATATCCTCGCCGGCGTGGTCATCGGCGGGGTCAGTTTCTACGGGGGACGCGGCTCCGCTGTCGGTACTTTTTTTGGCGTCCTCTTCATCCAACTCGTCCAGAGTGGACTGGTGATCGCCGGTTTCGACGCGTATCTCCAGACCCCTGTGCTTGGTTTTCTGCTGGTGGCTGCAGCCGTCCTGGACGTGCTCCGCAACCGCCGAAAAGAAAGCTGAAGGACAGGGGGCTGCCAACTTTTCAGAAAATTTTTACTTCAAAAAGGAGAATTGCCAGAGCGAAATATGATCCGACTGCCGCTAGAATCCGTTGTCCGCTGTACCGATTTTACCTATCGTCAATCTGTTTGAACAAGGAGGTTCCAATGCACAGAAAGCATTTCCTACGCATCCTGCCGTTGTTTGCACTGCTGGCACTCCTGGCAGCCTGCGCTGTCCAGGCTCCCGCAGCCGAGCCACCAGCAGCCGAAGAGGCAAGCGCCCCGGCAGACGGCAAGGTGACCGGCAAGTTTTATTGGGTGCAAAGCTCGGCATGGCACCCAGTGCACCAGTATACGCAGCAAAGCTTTTTGGAAGGCTGCAGAGAGCTAGAGCTCGACTGCGAACTCGCCACCACCGACGAGAACTCGATCGACGCCCTGGTCGCACTAGCAGACCAGACCGTCTCCAAATCAGACGCACGCGGGGTCGCCATGTGGTTCGGTGGCTTGCCCGTGGCCAAGCCGATCATCGAGAAGGCCAAGGCCAACGGCATTGCGGTCGTGCTGCCCCATTTCCCTGTGCCCGAAGGCTTTTATGCCGACAACGCCGTGCAGATCGCAGCCGACACGACGATCTACCCCGACCCGGTGGCCAAAGCCATGTGCGACGAGCTGACTGCCCAAGGCATCACCGCCGGTTCCGTGGCCGTCACCCAGAACAATTTCAACGCGACAGAAGACATGGTGGCCAAAGTTTTCACCGAAGGCATGGCCAAATACTGCCCAAGCCTGACTGTGCTCCCCGTAGAACTGGAAGGCCCAGAACCCACCGGAGCAATCGCAGTCGCTACCTCGATCATGCAGGCAAATCCTGATCTGGTGGCGGCACTCTCCACCACCGGGGGCGGGCCCACCACATGGGCAGGGGCACAGAAGGAAACCGGCAAACAGATCCTGGCCGTCGGCATGGACGCCACCCGCGTCAACCTCGACCTGGTCAAAAACGGCGAGATCTGGGGGCTGGTCGCCCAACCCCTCTACGAGGAGACCAAACAGGCCGCCGATCTGCTCTACAAAATGGTCAACGGCGAAGAGGTCCCCTACTGGACCGTCCTGGACGCCCCGCTCGTCACAGTGGACGGGATCGACCCATACTACGAAATCCTGGAACGGCTGGAACCCCAGTTCCGCCCGGACGCAGTCAACCCAGATGCGCCGTAAACCAGGCTGCACCTGGCCGCCACCCAGCAACACCTAGGCCAGGATCCACACAGACTCCCGGGGAGGACCCTTCCCGGGAGTCCGCCTCCATCTGTCCGAATTTTTTTCACAAAGGGTCACCCATCATGGCCACCACCATTACGCCAACAGCCCCCCAGCCCGCAGCTGTACAGCCCATTCTCGAAGCCCGGGGACTCTGCAAGGCGTTCGGGCATGTCCAGGCGTTGAACAATGTCAACTTTGAACTCTACCGCGGGGAAGTGGTCGCCTTGATCGGAGACAACGGCGCCGGCAAATCCACCCTGGTCAAAATTCTCTCCGGAATCTACCGCAAAGACGCTGGCCAGATTTTGGTCGACGGCAGACCGGTCGACATCCACGGGCCCAAAGACGCCGAACGGCTGGCAGGCATTTCCACCGTCTACCAGGATCTGGCGTTGGTGGATGTGCGCGACGTGGGCTCGAATATCTATTTGCACATGGAGCCGACCCGCTTTGGCTTTTGGATCGACTTCAAAAAATTGTACGCCGACGCAGAGCGCATCATCAGAACCTTGCGGATCGACATGCCCTCGGTGCGGGTGAATGTCGGCGAGCTCTCCGGCGGACAGCGGCAGGGGGTCGCCATCGCCCGCGCCCTCGCCCGCGGCCGCCATATTTTTATGCTGGACGAACCGACCGCTGCACTCGGCGTCGAGCAGCAGCACACTGTGAACGAGCTGATCGCCAACCTCAAAGCCGAAGGCAAGACGGTGCTGGTGATCAGCCACAATCTGGAACATGTCTTTGCTGTGGCCGACCGGCTGATCGTCTTGCGCCGCGGCCGGCGCGTCGGAACAAGACTCAAAACCAACACAACTCGCGAAGAAATCGTCGGCCTGATCACCGCTGCGATCCAAGGCGACGAAGAGGGGAACACATAGGGGGTACGATGGCAGCCAATGGACAGGAACTGCAGGGCAAGCTGGTGCTGGTCACCGGAGCCGGGACAGGCATCGGCCGCGGCATCGCACGGGTGCTGGCAGAGCAAGGAGCCGACGTCGCTCTCCACTACAGCAGCAGCGCCCAAGGCGCACTCTCGGCAGTGGAAGAGATTCGATCCTGGGGAAGACGCGCCATCGCCCTGCAAGGCGATCTGGGCGTCGTGGCCGACTGCCGCCGCGTGGTCGACGAGGCAGCCGCTTTTCTGGGTGGGCTGGATGGCCTGGTGAACAACGCAGGGATCACCACCACCATCAATTTTTTGGATGTCACCGAGGAGCAGTTCAACCGCAGCTACCACCTGAACATCCGCGGCGAGTTTTTTTGCGCCCAACAGGCAGTACCCCACATGATCAAACGGGGGGAGCGCCTGCGCCCCGCCGACCCGCCATGGGCCGGCGGCAGCATCGTCAATGTCTCCTCCGTGCACGGCACCCTGGGCTGCCCTGGACACTCGGTCTATGCAGGAACCAAAGGGGCCATCAACGCCTTCACCCGCGAACTGGCAATAGAGCTGATCCCCCTGCGGATTCGTGCCAATGTGCTGGCCCCAGGCACGATCGAGGTGCCCAGCTACTGGCGCAAAAGCCCCGACTATACCCGCGAAGCGGGCAACGCCAGTGTCCCCTGGGGACGGGTCGGCCAGCCCGAAGAGGTCGGCTATCTGGCCGCCTATCTGCTCTCCGACCGCTCAGAGTTCATGACAGGGTCGGTTCTCTATTTTGACGGCGGCCTCACTGCCAAAATGTGCCTGCCCACCCAGCGCGAACAGAGCGAAGGATGAAACAGCCTCTGCTCGACCCAGAAAGGACCCTGAGACGCCGATGAACAGCAGACCCCTAAGGCAGTTTGGAAAACTTGTCATCGACCCTGCCTTGAACCCCGGGGTGCTGGATACCGCTACCTGGGACCGGCAGGCCGCCTGGGCCGCAGTGCAGGCCATCGACGACCGCTTTTGGCCAGAATTGACCCACGCTGCCGCCACCGGCGCCCCGCTGCCAGCCAGCGACGGGCTGCACCCCCACGCCACCGCTGACCGCTGGCAAGAGACCACCCCCCTGCTGGCCAGCCTAAAGGACGGCCAGCAAGTCTTCCTGTCGATCGGAACCTCCTCTGCCGCAGCCGTGCTCGGCCCCCCCATTGGCAGCAAGAGCCTCGCCGGCCAGCCCTCTGTGCAGCTCGCTCTCTACCCCACCGACGCTGCCGTGGTCGACCGCTACGCACGCACCCTGGCAGCCAGCCGGGGCCCCCAGGCGCTGGGACCTGTGCCACGGCTGGGGATCGGCACCCGCATGACCACCGCAGTCTGGCCAGCCATCTGGGCCACGCTGCAGCAACGCCCCCTGGCAACCAATGCCATTCAAAATTCTGTGCGCGAACTCCACTTTTTGAACACACTGCTCGACGGACTGCCCTCCGAACGCAACGTTGCCTTTGGTTTTGGCGAAATCGAAACCGGCTACACCGGCAGCACCTACGAAGGGCTCTGGGTGGCCGGCGTCTTGGATGCGCTCCGACATGGACCCCGCTGCGCCTACGGCGCAGACGCAGACCACATCCAGGTCAAACGGGGAGCCGATGGGCTGGCACGCGCCAGACGTCTGCTGGAGGCCACTCGCTACTACTCTTTCTATACGTTCGATGTGTCAGATGTGTTGAACTACGCCGCAATGGACAGCCCCCCTCCGCTCGAAAGCACCCTCCCCGACAGACAGACCCGACGCGCCTTGCTCTCGTTCCATCGCCAGGGACGGCAGATCGGCGACTACACCTACCGCCCCGACGAATCCACGCTGTGCCGGCTGGCTGGCAAATACTGGGGAGCCCTGGCCGCTGTCGAAGCCATGTACGCACACCTGAAAACCCTCAAAGCCGACGTCCCTTTTGACCTGGAACTCAGCATCGACGAACACCCCAACGACCTTCCAACCTTCGCCTGCCTGACTTCGGAAAACGAATTGATGTTTGTACTGCTGGAAGCAGAGCGACGCGGGATTCCCCTCACCCATGTCGCCCCCAATTTCGGCGTCGAAAAAGGCACCGACTACCGCGGAGAGGATGGGCTGGCAGGCTTGGAAAGACGGGCACGCACCCTCTGTACCCTCGCCGAGGACTGCGGCGTGATGGCAGACTTTCATTCAGGCGACGATCTGAGCGCAGCTACACGCCAGGCGATCGGCCGCGCCACCGCCGGACGCAGCCACTTCAAGGTGTCCCCCAACCTGCAGCTGCTCTTTGCCGACGTGCTCGCCGACTTCTACCCCGAACTCTTCCGCCAATGGTGGGAGGACGCCCTGGCCTACGCCCGCCGCACCGCCAACTCCCCCTTTGCCCGGGCCTGCCTCGACCAGACTGACCTGAACCACCCCTCTCCCCACGACGCTCTCTTCCATCATTTCAGCTTTGCTTACGTCGGACGGCGCAGCCCAGATGGACAGTTCCTCTGCCGAGAGCAGTTCTATACGCTCTCCCCGGCATTCTACCAGGCCTACCAGCAACGCGTTGTCCACTACCTGCTCGACCTGGCCAACGACCTGTTTGGATGAGGAAAATTATGGACCTATTTCTTGACAGCTCAAACCCTAAAGAAATCCTGGAAGCCCACAGTTGGGGCCTGTTGGCCGGGGTCACCACCAACCCCAGCCTGATTGCCGCCGCCGGCCCCCACCCAGAAAAAACCCTGGACGCCCTCCTGGACGCCTCTCCAGGCCCCCTCCTGGTGCAGGTGGTCGGCTGGCATACGCCCGAACCGATGGTGCGCCAGGCCCGCTGGCTGCACGCCCGTTCCCCGCGCATCATCGTCAAGCTGCCCGCCAGCATCGCCGGACTGCAAGCCCTGCAGCAGCTCAAAACCGAACTCCCCGCGCTGCGTCTGGCCGTCACCGCCATCGCCTCGCTCGCCCAGGCCTACCTGGCCGCCAAAGCCGGCGCCGATATCGCTGCCATCTTCAACGGCCCGCTGGACCAGGCCGAAGATGTCCCCCACGACCTGATCAGCCCCATCCGCCAGATCTACACCCGCTACGGCTTTACCACCAAAATCCTGGCCTGCGGCCGCTATCCACGGCTGTTCGGCGAGATCGCCCTCGCCGGCGCAGATCTCTGCACCCTGCGCATGGAGTTCATGCGCCTGCTCTACGAACATCCCTTCACCGAACAGCGCATGAACGGCTTTTTGAAAAGCTGGCAGGGGACGTTCGGTGAAGAGAGCTGGCCAGAGCTGCCATGAACGTGCTGGATCTTTTCAAACTCTCTGGCCAGACAGCACTCGTCACCGGCGGCGCACGCGGGCTTGGACGACAGATGGCGCTGGCTCTCGCCGAAGCCGGTGCCGACGTGGCCCTCTGCGACCGGCTCCCCACAGAAGGCCACGCTGTGGCCGCCGAACTGGCCGCCCTTGGCCGACGCAGCTGCTTCGGCCAGGTCGATGTGACCCACCCGCCAGCGATCGAAGCGTTCGTCCACCAGGTCGTGGCCGATCTCGGCAAGATCGATATCCTGGTCAACAACGCTGGGATGCCCTCCGATGGGCTGGCGCTGGAAGAGGAGCCCGACGACGCCTGGCAGCGTATGCTCGACACAAATCTCTCGTCGATGTTCTACTTCGGCAAGCGGGTGGCCCGCCACATGATCGACCGCGGACAAGGCGGAGTCATTATCAACCTGGCCTCGATCAATGCCTTGGTGATCAGCAACATCACGCCCCGCCACAACGTGCCCTACTGCGTCGCCAAAGCCGGTGTGGCCCAGTTGACACGGGGCATGGCGACCGACTGGGCCCCCTACAACATCCGCGTCAACGCAATTGCCCCTGGCACCATGCTCACCGCCCAGACCGCCGCCAGCCGCCAAAACCCAGAGATCGTCGCACGCATTCTTGCCAACACCCCCATGAAACGCTACGGCGAAGAAGAGGAGATCAAAGGGCTGGTCGTCTATCTGGCATCGCCTGCCTCCTCGTTTATGACCGGCAGCGTGGTGGTGATGGACGGAGGAACCACCCTCTGGTAGCCCCATTTTTTTGCACCGCCCCATGAAGAGAGGAGAATTTGTGAACACACCACCGCTGATCGGCGCCCGGGTCACACCACAAGAGCTGACCCGCTTCTGCCTCGAAGCCATGCGTCTGAGCGGGCTCAACGCAGAAGATGCCCGGCTGACCGCCGAAGTCCTGGTCGCCACAGACACCCTGGGCACCTTTACCCACGGCACCCGACAGCTGCGCGGGCTGCTCAAAAATGTCCGCTCCGGCCGCATCCGGGCCGACGCCCACGAAACCGTGGCCGCCCAAGGGCCCGCCTGGGCTCTGGTCGACGCCCACGACGCCATGCCCACCGCCGTCTCGTACCGTTCGATGGAACTGGCGATGCACAAGGCCAAAGCAAGCGGGATCGGCTTTGTAGGGGTCAAACAGAGCAGCCACTACGGCGCCGCCGGCTTCTACGCCAACCTGGCCGCACGCCAGGATATGTTTGGAATGTCCATGTGCAACGTCGACCCCTGTATGGCCGTGCCAGGGGCCAAAGGCAGGGTGCTGGGCACCAACCCCATCGCCTATGCAGCCCCCGCCGGCACAGAAAAACCGGTCTTCCTGGACATCGCCACCAGCGCCGTGGCCGCAACCAAAATCTATGCCGCCAAAACCCTCGGCCAACCTATCCCCGAAACCTGGCTGGTCGACGAAGAAGGGCTGCCCACCCGCGATTACAGCCAGTTTCCCGAAAAAACCGTCCAAGTCCCTATGGCCGGCCACAAAGGCTACGGACTGGCCGTCATGGTCGAAATTCTGACCGCCGTGCTGACAGGGGCAGGTATCCTGAGCGAGGTGAGCAGCTGGGTCCTCGACCTGCCCACCCCCACCAACGAAGGCCATGCCTTCATCGCCATCGATATCGGCCAGATCATGCCGATCGGCCAGTTCAAAACACGCATGGATCACATGATCCAGGAAATCAAATCCGCACCCCTCGCCAAAGACGCAGAACGCATCTACCTGCCCGGCGAAATCGAACTCGAACGACAGGAACAAGCGCTGGCCAATGGAATCCTGCTGCCGCCAGACGTCGTCGTCAGCCTGCGCGGCACAGCCGAAGATGTCGGTCTGGATCCTGAACAACTTTTCACCCGCTAGAACATCAGAGGATTTATGGTTCACCCACTCTTTGACCTGACCGGCCGCGTGGCGCTGGTCACAGGTGCCGCCCAGAATATGGGCCGCGCAGCCGCAGTGGCCCTGGCTGAAATCGGCGCAGACCTGCTGATCGCCGACATCAACGAGCCCGGCCTGCACGAGACGGCTGCACTCATTCGCCAACAAGGCCGACACGTCCTGCCTGTGGTCTGCGATGTCTGGGACGAAACACAGATTCGAGCCATGTACACACAGCTCGATCAAACATTCGGCCAGATTGACGTGGCCGTGAATATTCCAGGCGGCAATGTGCTGGGCCACCCCGAGGAGATCTCGGTAGAACATTTGATGCAGATGCTGCAGTCGACGCTGGTCAGCAAATTTATCTCCTGCCAGGAAGCAGGTCGCCGTATGCTGGCTCGCGGCAAAGGCAGCATCCTCAACATGTCCTCGATCGGTGGCGTGCGCACCCTGGGCCGCGGCAACTTTGCCTACAGCATCGCCCAGGCCGGCGTCGCCCAGATGACTCGCGAACTCAGCCTGGAATGGGCCGACCGAGGGGTGCGCGTCAATGCCATCGCACCTGCACAGATCACCAACCCCGCCTTTGACCTGCGCATGGAAAAGACCCCCGGGCTGCGCGAACGCTTCTTGCGCGGCATCCCGATGGGCCGACTGGGCATCCCAGACGATATCAAAGGACTCGTGATCTTTCTGGCCTCGGATGCCTCTGCCTTCACCACCGGCGCAGTGATCGGCCTGGATGGGGGAAATCTGGCCATGGGCGCCAATGCCACGATCGGACGACAGGAAGCTTGAAGTGAATCCAATTTCTGCTAAACTGATTGTATGAGAGGAGCGCTGACCATGCCATCATTCAAAGTTGTCCTGACCGATTTCAGCGATCCAGACCACAGCCCAGAGGCCGCAGTGCTCCTGGACTCTGGGCTGGAGATTGACTTTGTCCGCCTTCAGACAAAAGACCCAGAGGCCTTGATCCCCCATGTGGCCGACGCCGATGGGCTGATCGTGCAGTGGGCCTCGATCAACCGCAAGGTGATCGAGGCGATGACCCGCTGCAAGATCATCTCGCGCTATGGGATCGGCGTGGATATGGTCGATCTGCAGGCCGCAGGCGAGCACGGGATCGCCGTCGCCAATGTGCCCGACTACTGCATCGAAGAGGTCAGCGACTCCACCATCGCTTTTCTCTTCGACCTGGGCCGACGCCATTTTCTTCTGGATCGCTATGTGCGTTCGGGCAGCTGGGGAACGACACAGCCCCTCCCCAGCTGGCCCCCCCCCAGGCTGCGCGGCCAGTCGGTCGGCATCATCGGGCTGGGAAATATCGGGCGGGCCGTGGCCCACAAAGCCGCAGGGCTGGGCCTCTACCTCCTCGGCTTCGACCCCTATCTGCCACCCGAACAGATGAAGGCGCTGGGAGTCGAAGCGGTCTCGCTGGAAACATTGCTGCGCAGAGCAGATTTTGTTTCGATCCACTGCCCCCTCAACGAGGAGACCCGCGGGCTGATCGGTGCAGCCCAGCTGGCGCTGATGAAACCCTCAGCCTGTCTGATCAACATGGCGCGCGGGCCGATCGTCGTCCAGGCAGACCTCTACCAAGCCTTGGCCAACCAGACTATCCTGGCAGCAGCCGTGGATGTGCTCGAACGGGAACCCCCTGCCCCAGACGACCCGCTGCTCCGGCTGAACAACATCCTCATCACCCCCCACACCTCCAGCGGCTCGGTCGAGTCCATCCTCCAACTGCGTCGCGATACCGCACAAAATGTCGTAGATGTGCTGGCCGGTACCCTGCCGCGTTCGATCGTCAACCGCAAAGCCCTCGGCTGGTAAACTGGGCTGGTAAAAAGGAAACACCATGCGCTTCAACTCGTTCAAACAAAAATTACAGGCCGGCCAGCCGGCGATCGGGGTCTTCTCTGCTGTCCGCTCTTCGTTGGCAGCCGCCATGCTGGCCCGCAGCGGGTGTGACTATGTCGTGCTCGACAGCCAACATGGAGAATGGGAGGATGCCAGCCGAGCCGAAGCCATCCGGGCCGTCTACCTGCAGCAGGTGGTGCCCGTCGTCCGCGTGCGCGCCAACGACTACGGGCTGATCGGCCGAGCCCTCGACTCCGGGGCGCTGGGCGTCGTGATCCCGATGGTGAATTCTGCCGCTGAAGCTCGCACTGCCGCCGAGGCCATGCGCTACCCCCCCCAAGGGGGACGTTCTGGGGCCGACAACCTCTCGGCTCATCTGGGAAACGACTACCACACCTGGGCCAATCAAGAGCTTTTTTTGGCGGTTCAAATCGAAACAGCAGCAGCTGTCGCCAACGCCGAGGCCATCCTGGCCGTCGAAGGGGTCGACGGCTGTCTGGTCGGCCCTTTTGACCTGGCCCTTTCTCTGGGCGTGGCCGCCGGCTCCCCCGCTCATACCGCCGCGATCCGCCAGGTTTTGCAGGCCTGCCACACCACCGGCAAGGTTCCTGGCCTCTTCGCCGGCACCACCACACTCGCCCGTTTCTGGATCGACGAAGGCTACCGCTTTGTCACCGTCAGCGCAGACACCCATCTGATCGAACAGGGCATGCGACAGATTGTCGAAGAGATCAGCCAGGGGCGCTGAGACGTACCACCGAGGTGTGCCGCACGCAAAAAGACGGCTCAGAGCGGCACACCTCCCCTCACGCTGCGACTCAACGTGATCGACTCAACGTGATCGACTCAACGTGATCGACTCAACGTGATCGACTCAACGTGATCGACTCAACGTGATCGACTCACCGACAGCCAGGAGACAGACCTGCCCCACTCCCCCCAGACGCCGGTAGGTGTCAGCCAACAACGCAGGGTCAAGCGTAGCTTGCTCGCCGCCGCTGAAATCCTGCCATAAAATATGGTGCATCGGAATCAAAACGCTGGGACGAAGCTGCCAGGCCAGCAGCGCAGCCTCGTGCGCGTTCATGTTCCCGCCCGTCCCGTTGATAACCGCCAACATCGCATCCAGCGGCCCTTCCTGGCCGTAGGCCAGGCCGCGCAGACGCAGGTCGTACTCCGTGTCACCCGTATGGTAGACCCGCAGCCCCTCCGCTTCGATCAGCAGGCCAATCGCATCGGGCACCTCCCACCCAGGAATCCCAGCCACATGGCGTGCCGGCAGAGCCGTGATCTGAAAATCGCGAAAGGTGTACTGCTGGCCTTCTACAAACGCAGCCACCCGCTCGCCAGCCACCCCCCAGCCGAGCAGGCGAGAACGACAGCTGGGAGGACAAAGAAAACGCGCCGACGTGCGCCGGGCCAGAATCGGCAACCCCTCCGGGTCCAGATGATCCTCGTGCCAGTGGGTCGCCACTACCAGGTCGGGCTGCGCCTCTTCGACCGGAATGGGCGGGGGCACAGCCCGGTGGATGCCAAAAATCTGCGCTGCACAGTCGCTGAAATAAGGGTCCACGTACAGCTGCGTGCCAGCAGACGTTTTGAAGACAAACCCAGTGCCGCTCAGCCACCAGGCCCTCAGGCTCCCGGACTGCACCTCTGCTGCAGCGATCTCCGCAGCCAACGATTCGGTCGCCATCTCTTATCCTTTCTTATCCTTTGGACATATCCACCCGATGCTGCTCGTCGGAATACTCCACATGAACATCAGAACGGCGTAGCACCTCCTCGCGCAGTGCAGTGCCCAGGCCAGGCTTGCTGCCCAACGTGAGCATCCCCTCGCGCAGCGGGATGGGGTCGGTGAGAACCTCGTTGTACCAGCCGTCGCAATAGGCGCGCACCGTCTCCATGATCATGGCGTTGGGAATATGCAGCATCAGGTGCGCCGCCGACCAGAGCGCCACAGGCCCAATACAGTCGTGGCTGGTGACTGGCAGCAGATAGGTCTCCGCCAGATGACAAATTTTGCGTGTTTCGCTGATGCCACCACACCAGGCCATGTCTGGCATGAGAATGTCGGCTGCGTTCTGCTCGATCACCTCGCGGAAACCAAATTTGGAGATCAGCCGTTCACTCACACAGAGCGGAATCTGAGTCTCTTGCTTGAGACGGGTGTAAGATTCCACATTGTCGGGCGGAAGCATCTCTTCCAACCAAAAAATGTCGTAGGGCGCCAGCGCATGGGCAATTTTGATGCTCTCAGTCAGACTCCAGCGAGCATGCCCTTCGATACAGATCTCCATCTTGTCGCCCACAGCCCTGCGAATGTCTTCCACATACGTGAGCCCCTTTTTGAGATCCTCACGCTTCAGACAATAGCCGACAGGGCCGACAGCCCCCACCCCCGCCCGCTGCCCCACCGGGCCACCCAGCGGCACACCAAACTGGTCAAAAGGCCAAATTTTCATGGCCCGGACCCCCTGAGCCAGCAGTTCGGCGGCCAGGTCGCCGCTCTGCCCTTCTGCCCAACGCTTGTAGTCCTGATGTTTGCCGTGGCCGACGCAGGTGTTGTAGACCCAGATCGACTCCCGGCAGCGGCCGCCCAGCAGGTTGTAGATGGGCTGCCCCGTGTACTGGCCCAACAGATCCCACAAGGCAACATCCACAGCGCTGATGGCGCGTGTCTCGCTGCCCCCATAGCCAAAAAAATTGACCGTATAGAACAGATTCTGCCAGTGGCTCTCGATGTCAAACGCGCTGCGCCCCAACAACAGCCCCGCAAAGACATCGTGCACCATCGCACTGATGGCGCGCGGGACATAGAACGTTTCCCCCAGCCCGATCAGCCCGTCGTCGGTGTGGATGCGGACCCAGGTGGTGTTGGGCTGTTCGTCGATCCAGATCGTCTCCAGCCGTGTGATCTTCATTGTCATCGCATCGTCTCCCGCTCTCTGAACAGCTGCCCCCTACCCCTTCACCGCACCTGCGGTCAAACCCGACACAATATAACGCTGCATGAGCAGATAGAAGAGAATGGGCAAAATGGAAAAAATCAGACCCGCTGCCATGTATTGTTCGATGGGCGTCCGCCCGATCGCCTTCAGCGTCGAAAGCCCGACCGACGCCGGCATCAGTTCCGCTTTGCCCAACAAAATACTGGCATAGAGATACTCGTTCCAGGCAAAGAAAAAGGCAACGACAGCCACCGCAACCAGCCCTGGCACGGTCAGCGGCAGCACAATTCGCCAGATCACACTCAGTTCGTTGCAGCCGTCGACCAGAGCTGCATCCAAAATCTCGTGGGGCACTGTGTCGAACACCCCCTTCAAAATCCAGACACAGATCGGCAGAATAAAGGCTGCGTCGACCAGAGCCAGGCTGGTCAAGTTGTTGAGCAGAGAAAGACTGCGGTAAATACCGTAGATGGGAATCAACACCAGCATCTCGGGCAGCATCTGTGTGACCAGCAAAAACAGCCCAAACAGGTTGCGGCCAGGCCAGCGCAGGCTGGAGAGCGCATACGCCCCCATGATGGAAAGCACCATGCAGACCAACATGGTCAGCAGCGCAATCACCCACGAATTGCGAATCCAGATGGCCACCGGGTGCGCGACAAAGAGCTCGGCAAACTGCCCAAAGGTGATCTCTTGCGGAAAAAGAGGAGGGGGAAAATGCAAGGTGTATTCATTGGGCTGGAGAGTGCTGACCACCATCCAGTAGATCGGAAAAAAAGTCATCAAACAGACAACCAAAACAGTGCTATACAAAACGATCCGGCGCAACCTGCTGCGCAGGTGAATCCTGCCCGACCACACCCCAGCGTGAGCTTTTGCCATGTCAAAAATTCTCTTGGGCCCGACGGGCCTGCAGGATCACAAAGAAAAAGGCAATCACCAATGAAACGACAAAGCCCGCCACCCCCAGAGCCGTGGCGTAGGAGTAATCGTAAAAACGAAACGCTGTATTGTAAATACGAATCACAATCGTTTCCGTGGCACCCGAAGGCCCCCCCCCTGTCATCAAGTAGATCAACGTAAACTGCTTGAACGAAAAGATACAGGCCAGCACCACCAACAGCTCCAAGGTCGTCCCAATGCCAGGAAGCGTGATGTGGCGGAAAAGCTGCAGCCAGTTGGCACCGTCCACCCGGGCAGCCTCAAAAATTTCCTCCGGGATCGCCTGCAAGGCAGCCAAAATGACAAGGCTGTAAAACGGAAATGCCTTCCAGGAGGCGATCAACACCATCCACAACATGGCCAGCACCGGGTCGAGCAGCCACTGTGGGTTCTGGTCGACCCCAGGAATCATCCGGGCAAAGATGTTGATGACACCAAACTGGGGGTTGAGAATCCAAATAAAAATCATGACCACCGGCACTTCCGGCATTGCCCAGGGCATCATCAGAATCCCACGGGCCACCGGCCGCAGCCGAAAAGACCGGTTGAAGAGCAACGCAGTCAGCAACCCCGCACTGATCGCCGTCAGAATGACCAACCCCGTGAAAAGGAGCGTCGTCTGCATCACCTTCCAAAACTCCGGGTCGCTCAGCATCCGCTGGTAGTTTTTGAGACCCACCCATTCTGGGGCAACGTTCGTGGCCAGTTCAATGCTTTGGAAGCTGCCAACGACCCCACGCACGATCGGATAGACAAGCAGAATGCCTTCATAGACCAGGATGGGAAGCACCAGAAGATAGGGCAGCAGGAGACGGCCCACCGGTCGACGGCCCACCCCTCCCCTCTGCCCACCGCCTGCTGCGGCACGGGTCTGTCCCCAGTTGCTCATGCTGCCGTATGGCCTCCAAAAAGTAGGGTGCACAGACCGCCTGTGCACCCTCTCCAATCAAGAAATTCGTTCCGCCAGCGCCTCAGCCTGGGTCTGGGCCACTGCCATCGCTTCTTCCACCGACTTGACGCCGTTGAGCGCATCCGCAAAGTTGGAGATCACAATCTGGCCAAATTCGTTGAAGTTGTAGACAAAATCACCCACAATATCGAACGGCGTCAGATAGCTCACACCGTCGTAGCCGGGCTTCAACCAATGCAGGTTGTCCAGATATTCCTGCCGCGCAGCCGACGGAATCGCAAAAATTACATCCTCACAGCCCTCCACCATGCGCCGATAGTTCTCTTTGTTGTACATGTAGGCGACAAACTCGATGGCAGCATCCTTGACCGCCGAAGAGGCGTTGACCATCATCGGATGAATGCGAGCGATCGACTGGTTGCTCTCCCACGGGATGGGAGCACTCATCAGCTTGGGATACACTTCCGGGTAGGTCGGTTTCAGACTGCCCACCGCCGCCGACACAATGAATTCCTGCGCCACCGCACCTGTTCCAAAAAGACGGGTGCCCGTCGGCGTGTCGGTCCCCTGGGGCATCGCCCCGTCGTACATCTCTTTGAAAAGCTTGAGCCCCTGCAAGATCGGTTCCGAGGTCAACAGCGGTGTCTTGCCCTCAGCCCATTTGCCGCTGTAGGGCATACACCAGACCTCCAGCTGGAACCAGAAGTCCGAGGGTTCGCTCACCAGATGCGACGTGAAGAACCCATACTTCTGCTCGTCGCGGTTGGTCAAGGCCTTGCTGATCTCGATCCATTCTTCCGGGGTCTTGGCCGGCGCAATATTGGCTTCTGCATAGCGGTCAGAGTTGTACAGCAGACCAAACGCCACCGTCACCATGTCCAACCCATAAATTTTGCCGTCCTTGCGCATCGCATCGTGGGCTGAACTCAGGTCGGTGATGTTGTTGCGCGTCAGGACATCGTCGAGGGGCGCCAGCAGGTCAGAACGGATCAGCCGAGGCGCCAGCTCTGGGGTCGCCATCACAATGTCGCCGTCCAGTTCCCCCGACTGCGCCCCTACAATCGTCTTGGTCGTGTACTGGTCAAAAGGAATGTTTTCAGCGACAACCTCGATGTCTGTCTGTGATTCGTTGAACTCTTTGATGAAATTGTTCCAGGTGATGCCGCGGTTTCCTTCCTCGAACCACCAGGAAAGGTAACGCACCGTCTGGCGAGCCCCCGTATTGACCGCAGGGGCCGCACTCGGCGCCGCACCTGGCGCGGCAGCAGGGGCACAGGCAGCCAGTGCTGCGCCGGCACCGACAAAAGCCGCAACTTTGAGAAACTCGCGGCGGCTGGTGGACTTGGGTTGCTGGGTCGTCATGCTGGAATCTCCTTTATACAATAAGCTCGATATATCCGGATCCATCCAATGAGTTCGAACAAGACCGTGCACCGGATTGACACGACAAAAATGAGTAGGCCGTTGTGGAATTATTGTATACAGTATACTAAAACCCACCGCTTGTCAATAGGCACTTTTCCCACCTGGGGCCAAGCGCTGCCATCGAATTCTTGGGCTGTCAATCGATGGGCCAACGGTGGCTGCCCCCTGCATTCAACGCCAGGTTGCCACCGTCTACAGGCAGCAACACACCGGTCACCGCACCGGCTGCCTGCGAACAGAGAAAAACCGCAGGACCCACAAAATCCTGCGGCTCTAAAAGACGGTTGATCGGGATCCCCACCAGCAGACGCTCTCGCAGGCGTTCCCCAAAACGAGGATCCCCCAACAACGCCTTTTGAAAGCTCGGGGTCAACACCTGGGCCGGCAAAATTGCATTGACACGAATGCCTTTGCCCGCATACTCGACCGCCAGTTCCCGGGTCAGCTGAGCCACCCCCGCCTTGGCCACACTGTATGGAAAGTTGCCCCGCCCCAACGCCGAAACCCCGGCGATCGACCCAATGTTCAAGATCACCCCACCCCCCTGCACCAGCATGCGCCGCAACGCCTGCTGCGCACAAAGAAAATAGCCGGTCAGGCTGACCGCCAACGTCTGATGCCACGCCTCCAGGCTCAGTTCGTCAGGATGGACACGGCTGGGAAAGGCATAGGGCACGTTCACATGAATGTCAACGCAGCCAAAGAACCGATCCACCGCAGCAAACAACGCCTGCACCTGCTCCGCGCTGCTGATGTCACAGACCGCCATCGCAGCCCTGCGGCCCAACTGGTGGATTTCAGCGACCGTCGTCTCTGCGCCCGCCTCATCCACATCGGCGACAAAGATGTCCGCACCGTGCTGAGCCAGCCCCACCGCAATGGCATGGCCGATGCCCCCATTGGCCCCTGCGCCCGTCACCAGGGCAACCGTCCCCCGCAGGTCAAACAGAGGCGCGCTCATCGGTGAACCCCCCACGCAAACTGCGAAAGAATCTGGGGACCCGCAGCGGTCACCAGCACCATTTTTTCCGCACGCGCACCAAAATTGCCCGCCGGCCCCTGATAAACCCCCGGCTCTACACTGAAAACCATGCCCGCCTCGATCGGCGTCTCGTCGTAGGCGACCAGCCGCGGCAGCTCGTTGACCGTGACGCCGATCTGGTGGCCGGCGTAATGGGCTGGCTCCAGGCCGTAGGCGTGAAAGGCGCGCTCGGCAGCTGCCCACGCGTCTTTGGCGCGCGCCCCCGGACGCAGGGCCGCCATGGCCGCCTCACAGGCATCCTGCGCAGCCCAGGCATAACGGCGCTGTTCAGCGGTGGGAAGCACACCGCCAATCACATGGGTGTTGGTGCAGTCTGACCAATACCCGTCAATGCGCTGGCTGATGTCCATCAAGGCTGCATCGCCGGGCTGCGTGATGCGGCAGCGCGGCCCATTGGGATACAGAACGGTGCGGGTGCGTTCCCCGGTTACCAACTCCCCCACCACAGGCACTGGATGGCCTGCCGCCTCAAACATGGCTGCCGTGATTTCGGCCCACATCGCAAATTCGTCGACCCCAGCGTTCTGTACCAGACTGGCCAGGGTATTGTGGCCGATGTCGGCAACTTGGGACGCGCGCGTCAACAGCGCGATTTCACGCGCAGTCTTGACCGCTCGGGCCGACAGCAACGCAGGCGTCACCTCCACCAGCTCTACTGCCGGAAATGTCTCCTGGATCAGGCGGGCTGCAGCAAAAGGCAGGGTGCGCGCCTGGACCCCCAGCCTGGCGCGCCCGGCCCCCACCCCGGCAGCCTGCAAGGTCTCGCGAAGCGCAGCCACAAACGCAGCAGCCGAGTCCACAGGCTGGCGATGGTCAAAGGTCGCAAAAGGAACCAGCGCATCCAGCCGCGATTGAGCCTGCGCCTCTCCCAGCAGCCCGTCCGGGACCACCAGCCAGCCGTACGCGTCACGAACTGTGCAGATGGCAAGCGGACTCCCGTAGGCGAACTCGGCGCCGGCCCCAAGCGGGATGGGAACTTCAAAGCCGCTGAGATAGGTGACATCGGCCAGCGACGAGAGCAACACCACGTCACACCCCGCCTCGGCACAGGCCGCATCGGCCCGCATCCACTCTTCGTTGTCGAGGATCGGCATGGCAACCTCCTTTCTATTCCAGCATCCAGAGCGCAGGAAGCTCGATGAACTCACGCACCGTGCGCAAAAACCGCGCGGCAACAGCACCATCCGCCACGCGATGGTCGAAGGTCAGGCTGAGCGCCATCAATTTGCGCGGAACAATCTGGTCGTCTACCACCGCTGGCCGTGCCGCAATTCGCCCAACACCCAGGATCGCAGACTGAGGAAGGTTGATGATCGGCGTAAACGCATCGATGCCAAACATGCCCAGATTGGTCACAGTGAAGGTCCCCCCCTGAAGCTCTTCCCCTTGCAGCTGTCGCGCCTGCGCCCGGGCAATGAGGTCGCTGGTGGCAGCGGCAATCTGGCCGACGCTGCGGCTGTGCACATCGCGCACCACCGGCACCACCAACCCGTCAGGCGCATCCACCGCCAGCCCGATATGGACCTCTCGCCACAACAGGATGGTCTGCTCCTGCCAGGTGGCGTTCAACACAGGGTGCTGTTGGAGAGCGACCGCCACCAACTTGATCAGGAGATCGTTGTAGGCGGGCACCAGCCGGCCGCGCGGCGCCAACGCCGCACGCAGCTGGTCTCGCAAAAGCACAAACGCCGTCGCATCCGCCTCGGTCGTCAGGGTGACCGCCGCAGTCTCCTGCGCGCTGCCAAGCATCCGTTGGGCGATCAGACGGCGCACCCGCGAGACCGGGATCGCTTCGTGTTCGGCCCCAGCCTCCAGCTCGCTTGCAGGGCGCTGGGGGGGCTGCTGCTCTGCCTGCTGGCTGCGAAGGGCAGCCTCCACATCGCTGCGTTGAACACGGGCACCAGGGCCTGTCGGGGAGATGGAAGCCAGATCGAGGCCAGCTTGCTGGGCCACCCGCTGGGCGACTGGGGTTGCACGCAAGGGAGAGGGGGGACTGAACGCAGCGCGCACATCGCGCTCGACGATCCGTCCGCTGCTGCCAGAGCCCCGCAGCACCTGCCAATCGACTTTCAGTTCACCGGCCACGCGACGCGCACGCGGGCTGATGGCGGGGCCGCGCCTCGTGGCAGGGGCAACTTCTCTCTGGCGCTCGGGGAGGGGTTGCGCCGGCTGTGCTGGCGACGAGACGCCGGACGACGCCGGCAACGGCTCCTCATCTTGCAGAAGATAGGCCAACACTGCACCGACTGCAACGACATCGCCGGAAACAGGCGCGTCGGGGGGAATGTGCAAAATGCCCGCCTCGAAAGTTTCGACCTCCTGGGTCGCCTTGTCACTTTCCACCGTAAAGAGCAGATCTCCCGGCACAATGCGATCGCCGTCCGCCTTGAGCCAGCTCCCAAAAATTCCTTCCTCCATCGTCCAGCCCAGGCGGGGCATCAAAATCGTGTAGGCCATGGTCCCCCCCTACGCTGCCATCAACGTTTCAACCGCACGCACAATCTCCTCCACATTCGGGACGACCGCAGCTTCCAGCGTGGGGCTGTACGGAGTCGGCGCGTAGGCACCGTTGAGCCGACAAACCGGGGCATCCAGGTCGTCGAAGCCCTGCTCGACCACCTGCGCCGCGATCTCCGCCCCGATCCCGCAGGGCTGGAAGGTCTCATCCACGATCAACAAGCGCCCTGTCTTGTGCACGGAAGCCAGCACAGTCTGAATGTCGAGCGGGTTGAGGGTGCGCGGGTCGATGACCTCTACCTCGATGCCGGCCAGAGCCAGCCGCTCGCACGCCTGCAACGTTTTTCCAACCATCGCCCCCACCGCCACCACCGTGCAGTGCTGCCCGGCACGAGCCACGCGGGCCTGGCCAAAGGGAATGGTGTACTCTTCCTCCGGCACAGCTCCTTTGTGAAAGAGAATCGACTTGTGTTCCAAAAAAATGACCGGGTCGTCACTCACCAGAGCAGTTGCAAAAAGCCCTTTGGCATCGTACGGGGTGGTAGGAACCACCACCCGAAAGCCGGGAATGTTGACAAAATGAGGGAAATAACTGCCGGAATGGTGGGTTGCCGCCGAGTGGCCGATGCCGATGCAGCCGCGCAGAATCAGCGGCATCTTGAGACGGCCGCTGCTCATATACTGAATTTTGGCCGCCTGGTTGATCAGTTCGCCCATCGCATCCAGGATAAAATCGACAAACATAAAATCGACGATCGGCCGGCTGCCGGTCATGGCGGCACCGGCACACATCCCCACAAACCCACGCTCGCTGATCGGCATGTCGCGCAAACGTTCGGGCCCATAGAGATCGTAGAGGCCGGTGGTCGTATTAAAATTCCCACCGCGCGGGCCGATCCCCTCGCCGACCACAAAAATCGTTTTGTCACGTGCCATCGCCGCAGCCAAGGCTTCCCGGGTCGCCTCGATCAACGTAATTTCGCGCATTGAAACTCCTAATGGCTGGCCGGCTGCGCCGGTTCGGAATAGACATGCTGGCAGGCGGTCGCCGCCTCGGGCCAGGGGCTGTTGCGCGCAAAGCGTTCCGCCTCTGTCACCGTTGTCTGGACATCCGCCTCGATCTGCTCCAACGCATCCACCGCAACCGCTTGCTTCTGGAGCAGATACGAGCGGCAGCGTGCGATCGGATCCTGGGCTTTCCAGCGTTCGACCTCCTCCTGGGTGCGGTATCCCACATCGCGCATGCCCTCGGCGTGCGCACGCGTGCGGTAGGTGCGGCACTCGAGCAGCGTAGGTCCCCCCCCCGCACGTGCACGAGCGACAGCCTCGCCGGCCGCCTGGTAGACCGCCACCACATCGTTGCCATCCAAGGTGACCCCAGGCATCCCATAGGCGCTGCCCCGCATCCCCACCTGGGGGTTGCCGGCAGCATAGGCAAAAGAAATCTCGGTCGCATACTGGTTGTTTTCGCAGACAAAAAGCACGGGGAGACGACAGATGGAAGCCAGATTGAGCCCTTCGTGGAAAGCACCGTTGTTCACGGCGCCGTCTCCGAAAAAAGCCACCCCCACCCGGTCGGTTTTGAGCAGCTGAAAAGAGTAGCCGGCGCCCGTCGCCTGCAAGATACAGGGCCCGACAATCCCGCTCGTTCCCATCATGCCGATCTCCGGCGCAAAGAGATGCATGCTCCCCCCGCGCCCGCGCGAACAGCCGGTCGCCCGGCCAAAAAGCTCAGCGATCAACTCGTGGGGGGGCATTCCTTTGGCCAAGGCATGGCCATGCCCGCGATGCGTGCTGAAGACCGCATCGTCCGGGCGCAGATGGGCACAGACCCCAGCCGCAATCGCTTCTTGGCCTACATAGGTGTGGCAGGCCCCGTGGATCAGCCCTTGTTGGTGAGAACGGGCCAACTGTTCTTCGGTGCGCCGGATCGTCAACATCACCCGATAACATTCGAGCGCTGCTGATCGGTCAATCTGGCCAGGTGCAGGATCGGTCGTTTGTTGTGCAGACATACAGAATCAAGCTCCATCCTTTGGGCATACACCCGGTTATTCTCAAAAAAGGTCGACCGGCAAGGCAGCACCCACCAGAGCGCCTGAAAAACCGACAGGGGTCATCGCACGACCTCCGCCGCAGCAGTGCCGGTTGGGGTTTGCGCCGGCGACTGGACAGGGGCCAGCTGGCAGTGTGTCAGAATGCGTTCCTTGGCCGACAAAATGTGAGTGGCAATCTCCCTCTGTGCAGTCACTACATCGCCGCTTTTCAAAACATCGATAAATTCGTCGTGCGAATCCACATGGCGGCTGGCCCCTTCCTGGGAGAGCGCGCTGTTGGCTTCGTACAAAAAACGGCTCAGCCGCGAGCGCAGGCCGGAGACGACTTCAAGCAGAAGCGAATGGTGGGCGATCTCCCAGAGCGCATGGTGAAAGGCGTAATCTTGCTCGTAGATGCGTTGGGGGTCTCCCCCCTGCATGCCCGCACGCATCGCCGCCACGATCGAACGCAGCCGCTCCTCGTGCTCGCGGTTCCAGTTTTGGATCACACGCTCGACCACAAAACATTCGAGCACCACACGCAGCGAAGAGATCTCTTCAATTTCGTAGGCGGTCGGCAGATAGACATAGGCGCCGCGATGGGGCGCCTTGCGCACCATCCCTTCTTCCACCAGCATCTGGATGGCCTCGCGCACAGGAACGCGGCTGACACCAAGCTGTTCGGCGACTTCCTGCTCGACCAGCCGGCTGCCTGCGCCAAGACTGCCGTTGCGGATCGCCTCCCGCAGCCGTTCGGCCACTTCCTCACTGAAAGTACGGGTTTTTACGGGTTGAACTTCTGTCAATGGCATTGCAATCGTGCTCTCTACTGAAGAAAGGAACTGGCCAGACGCGCAAACAACGTCGGGTCATACTCGGACAAAGGATGGCGCGGGCGGGCCTGCGGGTTGACACGATGGGCAGCTTCTGGCCAGTGGCCACACAGGACCGAAACAACATTTTCAACGCCGCCTTGCGCAACCTCCTGCATCGCTTGCACCGAGCCGGCCGCCACATGCGGTGTCAACACGACATTCTCCATCCCGATCAAAGGATGCCGCGGGGGGGCCTGTACAGAGGAAAAGATCTCGATCCCCTCAAACGTATCGAGCCCGGCGCCGCCCAGGTGGCCGCTGCGCAGCGCCTCGACCAGGGCCCCTTCGTCCACCAGCGCCCCACGCGAGGTGTTGATCAGCAGCGCACCTGGTTTCATTCGGACAAAGACGGCAGCATCGAAAAGATGATAGGTTTCCGGGCTCAGCGGCAGATGCAGCGAGATGTAGTCTGCTTCGGCAAGTATGCTCTCCAGATCGACCAGTTCCACACCTACCTCTGCAGCCGCGGCGCGGGCAGCATCCAGGTTGCGCCGGGTCGCCAACACGCGCATCCCAAACCCGCGGGCACGCCTGGCCATTGCCAGCGCCGAATTCCCAAAACCGACCAATCCCAGCACACGCCCGGCCATGCGCTGCTGGGTGTTCATCAACGCATGGGCCTGGCGGAAGGTTCCAGCCTCCAGATGGCGCTGCATCGGAGACAGTTTGCGTGCCAGCGCCAGCAGCAGCGCCATCGCATGGTCGGCTTGCTCTTCGACGCAGAAATGGGGTACATTGGTGACCAGAATGCCTTGCTCGGTCGCTGTGACTACGTCGATCTTGTCTACCCCGGTGCCCAGGCGCGAGATGACCTGGCACCGAGCCATCGCTTGAATCACCGAGGTTGGCAGCCTGACTGAAACTGCAAAGACAGCGTCAGCATCGGCCACGTAGGGAATGATCTCATCAACACTGTGCGCTTCGACCCGCTCTGGGTTCAAGCCATAGAGATCGTAGTAGGCCTGCTCATGGGGGGTCACCGGATGCAATTCGGCGTTCAGGCGCACAATTTTTCGGGAATGCAGGGCCATCGCAAGCTGTCTCCCTCTATTACAAATTTTTCTCGTATACAGTATACAAACAACCAGTCGAATGTCCAAAAACGCAAGCAAGGCAATCAACCCTCGCTGCAATTTTCGAAAAGCGCGGCAGGACACGGACGTAACGCCCGTGTCCTGCCGCGTCAAAGAGTGATTGTGAAAGGAAAATACAATGCGCTGGAAATACCTGCTGCCGCGGACGTTGCTCCTGGCAGGCCTGCTGATGGGTGGCTGCGTTCCTGTCACCTTGGAAGGTGCAGCCGCCTCAGCAACCGCAGAGGCAGCCGTCCATTCCCCTTCTGTTATCTGCCAGCCGATAACAGAAGACGAGGTCTCCCGTCTCTTTGACCGCTGGAACGCATCGTTGCAGAGCGGAGACCCCGCAGCAGTCGCTGCCAATTACGCCGAAGACTCGATTCTGCTGCCGACACGATCCAATAGACCGCGTCTGACCGCTGCCGAAAAAGAGGAGTATTTCCAACACTTCCTCGAAAACAGCCCGTCTGGCTCCATCGATCTGCGCCATGTCGACATCAACTGCAACCAGGTAGTGGACTCCGGCCTCTACACCTTCACCTTTGCCAAGACCGGCACTGTCCTTGCAGCGCGCTACACCTTCACCTACGAGTGGGATGGCGCACAATGGCTGATCACGAGTCACCACTCCTCAGCCATGCCAGAACCATAACATCAACCTGCCCTCTGGCGGGAGGGCCGCGGCCCTCCCGCCAATAGGCCGAGGTCGGCAGCATGGATGACAGCCTGGGTGCGATAGTTTCACTGTACCATCAGTATCCCGTGAGGTCAGAAGGCCCCTCCCCAAAGGAGAAAAAATGAAAAAATTGCTTCGCACCCATCGAGTCCTGTGGGTGTTGTTCTGGACGATGCTGGCCGCCGGCTGCCAGCCGATTGTAGAGAAGCCTTTCAACCGCCCCTGCACCCTCTATCTGCCGCAAGGGGAAATCGCCGGAAAGACAATTCAGTGTGGCTTTGTGCGCGTCCCTTGGGATCGTTCCACCCCCAACAGCCCCCCCGCAGATCTGGCCTATGTTCTTCTCAAGGCGACCGGAAAGTCCCCCCGCCCAGCTGCCATCGTACACGTCGCTGGCGGGCCAGGCGCCGGGTCTACCTTGCGCGAGAGCGTGCTGGAGTTGGGAAAACGCTACGCATCCCTGCGTGAAGAGTACGACATTGTTCTGTACGACCAGCGTGGCATGGGCAACAGCCAGCCTTTTTTTGCCTGCGCCGAGCCAGACGAGCCGACACTGGCTACCCTGTCCGATACGCTGGCAGAGTCTCTGGGACGCCAGCCAACCGCCGATGAGCAGCGCGCCGCCTTCTGTGCACACACGACAGCCGCACAAGGTTACCCAGCCAGCCTCCTCAGTACCGCAACGAGCGCAGCCGACCTGGTCGACCTCTTGGAAGTGCTGGACTACCCAGCGTACACGCTCTATGGGGTCTCCTACGGCACCCGGCTGTTGATGGCGTTGATGCATTTCTTTCCCAATCTGCCAACAGTACACAGCATCGTGCTCGATTCACCTTACCCACTGCCCGAAGATACCGTCAATCAGCTGATGGCCAGCAGCGAACGTGAATTTCCAGAACTCTTTCACCAGCTGTTGGCGGCCTGTGCGTCGGAGAGGGCATGCCACACCGCCTACCCAGAGCTGGCAGAACAGTATGCAACCGTGGTCGAGACCCTGCAGGAAACCCCGCTGCCCCTGCCTGATGGGAGCGAACTGACCGCCGAAGCCTTCCAACGGGCTGTTTTTCCCCTGGCACCGGCGATCGGCCATGTGCCCTACATGCCCCGTCTCATCAGCGAACTGGCAGAGGGAAACAGCGCAACGCTCATGCAGCTGCGCAGCGGCCTGGTCCCCAGCACCCACCATCTTACAGCGCTGGACAGTGAACACCCACGCACCGGGGAACTTGTCGATGCCTTTTTGGCTTGCCAAGTGGACCTGGCGGATGCCACCACCCAGGCTGCCTACGACCAAGGGCTGATCTCCTTGTGGGATGCCCCCCCAGAACGCGTGGCAGCATTTTTGGGAGAACTCTGCGCAGCCAGCAGCGGCAACGCTGCCAGCCTGCTGGTACAAGAATTGCCCATCGGCACTTTTAATGGGGTAATTGTCCGGTTTGCGCCAGAACTTTTGCCGGCCATCAATGCAGAACTCAACCGAAAATTGCTCTGTACCGAAGAATATCCCTTTGCAACCACCGGAGAAAGAGTGGCACAGCAGCTGGAGCCACTGGATCTGCCCGATTTTTTTGTGGCAGAAGTGGCACAGCGCGTGGACAGCCAGAGCGATGGCTGTGCAGGCTGGCCCTCCCGCCTCACTGCGCCGACCCCCACATCCCCCGGAAAATACCCCGTGCTGATCTTGAGCGGCGATTTTGACCCCCTTACCCCACCCGCTTTCGGGCAGATCGCCGCAGAACAGCTCCCAGCCTCCCTCTGGATTCGCGTACCCAATGCTACACACAGCATTCTGGGCAACTACGGCCCCTGCATCGCTGCCCTCACACAACAGTTTCTGGAAGACCCGGCACGACCAGTCGATCTGGCCTGCTTGCAGACAATGCGTATCCCATGGGTGCTGCCAGAGGATACGCCGTAAGCCTCTCCCATCAGATTGTTGAGAAGGCTACGTCAGCGCGTAGACGCCGCTCCCTCCCAGAGCGTGTCCACAAGCTTTTCGCTCCAATCGTCGGCCAAGGGGTCGCCTGCCACATACTGCGCGTAGAATGCACCGATCAGCAGATTGACCACGAGGGCAACGTCAACGCCGGGCCGCAGCTCGCCGCGCGCCTGCGCGGCGTTCAGGAGGGTGCGAAGCGCACGGCGCCGCGGAACAACCAGGTATTCGCGAAAGGCGACCAGCAGTTCAGGCGTCTCATGCTCCTCGGCCAACGCCGTCCCATACAATGACATGCCGTAAGGCCGTGAAATCGCACGCCGGAAATGCTCCATTTCGGCAATCAAGTCAGACCGTGTATCTCCAGTGACAGGTGGCCGGCTCGCATCGCAGTAGGCGCTCAGCGCCGCCATTGCCAACTCGATCTTGCTCGGCCAGCGCCGGTAGATCGTCGGCTTGGTGACACCCGCTTCAGCCGCAACCGCGTCCATCGACATGCGCACGTAGCCGTGCTGCGCCATCAGCCGAAAGGCAGCATCGAGAATATGCTGATCGGTCTCCGGTTCGCGCGGCCGACCCGGGGCACGACTCACAACGTTCGATCTCTCTGGCTCTACTGGATTCATCGCTTCTCTGCGGCAGGCCTGCCCTCTCTTCTTGCACCGTTCTCCAAAAGTATTGTAGCTGCCCTCCCGAAGTCCGACAAGCCCCCTCTCTGTCAGAAAACATACCACAACACGGCCGCACAGAATGAAAAATATGTTACAGAAAAAAAAATAAATACCATTTAGTATAGTAAATTTAATGGAATCTTCACCGGCATTCCGTTGATGTACATTTTTCGCAGAAAGGAAACAAAAAAACCATGAAGATTGGCGTCTTGGGGGCCAAAGTCATCGGAGGAACCTTGGGCAGGAAGTGGGCACAGGCAGGCCACACCGTGCGGTTCGGTGTTCGCGCTGTGGACAACGCCGCAGTCCAAGTCATGGCACAGGAACTGGGCGCAACCGTCGGGACGGTGGAAGAAGCCATCGCCTTTGGCGAGGTCATCCTTTTTGCCATTCCCGGCAACGCAATGGAGGAGACGATCCGTGCACAGGGCCCGGCGTTGGCGGGCAAGATTGTGATCGATGCGGCAAACCGCATGGGTGGCGGCCCCATGAACAGCACAGCAACCTTTGCAGCCCATGCGCCGCAGGCAGAGGTCTATCGCGCCTTCAACAGTCTGGGCTGGGAAAATTTCGAGAACCCACAGTTCGACGGCGTGTCAGCCGATCTGTTCTACTGCGGACCGGCCGGCGCCGGACAGGCTGCGGTGGAAGGGCTGATCCGCGACGTAGGGCTGCGGCCAATGCGGCTGGGCGACCTGAGCCAGGTCGGGCTGGTAGACACGGTCGCCAGCCTCTGGTTTGCGCTGGTCTTCGGCCAAGGCATGAGCCGGCAGCTTGCCTTCAAAGTGCTGACGCGCTGACAAACAAGGGGGTGGCGGACGCTGCCACCCATCCTCTCCGGTTCGGCGATCTCGACAAGTTCGGGGGGCGAGATTCCCCGGCCTGGGCTCTGTTTACGACAGGTACCGCAGAAAATAGGTCGCCAGCCCCAGAAAGAGCAGAAAACCGCCGATGTCGGTGAAGGTGGTCACAAAGACACTGGACGCCAACGCCGGGTCCACGCGCAACATCTTGAGCACCATCGGGACCAGCACCCCGGCCAGCGCCGCCACCACCAGATTGCCCACCATCGCCAGCCCAATGACCAGCCCCAGATAGGGGTTCCCCTGCCACAGCCCGGAGATCAGGGCCACGCAAACACCGACAGCCAGCCCGTTGATGACCCCGACACGCCCTTCATGCCAGAGCGCCCACAGGGTGTCTCTCGGCTCGATCTCTTTGAGCGCCAGCGAACGCACGATGATCGTCATCGTCTGCGTCCCTGCATTTCCCCCTTGTCCTGCGACGATCGGCATGAAGGCGGCCAACATTGCCGCCTGGGCAATCGTACTTTCAAAGAGCGAAACAATGCTGGCCGCCAGAAAAGCGGTTGCCATGTTGACCAAAAGCCACGGCAGCCGGTTGCGCACCGACTGCGGAATCGGATGGTAGATCTCAGAGTCCGAGCTCATCTGCGCCAGCCGGTAGATGTCCTCGGTCGCCTCCTCCTGGATGACATCCACAATGTCGTCGATGGTGACAATCCCAACCAGACGTGCCTCGCTGTCGACCACAGGCAGCGCAACCAGGTCGTACCGCTGCAAAAGCTGCGCCACTTCCTCCTGGTCGGCGCTGGCCTGCACCGAGATGACCTGGCGATCCATGATCTCTTCGATCGTCTGCGCAGGTTCGGCCAGGATCAAGGCCTTCAACCCCACAACCCCAATCAGACGGGCGTAGCGGTCCAACACATAGAGGGTGTAAAAATCTTCTTCCTCGGCGTAGTGAGTTTTGAGAAACTGTAAAGACTCTGCCACCGTCCAAAAGCGGCGCAGCGAAGGGGGCGCTGACGTCATAATCCCGCCGGCGGTGTCGGGCTCGTGCGTCATCAGCGCAGCGACATCGGCCGGCTCCTCCATCTGCTCGAGCACCTCGGCAGCCTGCTGCGGCTCCAGTTCCCCCAGCAGGTCGGCAGCCATGTCCGGCTCCATCTCGTCCAGCACATCGGCCAGCGTTTCCAGGTCCAGATGCTGGGCGACGCCCGCCATGTCCTCTTCGTCCAGCTGCTCAAATACCTCCGCCAGTTCAGAGGTCGCCAGCCGTTCGACCATCGCAGCCTGATCGGCTGACTTCAGCTCCGCAAACAGCTCGGCCCTGTCAGCCGGATGGAGCTGCCGCAGATAGCCGGCAGCTCCATCCAGATCGCCGCTTTCAAGATAGCCAGTGAGCCGTTCGATGGCTCGGTTGAATTCAACTGGATCGACCATCATTCTCCTCCCCGCAGACCTGCCGGCACCACAGGCCAAAAAAAACGCCTGCACTGGCAGGCGGCCAAACCACAGCCACAGAACAGACGATCAGAACAGTCGCACAGATGACCCTCCAACGCTCGCCTTGGCAAAAAACGCCCCTGCAGGCCGGGCATGCAGGGCACCCGGCCCACCACCGTCTCTTGTCACCGTCGGCTAATCGCCCTGCTCCAGCCAGGTCACTTCTTCCGGGGTCAAAACAAGGTCAAAGGCAGCTGCGTTGGCTGCATACTCGGCACCGTTGGCACAGCCCACCAACGGGAAAACTACAAACGGCTGCGCCAACACATAGGCCATCGCAATCTGGGCCAGCGAGGCCCCGCGCTGTGCAGCCAGCTGCCGGGTCCGTTCCAACCGGGCAAAATTCTGTGGATAGCAGTAGCTCTGCACACAGAGCTGGTCCAGATAGCCGGTAAAGCTCTCCAGATTCTCCGGGTGAAAACGTCCGCTGAAGAAGCCGCCCGCCAGGCTCGACCAGACCAACAGGGGAATCTGCTGTTCGGTGTAATAGGCCCGCGCCGCAGCGCCGGCATCACCGGTCAAACTGACACAGTTGGCCCACGGCTCCTTCACCTGGATCGCCAGGCTGAAATGCGGGCTGGAGACCGCAAACGGGGTCAGTCCGTGTGCTGCAGCATACGCGTTCGCCTCTGCCACACGCTGGGTGCTCCAGTTCGAGCCGCCAAACGCGTGGATCCGGCCAGCAGCCCGGTGCTCGTTGAGCACTTCGACAATCGGTCCGACCGGTACAGTGGGGTCGTCTCGATGGAGCAGGTAAAGGTCAATGTAGTCCGTGCACAGGCGGGCCAGCGAATCGTGCAAATCAGCCGTGATGTCGTACGGGGTGACCCGCTGACGGTCCTGGCTGTGGTGTGCCCCTTTGGTCACAATTACGACCTGCTCACGCACCCCGCGCGCTGCCACCCAGCGCCCCAGGGCACGCTCGACATCCCCGTTCCCATAGATGTGGGCGGCGTCGAAGGTGTTGCCCCCCAACGCCAGAATCTCGTCGAGCAAAGCAAAACTGGCTTCCAGTTTGTCAGTGCCGATCATGACAGTCCCTTGGATCAGGCGGGCAACCGGTTTGGTGACGCCTGGAATCTGACCGTATTGCATGGTTTCTCCTGCCTTTGCTTGTGTGTTGGTTCTGGCTGCTGCCACGACAGCCACCCCATTGTAGCACGACCTTCCCCGGGAGACTGCATGCAGGAATGCCCGTTGCAAGGATCGATCTCTGAGGTGGCCAGTGGTCGGTGGCCAGTGGGAGGGGCGCAATTTTCAAACAGCCTCTGATTTTAGAGAACTTTTTTACCGTCTTCAGCCCCCGATTCTGCTATAAAGGGAGCATGAATCTGTTCAAAGAAAAGGAAAAAGCCCGATGCAGCTGCTGAAGACAATCAAAACATGGTTTGCCAAGCCCACACCGCCGACGCGGCCGGTCGCACCGCTGGTCCCTGAACCAGAAGCCGACGAAATTTCACTCCCAGAGCTGACCGTTGCTGCGCTCCGGGCAGCCCTCGCAGCCCCCAACCCGCCCCAGTTGCTCGACGTGCGCGAACCTTACGAATGGCGACAGGTCCGCATTCCCGGTGCCCTGCACATCCCGATGAACAGCGTGCCCGACCGCCTGGACGAATTGAACCGCTCCCGGCCGGTCGTCGTCTTCTGCGCACACGGCAGCCGCTCGTTCGGCGTCACCTATTTTCTGCGCGAGCAGGGCTTTTCTGCCTCCAATCTGACCGGAGGCATCACCCAGTGGCATATCCAGGGCGGCCCCATCGAACAGGACAGCTTCTCTGTCCGTCCCCAATAAGAAAGTATTTCCGTCGAAAATGGAGGAAAAAAATTTGCTGTCGGTACTCTGCGAGCAGCGCGCAGGTCAGGCCCCTACGCTAGACGGTTCCTGCCGTGCGCGGAACTGTGTTTCGTACAAGGTTGCGTACAGCCCGCCGCGCGCCAGCAGGTCGTCGTGGGTGCCTTGCTCGACGACCTGCCCGCGGTCCAGCACCAGGATGTTGTCGGCTGCCAGAATGGTGGAAAGCCGGTGGGCAATCACCACACTCGTGCGCCCGACCAGCAGCGGCTCCAAGGCAGCCTGGATCCAAGCTTCGCTCTGCGAATCGAGATGCGAGGTCGCTTCGTCCAACACCAGGATCCGTGGGTTTTTGAGGATCACCCGGGCAATCGCAAGCCGTTGTTTCTCACCGCCGCTCAGCCGGTAGCCGCGCTCGCCGACTACGGTATCGTAGCCGTCGGGCAGGCCAGCCACCATCTCATGGATGTAGGCGGCGCGGCAGGCCGCTTCCAGTTCGGCCTGGGTTGCATCTGCCTTGGCATAGCGCAGGTTGTCCCGAATCGAGGCATGGAACAGGTAGCTCTCCTGGCTGACCACCCCAAACTGCCGGACCAGCGAGTCCAGCTGCAGGTCGCGCAGGTCGTACCCATCCAGCGTGATCCGCCCACGAGTCGGGTCGTACAGCCGGGGCAGCAGATAGGTGATCGTCGTCTTGCCGGCGCCGCTGGGCCCGACCAGGGCGGTCAAGGTGCCCGGCTCGACCACAAAAGAAACCTGCTGCAAGGCCGGATGGAAGTCGCCTGCTGGCTGCCCAGGGGCTGCCGCCGCACTCCCCCCCTCTTCTTGCAGATAGGAAAACCAGACATCCTCGAAGGCGATCCGCCCCACCGCCTGCTCCAAAGCGACCGCGTTCGGCCTCTCCTGGATTTCCACCGGCATGTCCAGATACTCGAAGACACGCTCAAAACTGACCAGTGCCGTCACAAACTCTACCTGCACATTGGCCAGCGCAGAGATCGGCCCGTACAACCGAGGCAGATACGCTGTAAACGCAACGATCGTGCCCGCCGTCAGCGCACCGTCGAACACCATCCACCCACCTGCCCAATAGACAAACGCACTGCCGATCGCACCGACCAACCCCAGGCTCATGAAAAAAAGCTGGGCCACCTGGGCGCGCTCCACGCCGATGTCACGCACCTGGCCGCTCACCCGGTGAAAACGCCGCCCCTCGTCGGCGGCTCGGTTGAAAATTTTCATCAGCAGCGCCCCGCTCACCGTCAACGCCTCCGCGATCTGGTTGCTCATCTCGGCGTTGTAATCGAGCGCCTGGCGCCGAATCTTGCGCAAGGTCAGCCCCACACGGCGAGCCGGCAGCAGAAAAAGCGGCAACACGGCGATCGAAAGCAGAACCAGACGCCACTCGATCGCCACCATGATCGCCAGCGTCGAAAGCAACGTCACCACATTCGTGAGAATCTCAGGCAACGTGCCGGTGATCGCATTCTGCGCACCGACGACATCGTTGTTGAAACGTGAAACAATCTCCCCCGACTTGGTATGGGTGAAAAAACGCAGCGACATCCGCCCGAGATGGTCAAACATCTGGTTGCGCAGGTCGTAGATGATCCCCTCCCCTGCCCGAGCGCTGGAGCGTCTTTGCACAACACTCAGCAGACCCGAGAGGAGCGGCACTACAAAAAGCCCGACAGCCATCCAGTTGAGCAAAGGCAGGTCACGGCCGGGCAGCACCCGGTCGATCAGCTCACGATAGATCAGCGGAGGAAGCAACCCCAGCAGCGAAGAAAATGTGATTGCAGCCAACACCACCAGGATCGGCCTCAGATACGGCCGGGCATAGGCAAACACTCGCCGCACCAGCGCACGGTCCACCACCGGACGGCTCTGTTTCGACTCATCAAATGCCACAAAATGCCACCACCCTCCATTGTGCATCGCTTCAACGCCCCCGTCGTTTTCCCAAACGCCGCTGCCAAAGTTCGGCCAACGCCCCGCCGATGGTGCAAAACGAGCCCGCATACAGGGCTGGCTGCCAGCTGCCCTGAAAGATAAAAAAGGTCAGAGGCAGCAGACTCAACAGTCCCCCCAAAAACGCATGCATGCCCCCCCGCTGCCGCACATACAACGCCGTCAAAACACCGGCCAGCAACGGGCCAAACAAGGTGGCCAACACCTCATATTCGATCGGGAGACGTTGGCTCTGCACCAAACCGGTCAACGCAGTCACCAGCATCATGTTGCTGGCAAACGCAAAGATCGCACCTTCCCAGCGCAGCTGCGCTTTGGGCTCCGCTGGACGGCGTTGGCGTCGCTCCATGTTCTTCATTCCCTGTTCAACAACGACCACTCTGGCTCGCTGTAGACCTCTCGTCGCCAGCGATACCCCAAATCTTCGATGATCCCAGCCTCTTCCGCCTGCACCAGCCGCAGCAGCGCACGGAAGATCACGCTCCTCTGCTGCAACGGCGCCTGTGGCTCACCCAGCGGATGCCCAAGCGGCCATTTGACAAAGACCGCGCGCGGTACCCCGACCGCCTCGGTCAGATCCCGTGTAATCGAGACACAGACCGTCGGGATGCCAGCCCGTTCAATGGCACGTGCGATCAGTCCGACGGACCGATTGCAGAGCCCTCAAGCAGGGGTCAGCAAGACAAAATCGACCCCATCCTGGCGCAGTTTGGCAGCAACCTCCCGAGCCGTCTGCCCGGCCAGCGTCGCCACCTGCTCCCCGTCGACATGCCCCATGAACCCAAAATGGCGGGGGGCCAACGCACCGACTACACCCTGTTCGACCAGGCTGCGCAGATGGGCCAGCGGAAAGATCACGTTGAGGTCGGCGTCCGCATCGCGATGGTCGTAGTATTTGTGTGTGATCGTGATCTGCTCCGCCGGGGTGTCGGCCGGAATTTCACGATAGGTCGGGTCGCCGCTGGCAGAGACCATGTCAAACGGCTGCTGCGCGCGCAGGTGGACGCCGCCCGTCGTGATCAAGGCCCCACGCGCACGGTTCAACGGGCCACGCAGCCGCACAAACGGGATCGCTGCCTCTGTATGGCCATCCTGGACACCGCCCCGGGCAACACGGCGCGCCCAAAGCTGCGCAACCGTCGGGATGGCATAAAAACGATTCGCCAACTTTTCCAACCAAGTTTTGTGTTCGCTCATACTCCCTTACTCTACCACAGCCAGCTGTTTTTTCCGAATGGCAACTCCCTGCCGATCGCACGCCGCTCGGCAGGCCGGTTTTCCCGCCGGTCCAGGCTGTGCTATGATGCGCTTCTATGCTATTCCCGCTGCTTGTTTCGCCGCTCGGCGCACCGCTGCTCCTGTTGGTCGGCGCAGCACTCGAACTGGGGATTGGCCGCTGGCTGAAGCGGCCACGCTGGCTCGCCTGGCTGGCACTCTCGTTTCTCGGCCTGGCTGCCTTGCAATACCTTCTGTTGCAGTTTGTTGCGCTCATCCCAACCTGGAGCCGTCCCTGGCAGCCACTGCTGCAAAGTGCCACCAACCTGTACTGGATCGCTGACAGCTGGAACTATTATCTGGGCGCGCTGATTCTCCTGGTCGGCGGGCTGGGCATCCTGCTCAACCGTACCCACGGCCCAGACCACAAAGCGCTTCCCCGCCTGCACAATGTGCTGGCCACCGATCTGGCCATCCTCGCCGCCAGCCTGCTGTTTGTGCAAAGCGGCAATCTGCTCACCGTGTTGCTGACCTGGGTCCTGCTCGACATCACCGTCCTCCTGCGAATGTCCGCCGAACCCTTTGGCAGCGCTGCGCTCTCCGACCGGGCCCGCTCCAGCGAGACACAGATCCTCAGCCTGATCGGCGCGCTTTTGCTCTTTGTCGCCGTGCTGCCCGCCGGGCCGACCGGGCTGGCCCAAAAACTGGCCAGCGGCACCGTGGTTCCAGTCGAAACCCTGCTCCTGCTGCTGGCTGCTGCCACGATCCGTGCCGGCATTTACCCCTTCCACCTCTGGCTGCTGCCGCGCACCGCAACCCGCCTGAACCTCTCGGAACGGCTGCTCGACCATCTGGTGCCCGTTCTGGGCGGGCTCTGGCTGCTTGGACATACCTTGCAGATCGGCGGCGCCGATCTGCTGCTGTCCCCGTGGTGGCTGCTGCTGCTCACAGCTGCACTCTTGCTGAGCGCACTGGCGGCGTTCACTGCCCAGGACCATGTACACTACGTTGCGTTTGTGTTGATCACCGCCGCCGGCACCGCAACCCTGGCAGGGTTGTTGGGGGAGGTGCCCGGACCGGCAGCGCTGTTGTGGCCGTTGACAGCCTTTGCACTGGGTGGCGCGCTCTGGCTGGTCGGCGACCAGGTCTGGCGGGCCTGGGGCTGGCAGCTGCCGATCAGCGTAGGAGCCCTGACGCTGGCTGGAGCACCCTTTACCCCCGGATTTCTCGGCCAGCCAGCCCTGGCCCGTCTGTTGGCCGACAGCCCAGCCTACTGGCCTGCACTCGTGCTCTACATTCTGGCCCAGGGAATGTTGATTGCTGCGCTGCTGCGCAGCTGGGGCAGCGAAGAACGCCAGCCCCTGGAGCTGCCTGCCCACTACCTGGTCAGATTGCTGGCCGCCTGCCTGGCGCTGGGGCTGCCCCTGGCCATCTCCGGGCTGCTCCCCCGCTTCACCGAAACCGTTGTCGGCATCCCCCAGTCGATCCCCAGCACGTTGGGCACCCCCCCTACTGTGGTGGCAGGCGGCACCGTCTGGTTCGTGCTGGCGCTGCCGCTGTCGCTGGGCTTCCTCCTGGTCTGGGCTTCCCCGCGCGTTTGGCCACAGGTCGGGGCACTCGCTGGCCGCATCAGCCGCTTCAGCCAGCTGGAATGGTTGTTCAACCTCCTGACCTGGGGCGTCGACAAAACAGCTCAGGTCGGGGCCAATCTGCTGAACGTGGTCGAGGGAACCGGCTATGTCGGCTGGTTCCTCGCCTTGCTCCTGCTCGGGCTGCTGTTGGTGCGCTGATGCCGGCTTCCCCCTTTGCCCTGCTCGGCAATCTGCTGGCGAACAGCGCAGGCATCTTGCTGCTCTGGCTCCTGGCTGCCAGCAGCGTGCTCGTCTGGAGCTGGCGCTGGGCAGTGGCCTCCACCGTGACCCTGCTGCTGGTGACCAGCAGCTTGCTGGCCGCCTTACACAGCCCGCTGACAGTGGTCACCGCCAGCCAGTGGCTGGCAGCACTGCTGGCTGGCCTGCTGCTCTGGCAGGCTGGCAGTTTCTCTTCCACCAGCCCCCCCCCAGCTGGCAACTGGCTGATTCGGCTCTGCGGGCTCGGTTTTTTGCTGGGCGCTTGGCGGGCCTTCAGCCCATCCATCAGCCTCCCCCTGTTGACCCAGGCAGAGACCGATCTGCTCTGCTGGATTGGCCTGTGCGGGCTGGTGCTGCTGAGCCTGTCCAACGCCCCTGTCCAGACGGGGAGTGGCCTGTTGTTGTTGACAACGCCGCTGCAAAGCCTGGCTGCCCTGTTGGCTCCTGCATCCGGCGTCGCCGTGCTGGTCGGAATGGTCCAGATCCTGCTGGCGTTGGCGTGTGCTGGCCTCGCGCTGGCCCAGCAGATCCGTACAGCCCCAGCCCAGCCACCGAAGCTCTCTTTCCCAGCGATGCAGCACCCGGCGCACGGCTGGCGCCTCAGCCACCTGCCTGCCGAGGCGCCGCCGTCAGCGCGGCGCCGCTCCCCCCTGGTCCCCACCGCTGGCCAGCCACCTGCCCCGCCTGGCCCCCACCCCGCACCACAGAAGGATCAACAGCCATGAACCCGCTCGGGGCTGCAGGTTTCCCTTTTTTAGGCCTGCTTTTTGGATTGTACGGGGCAGCCGCACTCACCAGCTACTGGCTGCGGGTGCAGGGGCGCTGGGTCTCAGCTGCAGGGGCTGGCAGCGCAGCCCTGCTGGCGCTGTGGTTCTGGTCGCTCGACCTGAGCCGCCCGATCTGGCTGCTGCCGACCGGCAGCAGCATTGACCTGGAAGCCCCCCTCCAATTTGCCGGTTACGCGATCCAGCTCAAAACAAGCAACGCCCCGATCGTGGCGCTCTGCCAGCTGATCGCAGCGGCTGCACTGCTCCTCAACCTGCAACAGAGCCGCCCTACCCCCTTTCCAGCACAGGTCTGGACGCTGTTGGGCGGATACACCGCGCTGGCCCTCTTCACAGCAGCGCCGGTGCCCACGATTCTGGTCGTGCCGATCCTGTTAAGCATGCTGGTGGCAGCCGCCGCTGCCCTGCACAGCGAACCTGGTGCCCTGGCAGGTAGCCTGGCAGGCCCCCTGCGCTCGCTGCTGCCGCCACTGCTGGCCGCGCCCTTCTTCCTGGTCGGAGGCTGGTGGATCGAACAGATCCCGCTCGACCCACAAAATCTTGCCCTCACCCAGACAGCCGGCACGCTGCTCGGGCTGGGCCTGCTGCTGCTGCTGGCTCCATTTCCACTGCACGGCAGCTGGGCAGCCACCAGCGAAAGCGCACCACCCGCCGCCACCTTTCTGACCAGCCTTTTCTACCAGCTGGCCGTGCTGCACCTGGTCGCACAGGCCGTGAACGCCTATCCCTTCGTCGTGCGCCAGACCTACTGGCCGCTGTGGATGGGAATCCTGGGACTGTTGACCGCAGCCTGGGGGGGACTTGCCGCGCTCGGCACCCTCCAGACCGGGCGTCTGTGGGGTTACGCCGCCCTGCATGACTGGGGGCTGATCATCTTCGCCCTCTCCACACCCGGCCTGCGCAGCTGGACTGCGGTGCTCTTCCTCTTCATCTTGCGCATCATCAGCATGGCCACTACAGCAGTCGGACTCAACGCCATCCAGCAACAGGCAGGGACCTTGACCATGTGGCCGCTGCGCTCCATCGGGCTCCGCATGCCCTGGAACAGCGCTGCACTGCTGCTGGGTGGGCTGGGGCTGGCAGGTTTTCCACTCACTGCGGGCTTTGCTGGCCACTGGGCAGCGCTGCAGACACTCGCCCAGATCGACTGGCGCCCCTCCATGGCCATCGTCGTTGCCTCAGCCGGGGTCGTTGCCGGCTTTATCCGGCTCGCCCGCCTGCTCTTCGCAATGCAGGAAGCCAGATTGACCGCCCGCGAGGGGGCCCTCTCCATCGGGCTGGCCGTCACCCTGCTGCTCCTCGTGCTGACCGCAGCACTCGCCCCCCAACTGCTGAGCCCCTTGATCACCCGGACGCTGGCTGCGTTCAGCTGAGCCAAGACCAGGCTCACACGCAGCGCTCTACCTGACAGAAGGAGCTGACAATGACCCAGCCAGATGCCCCCCACCGCACTTCCCGCCTCAGTGGTTTCTACCAAAAAAGCGTCGCCGAACGCACCGCCCTCCTGGCCGCCTGGGCAGGTTTGAACGCCGCAGAGATCGAAACGCTGCACGCCGGACTCTCGGTGGCCCAGGCCGACAAAATGGTCGAAAACGTCGTCGGCGTCTACAACCTCCCCCTCGGGATCGGAACCAATTTTGTCGTCAACGGCCGCGACCTGCTCGTCCCCATGGCGGTCGAGGAGCCTTCCGTGATCGCCGCCGTGAGCTATGCAGCCCGCCTGGCACGCAGCGGCGGCGGTTTTCAGACTGGCTCTACCCGCTCTGTGATGATCGCCCAGGTACAGCTGCTGGGAGTCCCAGACATGGAACAGGCAACTGCCCGCATCCTGGCCGCCCAACCCGCACTGCTGGCCGCCGCCAATACCAGCCCTTCGATCGCAGCACAGGGGGGAGGACCGCTGGAGATCGAAGTGCGCTGTCTGCCTGTGACCCCCACTGTCCCCATGCTGGTCGTCCACTTGCTCTTCGACACCCTGGACGCCATGGGAGCCAACGCTGTCAACACAGCAGCCGAGACGATCGCTCCACAGCTCGAAGCGCTGAGCGGCGGGCATGCCTTGTTGCGCATCCTCAGCAACTTAAGCGATCGCCGCCGCGCCTGGGCTGAGGTGACGATCCCCGCCGCCACATTCGCCACGCCGGAAAACGACGGCAGCACCGTGATCGACGGCATCGCACATGCCAATGCCTTTGCGGTCGCCGACCCGTACCGCGCAGCCACCCACAACAAAGGCATCCTCAACGGAATCGACGCCGTCGCCGTCGCCACCGGCAACGATTGGCGGGCGATCGAGGCGGGCGCCCATGCCTACGCTGCCCGAGATGGCCAATACCGTGCCTTGACCGAGTGGAGGGTGATTGCTGACAAGCAGCCCCCCCCCAGCAAAACGGTCGAACAGCAATCGGACAGCGGTCCGTGGCTGTACGGCCGTCTGGAGCTACCGCTGGCAGCCGGAATCGTCGGCGGCGCCACCCGTGCCCACCCGACCGCTCAGCTCTCCCTCAAGCTGCTGGGGGTCCAGCACGCACGCCAGCTGAGCGAAGTGATGGCCGCGGTCGGGCTGGCTCAAAATTTAGCTGCACTGCGCGCGCTGGCCAGCGAAGGAATCCAGCAAGGACACATGACGCTGCATGCTCGCCAGGTCGCACTCGCCGCTGGCGCAAACGGCAGCACCGTCGATTCCATCGCCGCCCAGCTGGTCGCAGAAAGACAAATTCGTGTCGAACGGGCACGAGAACTTTTATCATAGGACAAAACACCATGTTGCAACAGCCAATTCGCCCAGTCGGCCTGGTAGGGTATGGAGCCTATGTGCCACGCTATCGCCTGCCTGGCACCGAAATCAGCCGGGTCTGGACAGAAGGACAGACCCAAAGCCCGGTGAAAGAAAAAGCAGTGCCCGGGCTAGACGAAGACACCGCAACCATGAGCGTCGAAGCAGCCCGCAACGCGCTGGCACGCGCCGCCATAGACCCGCGCCAGATCGCTGCCATCTGGATCGGCAGCGAAAGCCACCCCTATGCGGTCAAGCCGACCGGAACCATCGTCGCAGAGGCGATCGGCGCGACGCCAGCCACCCTGGCCGCCGACTGGCAGTTCGCCTGCAAAGCTGGCACCGAAGCGCTGCAGGCCGGCATCGGCTTTGTCGGCAGCGGCATGGCAGAGTATATGCTGGCGATCGGCATGGATACTGCCCAGGGGCGTCCGGGCGACGCACTCGAATATACCGCCGGCGCCGGCGGCGCCGCCTACATCCTGGGCCCCGCATCTGAGGCCCTGGTCCTGATCCAACGCAGTCTCAGCTATGTCTCAGACACGACCGACTTCTGGCGACGCCCCTCCACCCACTACCCCAGCCATGCCGAACGGTTCAGCGGCGATCCAGGCTACTTCGGCCATGTGATTCCAGCCGCCACCGAGATGATGCAGGCAATGCAGAGCAGCCCGGCCGACTATGACCATGTTGTCGTGCACCAACCCAACCCCAAATTCCCAACCCGCGCGCTGCAGGAGCTGGGCTTCCAACCAGCCCAGTGGAAGACCGGGCTGCTCGTCGCTGAAATCGGCAACACCTACGCCGGCTCGGCCTTGATCGGGCTCTCCGCCGTGCTCGACGAAGCAGAGCCGGGCCAGCGCATCCTGATGGTAAGCTATGGCAGCGGCGCCGGCTCCGATGCCTTTGACCTGCAGGTCACCGACCGCATCCTCGCCGCACAACACAGCGCCCCCACCACCCGCGACTACATCCGCCGGCGCGTCCAGATCGACTACGCACAGTACGTGAGAATGCGCCGAAAACTGGCTCAGCACTGACCCGGCCCCCTCCGCTCACACAGCGGAAAATAACCCGGCCGACTGTGGGATAGTGCTGTGGGATAGTGTGGGATAGTGCTGTGGGATAGTGTGGGATAGGCATCTGGGAGAGAGGTGGGGTGCGCTCAGCTCACCGCCAGAAGCTCCAGCGTGCGCAGCAGCACCTGCCGCCATTGGCCGGATTCGTCGATCGGCAGATAGATGGCCCGACGTCCTACCCACGGCGCAGCTCCTGAAACCACACCGCCCCCGTCGGCCAGACGCAGCCGCCGCTCCAAGGTGCGCCGCTCCACACCCTCCAATCTGTCGCCCAATCTGTCGCTGTACAACACCAGGTTGTCCAGATCCCGACCGATCCGCTCGACCCCCGCCCGCGCAGCCAGGCCCTTGATGCGAATCTGAAAGAAGAGATCTTCGATCTCCTCCGGCACCGAATCTGTCTCGCTGTCTTTGCCGAAGCGATCCACCAGTTCAGAGCGCATCTCATCCAACGCCGCAACCTGGGAGATCCCTGCAATCCGGCGGTAGAACTGCAGCCGCAACGCTTCGTCGACAAGATAGGTGGCTGGAATGCGCGCGTCGAGCGGCAAATCCAGCTGCACCGGCGGCTGCAGCGGATCCTCCAGGTCGAAAGGCAACTCTTCGCGGGACGGCACTGCCCGGTTCTGGGTTGGTGGAGAGGCCCCCGCTGCCGGGTCGGCCGCCTGGAGCGCCTTCACAAAGTGCTCTTTTTTGCGCCGCGCCTCGTTGATGGCCTGCGCCAGCAGCCGCGTATACAGGTCGAAGCCGACGATGTCGATGTGCCCGCTCTGCCGCGCCCCCAATAGATCGCCCGTCCCTCGAATCTCCAGGTCGCGCATCGCGATCCGAAACCCGGCCCCCAGCTCTTCGCTGCTCTCCAACACCGCTTCCAGCCGACGACGGGCATCGTAGCTCAACACCGTGTTCCGGTTGTACAGCAGATAACAGTGGCCCCGCTGGGCGCTGCGCCCCACCCGCCCACGCAGCTGATAGAGCTGTGCCAGCCCAAAATGGTCGGCCCGGTGGATGAGGATCGTGTTGGCATTGGGGATGTCCAACCCGTTTTCGATGATCGTGGTGGCGACCAGCACGTCGACTTCTCCCTCGGCAAACCGTACCATCACCCCCTCCAACTCCCGCTCGGACATCTGCCCATGTCCAACCGCCACCACCGCCTCTGGCACCAGATGGCGGATCCGGTCGGCCAAGGTGTGAATGTCGCGCACCCGGTCGTTGACCACAAAAACCTGCCCCCGGCGGTGCAACTCGCGCTGGATCGCCTGTTTGACCAGCGCCTCGTCGTACTCCGCCAGCACCGTATGGATCGGCTGGCGCTCCTTGGGAGGCGTTTGGATGGTGCTCATGTCCCGGATCCCGCTGAGACTCATGTGCAATGTGCGCGGGATCGGCGTGGCGCTCAACGTCAAGACATCTACCTGGCTGCGCAGCTGTTTGAGCTGTTCTTTCTGGGCGACCCCGAAACGCTGCTCTTCGTCGATGATCAGCAACCCCAACTCCTTGAACACGACATCCTTGCTGAGCAGCCGATGCGTGCCCACCACCAGATCCACTGTGCCTTGCCGCAGCCCGTCAAGCACTTTCTGCTGCTGGGCAGCTGTACGAAAACGACTCAAGACCTCCACCCGCATCGGGTAATGGGCCAGCCGCCGGCTGATCGTTCGATAGTGCTGTTGGGCCAGCACCGTCGTCGGCACCAGAAAGGCCACCTGTTTGCTGTCCTGAATCGCCTTGAAGGCCGCCCGCACGGCAACTTCGGTCTTTCCATACCCGACATCCCCACAGATCAGCCGATCCATCGGACGGTCGGACTCCATGTCCCGTTTGACTGCCTCGACCGCCACCAGCTGATCTTCGGTCTCCTGATAGGGAAAGGCCGCCTCCATCTCCTCTTGCCAGGGCGTGTCCGGGCTGTAGACATGACCCGCCACCAGCTCGCGCTCGGCGTAGAGCTGGATCAGCTCCTCGGCAATCTCGGCGACCGCCCGCCGGGCACGTTCTTTGACCTGCTGCCAGTCCGCTGTACCAAGGCGGCTGACCGCCGGTGTCATGTCGCTGGAACCCACATAGCGGCTGAGCCGGTCGGCCTGGTGCACTGGCACATAGAGCTTGTCTTCGCGAGCGTAGCTGACCAACAGGTATTCCCGTTCGACGCCGCTCAACGTCATCCGCGTCAGCCCCTCAAAACGCCCGATACCCTGTTCGATGTGCACCACAAAGTCGCCCGGCTTGACATCGGCGAAAAAAAGCTCCGGCGCCACCTTGCTGTGGGGCTGCGGGCGTGCGCGCGCCTGGGCTTTGCTCCAGCCAAACAGTTCAGCATCTGTGAGCAGATGCACATTGGCTGCGGGGCCGCTCTCCCCTTCCACCCCTTTCAACACAAACCCTTCCCCCAAGATGCCCTGGAGCAAGCGCACCCCCGCCGGCGGCGGGGCTACCTTCATCTCGCTCTGCACAGGGGTGGCCAGCTGAATGCCGGCCAGCAGTTCCTGCACACGTGCGGCCTGGCGGGTCACCAGCACCAACGCATGGCCGGCATCGTGCACCTTGCGCAGTTCGGCTGCAAGCTCTTTGAGCTGACCACCAAAACGCGGGCCAGGTGCAAAAGAACGGGCCAGGGGTGTGTTGGCCCCGGTGCTCTTGCCGAAAAGGTCGCCGTACCCCAACAGCGCTGGCCGCCGCTCCAACAATTTGACCCGCAGCTCCTCGGCGGTGAAGGTGCTGCGGGCAAACCCCCGCGGCAGTTCGCCGGCATGGGTCAGCTCGGTGTACAGCTCCTCTGCCTGCAAGTCCAGTTCGCGCAGCGTGGCCAGCAGATCAAGGGCGTCGTCGACGATCAGGAGCGCATCGGGGGGCAGATGCTCCAACAACGAAATCGCTGGACTGTACACATAAGGAAGATACCATTCAAGGCCCTGAAAACTGCTGCCCTGCGCCAGATGTTCGACTTCCAGCCGGATCGCCTCCCGCACCGCCAGCAGCAGCGTCGGGTCCAGCCACAGGCCAGCCTCTTTTCCCGGCGCCCCCTCCTCCCGCAGGTCCCCCCCCCGCACCCCCAGACGCTCGACAGCCGCAGGCCCATACTTGCTCAGCACCTCGCTCCCCGGCCCGATCTCGACCGACTCGATCGTCCGCAAGGTGCGCTGGCTGGTCGGGTCGAAGAGCCGCAGGCTGTCCACCTCCTCCCCAAAAAGGTCGATGCGCAGCGGGGTGGACAGGTTGGGGGGCCAGATGTCGACAATCCCACCGTGGCGGGCAAATGTCCCTGGCTCTTCGACCACCTCCACCGGGGTGTAGCCGGTCTGAACCCAGCTGGGGGTCAAAAGATCGAGCCGCGCCCGAGCCCCCACTTTGAGCGTGCGCAGCGCCAACCGCAGCTCCCGGGCAGGCAATGTCTTCTGGCTGAACGCCCGCGCGCTGGCAACGATCAGCGGCGGCACCGCACCGCGCACCTGCAAAGCCGCCAGAGCGGTCAGACGCTGCTGACGCGTGCGGCCGCTCCACCGGATGCGCTCGTAGGGGAGCGCATCCGGGTCCGCCAACAGCAAAATCGGCGGCCCCCCCTCTTCGCTGGGGGGGAGCCAACAGGCCAGCTGCTCACAAAGCTGCTGCGCCCTCTCGCTGCGCGCAGTGAGCAAAACCACCGGACGCGCATGCGCGCGACACAGACCAGCGACCACCAACGGGCGCGCCGCCGCAAACACAGACTGGGGAAGCGCCTCCCCCCCCGGTTGGGTAACCGTTTCCAGCCACGCACGAAAGGCCGGCAGACGCCCCAGCAGATCGGGCAAACCAGACAGATGCATCCGCTACTCTCCAAAACGCAGGCAACAGAGCGGCCCGTGCACGCTAACCGTTGTAACGATTCATCGCGCTGGTAACTCCCTCAAACAGCCAGCAGAGCACAGCGTCCACCACACGGTCGCGCAACGGGGAAAAAAACAGCTCTTCGTCGGAGGTGAAGTTCTGCAACACATACTCGGCCGGGTCCAGAGGGCGGGGGGGGCGGCCAATCCCAACTTTGGCCCGGGCAAATTCCTGGCTGCCCAGCCGGTCGATGATCGACCGAATCCCATTCTGGCCGCCCGAAGAACCGCCGGCACGCAGCCGCAACTTGCCTGCCGCCAGATCGAGGTCGTCGTGGATGGCCAGGATGTCGGCCGGCTCGACTCGAAAAAAACGGGCCAACGCCGCCACTGCCTCGCCGCTGCCATTCATATAGGTCAACGGCTTGACCAGCAACACCTTCTGTCGGACACCCTGGTGTTCCACAAACCCACTGCCCGTCACCGCACGCAGCTGCATCCGATCGAGGGGAATGGCCAGACGCCCCGAGAACCGATCGACACATTGAAAACCGATGTTGTGGCGGTTGCGGCTGTACTGCGGGCCCGGGTTGCCCAGCCCCACCACCATCTTGAGCTCTGCCATCTCAGCGGAAACGCTGCCAGGCCCACCCCAACAGGCGCCGGCCAAAAATCAGCAGCCCTGCCGCCAGAAAGGTCCCGGCGCTGAGGCGCACACCGTTCCAAAACTGGTCTTGCAGCCGCTCCCAGGCAAGAGCTTCCCCCAACTCACGCGTCAAACCGCCACTCACCGCCGTCACAGCAGGCTCCGGGCTGGCCGGCGTCGGGGTCGGCAACAGCCCCCCAACCGCTGGCTGCTCGACAGCAACCGGCAGCGGCGTCGGTTCGTCCCCTTCTACCTGCGGTTGGGCGACCTCCCCCAACACAGCTGTCGGCTGCGGCGCCGGTGTAAAAGTCGGCGTCACAGTCGGCGTTTCCGTCGGGGTCCCAGCCACCACCACTGGCGCCGGCGCCAGATTGACGCTCAGATTGGGCACGAAAAACTCTGCATAGTTGCCGTCTGCCTTGACCACACGCAGCCTCAATGTGTAGGTGCCTGGCGGCAACGCACCTGCCTGCCAGATCCCCAGCTGGCCGTTGGCCACCGGGGTCGTGCCCCCAGCAAAGTAGATGAAGGCATCGTCCCCGCTGGGGTCTTGTTTGAAATGCACTTCATATTTCTGAAACGTGTCGATCGTCGCACTGCCAAAGATGGGCACATCCCCGGCAATCGCAGAGCCAGGCGCCGGCGATGTGATCCCAGGCTGCGCCTGCAGCGCTGGCAGCCACCCGAACAGCCCGGCCAACAGGCCAATAGCGGCCAACAGCAGCTGCCTGGCCGCCCCACCCTTGCACTTCTTGACGCTCATCCCCCACTTGCCTCCGTGCTTCTCATCCATTATGGCTGGCGCAGGTACTGGAGGATCGCCAGCAGATCGGCGTCGCTCAGGTCCGGTCGCCCACCGCTGGGGGGCATGACCAGACCGCTGGTATTGGCAGGGTCGTTCAACTCACGTCCCTGGCGGGTGACCGCCAACACTTCGGCATCCGTAGAGGCAGCCAGAAAGTCAGAGCCCCGCAGCCGATTGCCCAGATTCGCCACCCCCTGCCCGTCGACACCGTGACAGGCAGCACAGGCTTGCAGGTAGAGTTGTTCGCCGCGCCCCCCCTCGCTCACCGGCTCCGCTTCCACCTGCGGCGGAGCCAACACCAACGTCGGAAAGGGGCTGGGCTGGACAGCCGCAGAAGCGATCGGCTCCCCGCTGAGAAACAACACCGCAAAAATCCCCAACACAGCCGCGATGCTCCCCCCAACCGGCAACCAGGGAACCCGGGAGGAAGGGCCTGATCCATCCTCGGCGGCTGGCTCCCCCTGGATCAGCGCAATCACACTCATCAGCGTCACGATCAAAAACGCCACCAACGCCAAAAACGGAATCGTCACAAAACCGAACCAGTTGATCCACTGCGTCGTGCACGCCACCCCCTGCGAACAGGCTGCCGCCCCCGCAAACAGATCGGTCTTCTCCAACAGATAGTGATAGGTCGACATCCCCAGCCCGTAAAGCGAGAGGGGCAACACATAGTAGGGCAGATGGGGGTCACGACGCAGCAGACCGACCGCTATCACCGCCGACAAGGGATACATCAGGATCCGCTGATACCAACAAAGCACACAGGGCACATAGCCCCGCACCTCGCTGAAATAGAGGCTCCCACACAGCGCTGTCCATGCCGCCAACAACGCCAGATACATGCTGTGGCGGTTCAACCAGAGCGAAATGCGTTCCATCAACTGACCTTGCCGCCCTCAGCTCTTGGCCGCCAGCGCAGCGTCGATCGCCGCCTGGATGGTGGCATAGCTGGACTCTTCCAGCAGCGTGCCGTCCACAATGACCGAAGGCGTGAACCGCAGCCCCAGCTCGGTCGCCTTCGCCAACGACGCGTTCAATGTCGGCTGATGCTGCTGGCTGTTCATACAGCCTTGGAACTGATCGACATCAAGCCCGGCGGTGCGGGCAAATTCGGCCAGCTTCTCGTAGGTCGCCCCCCGCTGCTGCTCGACCGAGATCACCTGGAAGGCCTTGTCGTGGTACGGCCAGAACAGATTCTGGTCTGCAGCACACTCGGCGGCCAACGCCGCCATGAACGAACCCGGCGCGTGCGATTGCAGCGGAAAATGATTGAAAATCAACCGGACCTGCCCACTTTTGACATAGGTGTCAACCAACTGCGGCTTCACCAGCCGACTGAACGACTGGCAGGAAGGGCAGAGAAAATCTTCCCACAACTCCACAACGACCGGTGCCTTCGGGTCACCCAGGCTGGTCCGGTCGATCCACTCTGCTGGAACCTCGGGCTGCGCCACCGGCGCCGACACCGTGCGCTGTTGGTTGAAAATGATGATCGCAACGACCCCCACAACAATCAATACGCTGACCCCAATCAGCCAGAGACCGATGTTCGAAGTCTCAGCGCCGCTCTTTCTTCTCACTTTTGCTGTCATACGCTCTCCTTTCGGGCTTTTTTCAACAGTGTCGTCCCAGAGACGAAGATCCATTATACAGCGTCCCTGCGACGATCGACAAAGCAGTCCGGCTACCAGAAGCTGGCGCCGAACACCCGTTCCAGCAAGTCTGCACGCTGCTCCGGTGTGCTCCAGCGTGGCTGGCCGTAGTCGTAGAGCAGGGTCGTCAGAATCTGGGTGCTGAGATGGCGGCCGGCATACAGGGTGTGCTTGACCACCATCCCCTCACGCGTGGCCTGCGCCCCCATCTGGTCGAAATAGAGGTTGCCCAGCCCAAAGAGCACCAGCTTGCCCTCGGTAAATTCGATGGCCTGGGGCACATGGCTCTGGACACCGGTCACGACGTCGGCGCCAGCCCGCACCAGGGCGTTGAAATCCAGCCGCTGGTCGACCAGCGGCTGGACGTCGTAGCTCTCCTGGTACTGCAGCTCCACAAAGACCAGATCAGCCCGGTTCTGTTGTTTGATGGCGCGGATCGTCGCCGACAGAATGGCCAGGTCAAAGGGGGCGGCACCAGGCAGCACAGCAGTCGCCCAGGCCATCGCCGGCCCGTAACTGTTCGCCCCCAGAAAGGCCAGCCGGTTCCCGTTGTGCTCCAGATAAAGAGGCGCATAGGCCTCGTCCAAATTTTGGCCCCCCCCATAATAGGGGAGCCCCCATTCCACATAGCGCGCCAACGATGCAGCAGCGTTCTGACGCCCAAAATCGTTCTGATGGTTCCCGGTCATCCCGACGATATCCACACCCGACGCCCAGAGGCTCTCCATATATTCTGGTTTGCTGCAAAAATTAAAATTTTCCGGGTCGGTGTTGACCGCACACCCCTCGACAAAGGGCACTTCGTTGCTGATGTGGGTGATGTCAGCGCTGGCCAGCTCAGGCCCGACCACAGCAGCAGGCCAGGCAGGCCCAAATTGTTCGATCTGCGCAGCAGTCATGCGGCAGAGCGCAGTCACCCCGGTCATGGTCAGCACAGTCAACAGCGCCGGGTTGCGGTTGTTCGACGGCAAGTCGGCCAGCAGCGAGGGTGCGGCCCCCTGCGCGTAAAGATGGGCCACCAAAGGATAGCGGGCCGGGTCGAAATGGGCACTGTTTTCCACTGGGTTTTGACCGTCTATCGCCAACACCGCCAGCCGGGGCTCCAGCTGGTCGAACGGCAAAATCGCCAGCGTGGTGCGCCCCTGCCAGAGCGCCTCGACCAGCTCAGGCTGGGTCGCATAACCAACCACCGCCGACGACGGATCACCCAGTACCTGCGTCAACAACGGCAGTGTCTCTGTCAACACAGCCACTGCACGCCACGGCACAGCAAGCGTCCCGGTCGCACGAAGAGAAGCACGGAGAGACTCCTCGACAGAAGCCCCAGACCACAACGCACGCAGGGCTTCCCAGCCGACAGCAGGCTCCACAGTGTCAAAGCGCACGGCAGCCGCAAACGTCACAGTGTACAGGCGCGAAGCGCCCGGGAAACGCTCTGTACCCACACGCAGCGCCGCTGGCCCGGTCACCGGACCGGTCACCACCTGCAGACGGTCGATGGCTGGCGCCAACAGCGCCCTCTGCAGAGCAGCCGGGACGCTGGGGTCAAAAGCCACCGTCACCGGCGTCGGCACTGCCACCGACACTGCCACCGACACTGCCGCAGACGGTGCCGTCACAGACGGTGCCGTCACCGACACTGCCGCAGACGGTGCCGTCACAGACGGTGCCGTCCGTTCGGCGACCGGCGGTGGAAGCAGCCAAAGAGACAGCGCCTGCACCACCAGCGCGACCCCCAATCCGATCGCCGCGCATGCCCCCAGCACCACAACCCACTGAGACTTTTTTCCGGTCCACATCACAAAACCGACACCTTCCTTCACCGTTTGTACAGAGCCCCTTCCTGCCCGGCAGGATAAGGGCGCTGGCCCCGCTGCCCAGTTTCAATCCAGCCAGAAACACAGTATACTAAAAGGCAGTCAACCCTGCCACAGTGGCTGGCCGACGCACACTATGTCTGAAATTGAGCTGCCCAAGTTTTTGGATACGTTGCGCCTCTCCTGGCGTCTGGACCCATCGATCTATCGCCTGTCAGAGCAGCCCGCCCTGGCCCTGCACTACGCCCTGTCGATCGTGCTGCTGGCGGGCGTCTCTGAGTCGTTGGGCCAGAGCGTGGTGCTCTTTCTCAACCGGGTGAGGCCGCGCCGATTTGTGCTGGCGTTGTCGATCGCGATTGCCAGCCATATCGTCGGATATCTGCTCTGGGTCTCGACCATCTGGCTGGTAGGCGGTCTTCTGCTCCCACAAAGACAGTCCTGGCAGCAGGTCGCAGCCGTGGTCGGGCTGGCCTACGCCCCCCAGCTTTTTGCGTTCTTTGAACTGACCCCCTATTTGGGCAATCTGATCTGGGGGTTTCTGTCACTCTGGAGCATGGCCGCCATCGTCGTGGCTCTGCAGTCGGGTCTTGGCTTGGAACTCTGGCAAGCCTTGTCTGTCTCCGGGCTGGGCTGGGTGCTGATGCAGGCACTGCGCCGGACGGTCGGCAGACCCATTCTTTTCTTGCAAGCCTGGCTGCAGCGCCGGGCTGCCGGAGTCCCCCTCACGGTTCGTCTGGAAGATGTGGCCCGCCTGCGCCTGCACCAGGTGCAGAACTGGTACCAGCAGTTGGAAACCCGCCGCCGTGCCGTTCGCCTCACCCCTGTGCACAGAAAAACGCACAAGCCCCACCCGCCAGCCGATGGCCACCTCCTGGACTGACCTGCTGTTGCTGCCGGTGGCGGCCCTGCTCCTCTTGCTCTTTTGGGCCGCTTTGACCCCGTTGGAGACGCTGGGCTGGTGGGCTGGCTGGTTCGGGGATGCCATCTACTACGATGCAGCGGCGCCGACCAGCGCCCCCCCTTCAGCACAGAGCAGCACCGCCTATGTGCTCTTCCTCTCCGGGATCGGTCGCGTCTCCGGCCAGACACTCAGCTATCGCGAACAGGGGCTGATCGACCGGCTGCGCCAGCAGCTGCCCCACGCCACCGTGATCGACAACATCTTCCCCTATTCAGTCAACAACCTGGCCCTCACCGGCCAGCCCCTGTTTGCAGGGCTCTGGCAGTGGGCGCTGCGCCGCAAGCTGGAAGGGCCCGCCCTGGCCGGCTATCTGATCAACATCCGCAACATGCTGCAAGTCGCCATCGCCGCCGACAAACGGTACGGGCCCATCTACAACCAGGCAATGGCAGAGGTGATGTTGGACACGGTGATGCGCTACCACTTCGACCCAGAAAGCAACGTGCCGATCTTCCTGATCGGCTACAGCGGCGCCGGCCAGATCGCCATCGGTGCCGCCACCTACCTGCGCGAATGGACAAAAGCTCCTATTTATGTCATCTCTCTGGGGGGAATTTTCAGCAGCGACCCGGGCCTGCTGGCGGCCAGCCACACCTTTCATCTCTGGGGAAGCCGCGACAAAGCCCAGATCTGGCGTCTGCTGATGCCAGGGCGCTGGTCCTGGATCGCCAGCTCAGAATGGAACCGTGCCCTGCGCCAAGGACGCGCCTCCATTCTCCGCATGGAAGGCATGGATCACACCGGGCGAGGCGGCTATCTGGACCGCACCCCCCCGACAGAAGGGGCACGCTCCCATCTGGAGCGGACAGTGGCGACACTCTGTGCGATCATCCAGCAGCCTGACCAGCCTCCCTACAGCGGCTGAACCCCACACAGCGTTTCAGATTTTCCCTGAAGCGCTCGGATACCCCAGCTTGAGTTTGAGACAACGCGCCACAGCCCCGTACCGCGTGCTCACCCCCAGTTTTTTGTAGATGTGGACCAGGTGGTTGCGAACGGTATACACAGAGAGATGGGTCTTCTCACCGATCTGCCGGTTGCTCTTCCCTTCCACAAGCAGAACGAGGATCTCGCGTTCTCGGTCGGTCAACAGCGGCACCTGGAGTTCTGCTGGCTCGGAGGCCGCAGGGGGCTGCTCTGCGACGGTAGCGGTCGTCCACTCCAGCCACGTTCCCACCCGGCGCCCCAACGCAGGATATTGCTCTGCCCAACGGTGCACGACCTCCGGGCAGGCGGCACTCAAATCCAACAACAGCCGTCGAAACCCCAGCGCCAACGCCCGCTCCACCCCGTCGGCGAACAGCTTCTGACCCTCTGCACAGGTTGTGGGTTCCGCCAGCTGCTCACCCAGTCGCTGCAGTGCCAACGCCCACAACAGCTCACACTCCAGCACTTTCCAGCCACAAGACTGCTGCCGTGCCCACTGGGCCGTCGAATGCAGCAGGGCGAGCGAACGCTGCAGGCCAGCCGGAGTGCCCACAGCCACCTCGATCCAGGCCGCTGTGAGCACTGGCACCTGGTGCCAGCTCAGAAACGGCTGTGCCGTGTTGACCACAAAGCCCTCTGCCCATCGCCGGGCAGCGTCCAAATTTCCTCGCGCCATTGCCAAAGACGCGCTGAGCGCCTGCAGGTCAGCCGCCTTGTCGGCGAGCAAGCTGGCCAACCTGACCTCAGCGGCAGCTGCTGCCACACTGTCCCCCAAAGCGATCTGCGCCAGGGCCAGCCCCACCAGACATTCGCGCACAGCACTGGTATGGGCCAGAAAGACAAGATCGGCGCCGCGTGCGTAGTAGCTGACCGCCAGTTCCAACTCATTGGACTCGTAGGCACAATACCCAAGATAGGCGTAGGCCCACCCTTGAGCGACATAGAATTTTTGTGCCTGGGCGTCAAAGAGCATCTGCTGTGCCAGCTCCCGCTTTTTGGCCAGTTCGCCGTTCAGCCGGTAGATCGTGGCCAACGCAAACTGTCCCCGCAACGTGAAGGTGTCCACCTGGCCCACCTGGCTGCGCAGCAGATCCCGCAGCCACCCTTCCGCTTCGACCGTGCGCCCCAGGGCATGCAGCGCCATCGCCCGCAAAAAACAGGCCAGACCTCGGACATACCGGGCGTGGCCGGGGATCTGATCCAGCCCAGCCTCCGCATAGGTGAGCACCGCAGCCAGATCGCCGTGGTAGTGACAGAGCACCGCATTGAGTACAGCCAGTTGCCCCTGCATCGCCGCTGCATCGCCGCAGCGCTCTGCACCCCCTCCCTCCAGGAGGCCCGCAAGTTGCTGAAGCAGATCGGAGAGGGCGGAGAAGGCAAAACGAAACTGCAGCACCCAGCCTCGCGCCAACAACAGGGCTGGCGTTGCCGCCACGACTTCATCGGAGAACAGAGCCAGCCAGCGCTCGATCTGGGGCCAATTCTCCAGATTGAGCGCTGCTTGGGCATAGTTCGCCACGACCGCAGCCGCCTGGCCAACCTGGCCGCTGGCCAACAAGTACTGCACTGCCTCTTCGACCAATCCACGGCTTGCAAACCAGCAGCCAGCGGTCCGATACAACCGTTTCAACATCCCTTGGTGGATTTGCTGCCTGCTGCGCAGCCAATCTGCGAGCAGCGGATGATACCGAAACCATTCTCCACTTTCATCCAGCACGCTCAGAAACAGCCCCCCCGCCAGCAGGCGTTCGAGGATCGCCTGGCTGGCGCCTACGTCGGGGCTCCTGCCCTCCTCATCTGCCAGCACCGTCGCACACAACGAAGCGCAGAAACGATCCAGAACGGCAGTTTTCAACAAAAATTTTTGGATATCAGGTGGCTGGCCGACAAAAATTTCGTTCAGCCAGTCTATCTCCAAACAGACGCTGTTGGGCTGGGCCAGCAGCGCCACCACCTGCTCCGAGGAGATGCTCCGCAAGGAAAGGGCAAGCAGCTGGACGCCGGCAATCCACCCTTCGGTTCGCGCGTAGATTGTCCGGACCGCAGCCGCAGTGACTGGGAGACCCGACCAGGCAGCCACTAGCTCGGCAGTTTCCGCCTCATCACAGCAGAGATCTGCGGCCTGAAGTTCGGCCAGTTCTCTGCGCACCCGCCAACGCGACAGTGGCAAGGGGGGTTTCGTGCGCGTCGTCATCACCAGCCGCACGGTCGCCGGCAGATCCTCGACCCATGCCGCCACAAAGTCGTGAATCGAACGATCGGCGACATGGTCGTAGCCGTCCAATACGAGCACAACTGGCTGCGGCAGGCCAGCCAACTCGTTGACCAACGTCATCAGCAGGATCGACTCAGGTGCCTGTCCGCTGTGCACCAACTGTTCTGTCTTCTCACAGAGACCAGGGCAAAGACGCTGCAGCGAGGCCACCAGATAAATCACAAATGTAAAAAGATTGTCCTGGCCGTTGAGAAACGTCAGCCACCCCGCCGCCAATCCCTGCTGCTGGATCCAATACAGGACAGCAGTCGTCTTTCCGTACCCTGTCGGCGCAGTCAGAAGTGTCAATTTGTGGCCAGGAATCAGGGCCAGCCGACTCTGGATCCGTGACCGGCCCACCAGGGTATCGGGCAAGGCGGGGGGATTCAAACGGCTTTGCACCAAAACAGTCTGACAATATTGGCTGCCGACAGGGGGCTGCTGGCTGCACATCGTCTCCTTCATCTCCATTCAGGCCACACAACCTCTCCGGCTTTGTTTCATTTTTGTAACAACCGGTTCTACCATAGCACAGCCATACAGCCGTCTTACAGTACATCTGTACCATTTAAGGAGAGGGTGGGTGTCCAGGCTGGAGAGACCTGCCGCTGTCTGTCCGACCTGGGCCCAGCGAGCAGGGATCTTGAGAAGGGGAGCTTTAGGCGTTGGGCCTTTTCGGGTCAGACAGATCTGCCGCAACGATGCCCAGCTGCAGGCTCTGCGCCACCACCTCCTGGCGGGTATCTACGCCAAGTTTGTTGCAGATGTCGACAATATAGTTGCGGATTGTATTCGGAGAGAGCGAGATTCTCTCGGCGATCTGGCGGTTGGTCAACCCTTGAGCCAGCAGGGCAATGATCTGTTGTTCGCGCAGACTCAGCCCAAAGGTTGCAGGTCTGGCCGCCGCACGCTCTTTTCCAGCCTGTGTAGACCCCTTTTGCAGCGTTTTTTCAGAAATCAGGTCGATCCAGAGAGCCAGGTCAGGCTCTTCCGCCAGCTGTTTCAGCAGCTGCGGGGGGCAAGCTCGAAAAAACTGCCGGAAACCCAACGGCACTGCAACCGGGAGCGCATACCGAAGCCTCTCCAGGGCTTCTTGGTGGAGCGCGACCGACGCGGTCCCTGCAACAGCTCTCGACTGGAACGCCCTTGCCAATTTTTCGCAGACGATCGCCTGCAGCACAGCCACTTCCAGCATTCGCCAACGACAGTGGCTGCGCCTGGCCCACTGGGCTACCTGCTGCAGCAGGTAGCGAGATCGCTCCAGCAGGTTCGGCTGCTCCGACGCCATCAGAATGCGCGCCGCACTCAACAGCGGAACCTCCAGCCAGTAGAGCCAGGGAAGGGTTTCACCCGGTTCGACAGCCCTTGCCCACCGCAGCGCCCGCTCCCCATCGCCGTTGGCCAACGCCAGACGGGCCGACAAAGACTCCACAAGCTTGTCAGGGTCGCCCTTGCGAAACTCGCGCATGCGCTCCAGCGCAGCTGCTGCCTCCACCAGCCGCTGCTGGTTGATCTGCGTCAGACAGAGGCCAGCCAGACACTCCCGAACAGCAGCCGCATTGGCAATAAACATCAGCTCAGCACCGCTGGCGAAATGGCCGGCTGCTGCTGGCAAATCCCCCTGCTCGTAGGCGGTGGTCCCCAAAAGCACACGAGCCCAACACTCCATGAGCCGAAAACGCCCGGAGAGGCTGTCTGCCAGCAGCGTTTGCGCCGCAGCCTGCCCCTTCCGCAGGTCACCGTCCATTCGATAGAGACACACCAAGGCAAAACGGAGCCGAAGACTTGCACTGTCGATCCCTGCATAGGGGCCCCTCAACAGCTCCCCAAGCCATTGCTCCGCTTCCGCAAAACGGCCAGACGCCTGCAACCCTATCGCCCGATAGAAGCCAGAGAGGCCGTGCACGTAGCCAGTGAGCCCCGCAGAACGGTTCCACGCCCGCTCGGAAGGCTCCAGCATTGCCGTGAGGGCATTCTGATGAAAACAGACCGTGGCAGAAAGCAGATCGGCCACCGTACACAGCGTATTCTTGACAGCGCCATCTGCCGTCCCCTGCAAAAGCGCGTCGATCCGCTGCGCCATCGGCTGCAGCTGCGCCAGATCCATGCGAAGATGCGTGCACAGCGCGCGCGCCAGCAGAAGCGCCGGATTGGACTGCACAGCAGGCTCTGGCAGCAATGCCAGCCAACGCTCGACCAGCGGCCAATCCTCACGATCCAAGCCCGGCTGCGCATGGTCCGCCACTACCCTCACCGCAGCCTCCACATCGCCGCACGCCACAAAGTGACGCACAGCCTCTTCGACCAGGCCATGCCGGGCATGCCACGCTCCCGCGCGCTGATGCAACCCGGCCACTGTCTGGCTGTCCAACTGCTGATGGAGTCGCACCCGCAGCAGTTCGGCAAACAGATGGTGGTAGCGGTACCATTCTTTCACCTCGTCGAGAGAGATCACAAACAGCCCTGCGTCCGCCAGCGCCTCGATCCAGGAGTGGGTGGCTTCTACCGCAAAGCCATCGACAGCCCCCTCTGCCAGCACCGCAGCGCACAACGGCGCGCAGAAGCGCTCCAAAATTGAGGTCTTGACCAAAAATTGCTGCGTCTGCTCGCTCTGCAGGGCGAAGACCTCGTCGAGCAGGTACTCGCGTACATTGACTGTGCTGGCCTCTTTGAGTGTCGCCGCCAGCTGTTCGGGGGAGACCCGCTGCATCGACAACGCCGCCAGACGCACCCCGGCAGCCCAGCCCTCCGTGCGTTCGTGCAGCACCTGCACCACCGCAGCATCGAGGGGTTTTCCACGCATGGACAACAGCAGCTGCCCAGTCTCGGCAGTGTCGCAGCAAAGATCGCTGGCACACACCTCCAACAGCTCCTGGCGCTCACGCCAACGCGCCAACGCAAGCTGCGGCCTGGCCCGTACGGTCATCAGCAGATGCACCGACGGCGGCAGCTCATCCACCAACGCGGCCACAAATTCGTGAATGGGTTCGCAGCAGACGCGGTCGTAGTCGTCCAGCACAACCACCATCGTCCGTCCCAGCGCGGCCAGTTCAGCGACCAAAGAACGCCGCAAAATCGCCGCAGGGGCCTGGCCGCTGCGGACAAGCAGCTCAGTCTCCAGGAAGTCCCCCCCCACCTGCTGCAAGGCTGCCACCAGATAGGAGACAAAGAGAAACAACTCGCCAGGGGGCGTGCCGAGCGAAACCCAGGCGACCGGGTCGGGCTGCACTCTGGCCCAGAGCGCCACAGCCGTTGTTTTGCCATAGCCGGCAGGGGCCACCACCAGCGCCAGTTTGTGTTGAAACACCTTGGCCAGCAGTTCATCCAGCCGGGGACGATCCACAACATCAGCAGGGATGTGGGGAGGATGCAGGCGGGTCTGCAGCAACATCTGCCACAATGCGCGTTGCGTCATTTCCTCGACAATGCTCCTTTATGGACCGACCGGCACAAAACGCGGGCCAGCCGCACATGGAAACCCCGTCGGCACATAGAGGCCGTCCGTCCAAACAAAATCAGCCCAACAATACTCCTGACCTGGACGTTCGTCGTTTTCCTGCTGCGGCACATACCAAAGCAGCAGATCCTGCCCCGCCAGCGCTTCAGCGGACGGCTCCATAAACTGCTCGGGCCCCTGCCGATGTCCTTCGCCACAGCAAGAGCCCAATGTGGGCATGTCAGCATCCCCTTCCCCAGGACGGGCAACCGTCACATAGACAAAGGCATTGTCACCGCGCCCCCCATCGCCAAACTGGCCGCGCCCCGGCTCCAAAAAATAGCCCGCCCCCGTCCGATCGGTCACCTGCAGCTGATAGCCTTCCACGGTGTAAGGCGTAGACCCATCTTGCAACCTCCACCCCTCCGCCCCCCACAGCTGCCACTGCTGCCCATCCCACTCGGAAAGCTGCTGGCCGCCAGGCGCACGGCTGGCCAGATCGATACGCACCACAGGACGGTAGACCCCATCTATGCCACACCCACGCCCCAGGTTGAGCGCCACCACCCGAAAGGAGCCGTCCGAGAAAAATTCGTAGCGCTGCTGATACCGGTAGTTGCAGGGCTGCGGCCAGAGGGGATGGTAAAAATCCTGGACCAGCGCAAAACCCGCTGCCGACGGCAGTGCCTCCAGATGTGGCCCCTCCACAGCAACTACCGCCGACGAGCTGAACATCGGACAGCCGATCCCATCGTTGTAACCAAACCCTTCACTCTGCGAATACTGGACGTGCCAGTCGACCAGCTTGGCACTGTCCAACACAGGCTTGCCAGCAAAGGTCACATCAAAAATCTCCAACCCATCCGAGCTGGTGATAATATAGGGCACCTTCCAGCCATCCTGCTCGACCGTATTGGCCTGCTGGCAATACTGGGCAAAGACCACCTGCTTGCGCAACTGGTCCTCTGTAGGCCGCTCCGGCCATTGCCCGCTGGACGCGCCCACATGGGTCCACTGGATCCCGACCAGCTGTGCCGCAGTCAGGTCGACGATCGCCCACAAGGCCCACCGACGATCCTCTAACAAAATCGTCGGTGCCACGCAGAGATGATTGGAATGCTCGCAGGTCGTGTTTTTGAGTGCAGTTTTGGTGGTTGCCATCAACGCTTCGCCCGGCGAGTCGCCCACCGCCTGGCGAACCTGAGGCGAGGCAAGCGCTATCTGCACGGCCAGTTCGGCCAGCGCCGGGGGCAGTTCAGGCTGGCTGTCGGGGTAAAGCACAACCTCCACCACACGTGCCTCTTCCAGATCGACGGCAGCGACCGTGGTCAGGTTGAGCGCATAGTTGTACATTTCCACCCGATAACATCGCTCGCCAGTACAGCGGGCAGTCGCCGCCGACGTGTCGCTGGCACGCCAGGGGTAGACGCCAAAAATTTCGCTGCGCAACGGCCTGCCCCCCCCCTCCTCCCGGACATAGCGGATAAACGCCGGGTCGGCGATCGCCAGCTGCTGAGAACGGGCCCGCGGATCCTCTGCCGGCAGGTCGAGCAACAAAATCGGCGGCTCCTGCTGCAGAGACTGGGCAATCGCCCTCTGGCGCGCAGCCAACAGCGAGGTCAACTGCAGGTCCGCAGCCTGTTCCTCAGGCCTTGCCAGCTGTGGGGTGGGCAACGCCTCGGTTGTCGGGGCTAGGGCCGCAGGAACCGGAGTCGCAGGGGCCAGGGCCGCAGGAACCGGAGTCGCAGGGGCCAGGGTCGCAGGAATCGGGGTCGCAGGAATCGGGGTCGCAGGAACAGAAGGGGTGCTGCCACACCCGACCAGGGCGAGGCCAAAGACCAGAATAAAAATTGCTCTCTGCCAGCTCACCGACCCCATCCTCATCCAGATTCAGCACCTAGACTTAACACCCAGTGCAGGTCACACACACCATTGGGTCTACTGGCAGAGAGTATATCATGCCTTCCCGCCCCACTCCAATCCTCGCTGCGCCCTGCGCCCGCAGCGCAACCGTCTTGCTTCAACGCTCGATGGCTTCCACCTTTTCCAATACCCAGGCCGACTGCGCCGCCACATAGACAAAATGATAGACCGTCTCCTGCGTGACACTGGCCGCCCGCAGGGTGAAGTCAAAATCGAGCGCGCTCCAGACCATGCGGTTGTCCGGCGTAAATTGTATCCGGCGTACCTTGCGGCTGTCCCCCCCCGCCAACGCCGTCGTGTTGGTGTACAGCTGGGGAAGGCCGACAAAATTGCCGGCAGCATCCAGGGTGACCGTGTAGACTTCGCTGCGCCGCGCCGAACCTAGATAGAGGGTCTTGCCCTCTACCCCGTTGAACACACTGACCCCAAAACCGTCGAACCCATCCAACTGGTCGACCACCAAGCCTGTTGTCAGGTCGATCCGGTAGAGCCGCCCCACTTCTTCGGTCGCTGTCGACCCGGCCACCGAAGTGACGTAGAGGCTCTCGGTCTCACAGTCGTAGGCAATCCCCATGGTCCCAAAAGGATTGCTGCTGGAAGGGGGCAATCCAGCCGGCAGCTCCAGATACGGCGCCATCACGGCACTCTGGCTGTCGATCCGGTACACAATATTCTGCTTGTCGACCGGGTTCAAGGCAAGATTGGTGCGGGGAGAAGGCCCTACATAGAAGTTGCCCCTGCGGTCGTAGACGTACGGGCCCAAATCACCGGCGTCGTCCCAGGTTGGATCCTGGTAGATCTGGCCGCTCTCCGGATCCATCACCACAAATCCGGTGGCCGTACGCGCGCCGGTGCCGATGATCGGACGATCCCCCAGATTCAGCGCCCGCAGAAACTGCGGCTGCGCCACGCAGGTGTTGACAGGCCCGATCGCCAGCGGGGTCGCTGACGGCTGCTGCTCTGCGGCCACACTTTCGTCTCCCAGCCCCGACGCAGCCCCGGCTGTTGCAACAGCCGGGGCAATGGCCACTGGCGTGTCGGCCACTGGCGCCGGGCGCATCAGCCACAACAGGCCTGCCCCAGCCGCTCCAGCAAGCAGAAGCCCCCCCAACAGAAACACAAGGGGGCGGCGCCCTCTCCCTCTGGCGGCGCCCGAACGGTCAACACGGGTTCGCGGGGTACGTTTCTGCATGCATCTGCCTGTCACATCGATGCCGATTGCGCATCTGAGTCTCTTCCTGCGGGCCGCTCGTCAGGCCGACAGCAGCGGACGAAATTTGTAGCCGTAAACGATCTGCCCCTCTTCCCCCTCTTCGCGTAGCTTGCGGGTGACCATCTCGACCGGCAGGCCGATGCGCACCTCCTGGCTGTCGAGATCGGTGAGCTGGGCGGTCACCAACGGCCCCTCTTCCAGCTGGATCAACGCCACGGTGTATGGCTTCTGTTCCTCATATCCATGCGGCACATTGTACATACGCGTAAAACTGTAAATTGTGCCGCGACCGCTCAACACAACCGGGACAGCCCCCGGCCACCTGTTGCTGGGCGCCGCCCCCATCAGTCATCTCCTGCCGTACCCGCCGGCAGCCCCGCCGGCAGCCCCGCCGGCAACGCCAACGCACTGAACTCAAAAAGAACAGATGGCGCAGCCGCTTCCTGGAGCGGGCGACGACAGTGCGGGCAGATCTGACGTGGCGGAAAAATAGCCCGCTCACAATGGACACAGACATCTCCCTGCAAGCTGTACCGCTGCTTTTGGGTTCGCCACAAATTCGGAATTGCCATACCTCTTCTTCCCTCATCCTTCTTCAGACAGATACAAAACCAGATTCCTGCCCCCCAAAATAGCAGCTTCTGGCTCTCAAAAGCTATCGACACTGCCATTTTTGTCCGATTGAGAGCTTTTGAAAGCGATTCTGAGAAAGTTTGCACAAAAAACGCACAAAATGTGTGCAGAATCGGCCCGCTCAGCTGCCCAGAATGTGGGTCACGACCGTAGCACCGCTTCCCCCAATGTTCTGCGCCATTGCCAGCCGAGCCTGGAGAACCTGGTTGGCGCCGGCGCAGCCGGTCAGCTGCTGCACACACTCGACGATCTGGTAGACGCCGGTCGCTCCGACCGGATGGCCGCGGCTCTTCAGCCCCCCCATCGTGCTGATCGGGAGGCGGCCGTCGATCCCTATCTCGTTCTGCTGGGCCATGCGCCAGCCTTCCCCGCGACGGGCAAAGCCGTTCGCCTCCAGGCTGAGCGCCGCCATGATCGTGAAGGCATCGTGCAGTTCACAGAGATCCAGCTCGTCGATCCGCAGGTTGGCTTGACGCAGGGCTTTCTGGCTGCTGATCCGGGCAGCTTCCAACACCAGCGGGTCCCGACGGTCATGGACCGCCAGGGTGTCGTTGGCGCTGGCACTGGCCAGAATCTGCACCGCCCCGCGGTGGTGGCCGCCGGTCAGCCGCTGGGCCCATGCCGTCGGCGCCAGCACCACTGCCGCAGCCCCGTCGCAGACCGGGCTGCTGTCCAAGATGTTGATGGGGGTAGCGATCACAGGGGCTTTGAGATAGTGCTCCAAAGAAATCGGATCCCGAAACATCGCATTGGGGTTGTGGACCCCGTTGCGGTGTGCGTTGAGGCTGAACCCGGCGAAAGCGTCCAACGGCACCGCATATTCGTACATGTAGCGCTGCATGATCAGCGCATTCAACCCCACAAAGCTGACCCCATGCAACGCCTCGTATTCAGCATCTGCCGCCGTCGCCAGCCCTGCCGTCGTATCTTTGCCAACGGTGTCGGTCATTTTTTCCAGACCCGCCACCACGACCAGATCGTGAAAGCCGCTGGCCACCGCCATCGTGCCGACCCGCAGCGCTGCCGCACCGCTGGCGCACGCCGCCTCCACTTTGGCCGCCTCGATTCCATGCAGCCCACAAAAATCTGCCACCAAAGTCCCCAGATGCTCCTGGTCGAGCAAACTGCCGCTGAGCATGTTGCCGACAAAAAGAGCATCTACCTGCTCTACCTGGGCATCTGCCAACGCGCCCGAGATCGCTTGATAGGCCAGCTGGCGGGCTGAGCAGTCCCACAGCTCGCCGACCGGCGTCTGGCCGATGCCGATGATCGAAACAGAACGCATTGCATTCCTCCTGTTTTTGATCCTGTCTGGGCTGCGGACAACCAACAGCCCACAATTTTCGATGGATCCAGTATAGCCCTTGGGCCCGCCAAAGGATGTAATCGAATCTGCGTTGGTGGTTCAACAGCTGGTTCAGCCGTCGCCCCCCCCCACCAGAGCTGTACACCAGCCCACTCCCCCGTTTGCCTTTTCCCCACGGTCGTGATATTTTCAAAGGAGTGTCTTTTATGCTCCAGCGTGCTCCCTCCAAGGGGCTGTCGGCGAGCTTTGCCCTTCCAAAATTCTCCAGTTCGGCGCACAGTCCGCCGCTGACGGAGAACACGAGTCAGACGAGAAAGAACACCGTGCTTGCCCTTTGCCTGACTGTTCTGTTTGTCTCTGCACCCCTTCTCTGGCTGCTCAAGCCCCACCGCTCCTTCTCTTTTGGCTGGTGGGCTGCGCTCCCCGCTGCCGCTGTCACTCTCTGGCAAACACTCCAGTTGATTCCAGTCGGGCAGGGCATTTTCTGGGTCGAACGCTATGGCTGGGCGCCGACGCTCGGCCTGGAGCTTGCTCTGCGCCTGGATGGACTGGCCCTCTTCTTTGGTCTGATCATCACCGGCGTCGGCACCTGTATTGCTTTTTACACCGCCCATTATTTTGCCGGTGACCCCCGGCAAGGATTTTTCTATCTTCTTTTGTATGCCTTTATGGCCAGCATGCTGGGGCTGGTCTGGTCGGACAACCTGCTCGCCCTTTTTGTCTTTTGGGAAGGCACCAGCCTGACCAGCTACCTCTTGATCGCTTTCAAAAGCGAGTACAAAGCGGCGGTCGACGGTGCCCGCCGCGCCCTGATCGTGACGACCGCCGGCGGGCTGGCCCTGCTGGCAGGACTGGTCCTGCTGGGCTTGGAGGCAGGCACCTTTTCGATCAGCGGGCTCCTGGCCACCCCCGGGATCGCCACAGCAGCTGTGACGCCGATCGCCCTGACACTGATCTTTCTGGGGGCCTTCACCAAATCCGCCCAGTTTCCCTTCCAGTTCTGGCTGCCCGGCGCCATGGCAGCCCCCACCCCTGCCAGCGCCTATCTGCATTCAGCGACCATGGTCAAAGCGGGGATCTTTCTGCTGGCCCGGCTGCACCCTGCCTTCAGCGAACTGCCCCTGTGGTTCTGGACGCTGTTGTTGACCGGCAGCTTCACGATGCTGCTCGGCAGCCTCAGCGCCATTCGCTACACCGATATGAAGGCGCTGCTCGCCTACGCCACCGTCGCCGTGCTGGGCATGCTGGTCTTGCTGCTGGCCTTTGACAGCACCTACGCCTACGCAGCGTTTGTCGTCACGGTGATAGCACACGCGCTCTACAAAGCGCCGCTCTTCCTCAGCGCCGGGATCGTCGACCATGCGATGGGCACGCGCGACCTGCGCAAGCTGGCAGGGTTGGGCAGGTCGCTGCCCCTCCTGGCCGCCACCGTCGCGCTGGCAGCCCTCTCGATGGCCGGGGTGCCGCCGACCCTGGGCTACCTGGCCAAAGAGCTGCTGCTGGAGAGTGGCATGAAACCGCTCGAACAGGGACAGTGGCTGGTTGGCTCGCTGGCCTACGGCGCCGCCACCCTTTCCGCACTCTTCATGGTCGGCGCGATCCTGACCCTGCTCTGGGAGGCGTTCTTCCGCCGCCACCCGGAGGAGGAGGGCGCCCGGCTGCACCATCTCCCCTCGTTTGGCTTCGTGGCGCCCGCCCTGCTGTTGACCCTGCTGGGCGCGCTGGGTGCCCTGGCCGTCGACAGCGTCCAGAATCTGCTCTTCGCCCCTGCGGTCGCAGCGCTGGCCGGGGAGCCGGTCGAACTGCATCTCAAACTCTGGCATGGCTTCACCCCGGTCTTTCTCACCAGTCTGGCCATTCTGGGGCTGGGCACCGCTGTTTTTCTGGCCCGTTCCCCGCTGCGGCGCCTCTTGAATTCCCTGCCCGCGCAGCTCACTTCGCTCTTCGTCTACGACCAACTTGTCAACGCCCTCTACCGCTTTGCCTACCGCATCACAACCTGGATCCAAGGCAGCCCGATGGCCCCCCAGATCAGCGTCACCCTGCTTTCCGCAGCGCTGCTGGTCGCCTACGCCTTCACCCACAGCAGCCTCGCCTCCCTCCCCCTGCTGGACTCGCTGGAGATGCCCAGCCTCACCGAGTGGCTTCTTTGCGTGCTGGCTCTCTTCGGCGCCCTGGCCACGATCCGCGCCCGTTCCCGTCTGAGCGCGATCATCGCTTTGGGGGTGGTTGGCCTCACCGTCACCCTCTTTTTTCTGGTTTTTGGCGCGCCCGACCTGGCACTGACCCAGCTGCTGATCGAGGTGCTCGGCATCATCCTGCTGGTGCTGGTTTTTTTCCGCGTTCGTCCGGACCCTGACCTGGACAGCGGCCAGGGTACCTCCTGGCGCACGATCTCGAAGCTCGGCATGGCTGCCGCAATGGGCTTTTTTGGCTTTGCGGTGGTCCTGATCAACCACATCAGCCAGGTAGGGGAGAGCATCAGCCCGTATTTTTTAGAAAATTCCTATTCGATCGGCCGCGGCAGCAATGTCGTCAACGTCATCCTGGTCGACATCCGCGGCTATGACACACTGGGCGAAATCACGGTCCTGGCATTGGCTGCTCTGGGAGGGTACGCCCTGCTGCGCAGCCCACAGCTGCCCTTGCTGCGACGGCGGATCCAGATGGCCCGTCGGCAGAACGGTGCTGCAGACCAACCAACGCCGCCCAAGACGGAGACAGGCCATGACTGAAATCTACCTGCGTCTGGTCGATCGGATCCTGACCCCGATCCTGCTGTTGATCGCAATTTTTTTGTTCTTGCGCGGCCACGACCTGCCTGGCGGCGGCTTTATTGCCGGGCTGGTCGCCGCTGCCGCCATCGAACTCACCATTCTGGCCCTCGGCAGCGCAGCCACCCGCGACCGCTACGGGCCCTGGCTTGCTCCCCTGCTTGGTATCGGCTTGATGGTCGCAGTGACAGCTGCGTTGATCGGGATGGCCGGCGGCGGTTTTTTCTTGGGGAGATGGATCCAGTTTGAAGTGGCCGGCGAGACCCTCAAGCTGGGCACCCCCCAGCTCTTCGACCTGGGGGTGATGCTGGTCGTGGTCGGTATGGCAGTCACCTACCTGCTGCGCCTCAGCGAAGCTGCCGAGACCCCCCCTCCCTCCACAAAACACCGGGAGACGCGCCCATGACCGCCTTGATGCTGGCCCTGCTCGTCGGGCTTCTCTTTGCCTGTGGCACCTATCTGGTTCTCCAGCGGGGACAGATCAAGCTGGTGCTGGGGCTCGGCCTCTTCACCCACGCCATCAACCTGGCCCTCTTCGGCACGGGACGTCTCACCCGCGGTGCCCCGCCGCTCGTCGACGGGGAGACCGTCAAGGCTGCCGGGTCAGCGGCTGCACTCTTTGCCCGCTACGCAGATCCCTTGCCTCAGGCACTGATTCTGACGGCCATCGTCATCAGTTTTGGCATGACTGCCTTCATCGTCATGTTGATCTTCCGCCGCGACGCGTTGACCGGCAGCGACCTGCTGCCCGGCGAGCTGGCAGCCGTGGTCAACACTGCCGACCCCTTCGCAAAATTCACCCTGCGCATGCAGCTGCCGGAAGCCGCCGACGACTACGATCTCCTCCAGTATGAGCTGGATGAGGTCTACGACTATCCCGAGCGAGAAGTGGAGAACGCACGCGAATGACACCCCACCCGACCGTTCTCATCCTGCCCGTGGCCCTCCCCCTGTTCCTCGGCGCGTTCTCGCTGCTGTTTCAGTCGATGGCCCCCGACCGCCGTGTCGCCCTCCAACGTATCTTGGCCGGCCTCGGTCTTTTCGCCAACATGGCGGTGGCCGGGTTCCTGCTCTTTTGGGTCCTGCAGCGTGGACCCCAGGCGTTCCAGCTCGGCCTCTGGCCGGCCCCCTTCGGGATCACCGTCTATCTGGACACCCTGACCGCCCTCATGCTGGCCATGGTCGGGCTGCTCAGCCTGCTCATCTACCCGTTTGCCCTGGAGACGATCGACCCTGAACGCGCCCGGCTGGGCTTTTTCCCGATGCTGCTTTTTCTGCTGATGGGGGCCAACGGTGCCTTCATCACCGGCGACCTCTTCAACCTCTATGTCTTCTACGAAGTCCTGCTGATGGCCAGCTTTGTGCTGCTCACCCTGGGAGGAACCCCCAGCCAGATCAACGGCGGCATCCGCTATGTGGTGCTCAACCTGATGGGGTCGATGATGCTGCTGTTGGGGGCTGGGATCACCTACGGCACCCTGGGCACACTCAACATGGCCCACATCGCTGTGCGTATGGCGGAGGCACCGTACACCGTGCAAGCCGTGATCGCCGGCCTGCTGCTGGTCGCCTTCGGCGCCAAAGCCGCTGCTTTCCCTGCCTTTTTCTGGCTGCCCAGCAGCTACCACACGCCCCACCCCGTCGTCACCGCCCTCTTCAGCGGAGTGCTCACCAAGGTTGGGGTCTATTCGTTGTTCCGGGTCTTTCCCCTCTTTTTCCCAACGCTGCTCGCCACCTGGCAGCCGCTGCTGCTGACCGTCGCCGGGCTGACCATGGTGATCGGGGTGTTGGGTGCCTTTGCCCAGCCCACCATCCGGCGGCTGCTCAGCTTCCATATCATCAGCCAGATCGGCTATATGCTGATGGGGTTGGGGGTGGCCCTCTCCCCCAGCACCTATGGGGTGGGCTTTGGGCTGGCGCTGGCGATCCTCTTTCTGATCCACAACCAGCTTGTCAAGACAGCGCTTCTGCTCGGCGGCGGCGCTGTCGAGCTGGAAATGGGGACAGGCAAGCTCAGCGAGCTGGGAGGATTGGTGCACAGCCGCCCGCTGCAGGCCACACTTTTCCTCGTGGCCGCCTTCGCACTGGCGGGCTTCCCACCGACCAGCGGCTTCATCGGCAAGCTCGGACTGCTCGAAGTCACCTTCGCTGCCGGGCAATGGCCGATCGCCGCAGTCAGCGTCTTTGTCAGCCTGCTCACCACCATGAGCATGATCCGGCTCTGGCAATCGATCTTCTGGGGAAAACCCCGCCTCTCTCCGCCCCCCGGGGTCCGCGCGCCCGGTCGTGCGCTGTGGACCACCACACCGTCGGCCATTCTGGTGGCACTCAGCCTGGCGATCGGCGTCGCCGCCCAGCCAATGCTCACACTCGTCCAGACCGCCGCCAGCCAGGCGATCGACCGGGCAGGCTATGTGCGCACGGTCAACCCAGAACTCACCGAACAGGATCGCTCGCTCCCGCTGGGGATCCAATCTCAGCGGTCAGAAAAGGCCGGAGGATAGTCGTCCATGCGTGTGCTTTTGCTCTTCCTGCTGAACCTCGGGATGGTGCTGGCCTGGGGAGCCCTGCAAGAAAGTTTCACCGCCAGCACGCTGCTCTTTGGCTTCCTGCTCAGCTTTCTGTTGCTCTCTGCTCTCCATCGCGGCTACGCCAGATCGGTGCTGGGCGTCTTCGGCTATCTGCTCTTTCTGGCCTGGAGCATCGTGGTGGCCAGCTTCCAAGTCGCCGGCTACGTGCTCTCCCCACGGCTAAAATTGGACCAGGGCATCGTGGCGATCCCGCTGACCGTGCGCAGCGACCTTGAAATCGCCATCCTGGCCAGTTCGATTACCTTGACCCCTGGCACCCTCAGCGTCGACGTCGGCCACAGCCCGACCGGCGAACGCGTCCTCTATGTCCATAGCCTGGTCATGGGGGACCCGGAGGCGCTGCGCCGCACCCTCCAACGTGACTTCGAACAACGTATCCTGCAGATCACCCGCGGGGAGAAGTAAAATATGTCCTTTGTCGCCTGGATCGAAGTCCTGCTGGCCGTGCTGGCCCTCTCGATGCTCCTCTGCTTTGTGCGGCTCTACCTGGGGCCCAATCCCCCTAACCGGGCAGTGGCCTTCGACACGATCAGCAGCCACGCCGTCGGCATCTTTGCCCTGTTGGCCCTCCGCAACTACGCCCCAGCCCTGCTCGACGCAGCCATCGTCACCGCCGTCTTCGGTTTCGTCGGCACCCTGATGCTGGCCCGCTATATCGAACAGTCCAATCGACAAGACTGGGAATCAAACGAGGAATAGCCTTGTATGTCACGCTCAGAGCAGATCGTCCTGCTGTTGGCAGCCGTCGGTGTCGCCTTCATGGTTGTCTCCTCGATCGGAATCGTGCGTCTGCCCGATGTCTTTTCGCGCATGCACGCTGGAGGCAAAGCGTCGACCGTGGGCATCGGCGGCCTGCTGCTGGCAGCCGGACTGTTTTTCTTCAATGAATTCGTGCTCTACCGGGTCCTGCTCTTGATTGGACTCCTCTTTGCCACGCTGCCGATCGCCTCCTCGGCGATCGCACGCGCAGCTTACCGCACCAGCCGCCCCAAAAAGAACCAGCTCCACTACGACGAGATGGCTCAAAATACCGACCCACCTCCTTGAAGGCCCCAACCACCCACTGTGCCCAGACAGGCACACCCCACCGATCGGATTTGTGATGGACTACAATTTTGACCAGGTCATCGACCGACGCAGTTCGGACAGTGTAAAATGGGGCTATTTTGCCCCGGACGTGTTGCCCATGTGGGTGGCCGATATGGATTTCGCAGCCCCCCCCCCGATCACAGCAGCGCTGGCAGAGCGGGCCCACCAGGGAGTTTTTGGCTACGGGCTTGAATCCAAAACGCTCAAACAGACCCTGGTCGAACGGATGGCGCAGCTCTACCGTTGGGAGATCCGCCCGGAGGAGATCGTGCTGCTGCCCGGGCTGGTCTGCGGGCTCAATGTCGTCAGCCGTGCGGTCGGCGCCCCAGGCGACGGCGTTCTGACCTATACCCCCGTCTACGGGCCCTTTTTGACCGCCCCGGTCAACCAGGGACGGACGCTGCAGTCGGCCCCGCTGCGTGCAGTCCGTCAGGGGCACCGGATTCGCTATGAGCTGGACATGGCGGGGCTGGCCGCAGCCTGCACGCCCGAGACCCGGCTCTTCCTGCTCTGCAACCCGCACAACCCCGTCGGCCGCTCTTTCACTGGCGCCGAGCTGACCGAAATCGCCGCATTTTGCGCCGAGCGAAACCTGGTGATCTGCTCCGACGAGATCCACTGCGACCTGCTGCTCGGCACGACCCAGCATCTCCCAATCGCCAGCCTGGACCCAGAAATTGCCCAGCGCACCATCACGTTGATGGCCCCCAGCAAGAGCTTCAATGTTCCCGGGCTGGGCGCCAGCTTTGCCATCGTCCAAAACCCCGCCCTGCGCCGTCAGGTCGAAGCCAGCATGGCTGGAATCGTCCCCCACATCAACCTCTTCGGCATGGTCGCTGCCACCACCGCCTACACCGCCTGCGCAGAGTGGCTGGCTGCGCTGCAGCACTATCTGACCGCCAACCGAGATTTCGCAGTTCACTTTATCGAACAAGAGCTGCCCGGCGTCGGCACCACGTTCCCAGAAAGCACCTATCTGCTCTGGCTGGACTTGCATCAACGGGCGACCGAAGGCAAGGTCGCTGACTTTTTGCTGGCCAACGCCAAGGTGGCTGTCAACGAAGGAGCCTGGTTTGGGGCCGGCGGCGAAGGCTTTGTGCGGCTCAACTTTGGCTGCCCACGCTCAACCCTGGAAGAAGGGCTGCACCGGCTGCGAGCCGCCCTGGTGTGAATCCCCCCAGCCTCCTCGGCCAGAGCACGTGGCACACAGCCCTGCTGCTGGTGGCAGCACACCTCTGTCTGGCCCTGGCCTACAGCGTCTGGAACCCGATCGCCGAGGCTCCAGACGAAGCGGACCACTGGGCGCTGGTCGTGTACCTCGCCCAGGAACAGCAGCTGCCCACAGGCCCATGGATGACCCAGGGCAAACATCCGCCCCTGGCCCACATCGGAGCAGCGCTGCTGGCGCTGCTGGCCGAGCCGGGCAACGACTTTCTGCACCCCAACCCTCAGGTCCAGCTGCAGCCAACCGCAGACGGCTGGTCCCCCAATTTTTTTCTCCACACCGACCAAGAAAACTGGCCCTGGCAGGGAGCTGTGCTCTCCTTCCACCTGGCAAGGCTCTGGTCAGTCCTGACAAGCACAGCGACTGTGGCCGCAGCGTACGGGCTGGCGCGCACAGTCTGGCCAGAACGGCCAGGCCGGGTGCTGGCCGCTACCGGCCTGGTCGCCCTGCTGCCCGAGTTCGTGTTCATCGGCAGCGCGATCAACAACGACAGCACCGCAGCCCTCTTCGGCACACTGGCGCTGTGGGGGGCGCTGGCCATCTATCGCGCCAACGGCGACTGGCGGGCAGGCTGGTGGACACCGCTGGCCCTGGGCGCCGGGTTGCTCACCAAGGTCAGCACCGCTGCGCTGTGGCCAGCGGTCGGCCTGGCGCTTTTGGCAGGCAGCCTGCACAATGCCCCTCTGCCTGCGGCCCAGCACGGCGGGACTGCCTGCTCAACAGCCTGGCGGGCCCGCTGGCTGTCAAGCAGTCTGGCGGTCTTTCTGCCCGCACTGCTGCTGGCCAGCCCCTGGCTCCTGCGCAACTGGCAGCTCTACGGCGACCCCCTCGGGCTGGAACTGGTGCGCCAGACAGTCGACCAGCGGCTCACCCCCTGGGGCTGGGCAGACACCCGCTGGCTGCTGAGCGGCTGGTTTGTCTCCTTTTGGGGCAAATTCGGGGGAGCCGGCCATCTCCCAATGGCCAACTGGGTCTACTGGCTGCTGGCTGGGCTGACCGCCGCCAGCACTGCTGGCTGGGTGCGCAGCGGGTGGCGGCAGCCCCGCGCCCAGCAAGAGGTGCTGGCCCTGCTCGGCCTCGCCTTCCTCAGCACCGCCGCCAGCATCTGGAACTACTCGCTGCTGGCCCTCGGCACCGACCAAGGCAGATTGCTCTTTCCAGCGCTTGCCGCCGCAGCCGTGCTCTGGATCGAAGGGCTGGCCAACCTGCTGCCCGCCAGCTGGCGGCGGCCCGCCGGCGCGCTCCTCCTGGCCCTGCTCGCTGCCTTGAGCCTCTACGCCCTGGTCGGCGTGATCCGACCCGCCTTGTTGTGACGCACAAAGGCCGCCCCACCCCCTCTGCCGGCTCCTCTCGCCTTCTCCCCCCACCCGAGCCCACTCGAATCCCCTGCCAGACTGGGGCAATCGCCCCAGTCATTGTATGATACAGAAACCTGTCTGGAGCCGTCTGGGGATGGCCTGTGTCTGGTTGACAGTCAAAAATTTTTATGGTGACGATTTTTCAACTCTTTGCAACCTATGCCCCCTACATCTACCTGGCCTGTGGGTTGACTGCACTCCTCCAACTCTACCGGCTCTGGCAGGTGCGCAGCGAACGCCGCCAGGCACTTTTTTCTTTGGAACGCGAACGGGCCGTCCAGGATCTGCACAATATCTTCGTGGTCGCCCTCTTTCTGCTGCTCGTCATGGGGATCACCTATTTTGCCGGCAACACGGTGCCGCGCGCGTTGGTGCTCGAACCTGCCGCACAGCCCACGCTCCCCGCCCAGTTTGCGCTGGAGATCACCCCAACCAATACCCCCCTGCCTGTCACAGAGACCTCGACACCGCTGCCCACCCTCACACCGACCCTGACAGCCCCCACCCCTGAGCCGCTGCAGGCAACCCAAACTGCCCTGGTGCCCACCGCCCCACCAGCCCCGGCAGCAGCGCCCAGCAACCTTCCTGGAGGCTGCCCGGACAGCCGTTCTACAATCTCTGCGCCGAGCAACAACGCGACGGTCAGCGGTGTTCTGGCGCTGGTCGGCACCGCCGCTCACGACCAGTTCAACTACTACAAGATCGAGTTCGCCCCCGGCATCAACGCCGAACAGGGGTTTACCTATCTGACCGATGGCCGCGGCCAGGTTTTCAACGACACGCTTGCCAGCATCAACACACGCGGCCTTGCCAACGGGCCGTGGACTTTTCAGCTGACCGTGGTGGACCAGACCGGCAACTTCCCTCCCCCTTGCCGGGTCACCTTGACGATCGCCAATTGAACAAACCCATGAACCAGAAACCGCTGCCACCTACCTTGCCGTTGCCCAACCGCCGCCAGCTCAAATGGCTTGGCGGGATCGCGCTGCTCCTGCTTCTGCTTCTCTTTGTGGCAGTCGCCGCCTTCCAGCTTGGCCGCTCCAACGGCCTGTCGCTGGCCCAACAGGCGGCCGCCACCGCCGAAGCGATGCGCCAGGTCTTTGCAGCCACCTTCACCCCCACGCCGTCGGCCACGGCCACCGAAACCCCTGCGCCGACCTTCACCCCCACGTTGACCTCGACACCGACAGCGACGCCCGCCAGCGCAGCCGAATGGGCCGATCGGTACTACCAGCTCGCCCTCCAGGGGCTCAACACATTGGCAGCCCTCGACTTTACCCCCGAACGGGCGGCAGCGCTGGCCGAGCGGCTGGCGCACGAACAAGGGCTGCTCTTCGTCGCAGCCAGCTATTTTCCACTGGCCACCGACCCCTGGGCAGCCTTCATCGCACCGCGCACCCCCGAAGGCACCACACTGCCGATGTTGTTCTGGCGCAGCACAGCTGCGGGCGACCAGATCGTGGGCCAACTGCTGTTGGAGCCCAGCCAGAACACAGCCCCTGCCCCCTTCTCGGCAGGTATCCAGGCCGGCACCCTGGCCGTAGACGCCCAGGGAATCTCCCAGATCGTCTTGATCGAACGCCCCGAAGCCAGTGCCAGGCTCCAGGCATCGCTGTGGACACAGCCCCTGCCCGGTGCACCGTTTGTGCAGCTTTGGACCAGCGACAGCGACCCACAGTGGAACTTCAACGCCGTAGAAAGCACCGTTACACTCGAAGCCAGCGCAGACCACTCCCTGCCCGATCTGCTGGTCGCTAGCCCCCTGAACAGCGCCTTTCAGACCCCAGACGGCGCCGCAGCCATTTTTATCGAACAGCCCCCCTTTGCCCGCCAACAGCTGCGCACCCGCTGGCAGCCCGCCACAGCCGCTGCAACAGACCCCCAGGCCGCACCCCGTCTGGCCGGCTATCGGCTGGCCCAGGCCGAAGTCCAGCCGACACCGCTGAGCACCCTGGCCACCCTCCTGGCCCAGTTGCAACGGGGCGAAGCCAGCCGTGCCCAGTCTTTGGTGGCCCGGATTGACCTGCTCAATGAACTTTTCGATCTCGGGCTGGCCCTCCCAGGCGACTGGATGGCCGTGTACGTCAACGAGATCGACCGGGAAATCCAGGACGGAAGCCGCTCGGAACGCCTGCGTTTTTTTGACAACGCCGACCGCAACCGCAGCTATGAAGCCATCTTTGCTCTGGAGAGCAGCTCCGATCGGTACATCCTGCAGTCGATCGCACCTGTGCTGCTCGCCAGCAGCGCAGGTCTGGTGACGCCCGCGCCACCCCGCCCGACCGCAACGCCGACGCCGATCCTGGCAGAGAATACAGTGCTGGCCAACGGCGATCCCCTGACCCTGACCCTGGACACTGACCTTGGCGGCGATACAGCCGTCCTCAACCCGACTCTGGAACCGACTTCCACAGCCACCCCCACCTTCACACCGACCCCGACAGATACCCCCACCGCCACATCCACCCCCACCGAGACGCCACAGCCGACAGCCACCCCGACCTGGACACCAACCCCGACCGAGACACCGACCCCGACCCCCACCGAAAAGCCGCTGCCCATCCCGGCAATTGCCCCCGACGCACAGCCACCGGTGACCGGCTACATGCTCTTGAGCGAGACCGCCCGGCTGCGCGGCGGGCCCGGCACGGCCTATGTCGTCATCGCCGGGTTGGAAAATGGGGTCCCCGTCGCCATCTTTGGAATCACCGAAGCCGGAGATTGGCTGCTGATCCGAGCGGCCACCGTCACCGACGGTCGCACCGAAGTGCTCGGCTGGGTGGCCACCCAACTGGTCATCCCTTACGACGATCTGAGCAAAGTACCCCGCTACCGCGCCGATGGAACCTCGCTGGAAGGTCCGTCGGCCGCAGAACAGGAGACAGCCCCCACAGCGCTGTTGGCCACCCTGCCCACTGCAACCCCCTTGCCGACCCCTCTGGTCACCCCCGTCATCCGGCTGCCCGCCGTCGCCGAGCCAGCGTATGGCACAGCCCCCCCCCCGGCAGAGGACGAACAGATCGTCACCCTCGGTGGAGAGGCCATCCCACCAGACCCAGCGCTGCCTTTGGCCGCCACCGCCGCAGACGGCACCCCCCTGCAGCTCGACGTGCGCGAGGCAGTGGTGGAAATCTGGGGCCCGCTGCTCGGCAGCCCTGACAGCGAGTGGGTGCCGGCCAACAGCTCCCTGCTCTGGCCTGGCACACTCACCTATCTGGCCACACCGGCCGCGACCGACAGCGGGGCTGGCACAACCCAGCAGGCCACACGGCTGCGGATCGCAGCCGCCCCCCAGGCAGAACGAGTCCGAGAGCTGGCACTGCCCGCAGTGGCCGCAGAGAACACAACAGCGATCGCCCTGCTGGGCAGCCGGAGCGAAGCAGGACTCTACCTGCTCGAACGCAGCGGCCGCGCCCAACAGCTCTGGCAGTATGAGACGGGTGCAGCCTGGCTGAGCAGCGACCCCAACGCCGGTTTCCTGATCACCGAACCGCCGGCCGCAGGCGGACTCAACACCTTCAGCTGGCTGCGCAACGACGGCAGCGGGCTGCAGATCGTCGCCCAACCCTATTTCACCCTGCGCGGCGTCGCCGGCGACGCCTACGGCGGCCTCTGGTGGATCGAGACCCCCAACGCTGCGCTCGACCTGTGGCAGCTGTGGCACTACGACCCAGCCACTGCCCAGATCTCGCTGCGGCTGCAAGCCGACGGGACCCTCCTGGGCCAGGCCAGCAGCCAGAAAAATACTTCCTTGACACCCAACCTGCTGGCCGTCCAGTTGGTCACCCCAGGAGACCCCTCGCGCAGCGATCTCTTCGTCGACACCAGCGACAGCACGCTGCAACAACCCTTTGCCGGCGTCTTCCGAATGCGCCTGGACCGTGGCGAGCAAGGCGAAGGGATCCTCAGCGAAGGACCACAACAACTTCTCGAAATGGGTTCCTACCGTGGGCCGCTGGCGCTCAGCCCCGACCGCACCCGGCTGGCTTTTCTGGCGTACAACCCCGACCACCCCAGCTTAACCGCCGGTGTCGTCCAGCCCCCCAACACCGTCAACCTGCTCACACTGGCAGGGCGCGGCGCCAGCGTCATCCGCACAGCCTATGCCACCGAGACCCGTTTTGAGTTCCTGGCCCCCCGGCTGGCCTGGCAGGAGAACGACCGAATCCACCTGGCCCGCAGCCGCTTTGTGCTGGGCAGCAGCAGCGAACAAGACTGGTTTGGCCTCGTACAGCTCCAACTCCCCCCCCCAGGCGCCTCCCCCGCAGACCCGATCGTCGCCAACTCCTACCTGCTGCCCCGCCAGCAGTCGCTGCTCGATTTTGCAGCCTGCCAGAACCAACCCTCCTTGCTGGTTTTGACACGAGACCCGGACGGCAGCCAGCAGCTGGCCTACTGGACAGGGGAGGAGCAGATCTTTCCGCTCTTTGGGGTGCCCGCTGCGCTGGACCGCGCCTTCCTCTGCTGGCAGCCCTGAAATGTTTGCGATGCCGCTGCCCGAGCAGCTGGGCTATTTTATCGAATGGAGCGATCTGCTGCTGGCTGTAGGGGGAGGGCTGGCGGTAACCCTTGTGATCCTCTGGTGGCGCCAGCAGACAAACCACTGGCCTCGCATTGCAATCCTCTCCTTTCTGGCCTCATTTTTTCTGGCTTTTGCCAGCCTCTATGTCTTCTGGGTCCCCCCTTACTATGCCGGCTGCGCAGCAGGCTGCCTGGGCTGGCGCGGCTTCCCCTTGCCCGTCGCACGCATCACCCTGGCCGGAGAGACCCAGATCGGGCTGCTCGACCTGCTGCTCAACTCGCTGTTGCTCTGGCTGATCCTTCTGTTGGTCAGCTTGCTCGGCCGCATCGGCGCCGTTCTGATCGACCTGGCCAGCCAGCCAGGCCGTGTGCGCGCACTGGCGTTCCTGCTCTTTGTCCTGCTCCCGTGGGCGCTGCTGCCACGCTATCTGCCCCCCCCCCAGCCAGCGACAACCGGCGAGGAACTGAGGCTGGTCATCAACGCCCAGAGAGCCGCCGAGACCACCTATGCAGTCACCGGCCTCTGGATTCAACGGCTGGCACTGGAGGATCTGCGCCAGCTCAGCCCCAACCCCCTGGCCGAACAGACCCCCGACCTGGCAGCCATTCGCAGCCAGGTCTGCCTGCGCGGATATACCTATTTTTACATCCCCTGGCGCCGTTATCTGGTCAGCCTGGAACCTACCGGCGTCAACGCGCTGGAATTCCTGGAATTGCCGCTGTCAGGCTCCTGCTGGGCAGCCACCCCAGGGGCCTGACCCACATTCTGGCCGACACCGCCCCCCAGCGCAGGCCGCACCAGAATGCCAATGGCGTCCAGATACCAGTCCGCACGCCCCCAGAAACCGACGACTTCGCCCCCCTCCGGAGCCCAAAATAGATACTCTCTGTCCCCCCCTGGCCCGCCATAGGTCGGAGACACCCGCCAGTTGGTATGGAAGCGGAGGCTGTCAATGTAGATCCCGCACCGCCCGCTGATCCCCATCAGCCACTCGCCCTCTCCCAACCGGAACTGATGGCGCTCGCCACCCTGCCCCCCCAAGAGAGCAAGCCCGTGGATCTCCCCGTCCGGGCCGCTGTACAGAAGACGAAGTGAATCAATATACCACCCGGAGGTCACCTGAACTTCTCGAAGCCGTGCGTCGCCGGGGATCTGGTACCCATCAAACAGAACACCCCCCAGGCCGCCCCCCAGGCCGCACCCCAGCCTGCTCTCCCCCATGATTGCCCTGGTTCCTTTTTCAGCGCCTTGCCCACCTATTTCATCACAGGACGCAGCTTCAAGGCCAGCTGCAACGAGAACCGCGCATCGGCGTCGTCCAAATCCAGCTGTGTGATCTGGGCGATCTGCTCCAGACGATAGGTCAGGGTATTGCGATGAATGTGCAGGCGCGCAGCCGTCTGGCTGAGGTTGCCGTGGGCCGCAAAAAAAGCGTCCAACGTCTGGACCAGCTCGGCATTCCGACTGTCGTCGTAGGCGATCAACCGCCCGAGCGTTTTGCGATAGAAGCGGGCAGCCTCAGCACTGTTCCCCAGCCCGCTGAGCAGTTGATAGAGCCCCAGGTCTCCAAAATAGGTGACCGGAGAGCTCTCCCACTCCTTGCCCAGCCGCAAGCTCTCGCGCGCCTGCATCTGGCTCTGCCGCCAGTTGGCGGGCCCCACCCCAGGGCGCCCAATCCCGACCAGGGCCCGTGCGTGCGGGTTGTTGGCGACGATGCGCTGGACCAGTTCGTGGGCAACTGCCTTGAGCGAACGACCACTTTTGGGATCGTCGACCGGCCAAAAGATCAGCGTCCCTTCGTCCCGGCGGGCATAGGGCGCGTTGACCCCGCGCTGTTGTTGAAAACGAAGCAGCAGCGCCGGCCAACCAGCCACATGGTTGATTTCGACCAACAGGGCAACATGAGGACGGACCAGGTTGTAGCCCAACGAGCTCCCACGCTGAACCCAAGCCTGTTCGTCCGCAATCTCGGCCGCCAGCAGTTCGTCCAGAAAGGTCGCCCGCATACGCTCCTCGGCGATCCCCACGGCATTTTGTTTGGCCCACTCCAGCGCAGCTGCCGATGCACCCTGCAGCGCAGCAACTTCTTCCACAGCAGAAAGCTCCTGGCCGGCAGCGCTGCGCCGCAACAACAGGCAATAGCCGCGCACCGCCTCTCCCACACAGACTGCCGAAACCACACTCTCCCGATACAGACCGGCCGAAGCTGCCCCGGCCAAGGCCAACACCCCTACAGCCTGGGAGAGGGTGCCAGGCGGCTGCGTCGCCATCCAGCTGCGCAGCACCATTGGATTGGGAAGCGCGTCCAAAAGGGCTACCTGCTGTTCGTGGGTCACTTTGTCGAAGCCGGCCAGCACAGAGACACGCCCCTCCTCGCCGACAAAAACCACCGGCTGCTGCACAAACGTATACAGCTGCTGGACAATCTGAGGGAGCCCCCCCCCATCCAACGCAGCCCGGTTGAGCTCTCGCTGCAGCTCAGAGGAGCGCTGGGCAATGTAACCGGACCGATCGACAATCAGACGAATGATCGACCGTTCCACCTGGGTCAACGAAACAGTCGCCGGCAGCGCAAAGAGCGCAATCTGTGCTTCCTCGGCTGCACTGACCGCAGCAGAGGAGACACCGCCCAACACCGCCATGCCCGCAATTCCTGCCACCTTCAGGCTGCGTACCACCCGATCGAGACGGACTTTGGGATCGAGACGACGCAGCTCCTCGATATCGACCAGGGCCAGCTCGCTGCCGTCCAGTTTGGGGAATGCAGGCGGGCTCGGGCGCAAACTGCATGCCCAGCTGACTGGCCGCTGCAGCAGATCGCTGCCGACCAACAGCTGCGTGTCCAGCGGCAACGCCAAATGATAGATGTCCCCAAGAGTCGCAGTGTTTTTGTACATTTTTTACCAATCTGACCCCCAAAAACCGGCTTTTTTCGCATTATAGAGCGGATTCAACCCCCTGTGCAAAGCCAGATTCGGGTATGATTGTTCAAATTGCACGAACCCACCTGCCTCTCCAATCAAAAACGGCGGCTGCCGCCGCCGTTTTCATTCAATTTGCCGACGCTCAGCGTCTTGGGCTTAGGAGCGCGCCCCAGCCGCCATGAAGGCGGCCACGCTGCCGCCCCACAGCGACCACAAGACCGCCCACCCCAGACCGACCCAGGCTGGGTCCTGACCCATCGTCAGACCGACCGCAAAAAACCCGGCGACCCCCAAAATCAGGCCCAGCAGGCTGCCCAGCCACAACATCCCAAAGCCAAACGAACGGTTGAACAGCCAGACCAACAAGGGCCACAGGATCAGCGAAGAGACAATCGGCAGGATAAACCCGACCACGCCGCCCAGCAGGGACTTCCAATCCTGGCCCAATTTTCCAGCAGCCAGCTGCTGGCCCAAAACCGGGCCCACACCGATCAGGAAAAACGCCAACACATAGAGCGCTGGAAGGTTCATGCCGAGCAACAGCCCGGTCGCCGCTGCAATCAACCCTGAAGCGGTGCCCCCGAGCAACGCAGCCAACAGCGGATTCGTTGCGGATCGGTCGCCGCCCACAGTGCCAGCCAACGCAGTCGTCAACATCATCATGGTAGACACTCCTTATTCTGTGGAGATGGAGACAAATGTATCAAGGTATTTCATTATAGACCACCCTGAACGATTGCGCAACCGCCCCAAAGCTGATTTGATTGTTGTGACAGCCATTCTGTCCCAGGAGCCCTTTTGTCAAAGCAGATCAACGGGCCGGCGCCGCAGCAAAAATACGGCTCAAAATCTCGGCACGCTCCTCCGCTGTAGCCCACCGTGGCTGGGCAAAATCCTCCAAAACCAACGTCAGCAGCTCTGTGCTGAGCAGCTGGCCTCCATAGACCGTATGGCGCGCCGCCAGCTCAGTGCGCGTCTCCCAACTCCACATCTGGTCAAAAAACAGATTGCCCAGCCCGTAGCTGATCAGCCCGCTCCCCCCCTGATCGCCGACCCCGTAGGGCTCCTGGGCCTGCGGCACATGGCTCTGCACACCGGTGACCAGCTGCGCGCCGGCCGCACGCAGCTCCCGAAAATCAGCGACCTGTGCCGCCGTCGGAAAAGGCGTATAAGTCTCGGTGTACTGCAGCTCGACCGCCACCACATCCACCACCTGGGCCAGCTGGCGCACCAGAGCCAGCAAGATCTCCTGGTTGTGATAGTAATAGCAGGCACCCGGCTGTTCGTTCGTGGCCCAGGCACTTTCCGGGAGAAAAGCCAGCGCCGCAAGAAAGGCAAAGGTGTTGCCGTGATGCTCCCAAAGCAGCGGTGCACAGGCCTCGTTGACATTCAACCCGCTGCCGTAGACCGGAATTTGGTTCTCACGATACCAGGCCAGCGAACGGCGCGCTCCCTCCCGGCCAAAATCGTTGACATGGTTGCCGCTCAGCCCGACAATGTCGGTGCCCAACGCCGCCAGCGCTGCCCAATAGTTGGGATGGCTGCACAAGATCAAGTTGTTCTCGGTCGGGTCGGCGACACAGTCGTCCAGAAACGGAACCTCGTTGCTGATGTGCGTGATGTCGGCAGCCGCAAAGACATCCGAGATCACACGCGCTGGATACTCGTAGCCCTTTTGATCCATCCGCAACGCAGTGACCCGAGACATCGCAGTCACCCCGGTCAGAATCAGCTGCGTCAGGCGGGCCGGGTCCCGATTGGTCACAGGCTGGATGACATTTTGCAGCAGCGGAGCGAGGGCGCCGGCACCCGGGCCCTGCACGTCCAGCACCACCGCCAAGGGGTAGGTGGAGCGGTCAAATCGGTTGCTGAGCACGTTGACCCCAGCCACCGTCAACGCTTTGAAACGCGGATCGAGCTGGTCGAAGGGAAGCACCGCCAACGAGCCAGGGTTGTTTTCCAGCGCAGCCAGCAGCGCGTCGGGCGGCGTCAGTGTCCCGCCAAAGTCGCCCAACAGAGGACGCAACAACGCCAGGTTCTCCAGGCTGGTGTACACCATCGGCGAGCCCGCTGCACCTTGCCAGGCCGCTGCCAGTTCTGCAAACCCAATGTCGTCGCGCAGCGTGGCAAAAGGCACCGCTGCGGCAAAGACCCGCTCGGCCAACGGCGCAAGGGCCTGGCTGGCCGGACGCAGATCCAAAAGCACCTCCGCCAGAATGGGGGGATCGAGGAGCCGCACCGGCTGCGTCGTGCCGGTAACCGTGTCGAGCGAGGCAAAGTGGGCCTGCAGCTGCGAACGCCAATTCGCGGGCAGCGAAGCTGCCAGCCCCACGGTGACTGGGCCAGCCAACGCCTCGCGGGTCGGCGGCGGCGCAACGGGCGTCGGCGGCGCAACGGGCGTCGGCGGCTGCTGCACCACCGGCGGCAGCAGCAGGATCAGCGGGGTGGGCGTCGGCGACGGCAATACCACCGGCGCCACCGGCGGCGCCACCACCGGCGGCTGGATCGGGCGGCAGGCAGCCAAGGCGACAGCCACCCCCACAGCCACCCCCACAGCCCACAGCAGCGCCCCACAAGATCGCCGGTTCAAAAAAGAGGACATGCTCCCCATCACTTTCCAGACAGAGCGCCTGACAAGCTCTTGTGACAGACTGCACGGCCGCTGGTACCGCGGCCTCTTCGAGTATAGCCTACTTTGCACCCAAAGTTCAATCTGCGTGTATAATCGCAGAATTGTGACTCTACACGAAACACCCGTTGCCCAACGACCGCCCACTGCCAGGCTGGACAGCCGCCGCATGGCGGGCGCTGCCCTGCTGGTCATGCTCTTTTTTGTGCTTAGCCGACTCTCCGGGCTGGCACGCGAGGTGGTGATCGGGGCCCGTTTCGGAACAACCGCCGACTACGATGCCTATCTGGCCGCCTTCCGTATCCCCGATCTGCTCTTTCAAATCGCAGCAGGGGGGGCGCTGGGCAGCGCCTTTATCCCAGTCTTTGCCAGCACCTGGCAAAACAACGACCGCCAGACGGCCTGGCGCCTCTTCAGCCAGGTGCTCAACCTGGTCACGCTGGTGCTGGTTGCCCTGAGTCTGGCAGCAGCCTTTGGCGCTGAACCGCTCGTCCGCACGCTGCTGGCCCCAGGCTTCACGCCGCCACAGCAGCAGATGACGGTCTCTCTGCTGCGCCTCATGCTGGCCGGCACCGTCATCTTCGGGGCCAGCGGCCTGGTGATGGGCGCGCTGAACACCACCCAACATTTTCTGGCCCCAGCCGCTGCACCCGTCCTCTACAATCTGGCGATCCTCGCCGCAGCCTTCTGGCTGGCCCCGCGCTACGGCGTCTACGGACTGGGGGTCGGTGTTGTGGCAGGGTCAGTGACACACCTGCTGGTCCAGCTGCCGGTGCTGCTGCACAAGGGCTTTCGCCCCCAGTGGACCCTCTCCCTGCGTGAAGCCGGCGTGCGCAGGGTGGCGCTGTTGATGGGCCCACGGGTTCTGGGGCTCATCTTCGTCCAGCTCCATTTTTGGATCAATACGGTGCTGGCCAGTGGGCTGGGCCACGGTGCCCTCAGCGCCCTCAACTACGCCTGGCTGCTGATGCTGCTGCCGCAGGGGATCCTTGCGCAGGGGATTGCTACCGTCGTCTTCCCGACCCTTGCAGCACAAATGGCCGCAGGAGAAGGCAAGGCCTTCCAGATCACCTTCGAACGCGCGCTGCGCGTCGTGGTCTTTCTGGTGGCCCCCTCCGCCATGCTGCTGCTCGTGCTGCGCCGTCCGACGATCAGCCTTCTGCTCGAACGCGGCGCCTTCGACACCCAAAGTATGTTGCTGGTCGCCTACGGGCTGCAGTTTTACATCGTCGGGCTCCTCTTTCATGCCATCTTGGAAATCGTGGTGCGCGGTTTTTACGCGCTGCAAGATACCTGGACCCCCGTCCGGGTCGGCGTCCTGGCCATGAGCGGCAACATCGGACTCAGTTTTCTGCTGGTAGGCTCGCTCTCCTTCGGGGGGCTGGCGCTGGCCAACAGCCTGGCCACGCTGGTGGAGACAGTGGCCCTCTGCTGGCTGCTGGGTCGCCGTCTCCCCACTGGGCTGGGCTGGCACGATCTGCTGCCGGCGCTGGCCAAAACGCTGGTCGCTGCGGCTGGCATGGGGCTGGCCACCTGGGGATGGGGAAACTGGGTCTACCACACCGTCTATCTGGGCGACCTGGTCGGCTGGAACGACGATTGGTTGACCGTCCTGGTCGGCATCCCGCTGGCGCTGTCGGTCTATCTTGGGCTGCACAGGCTGCTCCAGAGCGAAGAGCTGACCCTGGCCCTGGGGCTGCGCCGACAACGCTGATACACGGGGATCACGGGGACGCAGAGAGGCCGAAGAAGCGCGTTTCCTACTTGTCAAGCAGGCGTCTGGTCGCTATACTGGAGTTTAGTAGATTGCGGCAAAAATAAGGAGGCTGATCACGATGTTTTTTGACCCAAATTATCTGCTTTATATGATTCCCCCTCTCCTGTTGGGCTTGTGGGCACAGTTCCGGGTCCAGAGTGCCTTCCGCCAGTACACCAAGGTGCGCACTGCCAACGGGATGACCGGTGCACAAATGGCCCGCCAGATCCTGGACGCCAATGGTCTGCAAGGGGTGGCCGTCGAGCGGGTCGGCGGGATGCTGAGCGACCACTATGACCCGCGCGGCAAGGTGTTGCGGCTGAGTGAGGCCGTGTACGCAACCCCCAGCGTGGCCGCCGTCGGCGTTGCCGCCCACGAAGCCGGCCACGCCCTGCAGGACAAGCTTCACTACGGCCCGCTGCGGCTGCGTTCGACGCTCGTGCCAGCAGTCAATTTTGGCAGCTGGCTGGGCCCAATCATCTTTATGGTCGGCTTTTTTATGTCCGGCGCCACCGGCAACGCCATTGCCTGGTTCGGTCTGCTGTTGTTTGGCACAACCGCTCTCTTTGCGCTGGTGACGCTGCCCGTCGAATTCGACGCCAGCAAACGAGCCCGCCAACAACTCGCTGTTTCTGGGATGTTCAGCCCGCAGGAGATCAAAGGGGTGGGCCAGGTGTTGGATGCCGCTGCGCTGACCTATGTCGCCGCTGCCGTGCAGGCAGTTGCAACGATGCTGTACTACGTCTCACTGCTTTCACGACGGGACTGAAGCGCTCTGCCGCCAGTGGCACGCAGGAGATACCTTCTCCGCTGCCACTGGCCCCTCCAAGCAGCCCACAGCGGCCCTGGCAACGTACGCTGAGCATCCGGCACGCCTGCTTGCACAGATTGTTCGAACGGCCAGAAGCTGGCCCATTCTCTGGCTGAACCAACCGCAGGCCCATGTGCATGGAACGACAACCACCTGCTGTCTACCACTTTCTGTATTTTGTCGCCGCCATCGCCACAATCCTGCTGTTCAGCTTGCTGGCCGCTGCTGCGGTAGATCCCCCAGAATGGACCCCCACGTTCGACCCGATCGACAACACCCTGCTGCCCGCCAGAGAGCCGCAGCCCCCTCCTCGTCTGCCTGATGCCTGGACCGAACGCCAAAACAGCCCTCCCAGCCCAACGCCCCAACCGTACACGTTGCGCTGGCGAGCCGGGGTCAGCCTGCCCGACCAGGACCCCACCTGGCTCGCCTGGCCCCGCCAACGGCCAGGCTGGTATCTCAACTGGGAAACCAATCAGCAGAGCGAACCGATCCTGTGGGGTCTGGGACAACGGCCGCAGATCGCACTGCCCCCCGCCACCCTGGGCATCGAATTTGTCCCAGTGGTGCGCATGCAGAACGGCCACCTTCACCCAGCCCCCTCCATCCTGAGCGAGCTGGCCCAGCACCACCGAGGGGCGACCTGGCTGATCGGCAACGAGCCCGATGTGCGCTGGCAGGACAACACCTCCCCCGAAGTCTACGCCGTCGCCTACCACCGTGCCTACCATGCCATCAAAAGCGCAGACCCCACTGCCCAGGTCGCTGCCGGCGGGCTGATCCAAATCACACCGCTGCGGCTGCGCTATCTGGAGCGCGTCTGGCAGTTCTATCGATCCCTCTACCAGACCGCGATGCCGGTCGACGTCTGGACCATGCACGCCTATGTGCTGCACGAAGCGCGCAACGGATGGGGAGCCAATATCCCTCCTGGATTTGCGATCGAACAACAGGGGGTCGCCTGGGGTGTGCAAGACCACGACAGCCTGGCGTTGGTGGAACAGCAGGTCCGGGCGATGCGCCGCTGGATGTCAGCCCACGGCCAGCAGCACAAACCGTTGTGGGTCACAGGCTATGGCATCTTGCTGCCCGCAGAGTACGGGTTTGACACCGAGCGCGTGGCCACCTTTTTACGCGGCAGTTTTGCACTTTTTACGGCGCTGACCGACCCTGCGTTGGGCCCAGCCTACGACGCACACCGGCTGGTGCAGCGCTGGAGCTGGTCTTTCGCACGCGACAACCGTTACCCCACCGGCAATCTGTTCGACGACCAGGGCGACCCTACCCCGCTCGGTGACCTCTACAGCGCCCTGCTCTCCCCATAAAGCAGCTGGCCTACACCCCAGCCAGCAGGTGGACGATCGAACGCACGATGTCAAAGGTGGCCTGCGGATGCCCCAGCGCGCGTGCACGCTGGGCACGTTCGTGCAATTCGGCCCGTTCTGGACCAAACCACCGCACCAGCTGGTCCGCGATCGCAGCCGGTGCCCGCTCGAAGACGCCAACCCCCTGATCGACCACGTACGGCACATTGCCCTCCTCCTGGCCAGGAATAAAGCCGCTCAGCACAATCGGCAACCCGCAGACCAACGCCTCTGCAATCGTGCCAGGCCCCGCTTTGGTGACGATGCAGTCGCAGGCCGCCATCCAGTCGGACATGTTCTCGACAAAGCCACGTACATGGACAGCCACCGGCCAGCGGCGAGCGGCCAGCCGCTCCTGCAGCGTGCGGTTGCGGCCACAGATCACCGCGATCTGACCCCATCCAGCTGCGCTGAAGCGGCTGGCACACTGCTCGACAATCTCCTCGACCGGGCCGATCCCTTCCCCACCCCCAACCACCAGAACAGCAGGCGTGCCCAGTGCCATCCCCAGCTCGACGCGCAGGTCGGCTTTGGGGCGGGACGGACGGGCAAAGGCAGGCCGGATCGGCAAGCCAGAAAGATGGATGCGCTCTGCCGGGACACCCACCCGCTGCGCAACCGCCATGCTCTCACCGCTGGCGACATAGACAGCGTCGACCTGCGGATGAAACCAAAGCGGGTGGACGGTGCTCAGATCGGTGACCACGGTCACAAACGGAATCCGCCGCCCCTGCCGGGTCAAGACCTGCACAAAGACCTCCTGCATCAGAGGATGGACCGACAGGATCAGGTCAGGGGTGTGCTGGTCGATGGCCCGGCGGGCAGCGTAGCGCAGCAGACGGCTGCCCAGCCGGGTCGTCCGCGTGCTGAAGCCGTGCGAATGCCCCCCATAGAGCCATTTCCAGAGCCAGGGCACATCGTTGGACAAAAACGGATAGACATTGGGCATCTGATTGAAGGGCCAGGGGAGATCCCGCGCGATGAAATCGATGATCTCCACCCCAAATCGGCCCGGATAAAGCTCCTCAAACCCAGCCTGAAGCGCCTGCGCGCTGGCCCGGTGCCCCCCCCCTGTATCGCTCATCAAAATCAGAATACGTTGCATCGCTGGTGGCATGGCCGGTCAATAGGCGCCTGTCGCGCGCAGCACAGCCGGCACCGAACGCAGCAGAATGCTGGCATCCAGACCGACACTCCAATTTTCGACATAGTACAGATCCAGCAGCACCATCTCGTCAAACATCAGATCGCTGCGCCCGCTGACCTGCCAAAGCCCGGTCAACCCCGGGCTGACCGAAAGCCGTTTCTTCATCCATTCTTGATACTGGGCCACCTCCGCAGGCAGATTGGGGCGCGGCCCGATCAGGCTCATCTCCCCGCGCAGCACATTGAGCAGCTGCGGCAACTCGTCCAGACTGTAGCGGCGGATCCAACGGCCAACCCGCGTCAGGCGCGGGTCTTTGCGAATTTTGAAAAGTGGCCCGCTCGATTCGTTGAGGCTGGCGATCTGGCTGCGCAGCTGGTCAGCGTTCGCCACCATCGAACGAAATTTGTAACAGATAAAGTGCTGGCCGTTCTTCCCCACACGCGTCTGGCGAAACAAGATCGGGCCTGGCGTCTCAAAGCGGATCGCCAGCGCAATCAGAAGCAGGAGCGGCGAGACCGCCACGCCCATCGCAGCACCTACCACCAGGTCAAAGGCACGTTTGAACAGCAGGTTCCACCCTTGGATCGAAATCTCACGCGTGGACATCAGGGGAATGCCGTTGAGCACCTGAACTTTCATCTGATTTTTGGTCAACAGAAAGAGATCGGGCACCACATAGGCTTCCACCTGCTGCTGCTCGCATTCGCACAGCAGACGCTGGATCGTACGGTGGGTCTGCCAGGGCAGGCAGATAATCATCCGCTGAATGGCATGCGCCGCCATCACCTCAGGGGCATTTTCGATCGGGCCCAACGCCTTGAAACGACCGACATCTGTGCTGCTCTTGGCTGGGTTGTCGTCCAAAAACCCCACCAGCTTCCAGCCGTAGTCAGGACGGGCGACCAACGTGCGCATGACCATCCTTCCGACGTCGCCCGCCCCCACCAGCAAAACACGGTGTACCCCAATGTCGTAACGGCGCAGGTGGCTGCGCGCCCCGAGAATCAGCAGCCGGCTCACCCCCAGATAGACAGTCACCAAGATCGCCGTATACAGAAAGACCAGCCGGCTGTAGAGCATGGGCCGAAAGATCAGATTGACAACGATGAGGAGGATCACCCCCACGGTGGTGGCTGTTGCAATTCGCCAGAGCTCTTCGACCCAGCTGCGGCCCGGCTGGTAGGGGTAGACGCGCGAAAAACGGAAGGCAACCAGCAAAAAGAGGACCAGCAGCAGCACCTGGGGCAGGTAGCTGGTCAACGGCAGTTGAAAGGCAGGATCGACTGTGATGAAAAGCTGGGCCTGGTAGCGCAGCGCAAAGGCAGTCAAAAAGGCAGCAAAAATCCAGAAAACATCTGTGACGATCAGGAGCAGCCGCCAGAGGGGCGCGGGCACCCGCTGGGTGAGGGCAGCCAGCCAGCTGAGGTGGCTGCCAGACATGGTGCTCTGCTGTCTGGGGACCGGTTCGGTCGCATCAAGTTTGTCGACAGTTGTCATTTGGTTCTGCTGTTCGTCGGCGAACATCTCCAATTTTTTTTCCATCTCATTTTGCCAGCGAATCGGCTGGCTCACAAGTTGGCCAGCGTGCGCCGGTAGACCTGGATCGTTGCGGCAGCGCTGCGCCGCCAGGAAAACCGCTGCGCCTGTTCCAGACCGCGCTGGCGCAGAAGCTGCTGCACCCCAGGCTGACCTACGACCCGATCCAACGCAGCCACCAGTGCCTCACAAACCTGGGGGGGAAACAGTGAGGCCGCCTCGCCAGCCACCTCGCCGACCCCAGGGGCCTGGCTGCAGATGACCGGCGTCCCGCTCGCCATCGCCTCCAACACCGGCAGACCAAATCCTTCAAACAAACTGGGATAGACAAAAACTTCGGCTGCCGCGTACCAATCCGGCAGTTCCGCAGCTGGCACAAAGCCGGGCAGAAGCACACATTCCTCCAGCCCCAGCGCAGCCATCTGCTGAAAAATGGTCGTGTAATACCACCCCTTGGCGCCCGCCAGCACCAACTTGACCGACCGCTCCGCAGGACGACATTGTTGGCGCCAGCGGGCAAAAGCGTGCAGCAACAGCTCAAGATTTTTGCGCGGTTCCAACGTCCCCACATACAACAGATAGCGCTCTGGCAGACCGGAGCGCTGACGAAAGGCCTGCTGCTGGGCCGCTGAACGCAGACCAAACCGCTCGGCAACCCCGTTGTAGACCACGGTGACCCGTTCCGCAGGGAGGGCAAAAAAATGCTGCAGATCAGCCGCCGTCTGCTGGCTGACCGCGATCACCTGCCCTGCCCGGCGCACGCTGGCCCGGCAGAGAGCAGTCAAATAAAGCCGCTTGAAGGGCGGCAGCGTGCCAGGCGCCCGCACAAACGCCAGATCGTGGACCGTGACCACCGCAGGAGAGCGGGTCGCCAGCGGCAGCACATTCACCATCCCATGGACCAGGTCGGCCTGCCACCGCCGCAGCTGCAACGGCAACACGCTCTGCTCCCAGACGATGCGCGCCACCGGCAGCTCCAACGGCAGCGACGACAAGATCTGCCGCACCCCCGGAGCCTGAAACCCAGCCACATGCAAAAATGCGGTCAGCTCAAGCGCCTCCCCCGGGCTGTCCAGCGCCAGCTGCCCGAGCGCCCGCAGCAGCTCGGCACTGTAGTTGCTGACCCCAGCCCCCCGATAGGTGGCCTGATCGCTGATCAGCTGGGCGTTGAGGGCAATCTTCACCCGGGCTCCATCAGCTGGCGATAGACCGCCACTGTCTGCGCAGCAACCTGGGCCATGGTGAAGTGCTCCAGCACCCGCCGTCGGCCCGCAGCACCCAGCTGGCGGCAGAGGGCACGATTGTCCAACAGCTGCTGCAGCTGAGACGCCAACGCCGCACGGTCTCCCTCGGCAAATACCAGACCCGCCTCCCCGATCACCCGGGGGATCTCCCCACTGTCGCTGCCGACCACCGCGGTCTCACACGCCATGGCCTCCACCAACACACGGCCAAACTGCTCTTTCCAACCGGCTGTCGTACGACTGGGCAACACCAGGACATCCAGGCTGCGGTGAAAGGCTGGCATCTCCGTGCTGGCAATCCGGCCAGCAAAACGAACCCGGCCGACAATCGCCAGGCTGGCAGCCAGCCTTTGCAGCGCAGCAGCGGCACTCCCCTCACCGGCCAATGTCAGCTGCCACTCGCCCTGCAAGGCTGCACAGGCGTACAACAGGTCATCCAGCCCTTTTTCGGGCAACAGCCCGCCCGCATAGCCGATCCGCAGCCTTTCACCCGCTGGGGCAGAGAGCGCTCCCGGCGTAAACAGCCTCGGATCCACCCCAAACTGTGGAATGACCGCAATCTCCTTGCAGTACCCCTTGCGGCGCAGCACCGCAGCCGCTTCCTGGCTGCCGGCCAGCGCCATGCCGGAAGCAGCATAATTGGCGCGCTCAAAGAAGGCAAAAGGCCACGGATAACGCCGCCACAGATTTTGCCAGGTAAAAAAAAGCGCCCGCACCTGCTGGCCCCGCGCAGCACGCAGGGCCAGCCAGGTCGCCAGGTTGTAAGGCTCTTCATCCATATGCAGCAGGTCGGGGCTCAGCTGCCGCAGCTCGCGCGCCAGCGTCGGATAGCAGTGCAAATGAAAATTGCCGTTGCCCAGGATCGGGATCGAACGCAGCGTATAGCCCGCAGTGTGGGCGGGCTGCAGCGGCTGAAACCCACGACGGTCACGCCAGCTCGGCGGCGTCAACACCACCAGATCGACACCGAGCGCGGCGATCTCCTCTGCCTTGCGCTGATAGGCGCCAACCACCAACGCCTTGCTGACCATCAATACACGCATGCCACCATTATAGATGGCTGTGGTCAAAGTAAACAACCAGATAACGCCCCTTCCGCAACCGCCCGATCCGCAAGACATTCAGCTTTGCCAAAATAGCGCCATCAGTCCGTTTATCGGGCCAGAGCTTTCTACGGTAAACTACAAGCACAGCTGGCAGACAAATGCACATCAATGTGGAGGAGGCACCATGGCGGATTCATTTGATTTGGTGATCATTGGCACAGGTGCGGGTGGCGGCACACTCGCCTACGCGCTGCGAGAGAGCGGCGCGCGTATTTTGCTGGTCGAACGTGGAGGCTTCCTGCCGCAGGAGCCACAAAACTGGCAGCCGACCGAAGTCTTCGACCGCCGCCGCTACAAACCCGCCGAGCTCTGGTACGGTGCCGACGGGACCCCTTTCCACCCAGGTGTGCACTATTTCGTCGGCGGCAACACCAAAGTCTACGGCGCCGCCTTGCCCCGGCTGCGCGAACGCGATTTCGAGGAGCTCGCCCACGAAGGCGGGGTGTCGCCCGCATGGCCCATCCGCTACGCCGACCTGGAACCCTACTACGCACGCGCAGAAGAGATCTATCTGGTCCACGGCCAAACCGGCGAGGACCCCACCGACCCGCCGCGCTCCGGCCCCTTTCCCTTCCCCGCCCTTCCCCACGAACCCTATATCGACGACCTGGGCGAACGGTTGCGGCGGCAAGGGCTGCATCCCTTCCACTACCCGATGGGGGTGGATCGTCGCGAGGGAGGACGCTGTCTTCGCTGCAAAACCTGCGACGGCTTCCCCTGCCAGGTGCTGGCCAAAGGGGAGAGCGATGTCTGCTGCGTGCGCCCAGCGACCCAGCAGCCTGGGGTCACCCTGTGGACCCACACACGGGCACAACGGCTGCTGACCGACAGCACAGGCCGACGCGTGATCGCAGCCGAACTGGAAAAAGGCGGCGAAACCGTCACAGTCCACGCCGAACGCTTCGTGGTCGCCTGCGGCGCCGTCAACTCGACATTGCTGCTGCTGCGCTCCGCCAACGACAGACACCGCCAGGGGCTGGCCAACTCCTCCGGCATGCTGGGACGCCACTACATGGTCCACAACAACACCGCGCTCATGGCAGTAGACCCCTTGCGACGCAACCCGACCGTCTTTCAAAAAACCCTGGCCATCAACGATTTCTATTTCCAAGGACCAGACTTCCCCTACCCGATGGGCAATCTCCAGCTGCTGGGCAAACTGCAGGCGGGCATGTTGACTGCATCCCAGCCCTTTGTCCCCAGACCCATCCTGCAGGGGATGGCTGACCGCAGCGTGGACTGGTGGGTCATGTCCGAAGACCTGCCCGACCCCAACAACCGCATCGAGCTGCGCAACGACGGCCGGGTGGTCGTCCGCTGGCAACCCAACAACCTGGCCGCCCACCGCAAACTGGTCGAAACCGCGCGACACACCATGCGCGCAGCTGGCTATGCGTTCGTCTTCGTCCAGCCAATGGGGATCGAGACCAACTCCCACCAGTGCGGCACCGCCCGCTTTGGAAGCGACCCAGCAACGTCGGTGCTCGACCCCTACTGCCGAACACACGACGTCGAAAATCTCTACGTGGTCGACTCTTCCTTCTTCCCGTCGTCGTCCGCAATGAACCCGGCGCTGACGATCGCAGCCCAGGCGCTCCGTGTGGCAGAACAGCTGAACAGACCCCAATGAGCAGAGCGGCAGACGTGGGTCTGTGTTAAAATCAAAACTCATTGTTGCATCGTAAAAAGCCCGCAGGAGAGCCTTTGTGGAAATCGTCGACCTGGAACAAGCCCGCGCCTTTCTGGCCGCCCATCTGCTGACCCCACCGCAGGAACTCGTCCTGCTCGGCGCTGGAGCCTGGTCGCGCTGCTACGGCTATCGAGTCGGCAACGCCGAATTTGCGATTCGCTTCGGCAAGCACGGCGAAGATTTTTACAAGGATCGACTGGCCGCCGCCTACTCGTCCGAAGCCTTGCCCATCCCGCCAGTTTTTGAGATCGGCGAGGCCTTGGGCGGCTTTTTTGCCATCTCGCGTCGCGCCCGAGGCCTCCCCCTGGAAGAAGTCAGCCCCAGCGAATGGCGAACGCTGCTCCCGTCGCTGGTAGCTGCGCTCGAAGCAATGCGGACAGCGGACATCACAGCGTCGTCTGGCGTGGGCAGCTGGGGGGCAGATGGCCGCGCCCCGCACGCCTCCTGGGCCAGCCATCTGCTCTCCATCTGCGAAGAGACACCCGACCAACGCATCTACGGCTGGCGCCACAAGCTGGAGACAGGCTCCCCGCTGGGCTGGAGAGCGTTCCAGTGGGGACTCGCTCGTCTGCAGGAAGTGACAGACCTTGCCGTGCCGCGGGCCCTGCTGCACTGCGACCTGCTCAACCGCAACGCTCTGGTCGAACAGGGAAAGCTCACCGCTGTCTTTGACTGGGGCTGTGGACGCTACGGCGACCCCCTCTACGACCTGGCCTGGTTTGAGTTCTGGGCCCCCTGGCATCCCAACCTGGATGTGCCCCTGCTGCGCGCCGCGCTGGAACAACGCTGGCAGGAAGCCGGTTGCATGCCCGCAAATCTGCAGCCACGGCTGAATGCCTGTTATTTGCACATCGGGCTGGATCACCTTGCCTACAACGCCCACCTCGGCAGCTGGGAGACGCTGGCAGCGACCGCCGCCCAGATGCAGGCCTTGATCGAAGGGAAGACAGGATGCCTGTGATCGATACACCGCTGGTCCGCCGTCTGATCGAGACCCAATTCCCCGACTGGGCCCATCTGCCCGTCCGCCCAGTGGCAGTAGACGGATGGGACAACCGCACCTTTCATCTGGGCACGACGATGACCGTACGGCTGCCAAGCGCTGCCCACTACGCTGCCCAGGTCGAAAAAGAGCAGCGCTGGCTGCCCAGACTGGCCCCCCTTCTGCCGCTGCCCATCCCGCAGCCCGTGGCACAAGGAGCCCCCGCGTTCGGCTATCCGTGGAACTGGTCGATCTACCGCTGGATCGACGGGGACCCTGCACAGCCGGAAAAAATTGCAGATTTGTCGTTGTTTGCGGCCGCGCTGGCCGAATTTCTGGTTGCCCTGCGCGCGGTAGATGCCCGCGAGGGGCCGCACGCCGGCCCGCAAAATTTTTTCCGTGGCGGCGCACTGGCTGTCTACGACTCTGAAACGCGGCAGGCCCTGCGCACACTGGAAGGCCAGATCGACACCGCGACCGCAACCGCTGTCTGGGAGGCCGCGCTGAAATCCAGCTGGCAAGCAGCGCCCGTCTGGTTTCACGGCGATGTCGCAGCCAGCAACCTGCTGGTGCAGGAAGGCAGATTGCACGCAGTCATCGATTTCGGCAGCTGCGGCGTCGGTGACCCTGCCTGCGACCTGGTGCTGGCATGGACCTTTCTGACAGAATCCAGCCGAGCAGCCTTCCGAAAGGGGCTGGGGCTGGACGAAGGGACCTGGGCGCGCGGGCGCGGCTGGGCGCTGTGGAAGGCGCTGATCTTGCGCGCCGGGTTGGTGCAGGCCAGCGAGTTCGAGGCCGGGCGGGCGCAACGCACCCTGGACGCACTGCTGGCCGAACACCGGACGCTTTAGACAGCCCCTCTTGCCACGATCGGAAAAGCGCTGCTGCATGTTGTATCAGTGGATTGTTGTGCAGTTGGAACGGAGGATTTCACGATGAAAATTCAGGGAACACACGTGTTTGCCGCACCCCGCCAGGTTGTCTGGGATGCCTTGCTGGACCCAGCAGTCCTTTCACTGGCTCTGCCGGGCAGAGAACAGCTGGAAAAGTTGAACGACAACGAATACCAGGCCGCCATGAATGTCAAAGTCGGGCCCGTTCAAGGCAAATTTGAGGGGAAAGTCGAGCTGGCCGATATCGACACGCTGAACAGCTACACGATGCGCGTCAGCGGGCAGGGGGCACCCGGCTTTCTCCAAGGGGAAGGGGCCGTTCTTTTGCAAGAGATCGAGTCCGGCACACAGATGAACTATACAGGAGAGGTCCAGGTGGGCGGCCGGATCGCCAGCGTCGGCCAGCGTCTGATCGAAAGCACCGCCAAGTCGATCATCCGCCAGGGGCTGCTGGCGTTGGACAGCCAGGTGCAGGCGCGCGCACAGGCCGCGCCCCCCAGCGTCCCCCCACCGCCGGTGGAACTGCCGACAGCCCTCCCCCCCCCAACAGACAAAACACCTTCTGCCCCGGTACATGCGCCCGTGCCACCCGCAGCGCCGGCCCCCTCCGCAGCCAAAATCGCCTTCGAAGTTGCCAAAGATGTCAGCCGGGATCTGCTGGCCGAAGTCGTGCCGCTCGGCGCACAGGAAAAGCTGCTCTGGTTTGTCCTGGGTGCACTGGCCATGCTCCTCTTCGTCCTGCTGGTGCGGCTTGTGGCAGGATGACCCCCCTGTCCCCCGGCACGACAGCGGTGGCTCCAGCCCGAAAAGAAGCGATGCGATGCGTGTCCAAGAAGTAACCCTGGAACAAGCGGTGGGTCTGCTGCTGCTGCACAGCGTCTTTGACGCGGCGGGAAAGCGGGTGATTCGCAAAGGGATCACCCTGACCGAGGCACACCTGGCCCAGCTGCACAGCCTGGGCCAGAGCAGCGTTGAAGTCGCCGTGCTGGAAGAGGGCGATGTCGGGGAGGAGCGTGCCGCCGCCCAGCTGATCGAAATGCTCTGCACAGACGCGCTCGCAATCAGCTGGGGCATCGGCGGCCGCGCCAATTTACACACGACCCTGAGCGGGGTTGTCTACGTCGATGTCGCACGGCTGGAAGAGCTCAACACGCTCGCCGGCGTGACCCTCGCCACTGTCCCCCAATACAGCGTCGTCCACCCGCGTTTTCGCACCGAAACATCCCACCCGCGCAAGGGAGACCAGGTCGCCACCTTAAAAATCATTCCTTACGCGCTGCCGGCACCTCTCTTCGCACGAGCCAAGGAGATCGTGGAGGGCCCTGCGCTGCTCGACGTGCGCCCGCTCCCCATCCAGCGGGCAGGCTTGCTGCTGATCGGGGCCGCCATTGCCCATGCACAGCTGCGCCGACAGTTCGAGCCCCCCCTGCAGCGACGGCTGGAGGCGCTGAACGCAACCCTGGCAACTGTGCTGGCGGTCGAAGAGCGCGAGGGAGCAATTGTAGAAGCCGTACAGCAGCTGCGTGGCCACTGCGAAGTGTTGCTGGTGGCTGGACAGACTTCGATCATGGATCTGGACGATCGCGTGCTGCGGGCGCTGCGGGCGGCAGGGGCAGAGGGGATCGTGCATGGGGCTCCGGTCGATCCAGGCAGCCTGCTGGCATTGGCCTATCTGGGGCAGACCCCGATCGTCTGCGTCCCTGGCTGCGCGCGCAGCCAGGAGCCGAACGTCGTCGATCTGGTGCTGCCGCGCATCTTGGCAGGCGAACGGATCACACAGCCCCAGATCAGCCGTCTGGGCCACGGGGGGCTGCTGGGCGGTTTGCATCCCGCGTTCTGAAGCGCACGTTCTACCAGCAGACCGTCGCTTTTGCGCCCGGCAAGGCTGTTTGACAACCTTTTTCAGCTTGCGGTATACTTTGAGAGCTGCCTTACCAAGAATGTATCTGGTGTTGCTTGTCTTCACACAAGAGGATTGGACCCTTCCACCGACTGCGATGACCCTGTAGACGGTGGCTGCAGTCAGCATGCTTGTTTTGAACTTCCACTGCAACGCTTCGTTTTCTGCCAAGGACCCTGAATTGTTCTATCTTATAAAGGAGATCAGATGACCGCGATCAATGTAGTCGTAAATGGCAAAAGCTACACCCGTGAAGTCGAACCGCGCCTGCTGCTGGTCGATTTCATCCGGGACACTCTGAGTTTGACCGGCACCAACATTGCCTGTGATACCAGCCAGTGTGGCGCCTGTACCATCCACCTGGATGGGCAGGCAGTCAAGTCATGCACCGTGTTGGCCGTGCAAGCCGACGGCAGCACCATCACCACCATCGAAGGGCTGGCCAACGGCAAACTGCACCCCATGCAGCAGGCCTTCTGGGATCAGCATGGGCTGCAGTGTGGCTACTGCACGCCCGGGATGATCATGGCCGCCGCCAAGCTTGTGGAGGACAACCCCGAGATCACCGAAGCAGAAATCCGCCATGGGCTGGAAGGCAACCTCTGCCGTTGCACAGGGTATCAAAATATTATCGCCGCAGTCGCTCAGGCGGCAAAAGCCTAGGCGCCCCTCGTCGGGCAGTTGAATTTGCAAAGGAGCAGATCGATGTCTCAAACTCTGGTGGGAACCAGTGTCAAACGCAAGGAAGATCCCCGATTTATCCAGGGACGCGGCAAGTATGTAGCCAATCTTCAGCTGCCGGAGATGGCGTATATCGCTGTGAAACGCAGCCCCTACGCGCACGCCAGGATCGAGGCGATCGACACACGTGCGGCAGAGGCGATGGCCGGTGTCCTCGCCGTCTTTACCGGGCAGGAGCTGATCGACAGCGGGGTCGGCAAGTTGCCCTGCGGCTGGGTCGTGCCCGGCTGCAAGGTGCCCACACGCTGGCCCGTCGTCCCGATCGGCGACAAGGTGCGCCATGTCGGCGACAGCGTCGCAGTCGTCGTCGCCACCTCCCCCTACATCGCTGAAGATGCGGTCGAAGCGATCGAGGTCTCCTACACCCCGCTCGCTGCGGTCACCGACGCCAAACGTGCCATGCAGCCGGGCCAGCCCGTGCTGCACGACGATATCCCCAACAACCTTTCCTATACCTGGGCACTGGGCGACCGCCCAACGATCGAACAGGCCCTGAGCGCATCGGCCCACGTGATCAAGCTGGACCTGACCAATCAACGGCTGATCCCCAATGCCATGGAACCACGCGCTGCGGTGGCGCAGTGGAACGCGGCGACCGAGGAGATGACCCTGTGGACAACCAGCCAGAACCCCCACCCCATCCGGCTGCTGCTCAGCGCCTTTACCCTGGGCATCCCCGAACATAAGCTCCGGGTCATTTCTCCCGATGTCGGCGGCGGCTTCGGCAGCAAAATCTTCCACTACCCAGAGGAGATCATCACCCCGTGGGTCGCACGCAAGATCAACCGCCCGGTCAAATGGGTGGCCAGCCGCAGCGAGTCTTTTATCACCGACTCGCACGGTCGCGACCATGTGACCCATGCCGAGCTGGGGCTGGACGCCGAAGGGCATATCACCGCCCTGCTGGTCGAGACCTGGGCCGACCACGGGGCCTACCTCTCGACCTTTGCCCCGTTGATTCCCACCGCCTTCTACCACTGTCTGCTCTCCGGCCTTTACAAAATCCCGCTCATCTACGGGATCACCTATGCCACCCTGACCAATACCGTGCCTGTCGATGCCTACCGCGGCGCAGGTCGGCCAGAAGCCGCCTATGTGGTCGAAAGGCTGATCGACCTCGCCGCACGCGAGCTCGACCTGGACCCGATCGCGTTCCGCCGCCACAATTTCATCCAGCCGGAAGAGTTCCCCTACCAGACCCCGGTTGCGATGCTCTACGACAGCGGCGACTACAACCGCCTCTTTGACAAGGCACAGGAGCTCTCCAGCTACAGCGAGCTGGTGGCCGCGCGCGAGGCCGCACGCGCAGAAGGCCGTCTGGTCGGCATCGGCGTCAGCGGCTGCATCGAAGCCTCTGGCCCTGCCCCCTCCAAGATCGCCGGAGCCCTCGGCTCTGCGGTCGGCTTCTGGGAGAGCAGCATCGTACGCGTCCACCCCTCCGGCAAGGTGAGCGTCCTGACCGGCTCCCACACGCATGGACAGGGGCACGAGACCGCCTTTGCCCAGATCGTCGCCGACCAGCTGGGCGTTCCAATGGAAGATATCGAGGTCATCCACGGCGACACCGCCGCAATTCCGTTCGGGATGGGCACCTACGGCAGCCGCAGCATGGCAGTCGGCGGCTCTGCCATTGTCAAAAGCGCGGAAAAAGTCCGCAAAAAAATGCTCAAGATTGCCGCCCATCAGCTGGAAGCAGCCGAGGAAGACCTGGCCTACGACTTCAACGGCGGCGGGGTTTATGTCAAAGGCTCCCCCAGCCAGAAAAAATCCTTCTTCGACCTTTCCCTGGGGGCCTACACCGCCCACAACCTGCCCGACGGGCTGGAACCCGGGTTGGAAGAACAGGCCTTCTACGACCCAGCCAATTTCACCTTCCCCAACAGCGCCCACATCTGCCAGGTGGAAATCGACCGGGCCACCGGCGAGGTCTCTGTGCAAAAGTACTATGCAGTCGACGATGTCGGCAATGTCATCAACCCCATGCTGGTCGACGGCCAGATTGTCGGCGGCATCGCCCAGGGGATCGGGCAGGCGCTCTGGGAATACGGCGCCTACGACGAGAGTGGACAGCTCCTCAGCGGCACGTTTATGGACTATGCCATGCCGCGCGCCGACGTCATGCCTGTCATCCATACCGCACGCACCGTCACCCCTTCCCCCCACAACCCCCTCGGCGTCAAAGGGGCAGGCGAAATGGGGACGATCGCGGCAACCGTGGCGGTCGCACATGCTGTGATGGACGCGCTGGCTCCGCTCGGCATCCGCCATCTCGATATGCCGTTTACGGCGGAGAAGGTGTGGTCGGCCATCCAGGAGGCTGCGTAAGCAGCCATCGGGCCAGAGGATGGGGGGGCAGTGCTGCCCCCCATCCTCTGTGAACTCGCCCAGTCAGAAATTTCAATCAGGAGACCCACATGTATCCGTCAAAATTCGACTATGTACGCGCACAGTCGGTAGAAGAAGCCGTTGAACGGACAAGCAGCCACAGCAACGCCAAAATCCTGGCCGGAGGCCACAGCCTGATCCCAGCGCTCAAGCTACGTCTGGCCCAACCCGACCTGCTGGTCGACCTGGGCCGGATCGCCGCCCTGAAAGGCATCAGCCGCCACAACGGCACGGTCTCGGTCGGCGCGCTGACCACACACGCGGCCTGCGCTGCCTCAGACGACCTGCCCAAAGTCTGGAGCGAAGCTGCCGGTCTGATCGGAGATCCCCAGGTGCGCAACCGGGGCACGGTCGGAGGAAATATCGCCCACGCAGACCCAGCCTCCGATCTGCCGACGGTGCTGATCGCGTTGGGCGCCCAGATCCATGTACAGGGCACAGCAGGCCCGCGCGCCATCCCAGCCGACGAATTTTTTGTCGATCTCTTCACCACCAGCCTGGAAGAGGGTGAGATCATCACTCGGGTCGAGGTGCCCGTCGAGTCCAACCAGGGTTCCGCCTACACCAAGGTCTTCAACCCAGCCTCGCGCTACGCCATCCTCGGGGTGGCTGCCCAGGTGGCGATCGCAGGGGGCGTCTGCCGACAGCTCCGGGTGGCTGCTGGTGGCAGCACCCCCAAGGCGATCCGTGCCCACCACGTCGAGGCCGCGCTGCAAGGCCAGCCGATCAACGACACAACGATCCAGCATGCAGCTGCCGCAATCGCAGACGACCTCGGCGAAGAGGTGATCGGCGATATGTATGCCAGTGCAGCCTACCGCCGATCGATCGCAGCGCAGATCGCCGCACGTGCACTCTCCGCTGCGGCCGCACGCGCCCGCTAGGGCCGCCAGAGAGCTGACGGCCAGGATGGAAAAGCTGCCGATTTTTTGAAGAAACTCGGCAGCTTCTCCATCTCCTGCGTGAGCGCAAGAGCACCGTTTGGGCTGCTCGTCTATCTTTCAACCTGCGTGTGTGCCCCACCTTCGCGTCATTGGCTGCACCACGCTCACCCTCCTCGGGAGCCGTTCTTTGCCGAGCCTGCCCACACTCCATTCGATCGATGAACTTCAAAACGCCCTGGTCGAACAGAACTACATCAGCGACCGCAGTCTGACCACTGCGATCTACCTGGCCCTCAAACTCAAACGCCCCCTCTTTCTCGAAGGAGAAGCCGGAGTCGGCAAAACCGAGGTCGCCAAAGTGCTGACCCAATGGCTTGACACAACGCTGATCCGCCTGCAGTGCTATGAAGGGCTGGATGTCAGCACAGCTGTCTACGAGTGGAATTACACCGAACAGCTTCTGCAGATCCGGCTGATGGAGGCTGCCGGCCATGTCCAGATCGAAAGTGCCCGACACGAACTGTTCAGCCCCCATTTTTTGCTCAAACGCCCCCTGCTGCAGGCCATCGACTACACCGGCGACAGACCCCCCGTGCTGCTGATCGACGAGCTCGATCGCGCGGACGAAGAGTTCGAAGCCTACCTGCTGGAGGTGCTCTCCGATTTTCAAATCACCGTCCCAGAACTGGGCACCCTGCGCGCGCCAGCCCCCCCGGTCGTGATCATCACCTCGAACCGGACGCGCGAAATCCACGACGCACTCAAACGCCGCTGTCTCTACCACTGGATCGACTACCCCTCCTTTGAGAAGGAGTACGGCATTGTGCTGGCCAAGGTGCCTGGTGCCCCAGCCCAGCTGGCGCGCCAGGTCGTTGCGTTTGTCCAGGAACTGCGCCGCGAAGAGCTGTACAAGGTGCCAGGCGTCGCCGAAACCCTGGACTGGATCAAGGCGCTGGTCGCACTCGACCAGCGCGCGCTCACCGAAACCCTGGTCTACGATACGCTGGGCGCGCTGCTCAAATACCGCGAAGATATCCAGCTGGCACAGCGTGCAGCTGTGAAACCAATTCTGCAGCGACTGCCCACGCTGGTCTGAAGCGCCCTATGCACCCTTCCGGAAACCTGCTCTCCAACTGCGTGCTCTTTGGACGCCTGCTGCGCAGCTTGGGCATGGACATCCCCCCAACCCAGATGGTGGATGTCGTCGACAGCCTGAACCATGTCCACATCGGCAACCGGCAAGATTTCAAAAATATGCTGGCAGCGCTGCTGGTAAGACGGCGCGAACAACAAAAACGTTTCGAAGAGGCCTTTGACAGCTTCTGGCAGGCCCGCTGGGACAGTGTCCCTCTCAAAGCCGACAGCTCCCCCCGATCGACGCAGATCGAATGGCTGCAGCCAGCCAACTCCGACGGCCAGGAAAGCATCGAAACACCCACCAGCCCCGAGATAGAGATCCGCCAGACCTACAGCGACCTCGAAGTGCTGCGCCAGAAACACTTCGCGCAGCTGAACGAAGCCGAGCTGCAGGCCCTCCGTCAGCAGATGCGCTCGATCGTCTGGCAGTTGGAACCACGACGCACCCGCCGCACCGAACGGGCGACACGGGGAGCCCTGCTGGACATGCGACGCACCCTGCGCCAGAACCTGCGCAACAGCGGCGACATCTTCCACCTGGCCCGCCGCCGCCGTCGCTACAAACGACGCCCCGTCGTTGTGCTCTGCGACATCAGCGGCTCGATGGAACGCTACTCGCGCATTCTGCTCCAGTTTCTCTACACCGTTGCCTGGCAGTTGGAACGGGTGGAGGTCTTTGTCTTCAGCACCCGGTTGACACGCATCACCCGCCAGCTGCACCACCGCAGCATCGAGGTGGCCCTGGCAGACGCCGGCCGGGCCGTGCATGACTGGGCGGGCGGCACCCGGATCGGGGACGCGATCAAACAGTTCAACTACCAGTGGGCAAGACGGGTGTTGAATCAGGGAGCCGTCGTGCTGGTCGTCAGCGACGGCTGGGATCGGGGTGAAATCGACCTGCTGGCCCGCGAAATGGCGCGGCTGCAACGCAGCAGCTCCCAGGTCATCTGGCTCAACCCACTCCTGGGCGACGTCGACTACCAACCCCTGGTGCGCGGCATGCAGGCTGCCCTCCCCTACATCGACCGCTTCCTGCCCGTCCACAACCTGGCCAGCCTGGAACAGCTGGCCAGCGTGCTGAAAAAACTCTGAACGCAGGCCATCCCTGCTGAAAGGCAAGCAGATGCGCGAACTTCTACCGACAATGGAACGCTGGCGCGCCGAACAAAAACCGATCGTGCTGGCGACGGTGGTCAAGCTGTATGGGTCGGCACCGCTGCCCCTGGGGGCCAAAATGGCGGTCTCAGCGGCCGGGGAGATGGCTGGCTCGGTGAGCGGCGGCTGCGTCGAAGGCGCAGTCGTCCAGGAGGCGCTGGCCCTGCTACAACAGGGAGGGTCCAAACTGTTGACCTATGGGATCACCGATGAGCTGGCCACAACTGTCGGGCTGGCCTGTGGCGGCACCATCGAGGTCTGGCTCGAACTCTGGGAGGAAGCCCCCCGATGAGCCTGCACAGACAGTTCGAAGACGCAATCCGGCTGGGTCGACTGGTCGCCCTGGCCACTGTGCTGACCGGTCCCCAGATGGGCCATCAGCTGCTGCTCTGGCCTGACGGGACAACGGCTGGCAGCCTGGGGGATCCTCTCCTGGAAACCGCCCTGCAAGCTCGAACAGAGGAGTTCTTTGCAGGGCGCAAACCGGTGCGGCTGACCCAGACCCACCCCGCCGGCCCGGTCGAACTCTTCGTGGATGTCCAGACACCGCCGCTCCGGCTCTTTATCGTCGGGGCCGTGCACACTGCAGCCGCACTGGTCACCTATGCCAAAGTTCTGGGCTTCCAGACCATCGTCGTCGACGCACGTACAGCCTTTGCCACCCCAGAACGCTTTGGCCATGCAGACCAGCTGATTGCGCGCTGGCCAGCAGAGGTGCTGGCAGAACAAGGGCTGGATGAAAGCAGCTGCGTCGTCACCCTCACCCACGACGAAAAATTTGACAACCCAGCCCTGGCTGCAGCCCTGCGCAGCCCAGCTCTCTATATCGGGGCCCTGGGCTCGCAAAAAACCCATGCCAGACGGCGCGCGGCGCTGGCAGCCGACGGCCTGACCGACACCGACCTCCAACGCATTCACGCGCCGATCGGGCTGCGCATCGGCGCACGCCGCCCAGAAGAAATCGCCCTGTCGATCATGGCCGAGATCATCGCCGTGGTCAACCGAGCAGAGAAGAGCCCGACAGGCAGCTGACCTCCGCTCTTGGACGCCTTTCTCCCCAAATAAAAAAAGCCCTTTCTGCAGAAAGGGCTTTTACAATGGCTCCTCGGGTTGGACTCGAACCAACAACCGCTCGGTTAACAGCCGAATGCTCTGCCAATTGAGCTACCGAGGAACGTTTTTAACAGAGCGTAGTATACAGGATGGGAGAAGCGCTGTCAAATTCTGGCCATCTTTGGGCGATTTAAGCCAGGTAGTCGCGCAGTTTACGGCTACGCAGCGGATGGCGCAGCTTGCGCAGCGCCTTGGCTTCGATCTGGCGCACTCGCTCGCGCGTGACGTTGAACTCTCGACCGACATCTTCCAATGTCCGGGTAACACCATCTTCCAACCCAAAACGCATGATGAGTACCTTGCGCTCGCGTTCGCTCAGATCCCCCAGAATGGTCTCCATCTGTTCTTTGAGCAGCCGACGGCTGGCCGAATCTGCCGGGCCAGGCAGGCTGTCATCCTCGATAAAATCTCCCAAAGAACTGTTCTCTTCCGAGCCCACCGGTGTCTCCAGGCTGAGCGGCTCCTGGCTGAGACGCTGAATCCGGCGAACCTTGGCCGCAGCCCGCTCGATCTGGCGCTGCATCTCTGACTCGACACGACGCCCCTTGCTGACCGCATCCCGGTACTTTCTGACCTCGTCGATCGACAAAAATTCCATCTCCACCGCAATCTCTTCAAACGTAGGCTCTCGACCGAGTTCCTGTTGCAGACGACGCTGGATACGGGCCTGCCGGTTGATCGTCTCCACCATGTGGACCGGGATGCGAATCGTCCGGGCCTGGTCGGCGATGGCCCGGCTGATCGCCTGGCGAATCCACCAGGTCGCATAGGTGCTGAATTTGAAGCCCAACGTATGGTCAAATTTATCGACCGCGCGCAGCAAACCCAGATTTCCTTCTTGAATCAAATCCAAAAAATTGAGCCCACGGCCAATGTACCGTTTGGCAACGCTGACCACCAGACGCAGGTTGCTCTGGGCCAGCTGGTTGTGCGCTGTGCGCCCTTGATGGACCAACAGATCCAGCTGGTCTTTCTGATCCAGCTCCGTGTCGTTCAGCTGCGCTTCCTTCCGACCCTGCAACAGCTGTGCCAACTGTACCTCGGCCGCCTCCCCCACCCGAATTCGTTCGGCCAGATCCATCTCGTCATCCGCCGAGAGCAGCTGATGAAGACCAATATCCCGCAGATACATGCGCACAGGGTCGAGGCTCTGCCCAACCTCCTGCAGATCCGCGATCAAAGTCTCGATCGGTTTGTATTTTTCTTGCTCGATCTCTTCTTCCAGCTTGATATCCCGCTCGATGCGTGGGATCGGGGCGCTGTCCTCTTCTTCGATCTCTTCGGCCTCCTCGAAAAGATCCTCTTCAGGCGGCGTGTTCTCCCCCAAATGAATGTATTGGTCCAGTTCACTCTCGCCACCCAAACGCGGCAGCGGGGTGAAGGACATCTGTTCACCTTCGGGCTCTTCTGATCCTAGAGAGGGTGCAATTGGCTTCGCCATTGGTTGATTGATTCGCCCTTATCTAAAGCTGCAACAGTTTGACACCTGCTCGCTGGCCCACTTTGCGAAACATCTCCTGGGGAATTCGTGCGTTCTGGCGCTGCAGATGGGCCAGCTCACGCAGACAGGCATTGGTCGTCTTTTCAAAACTACGCGCCGCCTCCAGCTCGCCAGAACGTTGTAGTTCGTCCTGCAAATACTTGATCCGGGTTGTCTCGGAGCGGACCTGCTCCAGACGCATACGCAACACGCCCTTGATCACATCTTCCCGCATCAACGCCGGGTCGTGCGCAGGCAGCAAAGACGCGTACGCGACCAGCTGTGCCAGCCGCCCGTGCAGACGCCTGTCCAGTCTCTCCTGAAACAGCTCGACATCCCAGGGCTCATCGCTGTTCAGGTACTGTTTGAGCTGACGAAAAATTTCCTGGTTCTCGATATGCTGCCAGTCCTGTGGCTGCAACGGGGAGAGTTGATAGCGCTCGGTCACACCCGCCAGCCAGACCACCAGGTCGACGTCTGCCAGCAGGTTGGCCAACAGATGCTCTTCGTGGGCATACCCCCGCGTTGCCTGTCCCTCCTTGGCTCGCATCTCCTCCGCCGGGGGCGCAGCCGGGGCTGGCGGTGCCGTGCGTCCCCCCGGTTCGATCCCCGCCTGCAGCTGACGAGCTGCAGCCTGCACACGGCCGGCGATCGTCGTTTCGTCGATCTGAACCATCCGACTCAGCCGTTGGATGTAGTGCTGCCGTTCGATCTCGTTGCTCAGTTCGGCGATCAACGGTGCCAGCTCGGCAACCGCTTCCCCCTTGCCTTGGGCGCTGGTCAGATCCATCTGCTCTGCCACCACGTCGCAGTAAAAATCGACGAGCGGCCGGGCAGCGACAAGCGTCTGCTCCCACAATTGCAGATCCTGGCGAATGACCTCATCCGGGTCGCGCCCCTCCGGCAGCCGGGTGATCCACAGGTCGGCGCCCAGCCGACTCTCCAGCTGAATTCGCCCCCCGGGCAGCACAGCAGGCTTTTGCACGCGCAGCAGCGCCTGGCGCGCCTGGTTCAGCCCCCGAATCGTCGCCCGTTGGCCCGCGGAGTCGGCATCCAGGGCCAATACAAACCGGCTGGTCTGGCGCTGCAGCTGCTGCAGCTGCTCCGCTGTCAGTGCAGTTCCCATGCAGGCAACCACATTCGAGTGGCCATGCTGGTGCGCGGCGATCACATCCATATATCCTTCGACAATCACCACCTGGTCCCGCTCACGAATCGCTCGCTGGGCCAGATCCAAGCCGTAGACCACATGGCTTTTGTGAAAAAGCGGGGTTTCCGCTGTGTTGAGGTACTTGGGCACCCCATCGTCGAGCACCCGCCCCCCAAACCCGATCACCCGCCCCGAACGGTCAGAGATTGGAAAGATCACCCGGTTCCGAAACGCGTCATAGCTGCTCTGACGCTCTTCGCTCCATTTGACCAGCCCGGCTTCGATCAGCAAGGGAAGGGCAAAGCCCTGTTCGAGCAGGTAATCGCGCAGCCCGCTCCACCCTGGGAGCGCATAGCCGAGCCGAAAAAGGCTGCAGGTCTGGGCGTCGAGGCTGCGCCGCTCCAAATACGCTCGCGCCGCCGCGGCCGCAGCATGGTGTGCCAGAATTTTCTGGTAGTAGACCGTTGCTGCTTCATTGGCCGCCAAAAGACGGCTGCGCTGATCTTCCTGGCCGTTGCTGCCCTCTGCTGGCAGCACAACCCCCACCTGGCTGGCCAGGCTCTCCAACGCCTCGCGAAAATTCAGGTTCTCTTTGCGCATGACAAAGGCAAAGGCGTCGCCGCCTGTGCCACAGCCACCAAAACAGTGCCATGTGCCCGTATGGGGGAAAACAATAAAACTGGGTGTTCGCTCGCTGTGAAATGGACAAAGCCCTTTGTAGACGCTGCCCGCCCGTTTGAGGGGCGTATAGCGGGCGATCAGTTCTACGATGTCCACACGCTGCTTGACTTCATCCGTGACGTTGCCTACCATACGCTTCACCGCTCCATCGCCACGGCCAACCGACTCTCCTGTTCCAATGTCTGCATTATACCGCTTGCGGGCGCAAGTGTCAAAGCAAGGAGAGAAACCTCCCTCAGAGTGAGAGCGCTCTCTTTGCTGTGCTCAGGCTGTGCTCAGGCTGGGCTCAGGCTGTCAGGCCATGCCGTTGGGCAACCGCGGGGTAGCTGCGCTCCGCCTCTGCAAAGAGCTCGAGCAGCTGCATGGCCTTGAGCAGATTGCCGCGCGTGCGGATGCGCCCATCAAAAAAAGCCTGCTGGGTGCTCTCTGCCCCCAACCAGAGGGCGTGCAGCAGGTCGGCGGGCAACAAAATTTCCAGATTGGCTCGCCCGGGCTGGGGGCCAAACCTGACACCCAGCGGCGGTTGCCGTCCGTCCAGCACAATCTCTGTCTCCGGTTCCTGGGTCTTCATGCGCACCACCAGGTTGCTGTGCAGAAACGAGTCGATCTGTTCGGGGCGACGCATCACTTCGGCAAAGAGCTCCTGCATGACCGCGTAGAACTGTTCGGCAGAACTGTAGACGGGCATTGTGTGTTCGATCTGCCTCTCAGCCAGCTGGCGTGAAGTAAATCCGTGCATCGCCCTGGCGGGGCCTGGCATAGAGCGAGCGCCCCAACACCCCTTCGTACCATTCCACATAGCGCTGGATGGTGTTGCTGAGATGGTGGGGGCGCGATTTTTCCAGGCTGGCCTGCCCCATCTCTGGCCAGCGGCTCCGCTTGCTCATAAAGAGCTGCACAGTCCCTGCAATGCTGGCCGGGTTGAAGGGGTTGAACAGGTAGCCGTTGACCCCATGCTCCACCAGCTCAGGCAGGGCACGGGCATTGGCCAACAACACAGGCCGTGCACAGGACATCGCCTCCAATGTGGCAATGCTCTGCAGCTCCTGGGCGCTGGGCATGATAAACGCATCGCAGCTGTTGATCAGCAACGGCAGATCTTCGCTCGGGACATAGCCGGGGAAGACCACCCGCGCGCCCAACCCACGGTTGTGCACCTGCTCCATCAACATTTCACGATACATTCCTTTGCCGACGATCGCAAACTGAACCGGTTCGTCTGCCAACAGCTCTGCAGCGTCGACCAGATCGTCCAGCCCCTTCTCGCGGTCCACTCGACCGACATACAACAGCACGGCGCGATCAAAGGACAGCTGATAATGGCTGCGCATGCTCGTCGAGTCGAGATTGGGCCGTGGGTAAAACTCTTCTTGGTTGACCCCACAAGAAATCGCCTTGACTGGAATACGAATGTCCTGCTTGCGCAAGATAGAGACCGCCGTCTCGGTCGGCGTGGTAGCCGCATCCAGCTGGTTGAAGACCTCCAGCATATTGTGCCACATCGCCCTGTGCACAACCCCCTGTACGCTGCGCGGAATATAGAGGTTGTTCGACCAGTTGTTGGGCAGAAAATGGTTGGTCCCGACCACACGCAGGTGGTGCTTGCGCGCCAGCCGCAGGACGGTCCGGCTGAGAAAGAGATGATCCTGAAGATGCACAATGTCGGGGCGGAACTCACTGATGGCTGACTCGACCAGGCTGTCGCTGAAGGCTGTGATGTTGAGATTGTGGCCGATATGCAGGGCGGAGACGCTCTGGACAATGACCCCTGCAACAACTTCCCGGTTTGGCAAGCCTTTTTCCGACGGAACCAGCGCCATCACATCGTGCCCGGCTGCCGCAAGTCCCTCTGCCAACCGGATCATAAAAACGCCCTGGCCGTTGTCTCTTCGATAGTAGGTCTGTCCGCAAAACAAGATCCGCATAGACTCGTTTCCGTTCGGCTGGCGTTGGAGCACGCACCGTGCATTGGCATTTCTTTATAACACGTTCAGACTGGCCTGTAAATTCAGCCTGGACAGCAGGGCTCCCACTCATTTCGCCGCCGCCCGCTTCTTTTGGCTGCGGCGCACCGACAGGCAAAGTCGTTCAAAGGTCGCCAAGCCCATCCCCTGGATGGCGGACCAGAGTCTGGCTCTGTTCGCGCAGGTACTGCTGCAGATAGTAGGGGCCGCCGGCGCCTCTGTGGGTGTTGCTGCTGCCCTTCCAGCCACCGAAGGGCTGGTAGCCAGGCCAGGCCCCGGTCGTCGCGCTGGTGGCACGGTTGAGATAGAGCACCCCAGCCTCCACCTCGGCGAAGAAGCGTTGGGCTTCCTCACGGTCGCGCGTGTAGCAGCCGGCGGTCAGCCCAAACTCCACTGCATTGGCGCGGCGCAAGGCCTCTTCAAACTCCTCAAACCCAGCCACCACGACGATCGGCAGAAAGAGTTCCTGCCGCCAAAGCGCGTGGTTTTCTGGGAGGTCGGCGACGATCGTCGGGGCGACATAGTAGCCGCGCGGGTCGAGCGTCCTGCCGCCGGTGAGCAGACGCCCACACGCCGCCAGGTCTGCACAAAAACGCTGGTAGTTCTCGTAGGCCCGCCGGTTGATCACCGGCCCAATCCAGTGTTCAAGCTGGGTGGGGTCGCCCACCCGAATCTGCTCGGCCAGCGCCACCATCCGCTCCAACAGCGGTTCCTGCAGGCTGGCATGGACATAGACACGCGAGCAAGCCGAACACTTTTGGCCGGTCAACCCAAAGGCAGCCCGCACAATTCCCTGCGCGGCCAGCTCCAGGTCGGCAGTGCGGCCGACGATCGCTGGATTTTTGCCGCCCATCTCTGTAATCACGGGCCGCAGCCTGCGCGCGCAGCGGGCATAGATTTCCATCCCCACTGCGTAGCTGCCGGTAAAGGTGATCCCCTCCACATCTGGGTGCTCGACCAAGGCACGGCCGGTCTCTTTCTGGCCGGTGACCAGGTTGACCACGCCCGGCGGAATTCCTGCGTCGATAAAACAGTGGAGCAGCAAGGTGGGGCTGTAGGGGGTATCCTCGGCGGGCTTGAGGACAACGGTGTTGCCCGCCAGGAGCGCCGCCGCAGTCGGTCCCCCTGACAGCGCGACCGGGAAATTGAAGGGCGAGATCACGCCCCAGACCCCGTACGGTTTGAGCACACTGCGGTTGCGAAAGGCCTCGTTCTCGGCGCGCAGCTCGGTGACAAACCCGTTGTGCTGCTCCATCACATCGCAGTAGGTTCGGATAAAGTCGGCCGTCTCTTCGACATCTCCCAACGCTTCCAACCGATTCTTGCCGACCTCCAGGCTGTTGACCGCAGCGATGTCAAACAGACGGTCGCTGATCGTTGCAGCCACCTTGCGCAGCAACGCCACCCGCTCCTGCCAAGGGGTGGCCCGCCAGCCGGGGGCTGCCCGACGGGCGGCGGCCACAGCCCGGTCGATCTCTGTGGCGTCGCCCTCCTGAAAATGTCCCAACACCAGGCTTGTGTCGATCGGGCTGTGCTTGGCAAAGGTGGTTTTTGCCTCCACCCACTGGCCGTCGATCCACATGCGGTGCGTCTGCCCCAGGGCAGATCGGGCTGCCGCCAGTGCCTCCTCATAGTAGGTATGCAACAAAGGGTCTGGGCTGCCCAACGTAGAATAGGTCACTTTGATCGGTTTGCGACTGCTCATACGCCTTCCTCTAGGTGGTTGAATGGGTCACGATCTCCTCAAACAACGCGGCGGTCTGAAGATCTTGGACCGCCAGCGCCAACGTCCGCCCTTGCTGGAGATACTTCTGGAAACTGGCTTCGTCGCCCAGTGCCCGTGTCACCCGGCAGAGCAGCAGATGGATCACGGCAGCTGCCTTGCGGTCTCCCATTGCGACATAGATGGCCAGACTCTGCCGAGCGCTCTCCAAGGCTTCCGCTTCGTTGCCAAAATAGTGGGCCAGCTTGGCTTGTGCAAAGAGCACAGCGGCCCGCTCGGTCTGGTCGTTGGTAGCGGTGTGGAGCCTCTGCGCCTGCGCAGTATACTGCTGGGCGAGGGCCAGTTCCTCCTCTTGCAAAGCCACATCGGCCAATAGGCGCAGAATGCGCGAGCGCACCAGATCGCCCCCACCGGCTGGCAACAGACTCAGCCCGCTCTCACAGAGCGCAGCCGCCTGGGCCAGTGCGCCCTGGTCGTAGGCGATCGAAGCCTGGCGGCAGCGCACCGCCGCCAGCCCGACCGGCTGGGCCAGCGAACGGTAGCTCTCTTCGGCCTGCTGCAGATGGAGACCAGCCGCCGCATAGGTGCCCAGTTCGATCTCCACATCGGCCAGATCGACCAGTGCCTCTGCCATGCGCGCCTGGTGGTCGTTTTGAGAAAATCCGGCGATGGCCTGATGCAGCAGCGTTTGTGCGCCTGCATAGTCGTCCTGGCGCAGGGCGATCCGCCCCAGAAAAAATGCGTAGCGGGTGCAGCGCTGGGGGTCTTCCAGCTGCTGTGCGGCAGCCAGACCCGCCAGAAACCCTTGTCGAGCCTGGTCGAATCGCGCGCGGGCAAACCATGGGGCGGCCGCGGCATCGACCAGCCCCAGCAATTCTGGCCAGGCCTGCAGCTGCTGGGCCTGTTCCACTGCGTGAAACAGTTGTTCCCATTCCAGTTCGAGCTGGGCAAAATCCCCTGCAGCGCGCTGGGCCAGCTCTTGATAATACCTCAGATAACGGCGCTGCAGCTGCCAGCGGTCAGGGAGTTCTGCCAGTTTCTCCAGGGCAAAATCGGCCAGCAGACGATGCTGTACAAAGCGGTCACCGCCCGCAAATTTGAGCATCGAAAGCGTCGTCAACAGTTCGAGCTGGTCGAGCACTTCGTCTTCTTCCAGCTGGCTGAGGGCTGCGATCGCCTCTGCGCTGAAAGAGCGGCCGTCAAAAAGGCCGACCAAAGCGAACGTCTGCTTGAGGGAATCGCCCAGCCCTTCCCAGCTCACGGCAAAACTGGTGCGCACCGAACGGTTGCTGATCCCATGTGCCAGCCGGGCCGAAGCAGTGCGCAGGCTGCGCACCATGCGCCCCAGGTCCCGCCGAGGGGATGCCAGAATTCTCTGGGCAGCCATCTCAACCGCCAATGGCAGCCCGTCGAGCAGGTGACAGAGCTCCTGTGCAGCCTCCTCTTCGGCCGCAGTGGCTGCGGGACCCAACAGATGCGCGAGCAAGTCAACCCCACTCTGCGGGGAAAGCTCTCCCAGATCCAGAATTTCACTGGCATGCAGCGCCACTTCGGCACGGTCCCGGGTCGTGCACAGGACGGCGCAGGTGGCAGTCCCTGGCAGCAGCAGCTCGATCGGCTTGCCCGCCACCACATCATCGAGCACAATCAAGACCCGCTTGTCCGACAAAATATTGCGCATCGCCGCCGCCCGCGCCTCCAGGCTGGTGATCTTGCTCAGGTCACGGTCGTAGGCCAATGCCCAACTCTGCAAAATGTCCATCGGGGCGTCGGTGGCAACCCGCCCCCACAGCACACCGTCGCTGAACAGCACGCGCAGCTGATCCGCCAGGGCTGCAGCCAGTGCAGTCTTGCCGACCCCTCCCATCCCCACAATTGCAGCCACCGCGCCCCGCCCCGGACGGGCCAGCCACTGGGTCAACTGCTCCAGCTCGGCTGACCGGCCGCAGAGACAGGCTGGCGGGGCAATCGCCTGGAACGGCGTATGCTGAGCACGGACCCCCTCCACCGCCGACCGGCGATCGAACTCCCCAGCCAGGACCCGGTCGTACAAGGCATTGGTCTCCGCCGAGATCGGCACACCCAACTCGTCCATCAACGCCGAAGCACAGACATCGTACTGCTTGAGCGCCGCGGCACGTTGGCCGTCCAGCGCCAGCAGCTGCATCTTGAGGCGGTGGATCTCTTCCCGTTCGGGTTCGCGGTCGAGCAGCATGTTGCAGGCATCGATGCCGGCTGACAGCAGCCGAACCTCGTCGGTGCAGGCAACGGCAAAGCGATAAAACAGCTGATGGGCCTGCCGCTCCACCTGCTCACGCTGTGCCTGCAACCAGTCCATAAAGAGCGGCGAGCTCTCTTCCAACAGCGAATCGATCCCGTCAAGCAGCGGGCCTGTGTAGAGGCGGCTGGCGGCATAGAGTTCATCGACCGTCGGTGCAGCTGCTTGCGCAACCTGCTGCAGTTGGCGCAGATCGACCGTACACCGGCTCGAGACCAACCCCAGGCGCCCGTCTGCGTCGACCAGATAGTCGTCTTTGAGATCGCTGAGCAGATGCAATTCCCCCCGCAGATAGGCGCGCGCTTTGGCTTCAGGCCAGTCCGACCAAAACAGCCCAGCCAGACGGTCGCGCGGCTGCAATGTTCCGGTCGCAGCCAGGTAATAGAGGATGGCACGCGCTTTGATGCTGTTGCGCCGCAGTGTCAACAAATCTCCGTTCACCCATACCTGGGGTGGGCCAAGCAATTTGAGGTTGAGCATCGATGTAATCCGCGATGATAAAAGGCAAGCTCAGTCTCTCAGTATATGTGAAAAGCCATCCCCTGTCTAACCGTGCAGGGGGGGTGCAAGCAAGAGTTGTCAGTGAGATTGAAACCAGGGCATTCACGCATCTTGCAGGGTCAGAAAACGACAAATTCTTGCGCAAAATGGGCAAAAGTGGCGCTTGAATTACGTGTCGAGCGGTCTTCAAAGTGCGATGTGACAGGCCGAAATTAGA
>JAGWYN010000134.1 GCA_018969295.1 Chloroflexota bacterium | reverse complement strand
GGGGCCACACAATCCCCGCCAGCGGGTTGAGCAGACCCAGGTAGTTTTCCCCAAAAAGCACACAGTTGGCCGCCGTGTTCGCCCGCGGTGCATGCCACCCCTTGATCTGCATCACTGAGTTCTTTGAACCCTGCGGCAGCACGATCCCCCCCACCTCCCTGCGGTCCCCCCGATCCGACAACCCAAGGCAGTGCCCCAGTTCATGGGCGAGCAGATGCCTGTGTCCCCCGTCGCGCAATGCCCACAATGCAAGAACAACCCCTGCGTTCGCTGTGGTGATGTCATAGGCAATCCCAGGAAGCCTCGATCCGTTCTGCCGCTCCACCTCCCGCACAAGAAAGATATCGATCGTCGACGGGGCGTCCGCCGCAGCCATCAGCCCTGAAAACGCCGTGCCGCTATCGATAAATTTTTCCCACGTCTCAGCGGCATACGTCACCACAATCCCTTCCCCCTGCGCCTCCACCTGCACCGCAAGGATGGCCTGCTCCCGCCAGACTTCACAGGCTCCGGCCACCTGGCTGGTACACAGACCCGGCAGTTCCCCCCGCTCTTCCTCAGTGGCGGCAAACAGGCAGTGAAAGCGAATGGGAAGGCGGCGGATGAGCATTTCGGTGGCGCCTGCCGCACACGGGCTGACCGGACGTGTGCAAAGCCGGTAGAGCACCCCTCCCTCGACAACCGTGTCCGGGCTGTCGTCGGGCAGCGCTTCGTCGACCGAGGCGAACTCAAGCTGAAGCGCGTCGTTGAAGGTGATGGTGCGGGCCAGATTCTCCAACCCGCGATCGAGGTTCGACGCCGTGTCGTCCCAAAGAAAAAGCTTGACCGACAGCCCGACCGTCCTGTCTTCCCTAGAAACCTGCTCCCACTGCTGTTCCCACTGCAGCTCGCCGTCCATGTACACTACCGGCGGAATGAAAGCATCCGTGAAGGCATCCGTTTCTGTCGGAAAGTAGGTGCCCCGTTCGATCGCTGCCAGCGTCAACTGGCGGTAGTGCACCTGCAGCCGCAGACCGGTCACTCCCCCGCTTCCCCGCTGTCCGCCGGTGGGCACTGCCTCCACCGGCCCTGCGATTGTGACGCGGCCAAAAGGGTTGTCCGGACGCTCAACCACCCACCCCCCCAATGCGATGCGCGCAATTTCCTCCACCACAAAGGTGCCCGTTTCGTCCCGCCGGCCGCGCAGCAGAATCTCACCAGAGTGCTCCATCCAAAATTCACCGTCGTTGATCTTGGCAAAACCGCTCGACTGTGTGATCCAAAGCCCATTTGCGTTCTCGTTGCTGTTCATGCCATGCCTCTCTTTGGTGTTTGACAAGCCACGCCCCTCGATCCACTTCCCGCCACCAGTGTCAGTCCCCGGCCAAAACTGGAATTTGCACAAACGGATTCGAACTGCCGTCCCTGTGCTGCAAAACATAGCAGTCCCCGCGGTCTCCGGGCAACGGCAAGGTCAGGTCCAGAAACCAACCGCCTGGCTCGTCACGAACTGCAGCGCCAGGAGGCCAGCTGCGGAAGGTTTCAGGCACACAGTTCTTGTTGCCATCCAACGTCCCCTGATACAGAAACAGGGATTTTGCGTCAACGGGCGGGCTGCCGCCGCACAGGTGCACGCGGTATACGCCGCCGCCACGAGCGGAGACATAGCCGGTTTCTCTTGCAAAAGATTCTGTGCGGAACGTGCGCGTCACAGGGGCAGGCGAGCTTGCCGTGACATAGGCGATCGTGTAGTCGGAAGCTGCAGCGGCGCAGGTTGCTTCCCAGACCGCCGCCTGCACAGGCTCTTCATCGACGGTGACCGTTGTGGTGGGCAGCAGCAGAGCCACGCTGCCGCTGCGGGTCAGCGTAAAGGTCACCGTCTCGGTGGCACCGCAGGCACCCAAGATACGCTCGCCACCGGCAAAGATGCCGTCCAGCGCCCAGATCGTCCCGTTGGGTGCCTTGTAGCCGACGCTGATTTCCGCTCCATCAGCGCACAGCAGCTGGTCACCAGGAAACCCGCTGCCAAAATCGGGCGTCTCCCCGAATGCCCCGATCGGCCTGGCCGGCGAACAGACAAACGGGGCGCAGGCTGCCTCCCCCTCGACGGCAGCTGGCTGCCGCG
>JAGWYN010000133.1 GCA_018969295.1 Chloroflexota bacterium | reverse complement strand
CCTTCCTGCACAACAAGAGTGGGGCTGGCGAGAGTCTTGGCGTTCCGAGAAACAATCTGCGCGGCCACGAAGTCGTAAAATCTGTTGGTGGGGTATTGAAAGTTCTGAGGAACGGCATAAGTTATTTTGCCATCTTGATCAACCTCGGTGACGCCTGGCTGGCCAGGAGATGCATAGGGCCCATAGCCAGGGCGGAAATAAGGACCTTGTTGGTTTGCGCTGCGTTCTGGATAGGGGAATCGAGTTGGCTCACCAACCCATGGTGTGCTCTGCTGGGGTCGATCAATGAAGGCCTGCTGTCCACCGGGCAATTGGAAAGCGCCTGAGCCGACAAGCGGTGACTCTCCCTCCAGCGCTGTGTAGGTGCTAGGTAGGCCGGCTTGACGCGCCCCGGGGGGCTTGAGATTGCCAAAATTGGCGACCAATTGACCGTTGTTATTGACCAGAAACACGTTTGGCGACCGATACGCGAAGCTATTGTCAATCGTTGCGTCGTTATCTAGATCAATGTTCAAGATCTTGACGCTGACAGCAACCTGGCGTGGGCGAAGGTCAGCCTGTCTGAGATAGTTTTCGCCCATGCCAACCAGGTACGAATCACCGATGAGCGTCACCGTTCCCAGTCGCTTGTCAATCGTGCCGACAAGACCCTTGAGCGGGCCTTGGAAGCCGCCGTAGGCAACAATCTTCTGTCGTTGCATGGTCTCCTCTGTTGTCGACGTCGAACGCGCTGAATTTGAGCTCGAAGAAGAGCTGTCATTTGTCTTGGCATTGGATGCTGAAGAGCCTGAGTCGCTGTCTGACTTCAGGGTCTTGGTTGTTTTGGAGAGCTCCACTTTCTGGATAACAGCACCAAGGCTGGCCAGATAATCAGCAGCCTGCTCGGGGAGAACCTGATTGATTCGGTACGTGCGCGAGATTTCCGAGCCGAGGGTCCGTGATAATGTTCGCCTGCCCACCACGATTGTCCGGCCTTCGAGACGAGCCTGAAGACCGGTGTTCATCAAGATCAGATTGAACGCCGCAGCGTAGGGCTCGCCGCGAAATGCCACCGTCACTGGCGGACTTTCCTGCAGTCCTGAAGTTTTTTTGGTATTTCCACCAGCAGCACTGGCAGAGCCCCCCGCCATTGACGCGCCACCATCCGATTCCCCTTTGTCAACACTCAGATCTTCATCAAAGACAAACCCATACCGCCCCGCCCGCGCCAAGATCATCAGCACATCCCGGGCCTGGGCGCCGCGGGTGGTCATGGTTACCGGTGGGCCGGAGATGTTGAGGTAACTGCGGTTGCGGATGACCATCGTGCTGATCGCCATGTCCCCCCCCGGTGGTGCCACGGCCCGGCGGCGCAGGGGGGGCACGAAGGGTTCCTGGGCCACGCGGCCCGGCATCGAGAGGTCGTAGCTGCCTGATGAAAGTCGGGGGACGGCCTGGGCGGCGAAGCGCACACGCACGCTGGTGCCGTCGGCGGTGACCAGGGGGGCCCCCAGGCCGCGACCGTTCACCTGCAGCCGCCAGCTGCGGTCGCCGCCGTCAAGGCCGACGGTGTCGATGCCGGCCTCCTGCAGGTTCAGAAAGCGCGCCCCACCGCCCAGCTGCCCCGGCCGGTCGGTCACCACCTCAAACGTCCAACCCTCGGGCGTCGACCGCTTCTGGATTTCGGGCCGTGGCCCCATGCCATCAAGCACCAGCTCCAGGCTGCCAGGGGTCCGCAGCACCCGCAGGTCCACCTGTTCGACCGCCCGCACCTCCGCCGCCGGCAGCAGCAGGGCCGTCAGCAGCAGCGACGGCAGCAAAGGACGCCCGTTCATCCACCCTCACCGACCGCCGGATCGTAACGATCACTTCCGCGGCGCACCAGCGGCAGCACGGCTGTAGGCCGTGAGCGTGAAGCGCAGGGTGGTGCGTTCGGGTGCCGGTGGCTGCGTCTGGGGCGCTGCCGTCTGGCCCGGGGCCGGCTCCGGCGGTGGCTTGGGCACCGGCTCGTGTTTCAGCGACAGGTCAGACACCACCGCCAGCGGGGCCAGCTGCTCCAGCCGCCGCAGGAAGGTCAGCAGCTGCGGGAACCGCCCCGACGCCACCAGCAGCTGGCTGCGCTTCTGCAACCCCGGC
>JAGWYN010000132.1 GCA_018969295.1 Chloroflexota bacterium | reverse complement strand
GGTTGCAGAAGCGCAGCCAGCTGCTGGTGGCGTCGGGGCGGTTCCCGCAGCTGCTGACCTTCCTGCGGCGGCTGGAGCAGCTGGCCCCGCTGGCGGTGGTGTCTGACCTGTCGCTGAAACACGAGCCGGTGCCCAAGCCGCCGCCGGAGCCGGCCCCGGGCCAGACGGCTGCTCCCCAGACGCAGCCACCGGCTCCCGAACGCACCACCCTGCGCTTCACACTCACGGCCTACAGCCGTGCTGCCGCTGGTGCGCCGCGGAAGTGATCGTTACGATCCGGCCGTCGGTGAGGGTGGATGAACGGGCGTCCTGTGCTGCCGTCGCTGCTGCTGACGGCCCTGCTGCTGCCGGCGGCGGAGGTGCGGGCGGTCGAACAGGTGGACCTGCGGGTGCTGCGGACCCCTGGCGCCCTGGAGCTGGTGCTTGATGGCATGGGGCCACGGCCCGAAATCCAGAAGCGGTCGACGCCCGAGGGTTGGACGTTTGAGGTGGTGACCGACCGACCCGGGCAGCTGGGCGGTGGGGCGCGCTTTCTGAACCTGCAGGAGGCCGGCATCGACACCGTCGGCCTTGACGGCGGCGACCGCAGCTGGCGGCTTCAGGTGAACGGTCGCGGCCTGGGGGCCCCCCTGGTCACCGCCGACGGCACCAGCGTGCGGGTGCGCTTCGCCGCCCAGGCCGTCCCCCGACTTTCATCAGGCAGCTACGACCTCTCGATGCCGGGCCGCGTGGCCCAGGAGCCCTTCGTGCCCCCCCTGCGCCGCCGGGCCGTGGCACCACCGGGAGGGGACATGGCGATCAGCACGATGGTCATCCGCAACCGCAGTTACCTGAACATCTCCGGCCCACCGGTGACCATGACCACCCGCGGCGCCCAGGCCCGGGATGTGCTGATGATCTTGGCGCGGGCGGGGCGGTATGGGTTTGTCTATGAGGAAACCATTCCCCAAAAGACAACCAAATCGAAGACGACTCAGCAACAAGGACTGGAAACGAATGAGCAGACCACCGTCGAAACCACAAAACTCCCCGGCGTTGGACTGAGTCAGCCGGTGACAGCTTCCTTCCTGAATGAGCCCTATGCCAATGCATTTAACCTAATTTTGATGAATACTGGATTGCAGGCAAAGCTTCAAGGTCGTACGATTGTGGTAGGGGCTAATGTGTTGACAAAGACGCTGGGGTCGGAGGTTTCAAAGACTTACAGACTTAATCAGGTCTTGACCACCCAAGCGGCTGATTACCTAGCCAGTCTTGGGGCGACGATGCAGAAAGTCAGCCTTGCACAGCGCGATGATTCCGGTCGCGATTCATCTGACTCCAGCAACTCCAAAGGGCAAGGCAATGCAAAGACGTCTTCCTCGGGCGCAAGCCCTTCCGGCGACGGAGGCAATCAATCAGGAAGCCGTAGCGCAAGCAATGACGTTGTCATTTCATCCTATGGCGGTGGCCAGGGTCCACTCCAGGGGCTGTTTGGGACCATTGACAAACGATTACAATCAATTACATTGATTGGAGATCCGGCCCTGGTTGGCGTTGCCGAGGGCTACATCAGGCAAATTGACTTGCGCCCACGCCAGGTTGCTGTCAGCGTCAAGATTTTGAACATTGATCTAGATAACGACGCAACGATTGACAATAGCTTTGCGTATCGATCGCCAAACGTCTTTCTGGTCAATAACAACGGGCAATTGGTCGCCAATTTTGGCAATCTCAAGCCCCCCGGGGCGCGTCAGGCCGGCCTACCTAGCACTTACACAGCACTGGAGGGAGAGTCACCGCTTGTCGGCTCAGGCGCTTTCCAATTGCCCGGTGGGCAGCAGGCCTTCATTGATCGACCCCAGCAAAACACACCATGGGTTGGTGAGCCAACTCGATTCCCCTATCCAGAACGCAGCGCAAACCAACAAGGTCCTTATTTCCGCCCTGGCTATGGGCCCTATGCATCTCCTGGCCAGCCAGGAGTCACCGAGGTGGATCAAGATGGCAAAATAACTTATGCCGTTCCTCAGAACTTTCAATACCCCACCAACAGATTTTACGACTTCGTGGCCGCGCAGATTGTTTCTCGGAACGCCAAGACTCTCGCCAGCCCCACTCTTGTTGTGCAGGAAGGCGA
>JAGWYN010000073.1 GCA_018969295.1 Chloroflexota bacterium | reverse complement strand
GGAGGGGATGGCGCTGCCGCTGGCTTCCAGTACGCTGCCGGTCACCCCAAACAGGGTGACCCCATTTTTGATGTTGGCGGCCGCCAGGTCGGTGTCTCCTGGAACGACACCGCTGCCGTTGTGGTAGCCGGCGGCGATCGCCACACTGGTCGTCGTCGGGGTCAGCACGACGGCCCCGTGGGCGGGCATCGTGCCGGTGATCGGGCCCCAGGCCCCACTGGTCAAGCCCCAGAAGGTTGTGCCGGCCAGCACCTGGGGTGCGGTTGCACCGTGGAGGGCGTCTACCTCCGGCGCTTTGGCCATGATATCGTTCAGGGTGTGCATCGTGGCTGTGTTCGGCCCGTTGACAGGTTCGGTGAAGGCACTTTGCGTGCCGCTCGTGCCGGTGTTCAGCCGGTTATAGAGGTCAGCCAGGGTGTACGAGAAGGTTGTGCTGGGCATTGTGCCGGAACCCAGGTTGCCAGCCAGCACCACGACTGCGGTGGTCAGCAGCGCGCCCACCACGACGCCAATTCCGATTCCAACGAGCAGAAGTTTGTTGTGCATCATGGCTTTCCTTTGCTAGGCGGTCAGGGACAAAATAGCAAGTGAGCTGGTCGCGTCGAAGGGGATGCCGTTATTTTCCTACCACCGGCAGATACAGATACACTGCTTCTTCTGCCGCCCTTGGTGTCACCACACTGTCTTGCACCATGTCTTGCACCACCACCGGCAGAAAGAGATGTGCGACAGGGTATTCTGGCTCCTCGCCCGGCTCGAGCGCCATCGGTACGTTGGTAAAGAAGGCGAATTCTCCTGGATGAGTCAGCAGAAGGGTGATGACATGGTTGCTGGTGTCGTGGCTGACGACTGTAATGCCGTCGTTTGTCCATGCTGTCCCGTTCCAGGAATAGACGACCAGAAAGAGTGAGGGGCGAGCGGTGAGGGGTGAGTCGTTTGTCCAGGTTGTCCTGTTCCGGTCTTCTGTGACTGGTGAACCCTCCACCTGTCTGGCTGGCGTTGCCGGGTCGTAGACAAGGGTCAAGGTCACTGGCCGGCCAAATTGAAAATTGAGCAACCGGCTGCCGTTGAGGAAAGCCTCCAGGTGGAAGGCAAAATTGCTAAATTTGAAGCCATTTGCACCGGCATTGACATCGCCTGTAGGTGTGATGATGGGGGTGTAGGCCAGAAAAAAGATTTCTTTTGCCTCCAGTGTGCCTGTGTAGATGCCTGCTGCTGTCTCCAGCAAGGCTGTGGTGTGGGTGTCGGTGAAGACTGCGCTCCCTGGCTGCATTGGGTTGACAGGTGTTACCTGGGGGGCGTGGTTCGTCGCGCTGCGTTCTGCCACGACCACGGCCACGGTGGCCTCGTTGCGGTTGCCGTTGGCGTCTTCGGCGATGTAGCGGAAGCTGTCCAGGCCGCTGTGGGTGGGGTCTGGTATATAGGTGACGGTCTGCGCACCGACATTGACAGCCACCCTGCCCTGTGTCGGCTGCGACACGTTCTGCACAATGAGGCCACCGGCTGCTGGGTCGAAATCATTGGCCAGGAGAGCGATTTCAACGGGGTTTCCCTGCAGTGTTCCCGCCGCATCGTTGACGGCAACAGGCAGTGCCACGAAGGTGGCCACCAGCGTGCGGTCGGCTGTGGCGGTGAAGCTGTAGGTGGTGCTGGCCGAGACGGGCGTCTTGCCCTCTGTCCAGTGGACGAAGGTGTAGCCGGTGTTGGCGGTGGCGGTCACTGTGGCTGTGGTGCCGTGGTTGACTGTGCCGCTGCCGCTGACCGTGCCGCCGGCAGGCGGGTCGGCGCTCACCAAAATTGTGTGGGTATTGGCCGGCCTGCTGCTCTGAAAGCGAATCCAGCCAATATTTTCACCCCAAGCGTAGCCGCTAAAACTGCCGGTGGCGAGATCTACCCGAACGCCACCGTGGGCTGGGTTGAAGTTGATCCAGCCGATATTTGTGCCCCAGGCGTACCCCGACAAATTGCCTGCACCATCGTGATTGATGCCATAATTGTTGGCGCTGGTGTTGGCGTGGGTGCAGGGGCTGCCGCCTGTGCAGGTGCCCAAACGGATCCAGCCGATGTTCTCGCCCCAGGCGTATCCTTCCATGTGGTCGGAATAGAGCCTCACCCCGCCGTTGGTAGGGTTGAAATTGATCCAGCCTACGTTTGTGCCCCAGGCATATCTCTCCGGTGGATTGGAGTAGACGGTCAGCTCGCTGCTGGCGTTGTGGAAGTTGAGCTTATTCCAGACCCAATGGTGGGTCCCGTTTCTGGCACTGGCTGCAGGTGCCAGGCCCAGCAGTACCAGGACAGGACCACCTAGCAGAACCAAAACAATTTGCAGTGCATAGGGTGAATTGTAGTGAATCAGCACGACGGCCCTGTGGGCGGGCATTTTGTTGGTGAGCGAGCCCCACGCCCTGCGGGTCAAGCCCCAGAAGGTTGTGTTGGCCAGCACCCTGACTTCGGCAGTCAACAACGCGCCCACCATGGCACCGATTCTGATTGCAACGAGCAGAAGTTTGTTGTGCATTGTGGATCCTGATGGACAGGTGGTCAGCGATCCGGAGATGCCCAGAGGTTGCACCTTGTTCGTCTGGCCATTTGTTTTCTACGCGCTGAGCAACGAGCGATGTACGCAGTAGTAATGACGTAAACGGGGATATGAAGTTACGATACTTTCTGGACATTCAGCCTGGCATAGAGGGTCGGTGTTGGTGTCAACCTGCACGTCCAACGCCGACCCTCCATGCCTGTTCAGGGATGGGCAGGGGCGAACTGGATTTTGAAGACGCAGGGGGATTCGTCGTGGCTGCCCGTCGGCAGCTGGATGTCCAGCCCATCCTGGGCGACCGACCAGGTCAGGGGTGCTGTACTGCCCAGCAGTTCTACAGCGGTGATGGCTCCCTCCAGCAGCGTCGACGCGGTGCCCAGCGAACGGACTGTGGCGTGGGTGTCAGGCCGGGCCAGGAAGAGTGCATAGAGGGTATTGGCTTTGCAGGTAAAGCGGATGTCAGCCGAGGTGAAGGGAGCCCGCTGGGTATCGGTGAAGGCACCTGCGGCCACTTCGGTCGGGCCTTCACCGTAGATTTTCCAAGGGCGTGTGGAATAGATGGCCTCGCCATTGATGGCCAGCCAGCGGCCGATGGTGCGCAGAATGGCCTGTTCGGGTTCTGGGATGGTGCCGTCGGCGCGTGGGCCGATGTTGAGCAGCAGCGCGCCATTTTTGCTCACCACATCGATCAGATCCTGGATCAAGGCTTGGGCGCTTTTGTATTCCTGTTCCTGGACATAGCACCAGGAGTTGTTGGAGACCGAGGTATCGTTCTGCCAGAGCAGCGGGCGAATGTCGCTGAGCTGGCCCCGTTCGATGTCCAGTACAGCAGTCCCTTCGGCATAGGCGGTGTACTTATAATTGATGGCAACTCCTTTTCCCCATTCCTGGCCACGGTTGTAGTAATAGGCTGCGAAACGCTGCAGATGTTGGGCGAAGGCAGCGTGGCCGATCCACCAGTCGAACCAGACGAGCTGGGGTTGATAGAGGTCGACCAGTTCGCAGGTGCGCGACAGCCAGTCGTCCAGAAATTCCTGGCTTGGGTAGGGCTGTGAATCGAGGGCTGGGGTATTGTTCTGGGTGCCGTCACAATCGGCATGTTGTATGGCTGGACCGTAGAAATCGGCGTAGGCGGGATCTTGGACATCGGAGGGGAAGGTGCGTCCGCCGTTCATAAACCACCAGTGTTCGGCGCGGTGGGTGGAGAGGCCGAAGACCATGCCGCGGGAGCGCACGGCCTGTGCCAGTTCACCGACGACATCGCGTTGGGGGCCCATCTGTACGGCAGTCCAGCGGGAGGTTGAGCAATTGTACATGGCAAAGCCGTCGTGATGCTCGGCGACAGGCACCACAAAGCGCGCCCCGGCCTGGTCAAAGAGTTCAGCCCACGCTGCCGGGTCATAGTGTTCGGCGCGAAAGAGAGGGATAAACTCTTTGTAGCCAAACTCGGTGTGTGGGCCGTAGGTTTGGATGTGGTGTTCGTATTCGGGGGTGCCCTGGATATACATCGTGCGCGGGTACCATTCATTAGAGAAGGCTGGCACAGCGTAGACGCCCCAGTGGATAAAAATTCCGAATTTACCGTCTTCATACCAGGCTGGAATTGTGTATTGGGCAAGCGATTCCCAGCTGGGTAAAAAATGGGTGGCAGTGGCCATGAGCAAATCTCCTGTCAAAAGGTTGTTCAGCGATGTGGGGCAGGGGAAATGCGCAGCGCGTGGGCCGGCGAAGGCTGCAGGACTTCGGGCAGCATCACCTGGACGCCGTTGTCGTTGGTTTGCCAGGCCAAGGGTTCGGCATGGCCCAGCAGCTGCAGGGTGCTGCCTTCCTGGCAGTGCAGGCCTTTGATCTCGATTGACCTGTGAGGAGGGGTATCGAGCAGAATGGCAAAAAGGTCATTGTCTTTGTGGGTGAAGCGTACCTCGATTCCATGCTCTGTGATGCCGTCTGCGACGGTCCACGGGCGGGTATCAAAAATGGCGGCCCCGTTGACATCCAGCCAGCTTCCCAGTCCCAGCAGCCGTTCCTGCTGTAGAGGAGGGATGGTGCCGTCCGCTTGTGGGCCGATGTTGAGCAGCAGGTTGCCATTTTTGCTCACGATGTCGACAAACGAACGTACCAGCGCCTCGACGGTCAGGTGTTGGTCGGGGCCTTCAGCGCGGTTGAAGCCGAAGGAAGCGCCGATCCCTCGGCAGGATTCCCATTTTTTGGTGCGAATCGTTGGGAAGGAGGCGTATTCGGGGGTTTCGAAGTCATAGAAAGCATTGCTGGCGATGTTGCCGTCTGTGCCGATCTGGAAGCGCTGGGTGAAGCGGTTGTTGACCAGCCCGTCGGGCAATTTGTTGTAGTATTCGGCGAAGAGGACATTGAGGTCGGTGTTGGCAGGATAGGCGATGTCGTTCCAGAGAATTGCGGTCTGGTAGCGGTCGACCAGCTCACGCCAGTGGGTATTGGCGTACTCGACGTATTCTGGTTGCTGGGGCACGGCCCGTTGTATGTCGGCGAGATCTTGGATGACCGTTGGGTTGAAGGTCCAGTCCAGTCCCCCCGAATAGTAGAGTGCGGCGGTGAGCCCGCGTTTGCGTACAGCCTGCATAAACTCACCGACCAGGTCGCGGCGGGCGTGGTAGCCTGGGTGGTATGGATTGGGGGTGTGGCTGGGCCAGAGCAGAAAGCCGTCGTGGTGTTTGGTGGTCAGCACCGCATAGCGGGCGTGGACGCGTGCAAAGAGGGATGCCCAGTCGTCGGGGTTCCAGCTTTCTGCTGCATGGTTGAACCCAGCGGCAAAATCAAAATAGCTGTGGTCGGCACCGTAGGTGGCATGGTGGTGGCGTTGGGTGGCGCTGCCTTCGATGCGCCAAGAATTCATATACCATTCGGCGTAGGGGTTGTTGGCGAACCAGCGGGCCCAGTCCCCGTTGGCGAGCACCTCGCTCAATTCTCCGGCCAGCGGTGCCCAGGCAGGTACAGAATAGAGCCCCCAATGGACGAAGATACCAAGTTTTGCATTGTCGTACCAGGTCGGCAGCGGATGAGAGGAGACGGATTCGAAGGTGGGCTGGTAGTGCATGGTGTTTTCCCTCAAGTGGTCATGCCGCGTCCAGGATGTTGCCAACGCCGCTGGTCGCCGATTGCTCGAACAGAAACGCAAAAGTGGCGACGCAGAAGATGGCTCGAAAAAGATGAACGCTGTCCTTTGTTTGGTTTGCTGGACACTTTACCGTATTACCGGGCATGCTGTCAAGGCATTTGGTACAGGGTTCCAGCAACTCCAATGAGAATCGTTGCCTTATCAGCCATAGTCGTTGATTCACAGGGTTGACACCAATGTAGTACAATGATTCCATCGTTTAGAGACATTGGCTGGCATCGGCCGACCACACCCTGGCAGCCGGTGCGCAGCATCGCCGGCGCCAGATAGCTGACCCGAGACCGGCAAAAGTTGTCTCGCCGCAAGATATTGCCGTCGGCGCAGTCACACCTGATTCGCTTTCAATCCATAGGTCAACCGGAAGAAGCGGTCTTTCGAGAGAATCATGGTTTCTACAGACAGCCCCTACTACAGCATGTCTTTTACTTCCGGCGCGTTGCTAAGCCACGAGTCAATCACGGTTGCCAAGATCTTCAGCGAACTCGCCGATTGGGGTGCCGTTCGAGACAGGGTTGTTGCGGGCAATCGCTTGCAGATGCGAACCTGCAACGCCTCACAGCGAATCTGCCGCGAGGTGACTTCGCGACTGAAACAACTCACGACCCCCGAACTGGAGATCGTCCTTGACGGATCGCAGCAAGAACAAAGCCAGGTACTCTGGCTGGCCGTCTGCAAGCGATATCGCTTCATCTACGATTTTGCTGTGGAGACGATGCGCGAGAAATTTTTGCACCTTGACCTTCATCTGACCTACGAAGACTATACTGTCTTCTTCAACGGCAGAGCCGAGTGGCATACCGAGGTAGCGCGAGTGACATCAGCGACACGCGACAAGCAACGACAAATCGTGTTCAAGATGATGCGTGAGGCAGGGTTGCTCTCCGGCGACCAACGGATCCTACCCGCCTTGCTTTCGGCCCGCCTGGTGGATGCAATTCGGGGCGACGACCCTGCGCACTTTGCCGTATTTCCGGTCACGGAACTGGATGTGATGCAATGGACCCAATGATCGGCGATGTCGGCAGCCTGACAACACAGGAACGCTTTGCCCACCTGCTGAAACTGATCAGCAGCGAGCGCTTCCTGAAAATGCAAGGGCTGGGCAACGAGGTGCCATTCTTTATCTGCCCGTATCCGGCCAACGAAGCAGTCGTGATGGCGAAGATGGAGCGCCAACTCGCCAGTCGATTGGAGCAGCAGGGGGTGCGGGTCCTGGTCGTCAATCTCTACGACCTGTGTATTGAGCTGCTGCAGCAGCGCGGAATCTGGGAACGGCTGCTCCAGATCGAACCCACTGTGTCCAAAGAGGAATTAAAGGAACTGCTGCAAGGTGTATTGGACCCAGAGCGGCACGTCGTTCCTGCAATTGCTGCAAAGATGCGGGCGTGCGACTTCGATGTGCTGTTTATCAGCGGTGTGGGCGAAGTTTTTCCGTATATTCGCTCGCACAATGTTCTGAACAACCTGCAGAGTACCGCCAAAGATCGGCCGACCGTCATGTTTTTTCCGGGCACCTATACGCAGTCTTTGGAGGCTGGCGCTTCGCTCGATCTCTTTGGGCGGTTGCACGATGACAAGTATTATCGGGCTTTCAACATTTTCCATGTCGAGGTGTACCCCCTATGACGATGTCCGCCATTTTTGCCAAGTCAATCAATCGTCCCATCGAAGGCGTCATCAAGGCCGATGACGAGGCCAGCCTGCGCATTGAGGTTGAGGAATATGTGCTGACCAATGAGGTCGCCAAACAGCTGGAGGAATTCCTTGCTGCCTACACCCGCTATGTTGGCACGAATGGCGTGTGGATCTCAGGCTTTTTTGGCTCTGGCAAGTCGCATTTACTCAAGATGCTGGCTCTGCTGCTTGAAAACCGCAGGATCGATGGTCGGCCGGTGCTTGATCTGTTTCTTGAAAAGTGTGGAGACAACGAGATTTTGCGCGGCGATCTCAAGCGAGCGGCCGCCATTCTGGCCAAGAGCATCCTTTTCAACATCGACCAGAAGGCGGATGTGATCAGCAAGACACAGATCGACGCGCTGTTGGCTGTGTTCGTCAAGGTCTTCGACGAGATGTGCGGCTACTACGGCAAGCAGGGGCACGTTGCCCAATTCGAGCGTGACCTGGACGACCGTGGGCACTACGTGGCCTTCAAGCAGGCGTACCGCGCCATTTCTGGCCTTGCCTGGGAAACAGGACGCGAACAGGCGCTGCTTGAAGGGCACAACATCGCCGCCGCCTATGCCGAAGCCACTGGCACCGCGCCGGCCAACGCTGCGGGCATCCTGGACAAATACCGTGCCCAGTACAAGATGTCCATCGAGGATTTCGCTGGCCAGGTCGACGCCTATATCCAGCGCCAGGGCGGCGACTTTCGTCTCAACTTTTTTGTGGACGAGATCGGCCAGTATATTGCCGACAACGTCAAACTGATGACCAACCTGCAAACCATTGCCGAGAGCCTTGCCACCAAGAGTCGTGGGCGGGCCTGGCTCGTGGTCACAGCGCAAGAGGACATGAACCAAGTCATCGGCGAAATGAGCAGCCAGAAAGGGAACGACTTTACCAAGATTCAGGCGCGCTTTGCCCTGCGCATGAAGCTGACCAGCGCCGATGTGGCCGAAGTGATCCGGAGACGCCTGCTGCTCAAAAACGACGAGGGCATCGACCGTCTGACCGACGTCTATGTCCGGGAGCACAATAATTTCAAGACCCTCTTTGATTTTGCCGACGGGTCGCAGAGTTATCGCAATTTTCGCGACCGCGACGAGTTTATTCACACCTACCCGTTCATGCCCTACCAGTTTGCGCTCTTCCAATCTGCGATCCGCAACCTATCGCAGCACAACGCCTTTGAAGGCCGCCATCGCTCGGTGGGCGAACGCTCCATGTTGGCAGTCTTTCAGCAGGTGGCCATCCAGGTGGGCGAACGACCGGTGGGTGAACTGGCGACCTTCAACCTGATGTTTGAAGGCATCCGCAGCGCCCTGAAGGCGCAGACCCAGAGTTCCATTCTGACCGCCGAACGCCATCTGGACAACCCTTTTGCTGTCCGGGTGCTGAAGGCGCTTTTTCTGGTGAAGTATGTGCGCGAGTTCAAGGCCACGCTGCGCAACCTGACTGTGCTGATGCTGCCCAGCTTCGACGCTGACTTGCCGGCGCTGCGCGCCCGTCTGGAAGAGGCGCTCAATCTGCTTGAACAGCAGACCTATGTCCAGCGCCACGGGGAACTGTACGAATACCTCACCAACGAGGAGAAGGATGTCCAGGAGGAGATCAAGAACACCGAGATTGCGACCGACGCTGTGACCGACGAACTGGAGAAACTGTTCTTCGATGCGATTTTGAAAGAGCGCAAGATCCGCTACGACGAGAACAACCAGGATTATCCCTTTGCGCGCCGGATCGACGAGCGTCTGATGGGCCGCGACTACGAACTGGCGATTCACCTGATCAGCCCATTCCACGAACATGCCGGTGACCCGACCGTGCTCCGCGCCCACGCCATGGGCCGCGACGAGTTGCTGGTCATCTTGCCGCCCAACGACCGCTTTCTGCGTGACCTGCTGCTCTACAAGCGCACCGACAAGTACATCCGCCAGAACAGCGCAACGGCGCAGCAGGAGTCGGTGCGGCGCATCCTGAGCGACAAACAGGTTCAGAACAACGAGCGCTACGCTGCGCTGCGCAAGCTGGCGGCGGAACAGGTGAGGCTGGCTACGCTGGTGGTCGATGGCCAGGAACTGGAGATCGGCGGCATGGAAGCGCAGGCGCGGCTCGTGCGCGGCTTTCACGAACTGCTGGTGCGCACCTATCCCAACCTGCGTATGCTGCGCGGTCTCCCCTACAGCGAAAACGACATCGGGCGCTATCTGCGCCCGGAAGTGACCCTCTACGGCGACGACAGTGCCACTGTGGGGGAAGCCGAAGCGGAGTTGCTTGCCTTGATTCAGGGCAATCAGCGCAGCGGGCTGCGCACCACGCTGCAAGCGCTGGTCAACCGCTTTGAGCGCAAGCCCTACGGTTGGTATCTGGCCGCAATTCAGTGCACGCTGGCCAGACTCTGCGCCCGCGGCAAGGTCGAAGCGCGCCGCGACGGCACGCTCTTGGAGAATCAGACGCTGGAACATGCGCTGCGCAACACGCGGGGATTCGACAATGTGCTGCTGGATCCCCAGATCGACTTCACGGCAGCACAAGTGCGCCGTTTGAAGGAGTTCTATGCCGATTTCTTCGACGGACCGCCGCACGCCAATGAGGCGAAGGCGCTGGGCCAGGAGACGGCAGCTGCTTTCCTGACTTTGCAGCAGGAGATCGTCCAGTTGCACGGTGAAGTTGCCACTTTCCCGTTCCTGAGCGCATTGGCGGAGCCGGCCGTGCGGGTGCAGGCAGTGACGGGCAAACCGTACGCATTTTATCTCACCGATCTGAGCGAGCATGCGGACGGCCTGTTCGACGCCAAAGAAAAGGTGCTCGACCCGATTCGGCGCTTCATGCGTGGTTCCCAGAAGCAGATCTATGGGGAAGCCCGCCGCTCTCTGGCTGCACAGGAACCCAACCTCCCTTACGTGGACGGCAGCGAGGCGCAGCAGTTGCAGGCCATTCTGGATGATCCGGCCTGCTTTGCAGGGAGCCAGATGACGCGGGCGAAAACGCTGCTGGACGCGCTGCAGGTGAAGGTGAATGCCTGCGTTCGCTTGGAGCGAACTGCTGCTGGCAACAAAGTGGACGAACGCTGGGAGCGGTTGGCCAGCATGGCTGAGTATGCTGACCTGACAGTGGTCCAACAGGCAGAGTTGCGGCGGCCCTTTGACGAACTGAAGCGGACAATCGAACGGCAGACGCTGGTCGCCGTCGTCCGTGACACGCTGCGTCGCTTTGACAGTGATGACTACAGCAAGCATCTTGCGCAGATGGCAGCGTGGAGCGCACAGGCGCGACGCCCGGCGGCCCCGGTCGTTGACGGCCAACAGGATTACACGGCTGGCAAGCGGCAGGTCAGCGAACCGCGCGTCGAGTACGTGACGCAAGCGGCGCTGACGGTGGTGTTTGACAAGGCCTGGCTGGCCGACGAAGCCGATGTGGATGCATATCTCGCCGCGCTGAAGGCGGCCATGATGACGGTAATCGAGGCGGGGAAGCGGGTGCAGGTGTAGGTATAGGTAAAGGAGGCTGATTAATGGAACCCCCGATGATTCATGTCCGGCGCACGATTCGATATGCAGGCTATGATTACACGCAGCCAGGCGCGTATTTTGTGACGTTCTGCGCGGCGAAGGGTCATAAGTATTTCGGGCGCATAGCTGCACAGCAAATGGTGCTCAATCCGGTAGGGCAGATTGCCCATGATTGTTGGCGCGCCATCCCGGAGCACCATCACCATGTGCAACTCGACGTATTTGTGATCATGCCCAATCACGGTCATGGTATTATCGAGATTGTCGAGCGACCGGACGGTGTGTTGCCTGACCAGCCGCGCAAGTTTGGCGAATCGATCAAGGGATCGGTGTCGACGATTGTGAATACCTACAAAGCTGCTGTCACGCGCATCGCACGCGAACAGGGGCTATTCCCACCTGATGCGCGGCTGTGGCACGGGCGGTTCTGGGATCACATCATCCGGGACGAAGCCGATCTTGCGCGCATCCGCGACTATATTCGCAATAACCCGGCTCGATGGATTGAAGATCAGCTTCATCCGAAGGCGCCGCCGAATCGGTTCAATCGCTGGTGATGCGCAAAAGCGGGGGATCGGCCGGTCGTACGGACACGATATCTCGTGTCCTTCCCTGCAAAAGCGGGGGCAACCTGGATGCAAGGAATCCGCTGGCAACAGAAAGATAATCAATCATGGACACACGTACACTCGAACGTTTCGCCCGCTCCGCCCGGCGCCAACTGCACGAACAAGTGGCCGCGCGGCTGGAGCGCGTCCTGCGCACGGACAGCGCCGAACTGCGCGAGCACGCCGCGGCCGTGCAGAAACTCAAGGACGAAATCAAGGCGACCTCCCGCGCGGCCGTGGTGGAGCGGGTGGCCTACACCTGGTTCAACCGCTTCTGCGCGCTGCGCTTTATGGACGTGAACCACTACACCGCGCTGGGCGTCGTCTCGCCGGCAGAGGGCTTCACGCAGCCGGAGCTGTTGCAAGAGGCCAAGCAGGGCCACATCGACGATGCCCTGCCGGTGGATCGCCAGCGCGTCTTCGATCTGCTGGGCGGACGGCTGCCGGCGCGCGAGCCGCAGCAGGAAGCCTATCGCCTGCTGCTGGTAGGTGCGTGCAACGGCTATCACGGCGCGATGCCCTTCCTCTTCGAGCCGATTGCCGACTACACTGAACTGCTCATGCCCGACGACCTGCTCTCGGAAGGGTCGATCTTGCAGGCGGTGCGGGATGCGCTGACCCCCGACGCCTGCCAGGATGAGGAGGTGATCGGCTGGCTCTACCAGTTCTACATCGCCGAAAAAAAGGAGGCGGTGGACGAGAAGGTCAAGGCGGGCGGCAAGGTTGAGCCAGACGAACTGCCGGCCAAAACCTCGCTCTACACGCCGGACTGGATCGTGCGCTTCCTGGTCGACAACTCGCTGGGCCGGCTGTGGATGGCGAACCGGCCGCAGTCGCGGCTGACGGAGCGCATGGAATACCACATCGCGCCGCAAGACGACGCACCGCGTACGGACACGATACATCGTGTCCACCCAGACCAGCACCCCGCCGACGCGGAAAGGACACGATATATCGTGTCCGTACGCTCGCCGGAGGAATTGCGCGTTGGCGACAGCGCGGCCGGCTCCGGCCACATGCTGCTCTATGCCTTCGACCTGCTCTACGCCATCTACGAGGAAGAAGGCTACAACCCGCCCGACATCCCGCGGCTGATCCTGGAAAAGAATCTCTACGGCATGGAAATCGACGCGCGTTCGGCGGCGCTGGCGGCCTTTGCGCTGACCATGAAGGCGCGGCGCTATGACCGTCGTTTTTTCCGGCGCGGGGTGCGGCCCAACATCTGCGTGCTGCACAGCGTCCACTTCACGGTGCAGGAGTTGAGCAGCACGGCCTGGCTGCGCAAGCTGGGCGCCAACCTGCTCGACCTGCCCGTGCAAGAGGCGCTGCTGCACGACCTGCACAGCATGGGCCAAGCCGGCCTGGTCGGTTCGCTGCTGCGCCCACAGCTGACGCCGGCGCAGATCACGCGGGTGACGGCGGCCATCGACGAAGGCGACGACCTCTTTACCCAGGGCTTCAACGACCGCGTGCGCGACGTGCTGGCGCAGATGGCGTACCTGGCGCGGAAGTATTATGTTCACGTTGCGAACCCACCATACTTGGGCAAAGCAATGAATGACGAACTCAGTTCGTTCGCAAAGACGGAGTATCCAGATAGCAAGGCCGATATGTTCGCCATGTTCATCGAGCGTGGGTTTGAACTGATCGTCAAAGACGGATACAACGCCATGGTTACAATGCAGAGTTGGATGTTTCTGTCTTCCTACGAAGTTCTTCGGCAAAGACTGCTCCAGACATCAACGATAGTGTGTATGACCCACATGGATAACATGGTGATGGGTATTGCGTTCGGGACGGCAGCAACTGTTTGGCTAAATCGCTATCTACCAGAAGCCAAAGGTGATTACTCGTACGTTCGCCTGGAAGACCTGAACGAAGAAAGCAAACCTTTTGAATTCCCGGTGCGCAACGAACGCCTTGCCCGCGCCTCCGCCGCCGGCTTCAAGAAGATTCCCGGCGCGCCAATTGCGTACTGGGTGAGTGAGAGAGTTAGGTCAGTTTTTGAGGTTGGATCACCGCTGGAATCGATTGCGGAAGTCAAGCATGGACTTTCAACAGGTAAAAATGAAGTTCTTGTCAGATATTGGGCAGAAACTGAATTTAGCA
>JAGWYN010000072.1 GCA_018969295.1 Chloroflexota bacterium | reverse complement strand
ATCACTTTGTACTCTGTGACTGACGACCAGCAGACTACTCACCAAGTCACACCACTTTCGGCCTTGCAGCGTCGCATCCTGGGATTGCTCAGCATTCCTGAAACTGTCTACACTTCGCTGGTTCAGTTGCCATTGGCCAGTTCATCGTAAAAAATGAGCGAAACTACCGTGATGAATTTCATTGTACAGAAAAAACAGGTGCGTAAGTTGCCAAACAGCCAGGGATCAGAGTCAGGGTTTTTTGTCGGAAGTGTCGCCGGTTGCCAGGGTTCGGGTGAACGAAAGCACAGTGCTCGCAGCGGACGCTGTTTGGGCGGGCACATCAGCCAGGCTGTGCGGTGCGGACAACTCTCCACGCGATGCACTCGCGCCCAGGGGGCATCCGGCACTGCAACGGCGCGCAGCATCAGCGTATGGCCTGGATGCCCACACTCTGTCCCCCACTTTTCTTTCCGTCCGGCTGGCGCAGGCTGCCTGGGGCTGGTTTCTTATTATACCCGTCACTCGATGGGGGTAACTCGAAATTTATTTCGAGTTACGGGAATGCCGATGTGCAGCATCGCCTGCGCCACCGCATCCGCAGTCGCGTCCGCTCAGTTCTGCGCGTCAGGCCCCCCCGCACTCCTTGAGTCTACTCCCATACCCGGTTCTTAAATCCCAAACTCGCCGCATTTTCCGACACCGTCTGTTGTATCAGGTCTGACGCGCCAGCAGGAAATTCTGCGTTGATTTCTACCGTGACCCGCACGGCCGCATAAGGGTCACTCGCTAGGAGGCTGATGACATCCTCAGCGATCTGCGTCAGCCGTATCTTCGCTGTCGCTGCATTTACATCGACCGTGCCAATGAATGTGTAAGATTTTTATGGGTCGTCGCCCTTTTTGCCCTTTTTGTTGTTTCCGCCCTTGTCGCCTTTGTCCCCACCTGGTCCGTCCTCGCCTGGGCCGCCGCAGGCACCGCCCCGGTTTGTCAAATACTGCTTCACGTTTTCAGAGATGCACCCTGGCCTCATCGGTCATGGTTGTGACAGGAAGGGGGCTGCGGCGGTGCTGTTGTGCTTCGAGTTCACCTGCGTCTGCTGAATGCAACCCGCAGACGCAGGCGGTTTGGGACTGGGTGGTTTTGCTCAGGGAGAAGGGGCAGTGGGCATCTGTTGTCTGCCATCAATGCGGCGTACAAACTGTGCTTCGATCGAAGCGGGTGGCCACACGTGCATGGTATTGGGTCGAACACCCTGTCTTGCTATCATCTGGTGGTGAAGCAGGGCCAAGGAGAGCAGGAAGAGAAAGGTCTGATTTTCGCGCTGGCTGATCTGTTCTGGCGCTGTTCGGCGGATTTTTGCGACGAACTGCTGCGCAAAACGGTTGTCGAGCAAATCCAGCTTTTGCAGTTCGTGTGGCGAGAGCAGCAACTCCAGATAGTCAGGGGGATCTGCAGCCAGAAACACAGCTGCATCTGGCGCCCGGTAGGGTTGTTTGGGCCGTTGCAGAATCTGGGCGGGCAGCAGGTCGGCAAAGGCCTGTTTCAAGAGATATTTTTCATCTCCGGTTGGGCTCAGCTTCCACGCAGCGGGCAGTGTCCAAGCCCACTGCACCAGATTGGGGTCGAGAAAGGGCATTCGGGTTTCGACCCCGTGAGCAAAGCTCATGCGGTCCCCCTGGCTGGAAAGGAGATAGCCGGCAAGCAGGGTTTTGAACTCCAGCCACTGGGCGCGCTGCAGCGGTGTCTGTCCGGCCAGCTCGGCTGCATGGCTGGAGAGCAGCTGTTGGAGCCAGGTCAGCCCGTTTCCGAACTCGCCTTGCAGGAGTCGCAGACCCAGGCGTGAGTTGTGGAAGCGGATTTCGTGCGAAAAGAGTCCGGCGTTTCGTTCCTGGGCAAACTGGTCGAACACGCCGGCCAGCGCCGTTGTATTTTGTTGAAAATGGGCCAGGTAGGGGTACAGCTGTGCCAGTCGTCGTTGTTTTTCTTCTGGCGCTGTCAGCTGGGGCCACTGCTGGCGCAGCAGCGTCTCTTTGAAAATGTCGTAGCCAAGGAAGACTTCGTCTGCGCCCTCGCCCGTCAAGACCACCTTGATTCCCTCGGCCTTCACGCGCTGGGCTAGCAGGTACATTGGTACAAAAGCAGTGCGGAAGACTGGCACCTCGGCATGCCAGAGCGCTTGTGGAAAGGCTTCGGCGATCGCACGGTGTGAGATCTGCAGTGCTGTGTGGCGAGTTCCGAGCTGTCGGCTGACCAGAAGTTGTTCGTCCGATTCGTCGTAGTAGGCGTCGGTAAAGCCGATGGAGAAGGTGCGCACCGGGTAGGGCGAGTGCTGCACGGCCAGCAGGGTTGTGATCGAGGAGTCCAGTCCACCGCTCAGATAGGCCCCTACCTCCACGTCGCTGCGCAGCTGAAGCTGCACGCTTTTGCCCAGCAGGGCGCGTGTCTGTTCGGCGGCCTCTGCCAATGTTGCTGGGCGGCTGGCCAGGCGATCTGGGGTTCCCTGGATTTCCAGCCGATCGTAGTGAAAAAGATGCGGTGAGGCAAAGGGCTGCCCTGGCTGTTTGTGCAGGCGGAGTGCGGCGCCGGCGGGCACCTGGGAGATATTTTGGTAGCCGCTCTGGTGGGGCAGCGGTGTCCAGACTGCCAGGATCGAAGCCACCTGTTCCGGGTCGAAGCGCAGCTGGATGTCTGGGTGTGCCAGGAAGCATTTGATCTCCGACGCAAAGACCCATTCTGTTCCAGAGTGGGTATAAAAGAGGGGGCGTTTGCCGTAGCGGTCGCGCGCCAGCAGCAGGCTTTGCGCACACCGGTCATACAGGGCAAAGGCAAATCCTCCGTTGAAACGGGGGAGTGCGGCCTCTCCCCATGCGATGCAGGCGGCGAGCACGACCTCGGTGTCGGACTGAGTATAGAACTGGCAGCCCTGCTGTTCGAGCTCGTGGCGCAGTTCCAGATAGTTGTAGACTTCTCCGTTGTAGGCGATCCAGTAGCGTCCGCTTGCGTCGCTCAGGGGTTGTTGGCCGCTTTGCAAATCAAGAATGCGCAGTCGTGCGGTACCGAGTGCTCCCTGTTCGTCGAAAAAATAGCCTAGCTCGTCGGGGCCACGATGGCGGAGCATGCCCAGCATCTGGCTGACGGTTATAGAAAAAGAATCAGCGGAGCGTTCTGACTGATAGAATCCGACAATGCCGCACACGTTGTCTACTCCTTTCTCGACGTAAAAAACTGCCCATCTCTTCTGGCACTTGACCGCTCTGGTGGGTCAGCAACAAATCTGGGGCATGGTGCCTGTTCTGAAAAGGGGCTGCATTTCAAAAATCGGCCAGGCCAATCCCGATTCTTTCCATTTGGGGACTCAGCCCGGCCAGATCTGGGATCTCCTGGACCTTTGCCAGCGCTTCTGCCCGATCCATCAGCCCGTAGCGAACCTGTTCGGCCACCTCCATCACATAGGGATGGAAGCCGTGCTGCCGGTAGTGAATGGCGATGCCCAGGTCGTTGAGTCGGCAGTTGCTCGAATGGCGTCCGGTGTCGCGGGCAGGCTGCCAGCCCAGCGCCTGGATGGAGGCCAAAATTTCTGACTCGCGCAGTGCCACGGTCAGCATCGGGTTGATCACCGTCACGCGGCCAGAGGGCTGTTTTTGCAGCAGGCTCTGGCGGATAAAAAAGAACTGGCCAGCTGCCGGCCCGAAAAGCTGGGTGTAGCGGTCGCGCTGGGGTGCGCGAATCCACTCTTGTTGGATCAGATTCAGGTCGAGCACGGCCATGTCTTTGGGCACTTGTCCGCCGATATAGCCGCCGGCGATCAGCGGCGCCTCATGTTGCAGGGCAAATTTGACCATCAGGTTGTTGATCAGGCTGATACACGAATTGCAGAGTGCGCTTGCACGCTTGATGGATGCTGGGCTCTGCACCCCTCCTGCGACGACACTGTTGCGGTACATCTGGGCCATGAAATCGGGAGCTGGGCGGAAAAAAAGAAAATCGACCCCGAGTGCAGCGGTGACTGTATAACAATTTTCGCGCGCCTGCTCTGCCACAAAGCCGTTGTCGACGGTGACAGCCAGGCAGCGCAAGTGGTAGGTGCGCACCAACTGCTGGAGGGTGTAGGTAGAATCTTTGCCGCCGCTGAAGGCGACGATACAATCGTACTCTCCTTGGCCCCGGCTCGACTCGATCGCCTCTTCCATGCGTGTGCGCAGCTGTTGGCGTGCGGTGGCTACGGGGGCTTCCTGCTCGGCGGCCTGGCAGAAACTGCAGAGCCCGGACGAGTCAAAGGCGATTCCAGGAAAAGTGGACGGCAGCACACAGCGCGTGCAGTGGGAGATTGGTTCAGCGGACACGGGACAGCTTCTCCTCCACGACTGCAGTCACGCTGGCCAGTGAATTGAGCCGGTTGCTCAGCAGATCGTCGTCGCTGAGTTTGATGGCGAACTCCTGCTCCAGGAACGTGACCAGCTCGACAAAGCCGAACGAATCTAGATGGCCGGACTCGAAGAGATTGGTCTCGGCGGTCACTGTGCGCCCGTCGAAGGTAAAGAGAAACTGTTTCTGCATAAAATCTGCAATTTTGAAAGAAAGATCGGTGTTCATGTGAGATCTCCTCTGTGTGACAAGAGCCGTCCAATGCAAGTGTTGTCCTTGCCGGTGATCGAGGGAAAGCATGAGGCAGGCTTGACTGTACTCTCTTTCCATACGATGATCCACTCTACGTGTGCAGTCGAGTAGGGATGTCACCATATCATATCATCTGCAGTGCAAACAACCATGACGGTTTCTGTCCTGTGTTGGGGTGGGGGCTGTTTGAACGGGGAGTCAAGGAGAAGCTGGATGTCTGAAAAAACGATCATTGCCCATTTCATGCACGAATACGAGGAGGCTGCTGCTGGCGCAGCGATGACGCAGACAGAGAGGGCACAGGGGTATTATGTTGGTCAGATCGACGAGGCGCTCATTCCCGTCCTGGAGGCGCAGGGCGTGATCGTTCAGGTGCTGGAGGAGGTGCGTTCTTCTCCGGCTGCGATGGTCGAGTCTGTCCCTTCAGGTGCTGCGTTTGAGGTGGCCAAGGGGATTGAGGAATCGGATTACGTAGCTGCGACCACAGACTTTTACATTGTTGAATTCAGCGGACCGGTGTTAAAGAGCCGTCGGGACGAACTGCAAGCGTTTGGCGTGGCCTTGCTCGAGCAGTTGGCGCCGAGTCGTTACACGGCGCGGCTCAACGTCAGCCAGGTTCGGGCTGTGCAGCAGTTGTCCTATGTGCGCGGCGTGCGTCTTTACAAAGAGACTGTCTCTGGCGCAGCGATGCCCAAGGGGGTGCTGGCGGACGCCCAGCCTGAGCAAACGGTACCGCAGAGGATCATCTACGACGTGCGTCTGCATCGTGCGCAGGATCGCGCCTTTGTGCTTGATTGGCTGGAGGCCAATCAGGTGGCTGTGGTCGCTGCAGGCGGGCGCAAGGTGCGCGTTTACCTGTTTGAAGGTTCTCTGCTGCGCAGCGACCTGGCGCGTCTGCCCGAGGTAGCGGTTGTCGAGCGCTATGTTGCACCGGAACTGTGCAACGACCTCGCCCGTCAGCTGCTTGGCATTGATTCTGTCTCCTCTGCCACGCCGACGGTGCCCTACACGGGTACGGGTGAGGTGGTTGGTGTGGCGGACACTGGCCTTGACGAGATGCACCCGGACTTTCAGGGGCGGGTCGTCGGGGTCAGGGCGCGCGGCCGTCCGGGCGATGCCAGCGATCCCAACGGTCACGGCACCCACGTTGCCGGTTCTGTAGCTGGTGACGGTGCAGCGTCTGCTGGGGCGATTCGAGGGACAGCGCCGGCGGCGCAGCTCTATTTTCAGTCGATTTTGACCCATGATGGAACATTGGGCGGGTTGCCTGCGGATCTGAACGAATTGTTCGAGGAGGCGTACCAGGCTGGTGTGCGCGTCCACAACAACAGCTGGGCCTCACGCACTGCCTCGCGCTATACCAATCATTCGATTGAGGTCGATGAATTCGTTCAGAGCCACAAAGATATGCTTGTTGTGATTGCTGCGGGCAATGAAGGGAAGGCCAGTGCATCGCTTCACAGCCAGCCGGGTTTTGTAGATTGGCTTTCGATCGGGTCGCCTGGCTCGTCGAAGAATGGTCTGACCGTGGGGGCCAGCCGCAGCAACCGTCAAAGTGGCGGCTATGCCCAGTATACCTGGAAACAATTCAAGCCTGGCCATTTCCCGCAGGCGCCGATTGCGGACGAGAAGGTGTCTGGCGACCCGGAAGCGCTTGCTGCGTTCAGCAGCCGTGGACCGTGCGACGATCGCCGCATCAAGCCTGACCTGGTGGCGCCGGGCACCGATATTTTGTCGGCTCGGTCGTCGACGGCGCCGGACGGAAACTTTTGGGGGCTGTATGCTGCCAACCCACGCTATGCGTTTCTGGGAGGGACCAGCATGGCTGCGCCGCTGGTTTCGGGCTGTGCTGCGCTGGTGCGTGAATACTACCGTACGCAGCGCGGCCACATGCCAAGCGCTGCGCTGCTCAAGGCCACGCTTCTCAACGGTGCGCAGTCGCTTACTGCGGCCGACGCATTGGCCGACCACGGGGATCTGCCCAACTATCACCAGGGGTTTGGTTTTTTGTACATGCCCTGGGTGCTTCCCAATCCGGGCGTCGCTTTTGAGCTTCAATTTTTGGATACATGGCAGACCCCTGTGCAGCAGCTTCCTGACAGCGGCAGCCGCATCCGCATTCAGTTCAGCATCAGCGGTGGTGTATGGCTGCGCATCTGTCTGGTCTGGACCGACCTGCCTGCGCGTGCGTTGCAGAACAACCTGGATCTTTTTGTCCAGCATCTGCCTTCCCGGCAGAAATGGATGGGAAACGGCAACCTGCCTGGCAGCCTGAAGATCCCGGACCCAGAGAATAACGTGGAGGTGGTCCGGCTGGACAACCCGCTGCCTGGGGAGTATCTGGTCCAGATCACGGCCACCAATCTGTTGGCTGGCCCGCAGGACTATGCGCTGGTCGTGGCCGGCCAGCTGCAGGGGGGGCTGGCTGTGTTTTGACCCTGATCCACGACAGCCTGTGGGGGAGCAGCAAGTCTTCGGATGGGGGGCGAAGATGGTAGCCGGGTAAAGATACAACTCAACAACTCAATTTTGCTACGGCATTAAAAGGAATGCACTTATGTCGCTGACATCTCAACAGATCGAACTGCTGCAGCAGGCATTGCTCGATGGTTTTCCCACCAAAGACCATTTGACCATGCTGTTGCGCGTGAAACTCGACGTTGTACTCGACGCTGTGGCTGAGGCTGACGACAACACCTTGCGCACTTTCAAAATTATCACCTGGGCAGAGCGCACTGGCAATGTGCGCCGCCTGATTGATGGTGCGGTTGCTCAAATGCCCGGCAACTCTGCGGTAAAGAAACTGAAAAAAGCAAGCCTTCACTGGGTGCTGGACATGGACGGTGAAACGACGCTGACCTCGGATGTCATTCTTCTCACTGCCGACAGCGATCCGGTCGAGCACGATTATTTGAAATTTCTTTATGCCCATTGTCAGTATCTTGATTTCAAGGGCATGGGCATGGCGGATCTCGTGCCGCTGCAGCTCTCACTGATTGACGTGTACGTTCCACTCAAGGTGCGTGTCGAGCTTTCAGATGGTGAGGCTTGGTCGCATGAACCGCGGCTGACCGGGCGCAAGATGACCAGAAAGGAGGCAGGGAACATGGTTGATCGTCTCAGTGGGTCACAGCCTGTGTTTGACCTGCTCCAGCGTCATGCCGGTCTTGTCATTCTGGGCGACCCTGGCGCAGGCAAGACAACTTTCCTCAAATATCTCACCGTGCTGCTGGCGCTCGACCGTGGTGCAGAGGCGGGGCTGAATCGCCGGCTGCCGATGCTTGTGCCGCTTTCTGCCTATGCCGCTGCGCTAACGCAGCACGATGTTTCGTTGCAAGCGTTCATGGGCGACTACTACCGCAGCTGTGGCCTTGACCTGCCCGTCGATCAGTTGATCGGACGGGCGCTGGAGCGGGGAAATGGGCTCGTCATGCTCGATGGCCTGGATGAAGTGCAGCAGTTGGCACAGCGCACGCTCGTTGTGCAACGGGTGGAGGAGTTTTTCGACTTCCAACGCAAATGCGGCAACAAGTTCATCCTCACCAGCCGCATCGTCGGCTACCGCAACGTGCGTCTTGTGGCAGAAAATCTCAAAGAATGTACGCTGGTGAACTTCGACAGCGACGACATCATGCTGTTTTGGGAGAAATGGACGCAAGCATTGGAACGGGCGACAAAGGGTACATCGACTGCCATGCAGCTGGCTGCGGCCAAAGAGAAGGCGGAGCTGCTCTTTGTTCTGGAGCGCAAGCCGGGTGTGCGCCAGCTGGCCGCCAACCCCCTGCTGCTGACAATTCTGGCGTTGATGAAGCGGCAGGGGCTGTTGCTTCCGGAGCGCCGTGTGCAGTTGTACGACCAATATGTGCAGACGCTGCTTCGTCACTGGAACCTCTCGCGCGGGCTGGGCAGTCGTGTGGCAAGAGATCTGGACGTTCTGGAGATGACGCGAGTGCTCGCTCCCCTGGCGCTGTGGATGCAGGAGAGCAGTTCTGGTGCAGGTCTGGTCAAAGGTGAAGCGTTGAGGTTCAAGTTGGAAGCCATCTATGCAGAGCGGCGTGTCGATGACCCGGAGGCATCCGCGCGCCAGTTGCTTGCCGACGCTCGTGACTACGCCAGCCTGCTGCTGGAACGGAGCGCGGGCGAGTTCGGTTTCATCCATCTTACCTTTCAGGAGTACCTGGCTGCCGTCGCTGTGGCACAGCGCGGGCAGAGCGATCTTCAGCCGGTCGTGGACATTTTGGCGAAACAGATTGACGATCCCAGATGGCGCGAAGTGGCGCTGCTCACCATTGGGCATGTGGGTATCATCCAGCAGCGGGACGAGGCGGCGAGCGATGTGCTGCTGCGTCTGCTGGAATGCCAACCGGGCGAGGCTGGTGCAGCCGTGGTGCTGGCGGGAGAAGCGGTATTGGATGCGTGGCCGGGAGGCGTGACGCAGTCATGCCGGGACACGGTGAAAGCAGAGCTGTTGGTGACAATGGCCGACAGCAGCCAAACGCCGCCGTCCATGCGGGCGCGTGCCGGTTCGCTTTTGGGGGCGTTGGGTGATCCGCGCAATTTGGAGGAGATGGTGCTGGTGCCGGGTGGGCCGTTCATCATGGGTGAAGATTGTAAAGGGGCTGATGAGGAGCCGCGTCACGAGGTGGATCTCAGCAGCTTTTTCATCGCCAGATATCCTGTTACCAACCAGCAGTATGCACAGTTTGTGGCTGCCACTCGGCACAGCAAACCGCCGCAACACTGGCGCGGCCTGAAGCCGCCGCGAGAGCTTTGGAATCACCCCGTCGTCAACGTGACCTGGCATGATGCTTGCGCCTACTGTAGATGGCTGAGTGAAATGCGAGGCGAAAAGGTTCGTCTGCCCACCGAAGCAGAATGGGAGAAGGCGGCCAGAGGCACCGATGGCAGAGTGTATCCGTGGGGCAGCGCACATGCGGATCCCAACAGAGCCAACTACAACGACAGCCAGATTGGTAGCACAAGTCCAGTGGGTTGTTTTCCAGGTGGACAGAGTCCTTACGGCTGTTTTGACATGGCGGGCAATGTTTTTGAGTGGACATCGACACTCTATAAACCTTACCGCTATCAGGCTGATGACGGACGAGAGGACCCAAATTCAAGCGGAAAGCGTATTGTGCGGGGTGGTGCGTGGTGGACATCTGGCGAGTGGGTACGGTGCACCTGTCGTAACAGGCACTCTCCCTGGTATAAGGACTATCGTCGGGGATTTCGTCTTGCCAGAGATTTTTAGATAGATCGTTGCACAAGAAAAATGCCCTGGATGCACGCCTGGCTGGAGAAACTGTTTGACTGGATGGTGTAATTGTTGTGTACATTGCACCGTTGTGTGATATGTGGCAAAATCTTACAAGCTACCACCGCCGAAATGTAGCCAGCCGAAGGGAGTTCATCTCAACCAGATGCTCTTTTCCCAATTTGTGGTACAGGCAACAGCTAAAAATAGAATAGAGGAGCTGAGCCGATGCTTCGTTATCGTTGGGTTTTGGGTTTGCTGCTTGTGTTTGTTCTTGTGGTTTTTGTTTTAGTACTGCAAATTTACTCTGAAACAAATGGCAAGACAACGTGTGTTTCTGCTGATCCATCCAAAACAAAAATCTGTGTCGCATACCCTGAAAAACTTCAGTTTGTCGATGCAAAGCCCTCAGTTTACTCGATCTCGGTGTGGTTAGAACCAGATGGATCGTCGGCGAATCAGCAGGTTTTGACAGCCACTGTATCAGTCCCAGGGCCATATGCATATTTGTTGCGTTCAGCAAACGACAACCCATTGCTTACAATTGAGGATTTGTTGACAAAAAATAAAAAAACGAGGTTGGATTATCTGCTGGTGACGAATTCAGGCATCGAAGAAGATGAAAACTCGCTCGAGTTAAAGGTTTCGGTGGCCGCCCTGGATGGCAACAAGCCGCTGATTGAACCCCTCTCAATGAAGATCCCTGTTGAAAACTTTTGGGAAAAATTGTGGCAGTTGGCTTTGGTATCGTTGTCTTGGATCATTCCGATTGGACTTGCTGTGTGGGTCTTTATTCAAGAAAGTGAACGTCAACGCAACGAGTGGGTGTCGCGGGAGTTCACTACGCTTCAAATTACATCCTCTGTGGAAATGCTACTGCTTGTAGGGAGGCTCCTTGAAAAAAGAAAAATCGTACATAATCGGTGGAAGTGGTTGGAGGACCCCCCTTGGCTTGACAGACTCAATGATTTGAGTACGAAAATTGAGCCTTTGTATCTTTTCCAGGCAGTGGGTGAACTTGTCGCAAATGAACCTGCATCCTATCAGACAAATTTGCGTAAAGTAATTGATTTTTTGCAATTGGAATATGAAAGACAATGCCGGGGCAGTAGCGCAGAGGAATGGTTGATGCATTGGCAGATTGAATCGTCGAAAATTTCCCCACACTGTTCGTTGTATAAGTTGATGAATGGGTCCCAGGTGGATTCCACTTCACTGGTTGCCACGATCGATGGAATCAATTCAGGGAAATATAGTGAGCCGTTGGCACCCCTGCTGGCCCATGTGTTGCAACAACATGTTGATCGGTTCGAGAAAGGTAACGAGAAAGACAAAATTGCTCAAATGTTCATGGGGTGGGATTCGAATGGGCGACGTCGAATCGCGGTTAAATTGTCTCCATCTGTTTTAGAGAAGTTTTCAGAATTGCAGCTTCACGCCAAGCCTAGCCTTGAAGACGATTTGTTGTCAACTGTCGAATTACCGGTTTTTGAAGACCGTGTTGCCCTTGCATGGTTGCGCAAGGCAGGTTTTCATAGGAACCCATTTTCACCCTATTTAAAAAATGTTCAAAATTGGCCAGAGAGCATCTCTTTAGGCGATCCTGATCCCTTTTGTGTGTATGTTGCTGCTGACGCCTCTGAATGTTTTGCGGTGGCTCTGTCATACCTTGCGCAGGCATACAAAAAGTTTTATTTCCCCGTATGGTGTGTCAAAGACATGAACGTGCAAACAGAAATTCTCAGCGAATTGATCCTGAATGCTCTGGCTGCAAGCTGGGTCAAATTTCTGGCTCTTTATCCGGAGGAAATTTTTCGAGTCATCAACGATGGCAGCGATGAGCCCCGGATGGAACAAAGACTGCAATTGGCTGAAATACTTAGATTGTCCTATGGGACATCCCAAGACATACGGGTTGCTCTGAATACTGCTTTTCAGCAAACATACGACGCCGCATCGAAGAGCCCACACGATGTGCACACACAACTGCATCTTACAATCGAATCTTTGTGCGAAAACTTGTCCAAAAAGCGATTGTCGCCACAGGTATTCACTTACGATGTATTCAAACAATGGTTTTCACTTCGACCAGGAAGTACATCAGGATCTTTGATAATGTTGATAGATCCATCTGGTTGCATCAAGACAAACGACAAGCAGCTGGTAGCTCTGGTCAAATTACTTCAAAGAAGCCGCGTGTCAGTTGTGCTGTTGACCTGTGATGAATTTTTAACAAATGATGCTTTGCCCACAAAAATTGTGAAGTTTAAATGGGAGCCATCTGAACTCGAACGCATCTTGGGCCACAGGCTGGCAGATTCATCTTCGAATAATCAGCAAAATTTGGATAGCTTTGTGTCTACGCCTGTCCAGACAACATATCATGAGGATTTGTGTGCAGCTGCGGAAGGATCGTTGGGAAAGTTGCTTCAACTTGGCAATCAGATCATCCAACTGCATGTAGCAGAGCGACCAAATTCTACAGAGTTTGAAGCAGATATCTTGGAAAGAGTGCTCGGAAGTGGTCATGTGTAGATGCCGATGATGCAATCTCCTCAATTTTCTTTTTCATATTGTTGGGATGCTTTACATGCTGAACAGGAGCAGCCCTGGCTGATCGATGCTTTTGTTCGACCTGACGTGTATGGCCAACTTGTCGAAATGCGGTCTTGGATAGTTCTTGGCAACAGCGGTTCAGGAAAGACTGCTCTCCGATACGCTCTGAAATCGGAGGTTGAAAGGAGGGTCTCTGATCCAATTTTTGTAATTGGCTGGCAGCCAACCTTCGATTGCAACGTTTCTGATCAGATTTCTGTCTATCAACAGATTACAGAGGGGATCCTGCGTGCGTTTGCAGTGAGCATCGTGGAGTGGGTTGCCAGCACCCCTGAACGATTTATAGCGTTATCGGCCCCGGCACGTTGGTTGTTGGGGTGGTTTTGTCAACATTGGCTGAATCAGGGTCCAGAATTTGTAGTGCTGGCAATGACGGAGCGGTATGGAGCACATGCTCAGCCTGCTTTGCGGTGCTTGTTGCTGGATAGCTATCCAGAGGTCTATCGAGCGCCAGTGCGTGCGCTTGACGTGCTTGCTGAATTGACGCGAGCATTGCAGAGAGCAGGATTTGACGGAGTTTGGCTGGTAGTCGATGATTTTGAACGAATCAGCCAGGACAACCCAGAGCATGTATCCGTGCTGCTTGGGTATCTGTTGGGGACGCTTGGTCTGTTTGAGATCGATAGATTTTGTATCAAGATGATGGTCTCGGCGTGTCATCGTGATATCGTTCTTTCAAGTCGCGGAACGTGTCAATAACAATGGGACACGAAAGTCAGATAACTACTGATGCTGATGTGTCGTGCCGGCAATCCCAGCGCCCGGCAATTGTGGTCCGGTGCTCGGCGGGGTCAAGGGCTACGCAAGTCGGCAAACAGCCGCCGACCCTTGACCCCGCCTCTGCGCCGGACGGTTCGCCGGTTAACGCTTGGATTGCCTCCGTCTGCGGGGCCGTCTCTGTGGTGGCCACCGGGTTGGCCGTCAGCGGTGGATTGATCCAGACCGCCTCCGGCACCTGGGGTGGTTTGGGCAAGCCCTTGACGAACCGTTCTGGGTGTGCGGCATAGGCCGTCTGCAAGACTTGCTGCCGTTGCAGGGTGAGCTGGCGGTCCAGCCCCCAGTGCATTGCCGCTGGCGTCATCAAACCAAGACTGCTATGGCGATGCTCGTTGTTGTACCAGTCGAAGAAGACCGTTACCCACTCGCGTGCGTCGGCCAGACTCTCGAAGCGTTCGGGATAATCAGGCCGATACTTCAAGGTCTTGAATTGCGCCTCCGAAAACGGGTTGTCATCCGAGGTGTGTGGGCGCGAGTGGCTCTTGGTCACCCCCAGTTCCTCCAACAGTTGGGTTACCGCCTGCGCCGTCATCGGAGCGCCTCGGTCAGCATGCAGGGTGAGTTGGTCACGTTGAATGCCCTGCTTGCGACACGTCTCGCCGATCAGCTGTTCGGCCAGGTCAGCGGCTTCTACCTCGGCCAACAGCCAGCCCACTACATAGCGGCTGAAGATGTCCAGGATGACGTACAGATAGAAGTGCTGCCACTTGCCGGGTCCCCGCAGCCAGGTGATGTCCCAGCTCCAGACCTGGTTGGGCCCTGTTGCCAGCAGCTCAGGCCGCGTG
>JAGWYN010000131.1 GCA_018969295.1 Chloroflexota bacterium | reverse complement strand
ACGACAGTTAATATCAATCTGCTGACGCATCTGGAGCGTCCTCGTGTTTTTGCCTTGATTGACAGCGGGCTGAGCTTCAGCGCCGCAAAAGCCCAGGCGCAGGGGGAAGTGCTGTCTGCTTTCAATATCGCAGCAAGCGCCATCGGCAGTTCGGAATCTCTGGACATCAGCCAGCCCGGCGCTGGCAATGCGATTCTCCTGGCCATTTCTGTCATCTTGCAGGCGAACCGCAGCGAAGCGCAGCTGACCGAGCTGCTTTCGACGCTGAGCAGTGACCTGCGCACAGACGGCGTGCTGGACAGCGCCGCAACTCGGCAAAAGCTCATCGACGGCATGGAGTACGTCAAGCCCAGGCGTGTTGCAATTCGCGCCAACATTCTCGCCCGCTATGCCAGCCTGGGCGCGCCGGCCACGGTTCCCAACTTCGAGGCGTACGCCTTTGCGCTCGACGCCACAGCGCCCCTCGTCACCGCACCATCATCCGGCAACCTCTACGCCCAAAATGTGAATCCTGTGACCGTGGTCTTCAGCGAATTGATGCAGCACGCCACGCTCAGCAGCAACAGCGTGCGCCTGAGCGACTCTGCCGGCAATCCGGTGAGCGGTTCACTGACCATCAGCGACAGTGCAAGTAGTACCAGCGTCGTTTTTACACCAAACGTAAAGTTAGCGCTTGGCCTGTACCCGTTGACAGTGGCGAATACGGTTCAAGATTTGGCAGGGAATCCGCTCTCCTCTGAAAAGGTCGTGAACCTGACTATCGTCGAGGAACCCATCACCGGGCTGATCTCCCGCCACAGCGCAACCACTTTGGGAGAAACGACCTTTTTTACAGCGACTGTCGGCAGCGGCAGCAACGTCGTCTACAATTGGAATTTTGGGAATGGCGCTACAGGCAGCGGACACGTGGTGACGTACACCTACAGCACACTTGGCACTTACACTGTGGTCGTTACAGCTGCCAACAGTGTTTCCAGTGTGGCAACGCAAACGTTTGTGTACAATGGCTGGGTGCTAATTCCTGCCGGCGACTTTCAGATGGGCTGCGACAGCAGCAACCCGGCGGAGACGTGCAGCAGCGACGAGCAGCCCCTGCACACGGTGACGCTGGACGCCTATTCCATCGACAAGTACGAGGTGACCAACGCCCGGTACAAGGCGTGCGTGGATGCTGGTAGGTGCACGGCGCCGAGACGCGTGGATTCCCAGACGCGCAGCCCCTACTACGGCACGAGCACCTATGCGGACTATCCGGTGATTAGCGTCGATTGGCACCAGGCGAGCGCCTTCTGTGCGTGGGCGGGCGGGCGGCTGCCGACGGAGGCGGAGTGGGAGAAGGCGGCGCGCGGGAGCAGCGATACACGCAAGTACCCGTGGGGGGACAGTGCGCCGGATTGCACAAAAACAAACTACTGGTACTGGCCATCACCAGCTTGTGTCGGCGACACCAGCCGTGTGGGTTCCTACCCCAGCGGAGCCAGCCCGTACGGTGTGATGGACATGGCTGGGAACGTGATGGAGTGGGTGAACGACTGGTACGACGGCAGATACTACATCGTGTCGCCTGCCCAAAACCCGCAGGGGCCGGCGACGGGGTCGTACCGTATGCTGCGGGGCGGCGGGTCGTGGTACTACCTTTTCAGCAACGACGTGCGCGCCGCCCTCCGGTTCTTCTACCTCAACCCCGACGGCTGGAGCAACAGGGACGGGTTCCGGTGTGTCCGCTCGCCCTGATCCTGGCCTTCTGGTTTCTGGGCTTCTGGGCTTCTGGAAGGGGGGGAGCGCAGCGATGGGGGCGAAGCCCCCCTCTTTCTTCACCGGCGAAGCCGGTCAAAATTTTTCCCAAAAGGCTTTTTTGCCGGTCGGGCAGGGGTGCGCGTATGGGCAAACCGTACCGCCATCTGCGGCACGAGATCACTTTTTTTGTGAATTTGCTGCGGGCCTTCTGCAAGGCGGCACGCGGCAAGTGTTGAACTGGCGGCGAATCTGGTCACGCTCCGCTGGGAACTGATCGAGGGTAGAATTCATTTAAATAATTTTGTTAACATATGTAGCCATATATGTCATCATATTCCTTATGAAGCTGAGCGCATACGCCGAGAAACTGGGGATCGGCGACAAGACCGCATGGCGCTGGTGGAAAGAGGGAAAGCTCGACGCCTATCAGACGGAAACAGGCACCGTCATCGTGCGTGAGCAGATCGATGCACCTGCCGGCATCGCCCTCTACGCCAGGGTGTCGAGCGCCGACC
>JAGWYN010000071.1 GCA_018969295.1 Chloroflexota bacterium | reverse complement strand
TTGGTCGCCGTCGCCGTGTTTGTCGCCGTCGGCACAGGGGTGTTGGTTGCCGTCGCCGTGTTTGTCGCCGTCGGCACAGGAGTATTGGTCGCTGTCGCCGTGTTTGTCGCCGTCGGCACAGGAGTATTGGTCGCTGTCGCCGTGTTTGTCGCCGTCGGCACAGGGGTGTTGGTTGCCGTCGCCGTGTTTGTCGCCGTCGGCACAGGAGTATTGGTTGCTGTCGGCACTGGGGTTGGCGCCACAGTTGCTTCGACCACAACAACAACGTCTGGCGGCGGCAACAGAACAGAATCGATCACATGCACAATCCCGTTGCTTGCTTCGATATCGGCTTGTGTCACAGGGTGGCTGTTGACACGTACCTCGTCGCCCCGTGTGGAAAAGACCACCAGACTGCCCTGCGCAGTGGTACCGATACCTGCGGCTACCAGGTCAGTCGCCGTATAGCGGTCGAGCAGCAGGTGGTAAAGAAGCACATTTTGCAGGGCTGCTTCGTCCGCCAGTAAAGCGTCCAGTGTACCTGTCGGCAATTTATCAAAGGCGGCATTGGTCGGTGCAAACAGCGTCAGTGGGCCTGCTGCGCTGAGATCATCCAACAGCCCGGCAGCGTCGGCAGCCTGCAACAGCGTAGAGAAATCGGACAACTCACCCGCCAGATCTGCGATCGTGTCGCCGGCGGCGGTTGGCGTAGGGGCTGCTGTTGCGGCCATCTCTGCTCCCTCCGCCTGTTCGTCCACAGCGGGGGGCAGCAACACCTGGTCGATGACATGAATCACACCGTTGCTGGCCACGATATCGCTGGCAGTCACATGAGCCCCGTTGACAGTCACACCACCGTTGATCGCAAAAGTCAACGGTTTGCCCTCCAACGTCGGTGCATTCATCCCATCGACGATATCGCCCGCCAGCACCTGTCCCGACAGGACATGGTACTGCAGGACAGCAGCGAGTGCTGCCGGGTCCGCCAGCAACGCGTCCAACTGCCCTTCTGGCAGTGCAGCAAATGCTTCTTCGCTCGGGGCAAACACGGTAAAGGGACCTTCTGCACTCAACGCGTCGACCAGACCGGCTGCTTCCAGAGCGCTCACCAACGTGGGGAACTGGCCAGATTCTACAGCAGTTTGAACGATGTTCAAGGGGTCTGTGCTTTCCTCGGCCGCAGCTTCTGTGGCCGCAGCTTCGGCTGGGGGCAGCAGCACCTTGTCGATCACATGCACGACGCCGTTCGCAGCAACGACGTCTGCAGCAATGACTGTAGCGTCGTTGACGGTGACCACATTGTCGGCGACAGCAATAGAAACAGGGGCTCCTTGGGCCGTTGCCAGCTCACCTGCAGACAGATCGGCGGAGGCCAGCGCTTGATCGCCGATCACGTGGTAAAGCAGCATAGCAGACAGTTGTTCTTTGTCTGCCAGCAAAGCCTCCAACGTGTCTGCCGGCAATGCGGCAAAGGCCTCGTCGGTCGGCGCAAAGACGGTGAAAGGGCCCTCTTCAGCCAGGGTTTTGTCCAGACCACTGGCTGCCAATGCTTCTGCCAGTATGCCAAAATTTTCCCCGGCCACCACGATTCCACGGAGTGTGGTCTCGTTTCCAGTTATCTGAAATCGCTTCCTGACTGGCTGTTCTCGCACCAGCACAGGCAAATCCGTGCCCGCAGGGTCAAAGACCTTCTCTTCACCGGCATCTTCGTACAAGGCTGCGTACAGATTTTCTGGCGGCGCGTCGGCATCGACAGAAACAGAAACCGCAACATTGGCGCTGATCCCACCAGCCACAGCCGTATACCCGATGACAGGGCCGGGTTCGCCGTTGACATCCGTATGAATGGCCACCCAGCCTGGCCCATTGCTGGTCACACGCGTGACAAGCACGGTTTTGTCGACAATGGGCTGCGAAACCGTAAAGATGTCGGGCATAAACTGGGCGATCACTGCCGGTGCCACTACGGACAGCACCAGAAAAATAAGCCCAAACACCATCAGATAGGTACGTTTGCGCATAGAAGGCAACTCCTGATTTGCGGTACGGCCGAATAATGGACTGAATTGACTATCGAACAGCGCTGCAGAGCAGTAAAGCGATGAAAAATTTCAGGTCTAGTAATCTTTGCCATTTTAGCCTACTTCTGCAACGATTGCAACGTTGCTTTATGCCAAAACAGCGGTGCTGCCAGAAGATCAACGTTCTGGCAGGCGAATGCTGTCCCCAACGCTGTGCGCCCAGGTCACGGGCAATCTTTGCAGCGTCTCCGGGTCATAAAGCCCCACATCGAACACACTGCCCGCCGGCGCGCGGACGGCATGCACGGTCGTGAGAAATTCACCTGGCTGCCAGCTACCTGTCGGGGCGGCCCCCGACTCGGTCACAGGGATTCCATCCTGCTGGCTCACCACCTGTCCGTCCGCAGCCACCACATGGATGAACAGGTGGTGGGGGGGCAACAATGGCTGCAGGATTTCCCAGTACAGCGAAAGATTGACGCTCTCAGTGCCTGCGGGTTCCACGGTATAGCCGTAGAGGCGAGCGTGGGTGCCGAACTGTGCAGCTTCGGCCAGGAAGATCGCCGGGGTCGGGCGCTCGAAGCGAGCCTTGCGCTGCTCAATCTCCAAGCTGCCTAGCACAGTCGGGGCGCTCTGGTTTTGCCGATCCGGGCCGCCCAGCCCTGCCACCAGCTGGTACGTCCCACTGGTCAGCGTCGCCGGCAGGTCCAGGTGCACCGGAAGTCGCAACAGATCTCCGGTGTCCAGAGCTGTGATCGAGAATTCTGGCAGAGGCCACCCCACAAACCCTGCAACGCCTCTGCCCTGGCCATCCAACAGACTCACCGTCAGCGTGCGTTCGGCCGACAGCGCACGCTCTATTCGCAAAAACAGGGTCAGCTCCAACCCAGTCCCGGCCAACCTGGGCTCTCCAACAGAAAGCCCGCTGAGACCAAGCAATTCTACACCTGCCTGGGCCACCGGAGGGTGCAAGGGGCGCTGAATCGGGAGGCGTTCGACCGGCTGCGCTGTACGGGGAGCCACGACCGTCAGGGTTCCGATCGACGCATCTACAGCATCGCTCTCTGCCAAAGTCAGCGCCTCGCCGCGCTGGCCATTCTCCGCCTGTCGAGCCACGCTGACAGCCACGGTGTAGACACCGGGGGGCAGCCCAGCAGGGACGATCATCCCGGTGGCCTCTGTCGTGCGAGCGCCGGAAGGCAGTCCCGACCAGTTCACAGCATACTCTCTGCTGCTCCAGCGGTAGCCGTTTCGGTCCAACAGACGCAGGCTGACATTCAGATCGGTCGGTTCAACCACCTGCCAGGTCAGACGCACAGCCACGGGCTGGTTGGCTGCTTCGACCCACTCGTCGGCGATCGCCGACGCCATCAGCTGCACTGCGCCGTAGTCGCTGATCAGGGTCGAGCGAGCGGCCGGTTCTGGCAACGCAGCCCAGGCCGAAAGGCGCGTCGTCCCATACCAACGGTTTTCGAGGTTGAAAGAGCGATCAGCCAGGTACGCTTCTATCTCGAAGGGCAGCGTAGCCCCAAACGAAAGCGGAGCCGGAAACCAGACTGTTCCCCGCTGCAAAGCACGCTGCAGCACACCCTGCACCGCAGGCGACCAGCCAACTACACTGTCGGCCAGGAGCACAGGGGCCGGGCCTGTCAACAACGACGAACCCATCGGCCTGTAGGCCCGCCAATAGCCGACCTGCCAAGGAAAAATCGCCAGAAACGTGTCCTGATTGCGCCCATCTTGCATCAGTTGACGCAGCAAGGGCCGATAGTCGTGCCCTTCATAGCGTGGCACAGTATAAAAGGCAACTGCCCCCCCGGCTGCATTCACCGACAACAACAGCAAAACCACGGGCCCAGCCCAGCGGACAGACCAGACCCGCTCCACACCCACCCCCCACAGCAGCAACACAGAGGGCAGGGCCACCATCAGCAGCCGCTCCCCGCCCTCTGGGAAAAAAGGAAAACGCAAACTGACCAGCCAGCCGCCGACCAGCACAGTCGAGACCACAACGGCCAACAGCAAAACGGCGGATTGTTCGTCGGGTTCTTTTGCACGGGGCTGCGCACGCGCCTTGGCCAGCCCAGCCAGAAGCAGCAGGAATGCTGCGCCGCTCAAGAGCAACGTCCAGGGTCCTGGCAGGGCCGGCCAGGCCAGATGACCGCCTTGGAAAGTGGCCAGATGGCGCAGCAGATAGGTCAACAGATCCAAGGGGCTGTCCTGGTCGGCGGCAACTTTGTTGCCGACATAGGAGAGCAGGTGTGAAAGCGTGTACACAAGCCATGGCAAATACCCTGCGAAGACCAGCAGGAGCATGCCAGCGACTGACCCTACACGACGCAGCGAGCGCCTCTCGGCACAGAGAAACTGGCAGAGGAAGGCCCACAACAGATGTCCGACCAGGACAAACACAAAATAATAGAGGGTGTACAACCCGGCCAGGGCTGTCACGCCGTAGCCGACCGCAGCCCACCTGCGAGTTGAACAGCTTTGGGGGCTGCCTGGCCGCTGCCAGAGCCAAAAAAATCCTGTGGCTGCCGCACTGAGCGCCATGCCCAGCCCGTACATCCGGATCTCCTGGCTGTAAAACAGCTGCATCGGATTCAGGACGGCCAGCAGAACAGTCAGCAGCAGAAGCTGGGGACGGCGTCGAAACAACAGCCAGGCAAGCCAGAGCTGCAGCAACAGCCCCCCCCCCCCTATCCACACAGAGAGCAGGCGGCCCGTCTCTGGAGCCGCGCTGCCCCAGAGCTGAATCCAGCCGTGCAGCAAAAGATAATAGAGGGGAGGATGAATGTCGCGTGCGGTCAGCGCCAGCATGCGGGCCAGCGGCTCGGTTGCAAAATAGACGCTGTACCCCTCATCCCACCAAAGCGGCTGCCAGTCGAGGCGCAGCGACCGCAGCCCTCCTCCGGCTGCGGCCAAAAGACCTACCAGCCACCACAGACGACGGTCGGGCAGGGCAGTGAACATCCAGAAACAGCTTTCTACCGCATCCGCACAAACCCCAGGTAGATTTCCCGGTTGGGGTTGTTGCAGTCGGTCATGAATTCGACGACAGGGGACAACTGATTGCCTGCGCCGTCGCGCACCCAGACCTGCCAGGGCCCCTGGCCGAGCAGGTCGCAGGGGCGAGGGGTTGCCAGTTCACCCGGTGCAGGGGTTGGCGAGGTTGGCGGGCGGAACTCGTATTTGTAGTTGTATTTGACCCGGTTGCCCGCTCCGGGGGAGCCACTGTACTCAAAGGTGTAGGTGCTGGGCCGTTCGACGTTCGTGTTGGGTCGGTCCACCCCCCGAAACCGCACCTCCAGGAAATATCCTTCTGCCGGTTCCTCGGGCCGATTGGCGTCGTTCAGAATACCGACAAAAAAATACGTCCAGATGGTCAGAAATGTATTCTCGGTTGGGAAAAACTGCGGGCCGATGGCCCGTTCAAAGGGGTACAACGTCGCGGTCGGGGTCGGGGTTGTCGTCGGTGTCTCAGTCGGGGTAAACGTCGGTGTGAAGGTCGGTGGGGGTTGGGCCACCACCAGCGCGACCTGCTGTGTGTCGTTGACCACGCTCACATGCGACGCTGCCACCCACACCGAGGCGCCGTTGACGCAGCAGACTTCGTACCAGGTCCCTTCTGTGTTGCGTCCCACAATTGCGATTGGGATATCCGGGCCGAGCTGGGCCACAAGCGGATATTGAACCCCCGGGCCGGTACGCAGTGCAATAAAACCGCTTTCCACCATGATATAGGGAGTCAGCGTCGGGGCAGGGGTCAGCGTTTCCGTCGGCAGGGGGGTCGGGGTCAGCGTCGGCAGCAGCAGGTCAGGGGCCGCACCAGGCTGCAAAGCCACTTCTGTGAGCTGTGCAGCCAACGCGACGGCGGTCGCCGTCTGTTCCAGAGGAGGTGGTGTCGGCGTCGCTGTCTCGGTCGGCACCGGGGTGGGTGTGCTGGACGGTGGAATGGCGATCACAACACGGTCAGCGTCGATCGTTGGCTGAATCACGATCACGCCTGGCGTTCCATCGCGCGGCGGCGTGACGACGACCAGCGGCAGCAGCGCTTCTGGCGTCGGCGTAAAGGTGGGAGACAACGTCCGTGTCGGGGCTGGGGTTGGGGTCGCTGGCACCAGCAGTTCAGAAAACCTGCACCCTGCGGCGAAGAGCACAAGGCCCAGCAACGCCGCTACCGCTGCAAATCGTTTTTTCCAACGCGTGGCAGCAACAGACAGCCTGTCGGCAGCTGGATCGCCGGCAGCTGGATCGCCGGCAGCTGAAATCAGATAGGATGCAGAGGCAGACATCTCGGCAGGTGGTTCCAGTACAAAAACTCTTGAGCACAGCATTCAAACTGTCTGGAGCAGGTTAAGGAACACAATGTGTGTCAACCTCCATCCCTCGCATAGAGCAGTATAGCACAGCAACCACACAAATTGAAGTCCTACACCATCCATCCTACAATTTATTTCTGCTCGAATGCCACGCCTGCCGCAGCTCACGGTGCCAGCGGTTGTTTTCGATAAATCGCTGCGACAGGGTGTCATCCCCTTCGCGGTTGCCGTCCTTCAACTGTTGGAGCAGATGGTCCCGCTCCCTGTTCGCCGCGTGCAGCCAGACACAACATCAGCTTCCGATGGGCTGATTCAGCCCACGGTTGAAGCGCCAGATAGCTCCGCAGCTGTGCTCTGCCCCGGGTGCAAGGCCAGATAGGCAAGCAACACTCGAATTTTGACCGAACGAAAGTGTTCGATAGGACGGCCATCGACACAAACAGCATAGCCGCCCGGACAGCAGGGCGCAGACCGATGCAGTTGTCGCAGACATCAGTCCTAGACAGCCAGTGTATCAGAACCTGCCCAGCCGTACACCGACACATGCGCCCGGCTGTCCAGGTCAAAAGGAGTCCGCTGCCAGTTTGCAAATCGCTCGACAAGACGCAGCCCAGCAATCCGTGCCATCAGATCCATCTCGCCCGGTGTGATCAAACGACAGACGATGGGGGTCATCGTGATGCCGTTCGTCGTGAGGCGGAGATGATTTTCTTCGAGCAGCTGCGTGACCGGGTCGTACCGGGCAACATCCAGCACAACCGCGTCCAAGTCTACAGCCTCGGCACGCACATAGTCCGCTCGGCCCGGGGCAATCCAGGCGTGTGGCAGCGCAGTCTCAACCACGAAATGCCCATCTGCGTTCAGATGACGCGCTGCGTTCTCAAAACAGCAAATCTGGTCTTCAGCCGTGAGAAGGTTGAACAGGGTGTTGAAAACCAGATACACAAGCCCGTAACGCTTGCCAGTCGTGACCCTGCTCATGTCACCGACTGTAACGTCGATCTGGTCGCCTCCCGGCCGGGCACGAAGCCGCTCTATCATCGCAGCAGACAGTTCAATTCCGTCGACCTGAATTCCTTGCGCCGCCAGCACAAGGGCGATGCGACCCGTCCCAACAGCAAACTCAAGCGCACGGCCTCCCCGGGCAAGTTGCGCCAGAAACGCAGCCGCTGCTTCCTCGTCCCCCCGCACAAAGCCGTCGTATTGTGCAGCGGTCTCAGGGCCAAAGCTGGATGCAGGATCAAAGGCTCTCATCTGTCTTTTTTCCGATCACAAAGCTGCACCGCCAACCACTCCCCCCCTCATTCTATTTCAATCCGCTGCAAAGAAGCAATTCCTGGCTTGACAGCTTGTTTCTATTTTGATATATTATTTTTAGTTTTGGCTAAAAATAATATTTTTTTCAAAATAATGCACGGGACAATATGAACAAAAAATGTCGACGGAGGGGGGGCTGGATCGGGGGCGCGTTGCTGGCTCTGCTGCTGTTGGCTGGTTGCCAGGGGGATAGACAGGCAGAGACCGGAAAATTGCGGGTGGTTGCCACCACCGGGCTGATCGGCGATGCGGTCAGACAGGTTGCGGGTGACCAGATCGAACTGGATATCTTGATGGGGCCGGGTGTGGACCCCCACCTCTTCAGTGCCAGCGAGGGGGATGTCGCCCGGCTCCAGCAGGCAGATCTCATTTTTTACAACGGCCTGCTGCTTGAAGCACAGCTGGCCAGTGTCCTGCAGCGCCTCGGCGAACGCAAGCCCACGGTAGCGGTCGCCGAACAGCTGGATTCTGACCTGCTGCTCGACGCAGGGATGAAAGGCGAATTCGACCCACATCTCTGGTTCGACCTGACGCTCTGGCAGCAGGTGGTCGAGGTGATTGCTGACCAGCTGGCGGCGGCAGACCCCGCCAACGCCGCAGACTACCACGCCAATGCCAGTGCCTATCAGGCTGAGTTGACTACGCTGCACGCCTACGTGCTGGAACGCTCCGCTGCAATTCCAGCCCAGCAGCGAATTCTGGTGACGGCCCACGATGCCTTCCGCTATTTCGGCCGCGCCTACGGGTTTGAGGTGCACGGGCTGCAAGGAACCAGCACAGTGGCAGAGGCTGGAACCGCCGACCTGCGCGCGCTGGCGGACTTGATTGTGCAAAAAGAGATTCCTGCCATCTTTGTGGAGAATTCGGTGCCCGTACGCACCGTCGAAGCTGTGCAGGCCGCTGTGCGCGACCGAGGCCATCAAGTGGCATTAGGCGGCGAGCTCTATTCGGATGCCTTGGGTGCCCCCAACAGCGCCGGAGCAACCTATGTCGGGCTGATCCGGCACAACATCGATACAATCGCAGCTGCGCTGCTTGGAAAGGAGTCGGCAGATGGCGAGCAATGAGACGCGACCTGCGGCGTTGACCGTGTCAGATTTGACGGTGATGTACGGAGAAAAGCCTGTGTTGTGGGATGTCGATCTCCAGATGCCAGCTGGGGTGCTGATGGCAGTGGTCGGGCCCAATGGCGCCGGCAAAACGACGTTGATCAAGGCGATCCTCGGGTTGGTGCCAACCGTCGCCGGCCAGATCCGAATCGACGGCCGCCCCTACGCAGAACAGCGCCAGCGGGTCGGCTATGTGCCGCAGCGCGGCAGCGTGGACTGGGATTTCCCGACCCGTGTGTTGGATGTGGTGATGATGGGCTGTTATGGGCGGCTGGGGTGGCTGCGTCGGCCCGGCAAATCTGAACAGGCAGCGGCCTTGCGGGCGTTAGAACAGGTGGGGATGGCAGACTACGCCCACCGCCAGATCGGCCGGCTTTCTGGGGGACAGCAGCAGCGTGTCTTCCTGGCGCGCGCACTTATGCAAGAGGCTGATATCTACCTGATGGACGAGCCTTTTCAAGGGGTGGACGCGCCGACCGAACGGGCCATCGTCGGTCTATTCAGGGAGCTGCGCACCCGCGGCAAGTGTGTGCTGGTCGTACACCATGACTTGCAGACGGTCCCCGAGTATTTTGACTGGGTGACGTTGCTGAATGTCCGTTCGTTTGCCTGCGGGCCGGTTGCAGAAAATTTCAACGAGTCGATCCTGCGCCAGACCTTCGGCGGACACACCGCCTGGATCGGCGACGAAAGTCTGCCTGGCCGTGTGCCGACAACAGTCACGGTGCCGGCGGTCGGGTGAGGATGGCTGCGGGTCATACAACGGAGAGGGCCATATGGTCGACGGTTGGTTGGATTACACGTTGCGCACGGTGGCGCTGGGGGCAGCGCTCCTGGGAGGAATGAGCGGGGCATTGGGGGCCTTTGTGTTTCTGCGCAGGCAGAGCATGGCCGGCGACGCGATCGCACACGCCACACTGCCCGGGGTTGTCCTGGCTTTTTTGCTGACCGGCCAACGCGAACCATACCTGTTGCTGGGGGGGGCCGCACTGGCGGGCGGCGCCGGGGTGCTGTTGTGGATAGCCATCACGCGCTGGAGCCGGGTCAAGCAGGACAGCGCCCTGGGGATCGTCCTGTCGACGTTTTTGGGGGGCGGTGTGCTGCTGCTCAATCTGGTGCAGAACCGGCCAGGCGCCTACCAGGCTGGCCTCAACCATTTTCTGTTTGGCCAGGCAGCGACGCTGCTGAGCCGCGACGTGGTGCTCCTGGCGGCAGGGGCGTTGGGGGTCAGCGTGCTGCTGCTGCTTTTCTGGAAAGAGTTCCAGCTGCTCAGCTTTGACCGGGCATTTGGGGCCAGCCTGGGGTGGCCGATGCAGCGGCTGGACATCGGGTTCACGCTGCTGGTGGTGGCTGCCATTGTTCTGGGGCTGCAGTCGGTCGGTGTGGTGCTGATGAGCGCCCTGTTGGTGGCACCGGCAGCGGCGGCGCGCCAGTGGGTGGACGGGCTCGGGGCCATGGTGCTGCTGGCCGCCGTCCTGGGCGCTGTCGCAGGGGTCTCTGGCACCCTGCTCAGCGCGCTCTGGACCGGGCTGGCCACAGGGCCGTTGATCGTGCTCTGCGCCAGCACCCTGGTATTGTTTTCCCTGCTCTTGGCGCCCAGACGGGGCCTTGTTTGGCGACAGCTGGACCGGCTGGCCGCACAGGCCCGTCTCCGGTAAAGGCAGGCAGACCGGGCATCGAGAGGATCGGACAATGGGTGCTTCGCTGGAAATTCAGTTGATTGCGGTGACAGCCGCCGTGGCCTGCGCACTGGTTGGGGTCTTTCTGGTCTTGCGCCGGATGGCTTTGATGGCCGATGCGATCAGCCATACCGTGCTTTTGGGGATTGTCCTGAGCTTTTTTGTCGTGCAGGATCTGCATTCGCCCTGGCTTTTGCTGGGTGCCGCGCTGATGGGGGTAGCCACTGTCGGTCTGGTAGAGGCTTTGCAGCGGAGTGGCCTGGTCGCAGAAGATGCCGCCATCGCCTTGGTCTTTCCTGCCTTGTTCAGCCTGGCCGTCCTGTTGATCGGCCTGTACGCGCGCAACGTACATCTGGATGCCGATGTCGTGCTGATGGGCGAACTGGCGCTGGCACCTTTTGAGCGGGTGCTCGTCTTCGGGCTCGATCTGCCGCAGTCGCTGGTCGTGCTGGCAGGGGTTTTGCTGCTCAATCTGCTCTGTATCGGGTTGTTTTACAAAGAATTGAAGCTCTCTACCTTTGACCCGGTGTTGGCTGCGACGCTGGGCATTGCGCCGGCGCTGCTGCATTATGGGCTGATGGCTCTGGTGGCGGTCACCGCCGTCGGGGCCTTTGATTCGGTCGGTGCGGTGCTGGTAGTGGCCTTGATCGTCACCCCGCCGGCGGCCGCGCATCTGCTCACCGACGATCTGCAGCGTATGCTTCTGCTCAGCGCGGGGATCGGCGCAGGCAGCGCGCTGAGTGGGTACTGGCTGGCCCGCTGGCTGGACACCAATATCGCTGGCTCGATGGCGCTGATGGCAGGGGTCTGGTTCTGTGTGATCTGGGCTGCTGCCCCAGAACGGGGGCTGGTGGCCCTGCTCCGGCGGCGAGCGCGCCAGCGCTGGCAGGTTGCAGAGAGGGTGCTGGCCCTGCATCTCCGCTCGGCAGAAGAGGAGGGCTCGACGAATCTGGTCGACAGGTTGCCAGAGCGTCTGCGCTGGGAGCCCAAATTTGCCCATCAGGTGCTCCGGCGCGCCGAGGCGAACGGGCTGGTGCAGCACCAAGCGGGTGGGCTGGTGTTGACCGAACGGGGCCGGCAGCAGGCAGATTATTCGTCGAGCAGGATCACAGGCTCCTCGTAGTAGCGCACCCCACGGTGGGCCAATTTTTCTTCGACCAGCCGGTCCAGCCAGTCTGCTTTGTCACTCAACGACAGGGATGCGGTCAACAGATCCAGCGGGGCATTCAGCCGCAAGACGCGCCCTGGAATCAGAAACCGGGTGATGCCGGCGGGCAGCAGCCGGTTGCGCTCGGCGACCTGGACCACGATATCTGGGGAAAATTGGGGATAGACGAACAGACCGGCCAGGTCGGGATACTGCGCAGAGAGCGCGTCCAGATCGGTTTCGAGCGTGCGTCCTACATCGCCCCAGGCCCCGTAAGCGTCGACCAGTTCGACCAGCACGTCGATCCAATCCCTGTGGTTGTGGTCGGCCAATTCGAGCAGGTAGCCGCTGCGGTCGGCGGTGACCAGATAGCCGAGCGCGCTGCGCTCCCACAGGGCGTGCGGGAGATGGTCGAGCGGCATCGGGGTTAGCTGGAGGCCATCGACACGGCCGATGACCTGGATCAGGCTCTCGTTGCGGCCGCCGTGGGCGACGTGGAACCAGGTGTTCATTTTGACATTGCTTCGCTCCAGGTCGACGACCTGAACGATGAGGTGGGGGATACCAAGCTGCTGGAAGGCGGTCACGCGGGTTGCGCCGTCGAGCACAACGTAGCGATTGTCGCTCATGGCGGCGACAATCGGCGGGTTGACCAGACGGCCATCTTGTTGAAAGCGTTCTTTCAGCCGTTCGACGCGTGCTGGGTGAAAGCGTTCGTGGGGAAAGACCCGTTCTGCGGGGACAAGGCGCAAGGAGAGGGCCTCGGCACGGCGCTGGCGTCCGAGCACGGCCAGCACCCGCTCTGCCGCAGTGAGCGCAGCCGCCCGGCGGGCATCTTCGGTGCTGCCAGCGATATGGGGGGTAGCCAGCACGCGTGGGTGGCCGATCAGGCGCAGGTCTGGCTGGGGGTCCGTGACAAACACATCGAGCGCAGCGCCGGCGATCTGGCCAGCATCCAAGGCCTGCAGCAGGGCTGCCTCGTCGATCAGGCCCCCGTTGGCTGTGTTGACCAGATAGGCTCCTGGTTTCATCAGCGCCAGCTCAGCCCTGCCGATCAAGTGGCGGTTGGCAGGGCGCAGCGGCACATGCAGCGAGACAAAATCGGCGCGGTGCAGCAAATCGCGCAGATTGACCTGTTCTACCCGCCATTCTTCTGCCAGCTCGGCGGTCGCACGGGTTTGGTTGACGATCACACGCAGCCCCAGCGCCAGGGCGCGACGAGCGACTTCGCGCCCGACCCGCCCCAGGCCGATGATGCCGAGCGTCTTGCCCGCCAGACCCACCCCTTCCCAGCGTTGCGGCTCCCACTCCCCTGCTTTGAGGCTCTGATTGGCCTGGGCCAGCTGCCGGGCTACACCCAAAAGCAGTGCCAGGGTCATCTCCGCGACGGCAATCGCCGCCGCATCGGGCGGCGGAGTGACTTCAATGCCGACTGCTTCTGCCGCACGGATGTCGATGTTGTCTGCGCTGGCACCTGCGCGCGCAATGACACGCAGGTGAGGCGCTGCTGCGATCATCTGGGCTGTGATGGGGATGCGGCCGCGTGTGACGACCGCCTGGTAGGGTGCAAGACGATGCACCCAATCGACAGGAGCGGTGGCTGTAGGCTCGTACAGGTCGACTTCTGCCAGGGTCTGCAGAGACGCAACACCGTCGGGATGAAGCGGGTCGAGAACCAGCACCCGCGGGCGCGTTTCAGAAAAGGCAGCAGCATTCATAAAGACCAATTTCTGGTGATGGCCGTGAGACACGCAAACCGGGCAGAAATCCAACAGAACTGTAGTGTCACTATACACCCGACATGAAGAGAAGACAAACAAAACCGACGCTTGCTGCCAGAGGGGCCGTTGTTGGCCACGTTGAACCTGCCAGAAACCTGCCGGACAACGGAAAGTCCAGCCTGTCCTGATGAAGGACAGGCTGGATTCCGCCGGAGGGTAGATTGAGGTTCCCGCAGAGGTCGTCAGGAGAGGAAAGTTGTCACCAGATCCGGCTCCCCATTCGGTTTCTAATGACAGCTACAGGATACCCGCTGGGCATTAAAGGAGTGTCAACGCTCTGTTAAAAATTGTTTTCCTGCGCTGCCTTTGTGTGGCGTGCAGCAAAATGACAAAAGCGGGGCTCGATTTGTTGTTCACAGGAGGGCGCGTGCGTCGCTGGCGCGGAGGAGGGTGGGCCGGGATGTGCTGCTGGATCGTGCACACGTGGCGTTGGCTGCTATCCCAACGCCACATCCATCACCATCATGACGACAAACCCAAACAGTGTGAAACCGGTCGCCAGGTCGGTGTTGTGCCCCTGCTGCGACTCGGGGATCAGTTCTTCGATCACGACAAAGATCATCGCCCCGGCTGCAAAGGCCAGGGCATAGGGCAGGATCGGGGTGACCAGCTGGACGGCCAGCGCGCCGAGAAGTCCCCCGATCGGCTCGACAATGCCGGAGGCCTGTCCTGCCCAGAAGGCCTCGCTGCGTTGAAACCCTTCACGACGCAGCGGAATCGAGACAGCCATCCCTTCAGGAAAATTTTGCAGCCCGATCCCGATCGCCAGGGCGACGGCCGCCCCCAACGTGGAGACCGAGTGTTCGGTGCCGATGGCACCGAAGGCGACGCCGACCGCCAATCCCTCGGGCAGATTGTGCAGTGTAATTGCCATCACCAGCAGGATGCTGCGCTGCCACTGGGTTTTGATGCCTTCTGCCTGACCTTTGGGAAGCCCAAGATGCAGATGGGGCAACACCTTGTCGATGGCCGCTAAAAATGCCCCGCCCGCCAGAAA
>JAGWYN010000028.1 GCA_018969295.1 Chloroflexota bacterium | reverse complement strand
AAACGATCGGCCAGAACCTGCAGTTCAGCGACATCGACGCCGGGCACCAACTCGATCTCGATCTCGTACGCGCGCGCCAAAAGAGCGCCCTCCCTCTGTTGGCGAATCCGGATTTCATCCAGACTCAACATGGCCAGGGGTGCCGCCGCACTTCGCCTGTGCCCGCGTGTGGTCGACGTCACCGCACGCACCTGCCGTGTCTGTTCCAAAACACAGAGCACGTCCAACAGTTCAGGCTTGGCGACAATGCCTGCCAACGCTTCGACAATCGTCGCAGGCAGGTTTTCTACTTTGGCGGGAAAGGCATTCTCAGCCAACCGTTCTTCGATCTCCACTCGGCGATAGATGCCAACATCGCTGCCCACCTCGCGCGTTTTGAAGGTCACCCACCACTCATCGTCGACAACGCGTGTGCGCAACTGGTAGCCGGTGCGCAGAAGACGACGCTCAGGGGTGTCGAGATAGACGTCCACAACCTCTTTGCGGCTGACGGCACCCAAACGGTACCCGGGCAACACCACACTCTGCTTTTCCAGCCTGGCTAAAATTTCGGGGGACGACAGACTGAATTTCGCCTCTATTTCGATTGGCGGCTGTTCTGCAACGTCCACATTCTTCTCCTGAAAGCTTGCTACAGATATTTAGACCAGTGAGCGTGGCAGTTTGCCGCTGGCATCTATCGGTTGATAGCCGGCAAGAAAATTCTGAAGTCCACAGCTGTCGGTGTCTCTCCCGCAAGCACAGCAGCGCTCACGCTGTCTGAACTCCAAAGCCCGCTGGTGTTGCGCGCCTGCACGGTGACATAGTAGGTCTGGCCTTGCACCAGGTTGAGATCGCCGCGGACTATGCTGGTTGCGGCCAGGTAGGTCCAACCGACCAGTGTACGTGCTCCCGGTGTCGTGCCGATGGCGTAGCGATAGAGGTCAACATTAGGGCTGATGGTCTGCCAGCTTGCTGCCAAATGGTTGAGGCTGCCATCGGACTGCGCGATCACCTGGGGCGGGTTCGGCGGGTCGAGCGAGACGCCGGCACCAAAGTCCACCTGGAAGCTGGAAGCGCTACCAGCATAGGCTGCCATCCCCCTGCTGTCGACGACACCCTCCGCCTGCACCGTGTAGAGGCCCGGTGCTATATTGGCGTCGAAGGCGTAGCCAGCCTGGAAACGGGTGGCGGAGAGCCACTGGCCGTCGATGAAAGAATAAGCTGCGCCGCCCCAACGCACAGACGTGCCACCGCCACCCATCCAATCTGCATACCAAAAATTGTCGTGGCGGTCGAAGAGCCAAGAACCTGTGTAGTATCCACCGCCAGAGGACGCTGTCGACCAGCCAGCACCCTCGTAGAGGACGGCCCTGCCGCAGGACTGGAACCAGAGCGTACCGTCGGACGATTCTGCGACCTGGCTCACATCGCAGTTGAGTCGGCCTTCAGTTTCGGCGGCACCAAAGTACTGCCAACCAGCACCGTCGTACATCGCCAGATATGGACGATTGCTCGCCATGCTGTACAGCCCACTCCAGATGCGGCCCTGGCTGTCAGCGTACAGGGTATTTGCAGGGGTTGCAGCCATTCCGGTGCTGGCGGTGTGCTGCGTCCAGGTTGCACCGTCGAAAACGCTCAGTCCGCCCCCGCCCCCCATGAACCACATCCGTCCCTGGCCATCGCGCACGATGCGAGACACTTCATTGGCGTGTAAACCGTCAGCGGTGGTAAATTGACGCCACGTCGTGCCGTCGTAGCGGAAGAGACCACTCATTGTTCCAAACCACATGGCCCCCTGATTGTCCTGCCCAATGGCGTTGACCCCCAATGCTGGCACTACAGCTGTGGTATATGTGATCCAGGTTGATCCTTGCAGCCGGCTCAGCACCGCCTGGTCCCACATCGACGCCGTATGTCCAAACCAGACGTCACCTGCGGCTGCGCCATAGATCGAGACGATGGAATTGCTGCCCAACCCAGAATTGGCGGTTGTGTAAGCTGTCCACCGGCGTCCGTCAAACACGCGCGCGCCGCCTTCATACCTGGCATCATACAGGCCAAACCACAACCGTCCAAGGACATCCTGCCCAATAACGCTTGCCGTGTCCGAAATGACCTGCTGCGTCGTCCCACGTCGTACGTCGTGAAAGCTGGCGGCAGGCAGCGCCGTCACCGACATCGGTCGGCTAAAATCGATTGTGACCGTGCCGCGCTCCATGCCTACTGGCTGCGGCGTCACGGTCATGCTGAGCGCAAAGGCTGGCGCTTCCTGTTCTGGGTTGGCCAGCGGAGGACTGTAGAGAACCCTGCCCACCGTGGAGCTGACCGTGTCACAGCCATTTTCGTCGAAGGTGCAGTCGCGAATACGGCTGGGAATCTGGCTGGCGTCGATGTTCCAGAAATTGCTGGCGACGTCAACAGTAAAATTCTGCGTGCCTGCCTGCCCATCGGCCAGGTAAAGATCGTAGGTGCCGTTGCCAAAGAGGTTGTTGTGGGCGATGGAAACCGAACCAGCAGCCTGCCCACCCAGTTGAAGGCCATTGCCGGCGTTGTGAATGATGGTGTTGTAACGCACGCCGCCCAGCTGACCGATGCGAAAGTTGTTGACTGGGTTGGTTTCGTCTGCAGACGTCCAGCCATTGTCGAGCAGCTGGCCGGCGGCGTTGAGTCGCTGCGCCCAGAGACTTGGCACACCCGTACGAGTGTCAGACCAGACGACCAGGTACTCGTTGCGCTGGCTGTTGTAGGCGACAGCCGGGCCGCCAATACTGAGAAATGTTCCAGTGCTGAGGGGTGTCTGGAGAGAGGAGACGACGATCAGCGGGCCTGATGTTGACCCGTTTTCACTCAGCCGCTGCGCATACAGCCTGTACGCCGCAGAAAAATCCATTTCCGGCCTTGTATTTGGCTGGGGATTGTAGGCCCAGGTTGCCAGAAACTCATTGGGCGTGCCCCCATAGACCAGACGCGGGGAGTGCGCCTGCCCGGTGTCAGAGAAGATAAGCGTGGGGCTGATCGGCAGCGTCCCGTCGCTGTTGACGGGCAGATTCAGGAGAAAACGTGGGTCACTCCATTCACTCCAGCCGCGGGTCTGCTCCCACATCACGGCATAGCGGCTTGCACCGGCACCAAACGCAACAGCTGGCCGACGGGCATAGGACACAGTGTCGTACTCAGCCAGCAGGGTCGCCGTCACAGACTGCGTTGCTTCTTCAATCCAGGCCCCGTAGAGTCCCCACCGGTCTGAATAGAGGGTGACAAGTGCCTTGCCGCTGGCGTCGACAGCCAGGTCGCCCAGATAAACGTTCATGCCCGTCATGTCTGTGTCAAAGCTGATCGCAATTGCGCTGCCGGCAGGCACACCTGCGGCCGTCAGCCTCTGGACAGCTGTTTTTTGCACACAACACGGGTCGTTCTCCTGAAATTGGTAGGCGACGAGAAAGTTGTCGACCGCAGGCAGATAGCTCACTCGAGCTGCGGACGGCGAAGATACCGCAGAGACAGACAAGACATCACCGCTGATCTGTCCATCTGCGGTGACAAATCTTCCTTGCACGTCGTTTGTCCCAGCCCACACAACAAAATAACGATCTTGTGCTGCTTGATAGACAACCTGAGCCGCGTGCCCGCTGGATGAAGTCGAAACAAGGAGCTCTGTACCCAGCGGGGCTCCGTCCGCGGCAAGCCGCAGCATTTTGACAGCGTTTGAGGCTGCCGATTCTATCCAGACAGCGAGATATTCATCTCGGCCTGGGTGGTAAGCCAGCGCCGGATAGTTCTGGCTGACGCCGCTCGCCTGCACATCCAGCGTCACTGCCGCGCTGCCAGACTGACACGGCGGCATGGTGCAGGCGCCACCGCCGTTGTTTGCAATCAGGTTGTACTCAATCTCCACATGCTGCAGGCCAAAGGCAAAAACACCGCCACCGTTGCCAACAATCACGTTGTTGCGAATCACGGGTGCACTGGAACCGTCAGACCACCACCAACTCTGCCCCAGGCTGACAGCTGTGCCGCTGTTGTCCTGAATCACGTTGCCGAGGATGCTGGGGGATCCGGAGAGGCTGATCGCCGTACCGCCGCTGTGCAAGGTGTTGTTCCAGATACTGGGACTGCCATTGCCCAAGATGCCGCTGGAAACTCCTGTCAACATGTTTTGTTGGATCAGCGGCTGGCCGCCGTTGAGCACGATGGCGTTATCCCCGTGGCCAGACATCGTGTCGACGTTGCCATTCCCCCAAAACTCATTTCGTTCAATCCGCGGCGACCCGCCGTTGTTGTTGTTGCCGATCTGAAGACTCGTGCCGTTGCTGCGGAAAGTCGAATCTGCAATGTAAGGTGAGCGTGTGCTCAGGCTGACCGCCAGTTCTGCAGAGTTGACCTCCACAAACTGGAGCACGCTGCCCGCCAGGTAGTTTCCGGCAGCATCGTAGCTGGCATCGACCGCAGTCTCCAAAAAGCGAATCCCGCTCCATGCCGCGTTGGTGATCGAATTGGTCGTAAAGAGGATCGGCTGCGCCGCCGTGCCGCGCGCAATCAATGTGCCGTCCACGCGAATGAATTTGCCTGGATTGGCTTTGATCACGGTGCCCGGTTGGATTGTAAGGGAAACACCCTCGCCGACGATGACACTGCCGTTGAGAACATAGATCTTGTCGCTGGTCCAGGTGGAGTTGGCGCTGTAGATCGTGTTGTCCAGCGTCTCGACTGCGCTGCGCACCTGCGCAGTGAAAGGCACAGCCAGGCTGTAGCCGCCGGCGCCGCTCAGGTTCAATGTAAACGAAAATGCATGGTTGTAAGGCGCACTGCCCGAAATTGTCACTCCGAAGGGAGCGCCGCTGTTGCTGCCAAGCTGGCCAGGCGCAATGTCGCCGAACGCGCCGCTGGCATCGGTGAGGGTGACATAGGGGTCGCTGCTGGTGAGCGTGCCCTGTAGATCCTGCCCCGACAACCACAAATTGCGCACGTTGAGCACCAGTTGGAACGCCTGCCCCGGTGCGGGTCGAGCGTTGGACTGGCCGTCGATGGCATAGCTTTCCACCGCAGCGCGCGCTTGCGGCGTTGTCGCCAGCGCTGCGGCAGCGTCGATGCGCCCCTGCCCCAACTGCCCTGCGCGCGCAGGGTTCAGGCTGTCGAGGGAGACCGCTGTATTGAGAATCTGCCAGCGCACCTGCTCCGGCGTCCAAGCTGGCTGCTGGCTGCGAATCAACCCGGCCAGCCCGGCAACCAAAGGCGCGGCCAGGCTGGTGCCGCTGGCAGTATCATAGCCGCCCCTTGTCGTCGTGCGAATGTCCTGGCCCGGTGCGCTCACATCGATCCAGCCACCGTAGTTGGAGAAAGCCGCCTTCTGGTCGTTGACATCGGTGGCCGCAACCGCCAGCACTTCCGGGTAGGCAGCCGGATAAAAGGGGGTGCTGTTGTCGTCGTTGCCCGCACTCCCCACCACCAACGCAGTGATGGCCGCTTCACGTACGGCATCGCGCAGCACAGCAGAGTCTGCATAGCCGCCCAGAGAGAGGTTGATCACCTGCGCGCCATTGGAGGCAGCGTACTGCACCGCTGAAGCCACGTCCGAATAGTTGGCAACATTGTTGGCTCGCATGGCGTTTACAAACATGAGCGAACAATTCCAGCACATGCCCGCCACACCCACGCCGTTGTTTGTCGCTGCACCGGCCACACCGCCCACCCGACTGCCGTGACCGTTGGAATCGCCGATGTCATTGTTGTTGGCAAAGACATTCCAGCCGTTGAGGTCATCGACCTTGCCGTTGAGATCGTCGTCGACGCCGTTGGGCGGGTCATCGTTTACCCACAAACGGCCGGCAAAGTCTGGGTGTGTCAAATCCACGCCGGAATCGACAAAAGCGATGATCACGTTGGGGTCGCCGGTGGCTGCATCCCACGCTGCCGCCGCGTTGATCTTCGCCAGCGCCCATTGGCTGGAATATTCGGGGTCATCGGGAATACGCGCCGGGCGCGCCACATAGTCTGGCTCGGCATACTCGACCGCAACGTCTGCGGCCAGCGCTGCCACCGCGTGTTCGACCGGGGTGGCCGATGTCCACTGCACCCGATAGACGCGCTCCAGCCCGACAGCGCTGCTGCGGCTGGCCTGCACAGCATTCGTGCCGCCACCGCCAAAGACCGGCTGTGCAGAGGTGGCACCCAGCGTAGAGAGCAGCCTGTTGAGTGACTCGGCGCTGCTCGCCACACTTGCGCCGGCAGCATTGGCCTGCCCGCTCGCCAGCGTCACACCCGGCTTGAGCTTAAACAACAACGTATTGGGCACATATTCGATGTACGGTTCAGTCGAAGCGACGATCGGCTCGACAGCAGGTGCCGCCGCTTGCGTGACCGAGAAAGTGAGCACAGATACGGTCGATCCGATCAGCAGCATCACAAAGGCTATACCAACCCAGCCAACGGGCAAGAGGGGAAATGTCCTGGCATGGTGCATGTTGGTTGCCTGAGCCCTTTCAAGAATCCACAAAAAAACTTTTCGAGATAAACTATCAGCCGCAGGAGTCTTCGGGAGTTCCGGTTTTAGGATAATCAATTTTCGCGTCCAGGAACAGTATGTTTTGTCCAATTCATCCATCGATTCCAACTGCCCGAACGCCGACGAACCGAATTGAAGGGAACAAATTCCTGTCTCTCCAACGTTGTTGAAAAATATACGCATGCGTTTATGCGGCGTTCCAACTGTCTACCAATCCAGGTACTGTGGGGAGGATGTTCATGCAGCGCATCTATCTGAAATCCATTCATCTGCTCCTCCTGTCCGCACTGATCTTCACGATCGGCGCGCCGGCGGTAAATCCAACCGTGCAGGCAGATTCATCCGCCGCACCCACAGCGCAGGAGGTTCCTGCGCCGGTTCTTCTGACAACAACGCCGGCCAACGGTGCCCGCTGGGACGGCGGCCCCGTCATCTTTGTCTTCAACGAGCCGATGGCGGCGGCAGAGTTGGCTGTGACCCCAGAGTTGGCAGGCACCACGACCCTCGACGGCGCTGATGTGATTTTTACCCCCGCTGCCCCGCCTGCTCCCAACACACGCTACCATTTCAGCTTTGTCGAGGCAACAGCAGCCAGCGGCGCAGCAGCGACTGGCGTGCTCGATCTCATCTTGCAAAGCACGGGGCCACTCGGCGTGCTGAGCACACAGCCCGCAGATGGCGCCGCCGACGTCGATCCCCACACGCCGATCACGGTGGTGTTCAACCGCCCAGTTGTGCCACTGGTCGGCATCGCAGAACAGGCAAGTCTGCCGCAGCCCCTCGACTTCTCCCCCTCCTTGGCGGGCAGCGGTCAGTGGGTCAGCACCAGCGTCTACCAGTTCACACCGGCCCTGTCGCTGGCCGCAGCGACAACCTACGACGTCCGCGTGGCGCCGCTGACCGCCGTAGACGGCAGCACCCTGGCCGACGCCGCCCGCTTCAGCTTCTCGACCTCCACCCCGATCGTGGTGGAGGTCAGGCCTGCCGGCATCCTCGTCTCGCCAGACACCCAGGTCACTGTCACCTTCAGCCAGGCGATGGATCGGGCCAGCACCGAGGCGGCTTTCAACCTCCAGAGCGAGAGCACCCCCTCGATTGCAGGGAGCTTCGGCTGGGACGACACCCAGACCGTGCTGACCTTCACACCCGACGAGCGGCTGCCCTTCGGCAATGTGTTTGCCGTCGAGATTGCCGCCACCGCTCTGGCACAGAGCCGGGCGGGCGGGCTGCGCGAGGGCTGGTCGAGCGAATTTACCGTCGTGCCAACCGCTGCCGTCCAGAGCACGTCGATCCTGCCCGAGGCACGCGGCGTCTCCCCAGAAAATGAGCTGCGCATCGCATTCACTGCACCGGTGAGCGAGACGCTGCTCTATGCGGCTCTCCGCATCGAAGGGCTGCTGACCACCACACAGGTCATCAGCTACACCTACACCGACCTTTACGAACTGACCGGCGGCTTCGAGCAGCAGGTCGATCTCTCCCCCCCGCCCGGCTACAACACGCACCTGATGCTCAATTGGTACAAACAGCCCAATACAACCTATACCGTCACCGTCGACAGCCGCGTCGCCGACGCCTACGGCAACCTGCTGCCCGAAGATTTTGTGATGCACTTCACGACCGGCGACTTCCCACCGCTGGTGCAGATCGACCTCGACCGCTTCACCCACTACAGTGCGATCACGACGACGATCGTCGGCGTGCGCTATCGCAACCTCGAAAGCATCGACGCCAGACTCTACCGGCTGCCGCTGAACGATCTATTCCAACTCGCAGGCGAAAATCAATGGTCGATCTGGGACAGTTATGTCGTGCCCGACCAGCCACAGAATCTGGTCTGGGAACGCAGCTACACGCCCGAGGGGGGCGACAACGTCATCGCCAAAATGGGCATCAAGCTGACAGCAGCTCAGCCCGGCGGTGGCCCTGAAGAACCGCTCCCCCCCGGGGTCTATTTGTTGGAGGTGCGCGACCCGACCAGGGCCCAAGAGGATGGTTCGCCGGGTGTCCAGCGTGCTGTGCTCATCCTCACGAACCACAACCTGACCTTCAAACGCTCGCTGCAGGGAGACAGCCTGGCCTGGCTCACCGATTTGGAGAGCGGTCAGCCGGTTGAAGGCGCCCCCGTCACCTTTACCCGGGAGGGTTCGCCGCTGGCGCAGGGGGTCACCGACGCCGACGGCAAAGTGCTGGCCACACTCAACCTGACACAGGAAGAGACCTGGAAGCCCTTCTTCGTCTACACCGGCGAACCCGGCCAGCCCGACTTCGCCGTCGTCTCGTCGGAATGGGCGGAGGGGATCCAACCGTGGTCGTTCAACCTCGACACCAGCGGTCTCTCTGACCCGCGTCTGGTCTACGTCTACACCGATCGGCCCATCTACCGCCCCGGGCAACAGATCTTCTGGCGCGGCATCTACCGCATCCTGGAGAACGACCGCTGGACGCTGCCCCCAGTCGGGCTGTCTGCAATCATCCAAATCAACGACGGCATGGGCAATCTGGTCTCGACCACACGCGTGCCGGTGAGCGAGAACGGCACAATCCACGGTGATTTCACGCTGGCCCCCGACGCGCTGACCGGCTATTACAGCATCAACGTGCTGGCACCGATAGACACCGAAGCCTATCACCAGGCGAGCGGCTCCTTCCAGGTCGCCGCCTATCGCAAGCCAGAGTTCCAGATCACCGTCGCAACCGACCAGCCCGACTATCTCCAGGGCGAGACCATCCGGGTGACGGTCCAGGCCAACTATTTCAGCGGTGGCCCGCTTGCCAACGCCCCGGTCGAGTGGCGCATCGCCGGCTACAATTTTGTCTTCACCTGGGCAGAAGCGCCCGCCGGACGCTTCTACAGTTTTGAACCGTTCGACCCGGAGCAGCCCGATTATACCCCCTACGACGGCTACCAGGGGCTGGTGCAAGAGGGACGCGGGCAGACCGACGCCAACGGAACCTTCGTGGTGGAAGTGCCCGCCGACCTGGGAGCCACGCTGGCCAGCCAACGCTGGACTCTGGACGCGACGATCACCAGCCCGACCTACCAGACTGTCTACCAGTCGACCAGTTTCCCCGTCTACCGCGGCGAGTACTCCATCGGCCTCAGCCCGAAAAGCTATGTGACAGCGGTCGGCACCCCCACGACGATCGACGTTGTCAGCGTGCGCCCGGACGGGACGATGTACGCCGGCGCCAAACTGACGGTCGTTGCCTACGAATACATCTGGAACAGCCTCTACGAACAGGCCGAGGATGGCAATTTTTATTGGAAATCTTCGGCAGAGCGCACACCAGTGTATACAACTACGGTCACAACCGACGATCGAGGCCTGGCAGCGTTCGACTTTACCCCATCCAAGGGCGGCCAATACCAGGTGACCGCGACAGGAGAAGACACGCGCGGCAACACGATCCGCAGCGCACTCTTCCTCTACGCCGCCGGCGGCGACGATTTCGTGGCATGGCCGCGGCAAAACAACGACCGCATCGAGCTGGTAACGGACAAAAAGCGCTACGCGCCGGGTGAGACAGCCAACATCCTGGTGCCAAACCCCTTCGTCGGTGCGGTCAAAGCGCTGGTGACGGTCGAACGCAGCGGCGTGCTTGAGAGCCGCGTCGTCGAGTTCACCGACAGCAGCGAGACCCTCGAAGTCCCGGTGACCGCCGAGCACATCCCCAACATCTTTGTGGGGGTCGTGATCGTGGCGGGCCTGGACGAAACCAATCCCGTACCGGCAACGCGCGTCGGCTATGTCAAACTGGCCGTGGACACCGCCGAGAAGGAGCTGCATATCGAGGTGCAGCCCTCGTCAGACCTGGTGCGGCCGGGGGAGACGGTCACCTACACGCTGACTGTGCGCGACAGCAGCGGCACCCCTGTCGCCGGCGCCGAAATGAGCCTGGCCCTGGTTGACAAGGCTGTGCTCGCGCTGGCGGGCGGCTACGGCACAGAGCAAAAGCTGGTCGACATCTTCTACTACCAACGTGCACTCGGCGTCAACACCGGCTCGCTGATCGTCATCAACAAGGATCGTGTCAGCCAGCAGCTGGCCGAAGGGGGCAAGGGCGGCGGCGGCGGCGACGGCTACGGCGGCCCCGAAGTGCGCGAAGAGCTGGCCGACGCCGCCTACTGGCGCGGCGACGCGGTCAGCGACGAGAACGGCGTGATCGAGTTCAGCGTCCCCCTGCCCGACAACCTGACCACGTGGACGCTGCTGGCCAAGGCAGTCACCGCCGACACGCGCGTCGGCGAGGCGACGAACGAGATCGTCGCCACCAAGAGTCTGCAGGTGCGCCCGCGCCTGCCACGCTTTTTGACCGCGGGCGACCGCGCTGTGATCGGCGCAGTCGTGCTCAACGGCGGCAAAGAGGCGACGGAGGCAGGGGTGTTCCGCTACACGTTAAGCGGGGCCAGTGTCGAGGGGGAGAAGGAGGGGGTATTGGGCGCGCTCAACCCAGGTGACTTCGCAACCTTCGACATCCCGATCGCGCTGGAGGGCAGACCGACAACGGTGGTGGTGACGATGACTGCGGTCGCCGGCAACCTGTCCGACGCCGTCCGCACAGAGATTCCAGTCGTACACTACCAGACGCCAGAGACAGCCGCCACCAGCGGCATGGTGGCCGGGACGAGCGTGGTCGAGGCGGTCTATGTGCCTGCTGGCGCCACCGAAGACGGCGAGCTGAGCGTGACGATCGAGCCGAGCCTGGGTGCCGGGCTGCTCGCAGGTCTGCGTGCGCTGGAGCACTTCCCTTACGAGTGCAACGAACAGACGGTGAGCCGCTTCCTGCCCAACCTCTTCACGGTGCGTGCGCTGCAAGAGCTGGAGATCCGCGACCCTGACCTGGAGCGCAGCCTGGGCTACCAGCTGGGCATCGGCGTGCAGCAGCTCATCAGCCGCCAGAATCCCGACGGCGGATGGGGCTACTGGCCCGGCCAGGAGAGTTCGTCCTTTGTCACCGCCTATGTGCTCTGGGGGCTGAACAGCGCCGACAGGCTCGGCTACCCAGTCTCGTTCGACAACCGCAGCCGCGCTGCAGATTTTTTGAACAACCAGTTCGTGGCGCTGGCAGACGTGACGTCCAACTGGCAGCTCAACGAGATGGCATTCACACACTACGTGCTAGCGGAGATGGGGAACGGCGACGCCGGGCGCATGAGCACGCTCTACGACGAACGCGAGCGGCTGGCAATCTATGGCAAGGCGTTCCTGGCGCTGGCAATGCATCTCCTGGAGGCCAGCGACCCGCGCGTGCAGACGCTGATGGACGACCTGGCCGGCGCGGTGACTCTGACGGCGGCGGGTGCGTCGTGGCGGGAGGAGACGATCGACTTCCTGACGTTGGGCAGCGACACCCGCTCGACCGCGATTGCGCTGGCTGCGTTCACACAGATCCGGCCCGACGCGCCGATCCTGCCCAACGTAGTGCGCTGGCTGATGAGCGCGCGCACCGCCGGTGTGTGGGCGACAACACAGGAGAACGCGTGGAGCCTCATCGCCCTGACCGATTACATGGTGCAGACCGGCGAACTCACAGCTGACTACGCCTGGCAGGCAACACTCGACGACGTCGAGCTGGGGAGCGGGACGTACGACAGCAGCAACATTCTGGCGTCGACGACGCTGCGCACTGCGATCTCGGAACTGCTGCGCGACGAGGCGAATCTGCTGCGCATCCGCCGCGACAACGACAGCGGTCAGCTCTACTACACGACCTACCTGGCCTACAGCCTCGACGCGCTGGCAATAGCGCCGCTGGATCGCGGCCTCGTCGTCGACCGGCACTTCAGCCTCGATACCGGAACAGTCAGCAGCGCAGCCGTCGGCGACCTCATCAGCGTCACCGTCACCCTCGTGGCGCCGACCGACCTCTACCACGTGATGGTCGAGACGCCGCTCCCGGCAGGCGTGGAGCCGGTCGATCCGAACCTGGCAGCGGTCTCGCCCGACTTCCTGTACGGCCCGCCCGAACTGACGGCGGTCAACCCGCCACAGGGCAGCGTCTGGACGCCGAGCTTCACCGACTTTCGCGACGACAAGGTGACGCTCTTCGCCACCTACCTGCCCGCCGGCGCGTACGAATACACCTTCCTGGTGCGCGCCTCGCTCCCCGGCGAGTTCCGCGTGCTGCCAGTGCACGGGGAGATGATGTACTTCCCAGAGGTGTGGGGGCGAAGTGGAGGCGCGCTGTTTACGATCACCCAATAAAGAGGGGGCTGGTATGCGCCGGCAGGAAGAGCAACTCTGTCGATTTGCGTGATAGTGTCGTCTATGGGAAACTTCATGAGTCACTGGTTCGATACGGATACGTTCAGCTGATAACTGAACACAAGGAATCTGACGCAGCATGCCCATACCGACGACATCTTCCGTGAGTGGCCGGCGCATCCCAGGAGGGCAGCCGCCCGTGTGTGAACCCATGGGCGCTGCCGCCTCTCCCCTGTCTACAAAACACCGCCAGCGAAGCCGGATGCAGCGATGAATGCCTTGCTCGACAAACTCACCCTGAAAGCCCTCAACAGCGGCGTGTGCAGCGGACACAGCCGCTGGGTCGCCAGCACGGCCGCCCCGATCTCCTCCGAAAACCCAACAACTGGCGCGGAGATCGCGCGGGTGATTCCTGCCGACGCTGCTGCCTACGACACAATCGTTGCCGACGCGCAGACGGCTTTCCAGCAGTGGCGCAGCGTGCCAGCCCCCAAGCGGGGCGAGGTGATTCGCGACCTCGGTGCTCTCCTGCGCGAATACCGCGAGCCGCTGGGCGAACTGGTCTCGTTGGAAACAGGCAAAATTCGCGCCGAAGGAGTGGGCGAGGTGCAGGAGATGATCGACATCTGCGATTTTGCCGTCGGCCTCTCGCGCCAGCTTTACGGACTGACCATGCACTCCGAACGCCCTGCACACCGCATGTACGAGCAGTGGCACCCGATCGGACCTATCGGGATCATCACTGCCTTTAACTTCCCGGTTGCAGTCTGGTCGTGGAACGCCGCGCTTGCGGCGGTCTGCGGCGATACAATGGTCTGGAAACCAAGCGAGCTGGCGCCGCTCTGCGGGGTCGCAGTGCAGCACCTTGCCAATCGCGTCATGGCCGACCATGGGCTGAGCGGCGTCTTCACACTGGCGGTCGGCACCGTCGGCCAACGCATGGCAGAGGATGCGCGATTGCCGCTGATCTCCTTCACCGGCTCGATCCCAACCGGGCGCCGTGTGGCACAGACCGTCGCCGGTCGTCTCGGTCGCTCGCTGCTGGAACTGGGCGGCAACAACGCCATCCTCGTCTCGGACAAAGCCGACCTAGATCTGGCCACACGTGCGATTGTCTTCGGTGCGGTCGGCACGGCAGGGCAGCGCTGCACGAGCACGCGACGCATCATCGCGCACGAAACCATCGTCGATGAACTGGCAGCGCGGCTGGTCAACGCCTACCAGCAGGTGCGTATCGGCGACCCGCTGCAGCCAGGCACGTTGATGGGGCCGCTCATCACCCTGCACGCCGTCGAATCGATGGTACGCGCCATCGAACGCGCAATGGCTGACGGCGGCCAGTTGCTCACCGGCGGCAGAGCACGCCCCGACATCGGCGCCCGCTTCGTCGAACCGGCAATCCTCCGTATGCCGGCGCAAAGCGCAATCGTGCGCGAAGAGACCTTTGCACCGATCCTCTATATCCTGACCTATCGCACCCTGGAGGAGGCTATCGAGTTGCACAACGGTGTGACGCAGGGACTCTCCTCTGCGATCTTCACCGACAGCCTGCGCGAGGCAGAGCAGTTCCTTTCAGCCGGTGGCTCAGACTGCGGCATTGCCAACGTCAATCTCGGCACGTCGGGTGCCGAGATCGGCGGTGCATTCGGCGGCGAGAAAGATACAGGCGGCGGGCGCGAGTCCGGATCGGACGCATGGAAGGCGTATATGCGCCGACAGACGACCACAATCAACGGCTCGCGCGATCTGCCGCTGGCACAGGGAATCACGTTCGAGTAAAGCTGGGGGGGGGCAGGGCTTCTCAAAAATCATCAAGGCCAGAGGAGCAGATCCAAGACAGCGGCGGATGTCGCCGCCAACGCACGAATTGGGCTGGCAGCGTTCTGGACGGCGAGCTGTTCGAAGAGCGACAGGAGACGTGGCAGGCCAACGGTCTGTTTGCGCCCTTTGTCGGGGAACAGCAGAGAGTCACTTTGTTTCAATCTGCACGCTTGTTGCCACAGTTTGGGCGAAGTCCAGAGTCTAGGGGAATCCACAGCAGTTCTCAAATTAAAATTGGCGCAGCGGTTGTGGGTGAGAGAACGTGTACACCGCAGTCAGCGCTTCCCACTACAAGCAGCAGTTCTCAATCCATTCAAATTGAGAACTGCTGGGGAGGAGTCCAGGGAAACACTTGACAAACAACGCGGTTAAGACGTATGATAAAATTGTCAAAATTTTCAGTACAACAACAGAACAGTCAGACAATCAGATTTGGGCTTCCCAACAGCCACCGGCTCCTTCTATCCATTCATTTTTGACACGGAGGTTAAGGTCTATGAGCTACAAACGTCTGCGCACCCCGATTTGGATCGTTGTATTGACGTTGCTGCTGCTGGCGCTCGGCGCGTGCACTGCCGTTGCACCGGCAGCCCCGGCGCCTGCTGCTGAAGCGCCTGCTGAAGCTGCCGCCGAAGCGCCCGCTGGCGATGCACCGACGGTTGCGCTCATCTATGGTGTGCGCGGCGACGGTTTCTACGTCACGATGGAAGCTGGCGCACGCGCCAAGGCCGAAGAACTGGGCGTTGAACTGATTGCAGATGGCCCTGCGCAGTTTGACCCGGTTTTGCAGGTACCGATTCTCGATGCAATTATCGCGCAACAACCAGACGCGATCTGCATTGCTGCGACTGAGCGTACAGCACTGATCGAGCCGATGCGTCGAGCGCACGACGCTGGCATCCATATGTTCAGCGTCGATACCTACATCGGTGACACAAGCGGAGATTACAACGTTGAGGATCTGAACTGGATGTTCTCCTACATTGGTTCAGACAATGTCGAAGGTGGTGAGATCGGCTGCAGTGCGATCATTGATGCGATGGGTGGCTCCGGAAAATTTTATATTTCCACGACGCAGCCTGGCGTGAGCACGGTCGATCAGCGCGTAGAAGGTTGTCAGAATGCGATTGAAGCCACCAATGGTGCCGTTGAGTTGGTAGGGCTGGACTACAACAACAACAACTCGTCGCGTGCTGCCGAGCAGACCGCTGCAGTGTTGGCCTCCCATCCAGACCTGGGTGGCATCTTTGGGACAAACCTCTTCAGCGCACGCGGGGCAGCCCAAGCTGTTGCCAATGCTGGCTTGACTGGTGCCGTCAGAGTCGCCAACTTCGATGCGCCAGAAGACGCAATTCAGGCACTGCGTGAAGAGGTTGTAGACATTGTGATTGCACAGCTGCCTTATGAAATGGGGCAAGTCTGTGTTGACTATGCGGTCGCTGCCATCAACGGGGACTTGGACGCAATTCAGCGACGCTACCCAACTGGGTACACCATCATCACACGGGACAACGTAGACACGACTGAGGCGCAGCAAGCCATCTACAAAAGCGAGTAAATCGTTGGATGGGCTGGGTAGCTCTGCCCAGCCCATCCAAATTTTAGCGTCGCAGTTCATGCCCTTTACAGGTCGCCCTGCGTGCCTGTCAGACAGATTGGGACGACGTACTCCATGACAGCAAACACTCACCCAGCCTACTCTCGCCGGGCGATCCTGGAAACCATCAGCCGACTCTGGGCCTGGCTCTTTTTGCTGGGCATGGTCGTTTTCTTTTCAATCGCAGGCAACGGGTTCTTGACCCCCTTCAACCTGCAAGCCATTCTGGCCAACATGGCCATCCTCACCATCATTGCCCTGGGGCAGACCTACGTCATCATCTCTGGGGGCATTGACCTCTCTGTTGGCTGGGTCATGGGCATGGCAGCGGTCATTTCAGCAACCATCATGAACAGCTGGCCGGAATCGACGCCCATGTGGTTGATTGTGGTCAGTGGGTTGGTTGTCGGCCTGATCGCCGCCTGGATCGCCGGTCTTGTGAACGGCGTCTTGATTGCCCGTCTGAATGTGCCGCCCTTTATTGCTACGCTCGGGATGTTCGGCATTGCGCGCGGCATCGGTTTTCTGCTCTCTGGCGGAATGCCGGTGCCAATTTATGTAAAAGGTCTTGGTTTTCTTGGCAACGGTTTTCTGTTCTACTATCATCCGACCGCAGGCTGGTCATTTTTAACACCACCCGCAGGTCTCGTCCAGTCTGACCTGCGCAACATGACCGGCTACTTCCCCTTTATCGTCATTGTCATGCTTGTGATGCTGCTGCTTGCGCACATTGTGTTGTCACGGACGACCTTTGGCTTGCACACCTATGCCATCGGCGGCAACAAAGAGGCCGCCATGCGCGCAGGGATTCCTGTGGCACGGCGCACCGCAGCGATCTATATGCTGTCTGCGACTTTTGCTGCTATCGCCGGGTTGCTTTACAACGTGCGCTTCACCAATGGTGCAGCCAACGCCGGCGAAGCCATGTTGCTCGATACCGTGGCGGCCGTGGTGATCGGAGGTGCATCGCTCTTCGGCGGCGCCGGCACCGTGATTGGCACCTTGATCGGTGCGCTGATTATCTCGGTGCTTGCCAACGGGCTGGTCATTTTGCGCGTCAACCCCTTCTGGCAGTTTATTGCGGTCGGTATCGTCATCATCATTGCCGTTCTCATCGATCAGGCGCGTGAAAAATTCGCACAGGAGTAGAGAACCATCCACCATGAACCAACCAAGTGTACAAAGCGAACCGATCCTGCGCGCTGTCAACCTGGTAAAGCGGTTCGGCGGTTTGACCGCAGTCAACGATGTCAGCTTCGACATTTATGCTGGCGAGGTGGTAGCGCTGGCGGGCGACAATGGCGCTGGCAAATCGACCTTGATCAAAATGATCTCAGGCGTCTATCGCCCTGACGGCGGCCATGTCTATCTCGACGGCAAAGAAATCACAATGGCATCGCCGCTGGAGGCACGCGGTCTTGGCATCGAGACGATCTACCAGGATCTGGCGCTTTGTGAAAATCTGGATGCAACCGTCAATATCTTTCTGGGTCGCGAACCGACGATGCGTCTGTTTGGCGTCTTCAAGCAGGTCGACCGCGCCCATATGCTCGCCGAATCCACCAAAGTGCTCAACCGTCTTGACATCCACATCCCCAACCTGCGTCGCCCAATCCGCCAGATGTCGGGTGGACAGCGCCAGGCAGTCGCCATTGCGCGCGCACTCTACTGGAACGCACGCCTGGTGATCATGGACGAACCGACCGCAGCACTTGGTGTGCCCGAACAGCGCAAGGTACACGAATTGGTCGGTGCGCTCAAACGCCAAAATGTACCCGTACTCCTCATCAGCCACAACTTGCAGGACATCTTCGCTGTCTCCGACCGCATCATCGTTATGCGCCGCGGGCAAAAAGTGGGGGATATGCGCACCGCCCAAGTCACCGACGACGATCTTGTGGCCATGATGGTTGGTTCGACATAGACTCTCGACCCGATCTGAGGCCGACAAATTGCTGGCAACCGCCCAGCGCTCAGATCGATACGGTCTTTTGCGCAGGGATTGTGGGGCATGATCACCGAGATCGAAGACTATTTTTCACAAGGGTGCGGGCGTTGTGAACGGTTCGCGACCGAAAATTGTTCGACGCGAAAATGGGCCGACGGGCTGCTGGCACTCCGACAACTTTGTCTCTCCTTATCTCTTGTTGAAACTGTCAAGTGGGGTCACCCGTGCTACCTGCACAAGGGGCGCAATATTGCGATCATCGGCGCGCTGCGCACTGATTTTCGGCTGAGTTTCTTCAACGCTGCACTGATGCAGGACGCCGCAGGTGTGCTCGAACGGCCAGGGCCAAATACCCAATACCCGGATATGCTCCGCTTCACAGACAAGGCACAAGTCGACGCGATGGCAGAGCTCATCCGCTCCTATTTGAAAGAGGCCATGACCTACGCAGAAGCCGGCCTCCAGCCGCAAAAGGAGACCCGCGAAATCGAATGGCCGCCCGAACTGGCAGAGGCCTTGGACGCCGACCCGGAACTCGCAGCGGCGTTTCACAGCCTGACGGCAGGGCGGCAACGGAGTTATCTCATTCAGCTGAATTCGGCAAAGAAACCCGAGACCCGCCTCTCTCGGATCCTCGCTTTCCGGGATCGTATCCTCGCCGGAAAGGGTGCATTGGAGCGATGAGTCTCCTCCAGAAAGGATCTTTTGTGTCGAAACCGCTGCCCACCTTTCACGATGTTCTGCTGGCGCGCCGCACCATTGCGCCCTATCTGGCGCCGACGCCGCTGCATCACTACCCACAGTTGGACGCGCTGCTGGACGCCACGGTCTTTGTCAAACACGAGAACTATCAGCCGATCGGCGCGTTCAAGGTGCGCGGCGGCGTCAATTTCATGGTGCACCTGGCGCCGGAAGAGCGCGCACGCGGGGTCGTCACCGCCTCAACCGGCAACCACGGCCAATCGGTCGCCTACGCTGCACAGCTTTTCGGCGTGCGCGCTGTGATTGTCGTGCCAGAGGGCGCCAACCCGGTCAAAGTCCAGGCGATGCGCGCCTATGGCGCCGAGGTTGTCTTCCATGGCGCCGACTTCGAAGCCAGCAAACGCCATTGCCTGACGTTGGAAAAGGAGCAGGGGCTGCGTTTTATCTCGTCTGGCGACGAACCCCTGCTGATCGCCGGCGTCGCCACACACACGCTGGAAATTCTGGAGGCACAGCCCGACATCGATGTGATCTTCGTGCCGGTCGGCGGCGGGAGCGGCTGCGCCGGCGCCTGCCTGGTCGCCCACACCATCAACCCGCACATCCAGGTGATCGGCGTAGCGGCGACCGGCGCACCCGCCGGCTTCCTGAGCTGGCAGACACACACCGAACAGACTGCACCCATTGTGACACGCGCCGCTGGCCTCGCCACCGGGGCCCCTTTCCTGATGCCACAGCAGATCCTGTGGGCACATCTGGCTGATTTCATCCTCGTCGAGGACGACGAAATGATCGAGGCAGTGCGTCTTTATCTGGAAAAAGCCAAAACGCTGGCAGAGCTGGCCGGTGCGGCGCCGTTGGCCGCTGCGCTGCGCAAAAAAGCGTCTCTGGCCGGCAAGCGCGTCGCCCTGATCCTGAGCGGCGGCAACGCGTCGCTCGAAGAACTGGCGCTCAGTCTGGCGTGAAAGGCACGGTGCCCACAACGCCAGGATGGCCGCAATCGTCCCATCGCACAAACATCTGGTCTACAAACAGGAGTCCCCCCTATGCGCCCGCCCTCCCTGCTGATCTACGGGGCCAACGGCTATACAGGCGAGTTGACAGCCCGCCTTGCGGCTGAACAGGGCATGCAACCGATCGTGGCTGGGCGCAACGAAGCCCAGGTCGCTGCAGTGGCCGCTCGGTATGGCCTGCCCTATCGGGTGGCCGCGCTCGACGACCCGGCAGGGCTGGACGCGCTCTTGCAAGACATCGCCGTCGTCTTGCACTGTGCCGGCCCCTTTGTCTATACCGCCACGCCGATGGTGAATGCCTGCCTGCGCAACCGAGTTCACTATCTGGACATCACCGGTGAGATATCTGTCTTCGAGGCATTGGCTGGACGGGACAACGAGGCCCGTCAGGCAGGCATCCTGTTGCTGCCCGGCGCCGGCTTCGACGTGGTGCCGTCCGACTGCCTGGCCATGCATCTCAGCCAACGGCTGCCCACCGCCACCCGGCTGTTGCTGGCCATCCGCGGCATCGGCCGCATCAGCCGCGGCACCACGCTCACAGCTCTGGAAGGGATACGTCGCGGCCAGAGCGGGATGGTGCGCAAACAGGGCAAGCTCATTTCAACCCTTCCAGCCTGGAAGGAACGGCTGGTCGATTTCGGCAACGGCCCGCGGGCCACCGTCACAGTGCCGTGGGGGGATGTGTTCACCGCCTACTACAGCACCGGCATCCCCGACATCGAAGTCTACATGAGCCTCTCCCCTGCCGTCGTACAGTCGATGAAACTGAGCCGCCACTGGAGCTGGCTCTTCCAGCTGCCGGGCGTCTTCCACTGGCTGCAAGATCGGATTCGCTCCGGGACCCCTGGAGCGACCGACGCCGAACGGGCTAACGGCAAGAGCCTGTTGTGGGGCCGGGTCGAAGATGATGCCGGCAACGCCGCTGAGGCGCGGCTGCGCACGCCGGAAGGCTATACGTTCACTGCGCTGGCCTCGCTGCAGATCGCCCGCAACGTACTCTCCGGCCATTTCACAGCCGGCTACCAGACCCCCGCCAGCGCCTACGGCGCCGACTGGATTCTGGCGCTCCCCGGCGTCCAACGCATCGAGCAGTGAACCGGGCACGCGCCAGCCTCAGAGGTCGTCGAACAAAATCGCATGCACATGTCTGGGTCCATGCACCCCCAGCGTCAGGTTCATTTCGATATCCGCCGATTTGCTCGGCCCGGTGATCAGATTCCAGCCGGCACGGCTGCGCAAGAGCAACTCCAGGTCACCGGCCGCACGCCGTTCTGCCAGCCAGGCTTCGAGGGTTGGATAGAGCCGGCTGAACGGGATCAAGGCAATGTGGCGAAAAGGCAGCAAGCTGGCCGAACGGCTCTGGCCAGGGCCAGCGATCATCAGCATCGACCCGGTCGCAGCCAAGGCAGCGCTCACCCCGGTGACGCCAAAACGGATCCAGCGGACGTTGGCCAGCGCTTCTGGGCTGGTGAGGCGGGGCGGGGCGAGCAGCTGCCAACCAATATCAGACAGCGCTTCGGCCAGCCCTTCTACCGGCAGACGGTCCGGTGCCCAGCCGAGCACCATCCGCTCCTGCCCCTGCATTTCGGTTTTGGGCCCCCTGCGGGCAGCTTCCTCTTCGGCGGCCCAGCTGTCCAGACGATGCAGCAACGCCAGCCGCACCTCGGCGGCCGACCCCATGATTTCGTAGCTTCCATACAGTTTTTCTAGCTCCTGGCCGAAACGGAGTGCCAGCTGGTACGGCGTTCCTGCGGCCTCTGTCACGACCATCCGCTCGGCTGCTGTCAGCGGAGCGGGTGCAGCTGGGGGGAAAGGCAGATCGGGGCGCCGCAGGATCGCACGCAGCCGGGCCAAGATCTCCTCGCGGTCGTTGCTCATTGGCTTCTCTCTCCTCCTCGACAGGCACCAGGCTGGCAGCAGCCGGCCCCAGGTTCAGACAATCTGCTTGCGGGCTGCACGGCGCTGCTGCCACTGCTCGCGGAAGCTGTGGCGGGCCAACGGCGGCAGGTCACGGCTTTCTGTCCAGGGAGAGAGTGGGCCAGGCAGAAATGTCAGGTTGCCGCCGCTCAACCTGGCCAGCACATTGCTGGCCAGACTCCCGAGTTTGCCGGCGTTCTCGTAGCTGCTGCGGCTTTGCATCATCTTGCTGAACCCCTGCATGGCCGCTCGATCGAAGAGGGTCGTCCCCTCCGCCTCCACCACATCCCGGCGCAATTCCAGCAGCATGCGCGGCAGGTCGATCTGGACCGGGCAGGCATCTCGGCAGGCACCACAAAGGCTGCTGGCGTAGGGCAGTTTGTCGACGTCGGTCACCTCCATATGGATATTGGGGCTGATCACAGCGCCGATCGGGCCGCTGTAGGTGCTGCCGTACGCGTGCCCTCCGATCTCCCGGTAGACCGGGCAGACATTCAAGCAGGCGCCGCAGCGGATGCAACAGAGCGCTTCCCCGTAGCCTTTGGCCAGCATGTCGAGGCGGCCATTGTCGAGCAGGACCAGATGAAACTCCTCCGGCCCGTCGACGTCCCCCGGCTTGCGCGGGCCGCTGGTCATCGAAAGATAGACGCTGCACTGCTGGCCCGTCGAGCTGCGACAGAGCGCCTGGTACTGCAAAAATGCATCCTCGACCGTCGGCACCAATTTTTCCAGCCCCATGACCACCACATAGACGCGCGGCAGGGTCGACGTCATACGCCCGTTGCCCTCGTTGGTGACAATACAGCAGGTGCCAGTCTCAGCAATCGCAAAATTGCAGCCGCTGATCCCCATCTCTGCACTCAAAAACTCCTTGCGCAGCACCCCACGCGCCACACCGCAGATCACCTGCGGGTCAAGCGTAGGGGGCATGTCCAGTTCGCGCTGGAAGATCGCCGCAATGTCTTCGACCCGACGGTGGATCACCGGCGCGACAATGTGGCTGGGTGGCTCGCCAGCCAGCTGGATGATGTACTCCCCCAGGTCGGTCTCCACCACTTTCAGGCCTGCTCTTTGCAGGGCCTGGTTGAGGTGCACCTCCTCGGTCGCCATCGATTTGGCTTTGACCACTTTTTGTACATTGGCCTTGCGGGCGATCTCCACCACAATGCGCTGCAGATCCGCCGCTTCCTTGGCCCAATGCACGTGGCCCCCATTGGCGGTCACCTGGGTCTCCAACTGCTCGAGCAGTTCAGGCCAGGTGCGCAGGACATGTTCCTTCATCTGGCGGACCTGAGCACGCAGCCGGGGCGCGTCGACGGCCCCCATCGCCGCCACACGCTGACCTGCCATGCGCCCGGTCGCCCGGTCCAAAGCCACTTTGAGCTGTTTGTTGTGCAGCGCGTCGTCGACACGCTTTTTGTAAGGAAGGCTGAGATCGATGGCCGATGTGCTCATGCTGGATGCTCCTGAAAACAACGCAGGCTGTGCGGTCGGGCGGATCTGGCGTGGACAAACTCTCTCTTACGTCGTATCCTGCCAGCGCCGGGGTTTCTCCAGAGGCTGGGAAGGCGGTTCGGGAAGCGTGCGCGGGCGGACATCGACCTGATTGGCCAGCACCTGGGCGATGTGCACAGCTCGGCAGCGTTCACCCTGGCGGCTCAGCAGCCCGTTGATGTGGGTCATGCAGCTCACATCGCACAGTGCAACGACGTCGGCATCGCTGCGCACCAGATTTTGCACCTTGCGGTTTCCCATTGCGGTGCTGATCCCAGAATTTTTGACAGCAAACAGCCCGCCAAAACCACAACACTCTTCTTCCCCGTTCAACGCCACCCATTCCGCCCCGTTGACCTGCTGCAACAAGGTGCGCGGCTGGCGGTCAATTCCCAGTTCCCGCAGCAAATGGCAGCAGCCATGATAGGTCAACCGGCCGGTAAACTGGGCATCGACCGCTTCGACACCCAGCACATCGACCAGGAACTCGGTCAATTCAAAGGTAGCAGCCGCCAGCAGTGCTGCCCTTTCCGGGTAACCAGGTTCCTCTGCGAGCAGCTGGCGATAAAAATGGCTGGTCATGGCTGTGCAGCTGCCGCTGGGCGCCACCACAGCATCGATCTGTTTGCTGCGCAGCAGCGGCTCAAAAATATCGACGAAACGCCGGGCCAATGGCCGGGCCTCGTCCCAGAAGCCCGCGTTGAAGGCCGGCTGCCCACAGCAGGTCTGTTCCAGCGGAAAGAGCACCTCCACCCCGTGCCGTTCCAACAGTTCGACCGTTGCCATCCCCACTTCAGGGTAGATCATATCGACCATGCAGGTCACAAACAATGCCACCCGCCGGGGGGGGCTGCTGTACGTTCGCTTGTCTGCCATCCGTGCTGTCACCCCCTTCCCATCAACGCGACAATTTCGGTTTGGAGCGGCAATGTGGTCACCTCCAGGCCATGTTCGGTGACCAGACAGTTGATTTCGCTGCGAATCCCGAGCCCACGGGCCCGGCCCGACCCATCAAAATCGGCGTCGGGCAGATAAATGCCCGGCTCGATCGTGAAAAGGAGATGTGGGAGAAGACGGCGCCTGTCCTGGGTCTCCAGATTGTCGATGTTGACGCCGTTGAAATGGCCACGCACCCCGAGGCTGTGGCCGGTGCGATGAAAGAAAGCAGCCCCATAGCCAGCTGCGTCGATCACCGCCCGGCAGGCATCGTCGACAGCATAGCCGTACACGGGCTGGTTGGCGGCCATCTGCTGCTGGATGGCGTGGACAGCCGCGTCGCGCCCGCTGGCAACTACAGAAAAGATCTGGCGGGCAAATGCGGGCACCTCGGCACCGCAGTAGGCGGTCCATGTGATGTCGGCAAAACAGTCGAGCGGGCTGCGGGTTTCACGCCCCCACAGGTCAATCAGCACCATATCTCCCGGCCCGATCGGAGCATGCCGGTCAGCAGTGGGCGAATAATGCGGGTCGGCAGCGTTGCCGTTGACCGACACAATGGCCCCGTGGTCGTACTCCATCTTGTGTTCGTCCAGATGACGGGTGATCACCTGCTGCACCGCATATTCTGTGGTGCTCTCCCCGGCAGCCAGCCGGGCCCGCAGGAATGCAAAAGCCGCCTCTTTGGCGGCCAGGCAGATGGCAGCCGCACGACGATGGCTGGCGATCTGGTCGGCGTCGAGCACCGCCTGAGCCAGCTGGACCAGGTCGGCGCTGGAGACGATCTCGGCCCCGGTCACTTGCTCGACCATCTCTTTGGTGCCGGCGTCGACCCAGCTGACGTAGGGGATGGCGTTGTGCGGGCTGTACTCCATGGCAATGCGGCGGACTGGCCCCTGCGCCCCCACCAACGCAGCCAGCTTCTCCTCCAGCTCACGCCACCCGGCGTAGCGCTTCATCTCCCCCATCAGCGCGGGAGAGACCTGGCGGAAGGTGCTGGCTTCGATCACATGGATCAGCCAGCAGGGGGTACCTCGCGCAGGGATCCAGAGAAACCAGCGCCGAGATCCACTGCTCTGCAGGCCAGCCAGATGCAGCGCCACCGGGTTGGTCCCCCGGAAATCATAGAGCAACCAGCCGTCCAGCTGGTTGGCCGTCAGGTAGGCTTGAATATCGTTCAGCTTCATCTGTTCCCTTTTTCTTGCTCTGTCTTGCGCAGCCACCCAAGTCATGGCACTGATCCAGATTATCCCACAGCCGCCACACCATGTCCAACTGCCCGTTTCCTGCGGCTCTGCTTCACGGCAGGGGCAGCTTTTGGGCAGCGTTCCCCAACGCGGAGGAGCCCCCCTCGCACTTTTGGTGTAGGACAAACGGGCCGTTCCCGTGTATAATGGGAGTTATGCACCGCTATTATTCGACAGAGCAAGGGTTGTGATTGCTCGAATCAAAGGAGCCTGAGTATGTACCAGCAGCTGACGCTGATCGGAAATCTGGGCCGTGATCCAGAGATGCGTTATACGCCGACAGGGGTGCCTGTGACCAATTTTTCCATAGCGGTCTCCCGCAGCTGGGTAGGCCAGGATGGGCAGCGTCAGGAAAAGACGCTGTGGTTTCGTGTGACTGCCTGGCGCAAGCTGGCCGAGACCGCCAGCCAGTATTTGACCAAAGGCAGCAAGGTGCTGGTCGTCGGCGAGTTGGAAGCGCCGACCACCTACACCGACCGCGACGGTCAGGTCAGGGTCTCGCTCGACGTCACAGCCTCGACGATCCGCTTTCTCTCCACACGCGGGGAGAGCGATGGGGCAGAAGCCAGCGCCAGCAGCCATGGCCCAAGCGACGAGGACATCCCCTTCTGAGCCAGCTGCCTGGCCGTGGGAGAGACACCGCACCGGAGCGCTCCGGTCTGCCCGCTGGCTGTTCTGCAAATTTTTTGGTGTGCTTTGGAGATTTTTTTATGCATCTTGCTGATCGGTTGAAAAACCTGGGCACGGAGACCGCGTTTGCGGTCTCTGAGGCGGCGGCTGCCTGGCGTGCGCAGGGCCACAAAATCTACCCCTTTCATCTGGGCGACATCAACCTCCCGACTCCCGCCAACATTGTCGCGGCACAGAGCCGGGCAATCGCCGAAGGCAAAACCGGCTATGCGCCGGCGGCCGGCATTCTGCCGCTGCGGGAAGCGCTGGCGGAGGTCCTAGGGGCCCAGCGCGGGATCGGCTACACACCCGCCAATGTGGCCGTGCAGCCTGGGGGCAAACCGGTCGTCACCAAGTTTCTCCAGGCCGTCATGGAGCCGGGAGACGAGGTGCTGTACCCCAACCCAGGATACCCGATCTACGAATCCCAAATCGACTATTTCTGCGGGGTTCCTCTGCCCTACCGCTTTGTAGAGACAGCGGACGGCTTTCAAATGGACCTGGACTATCTGGAGGCATTGATCACCCCGCGCACACGGCTGCTCATCTACAACAACTGCCAGAACCCGCTCGGCACCGAGTCCTCGGCGGCCGAAATGCAGCGGGTCGCCGAGCTGGCTGTCCGGCACAACCTGTGGGTGCTGTCCGACGAAGCCTACTTTGACGTGCGCTACTCAGGAAAGACGACCAGCATCGCCAGCCTGCCTGGCATGCAAGAACGCACTGTGCTTCTCTATACCTTTTCCAAAAAATATGCGATGACCGGCTGGCGGCTTGGGGCTGCCGTCGGCCCCCAGGAGGTCATCGAGGCTATCACACGTCTCAACACCAATGACGAATCGTGCACGACCCATTTTGTCCAGTGGGCTGGGATCGAAGCGTTGTGCGGGGAGCAAAGTGCCCCCGCAGCGGCGCTTCAGACGCTGCGAGAGCGTCGCGACGTGACGGTTGAGATCCTGCGTCAGATTCAAGGGTTGGTCGTGCACAAGCCAGAGTCGACCTTCTACCTGTTTCCCAATGTGACCCAGGTCATAAAGCGGCTGGGCTTTTCTCATGTCGCCCGCTTCGCCGACGCTGCGCTCAAAAATACCGGCGTCTCGTTCTGCACCCGCATGCACTTTGGCCGGCCTCTTCCCGGCGAGACCCAACAGTACATCCGTCTGGCCTACTCGGGCATCGACACACCCGACATCCGGGAAGGGCTGAGCCTGTTCCGGGACTGGATCGATCACATCGCCCACCAAGGAGCTGCTGCATGACCAAACCACGTGTCTTTGTGACCCGCATCCTCCCCGATCGCGGTCTACAGAAAGTACTTGCACAGACCGACGCAACCGTCTGGCAGGAGGAACTGCCGCCACCGCGGGCGGTGCTGCTCGACTGGGCCCGCCAAGCCGACGGGCTGCTCACCCTGCTCACCGACAAAATCGACGCCGAGCTGCTTGATGCCGCTCCCCACCTCAAGGTGGTCGCCAATTTTGCGGTCGGTTTCGACAATTTCGACGTCCCCGCCGCCACCCAACGCCGAGTCCTCATGACCAACACGCCCGGTGTGCTGACCGACACCACCGCCGACCTGGCCTTCACCCTGCTGATGGCGTGCGCGCGGCGCATTGTCGAAGGGCACACCTACGCCAAAAACGGCCACTGGCGCACCTGGGGACCGATGCTGCTGATGGGGCAGGATATCCACGGCGCCACCCTCGGGGTCGCCGGCATCGGACGCATCGGGCTGGCCATGGCCCGCCGCGCCCGCGGGTTCGGCATGCGCATCCTCTACCACGACGCCTTCCGCAGCGAGGTCGCCGAACAGGAGCTGGGCGCAGTCGCTGTCAGCAAAGCAGAGCTGCTGGCCCAGTCAGACTTTGTGTCGCTGCATGTGCCGCTGACCCCAGAGACCTACCACTATATCGACGCAGCGGCACTGCGCACCATGAAACCCAACGCGATCCTGATCAACACCGCCCGTGGGCCGGTCGTAGATACTCTGGCGCTCTACGAAGCGCTGAAGGCACAGCAGATCTTTGCTGCCGGGCTGGATGTCACCGACCCCGAACCGTTGCCCGCAGAGCACCCGCTCTACACACTCGACAACGCACTGGTGGTGCCCCATATCGCCAGCGCCAGTTTTGAAACCCGCAGCCGCATGGCAGAGATGGCTGCCGACAACCTGCTGGCCGGGCTGGCCGGCCAATTGCCTCCCAACTGTCTCAACCCAGAGGCCCTGCGGTAAACAGGCTTACCCGAAGGGATGCCTTGCCGAGATGGGACTCTCCAAGGCATCCCCGCTAAAGGGAACAACAGGATGCTGAACCGTCTCGGAGCACTGCTCCGCCAACGCTGCCCGGTCTGTCTGCGGGGACAGGTCTTCTGTTCGTTGTTCGGGATGCACAGCCACTGCCCGACCTGTGGAATCAAATTCGAACGCGAGAGTGGCTATTTTCTCAACGCCATGTTTGTCGGCTACGCCGCTGGCTTTTTGGCCCTGCTGCCCACCGCACTCTGGCTGACATGGCGGAATGTCTCCATCGCTGTGTTTTCTGTCGCCATCATTGCCCAGACCACCCTGCTCACCCCGCTGATCTTCCGCTACGCCCGTCTGATCTGGATGCACACCGACCAGTTGCTGGACCCCCGCCCCCTCCCTTCTGCAGAAAACTTGAATTTCTCTCAATCTGATTTGACAAATTGATCGCCGGATGATATAGTGCGGGCACAATTGAATAGTAAGACTCTTATCCAGAGAGGTGGAGGGACCGGCCCTATGAAACCTCGGCAACCCAGTGACTGGCAAGCAAAGAAGCAAGTCAGCATAATAGGTGCCAAATCCGGCAGACGTGTTCTGGAAGATGAGAGGAAGCGACCTGCGCTTCTGATCATCCCCACCCCGTGGGGATTTTTGTTGCCCCAAAAGCAGCACAGGCCAGCCAGTCTGCCTCTCACCTTTTGGACGAGAGGTTTTTTGTTTGAGTCCAAACACAATCAGGAGAGAGACCACCATGAGCGCAGACCGACAATTGGGGTTCGCTACCCGCCAGCTGCATGCAGGCCAGACCCCCGATCCAACCACAGGCAGCCGTGCGGTACCGATCTACCAGACGACCAGCTACCAGTTTCGGAACACGGAGCACGCAGCCAATCTGTTTGCCCTGCGTGAACTTGGCAACATCTACACCCGTATCATGAATCCAACCACCGATGTGCTGGAGCAGCGCCTCGCCAGCCTGGAGGGAGGGGTTGCCGGGCTGGCCGCCTCCTCCGGCCATGCCGCCCAGGTCATGGCCATCTTCACCCTCTGTGAAGCGGGAGACCACATTGTGTCGAGCAGCCGTCTCTACGGCGGCACATACAACCAATTCAACTATTCCCTGCCCAAACTGGGCATCGAAGTGACCTTTGTCGACCCCACCGACCCAGCCAATTTCGAGCGCGCCATTCGCCCCAACACCAAAATTTTCTACGGGGAAACATTGGGCAACCCGGACATCAAAGTCTTCCCGTTCGAGGAGGTCGCTGCGCTCGCCAAAGCCTACAACATTGTGCTCATGATCGACAACACGCTGGCAACCCCCTATCTGTGCCGCCCGATCGAGTTCGGAACCCATGTGGTCACCCACAGCACCACCAAATTTCTGGCTGGCCACGGCCAGGCGATTGGCGGGGCGCTCATCGACGGCGGCAACTTTGACTGGACCAGCGGGCGCTTCGCCAATTTCACCACCCCTGACCCCAGTTACCACGGTTTGAAATACGCCGACCTGGTTGGCATCGGCCTGCCCCCCTTTGCGATCAAGGCGCGCGTCCAGGTGCTGCGCGATATCGGGGCCAGCCAGGCTCCTTTCAACAGCTGGAACACCCTGACCGGCATCGAGACGCTCAGCCTGCGCATGGACCGCCACTGCAGCAACGCACAGACAGTCGCTGAGTTTCTGCAAGGGCACCCATCGGTCAGATGGGTCACCTACCCTGGCCTTTCCAGCCACCCAGACCATGCACTGGCCAAAAAATACCTGCCCAAAGGGGCCGGCGCAATCCTGGGGTTTGGGATCGAAGGAGGAGCCGCTGCCGGTCAAAAATTCATCGACCACCTCCAGCTGTTCAGCCACCTGGCCAACGTCGGCGACGCCAAAAGCCTGGCGATCCACCCGGCGACCACAACCCATAGCCAGTTGACGGCGGAAGAGATGGCCACCGCCGGCGTCTCCCCAGATTTCATCCGCCTGAGCGTCGGGCTTGAGGAGATCGAAGACATTCTCTGGGATCTGGACCAGGCGCTCGCCGCAGCCACCAAGTAACCGGATCCCACAACGCACCTGCCGCTCTCGGAACGCTCACCAGCGGCCTGCGCGCGGCAGGTGCCAGCTTTGCAAAGAATTTTCTCTATGTCGATTGATAGTGCCGGCACAGTTGTCACCCAATTCTTCACCTTTGCTGAAGAGGAACCTTTTGGTCTGGAGAGCGGCGAGAGCCTCGGGCCTGTGACGCTGGCCTACGAAACGTATGGCACGCTCAACAGCGACCGCTCAAACGGAATTCTGGTCTGTCATGCCTTGAGTGGCAGCGCCCATGCGGCAGGCTGGCTGGACGGGGACTCGGACAAACCGGGCTGGTGGGAAGATTGTATCGGGCCAGGCAAGGCCTTCGACACCGACCGTTTTTTCGTACTCTGCAGCAACGTGATCGGCTCCTGCTACGGGTCGACCGGACCCGCGAGCATCGACCCCAAAACCGGCAAGCCCTACGGACTCAACTTCCCCGTCGTGACGGTCGGCGATATGGTGCGGGCACAGGTCAGACTGCTCAACCACCTGGGAATTGACCGCCTGCTCTGTGTGGCCGGCGGCTCGATGGGGGGCATGCAGGTGCTGGAATGGGCCGCCCACCACCCAGCACGCACACGCGCCGCCATTCCGATCGCCACCACAGCACACCACAGCCCAATGCTGATCGCCTTCAGCGAAGTAGGACGCCAGGCAATCTATGCCGACCCCGCCTGGCACCAAGGCGCCTACTACGACCAGACACAGAAGCCAGACGCCGGGCTCGCCCTGGCCCGCATGATCGGCCATATCACCTATCTCAGCGAAGAATCGATGCAGCTCAAATTTGGCCGCCGTCTGCAGGGGATCGAAAAATATGGCTATGAATTTGAGACCGAGTTCGAGGTGGAAAGCTACCTCAAATACAACGGCCTCAAATTTACCCGGCGCTTCGATGCCAACAGCTATCTGTATGTGACCAAAGCCATGGACTACTTCGATCTGAAACAACCAACCGGTTCGCTGGCCGCCACCTTTGCCGGCGCCGCCGACCTCAAATTTCTGGTCATCAGCTTTACCAGCGACTGGCTCTATCCCAGCTACCACAGCAAGCAGCTGGTCAGCGCGCTGACCGCAGCCAATATAGATGTCACCTACCTGGATGTCAAAAGCAGCTGGGGACATGACGCTTTTCTGCTCGAGGTGGAGACGATGACCCATCTGCTCGGCAGTTTTTTGGAGCGCCTGGTGCGCGAGGAGCAGATCGCTGTCCCTGCCCCTCTGGGAGCGTCCCAGAGGGGGAGCTCCACAACCCTGCAAAGCACCCGACTCGCCGACAACCTCGCATGAAGCTCCCCCCCCCTTCTCCCCCAACCGCTCCCTTGCGCCCAGACCTGTCGGCGATCGCCGACCTGGTCGAAGCTGGCTGGCGTGTGCTCGACCTGGGCTGTGGCGACGGCGCCCTGCTCGAATTCCTGCGCGACCACAAAGCAGTGCGCGGCCGCGGGATAGAGCTGAGCGAAAAAGGAATGCTGGCCTGTGTGCACCGGGGGCTCAGCGTGCGCCAGGGCAACCTCCAGGAGGGGCTGGCTGACTACCCCGATCAGAGTTTTGATGCCGTCATCCTCAGCCAGACCTTACCCTTTTTGGATGACCCGGCCATGGTGTTGAATGAGATGCTGCGCGTCGGACGCACCGCCATCGTGAGCTTTTCCAACTGGGGACATTGGCGCTGCCGGCTGGAGCTGCTCTTCACCGGCCGGATTCCCATAGCAGTCGACCTGCCACAGCAATGGCACGAAAGCCCACGGCGCCAACTCTTCAGTGTCACCGATTTTGCCCGTTTTTGCCGCCAGATCGACATCAGAATCGACCGCCAGATCTACATGAACCACGGAATTCGGATCCGGACCGGGCGTTTCAAGAATCTGCTCTCCACAACAGCAGTCTTTACACTCCACCGCGGCAATTGACAGCTGCACAACAGACCTATGGGCCGCTCTCCAGCCAGTTCTCCAAGACCCGCCCGACGGCACTCAGCATCTCAGCACTCAGCGTCTCGGCACTCTCCGCCAGAGGCGGGTCGCCGGCACCCACCAGATCCGCTGTCGGCAGACCTGCAGCAACAAAGGGAGCCGTCGGCGAAAATGGCAGGCTGCGGCTCTGCGCAGGGAAGATCGCTTCCAACTTGAGCTGGGCTGCGCTCCGCCAGAGCGCAGCGTTGAGCGCTGGGTCGGCGGCCTCGTTCTGAAAAAACTGCGACGCTGCGGCCCCAACCTGGGCAAGGCCCACCACATAGCGCGGCGAGGCGCAGCGTGGCACGCTCTCCGAGAGGCTGTCGACAAAAAGCTGGCTGCCAATCCCTGCATCCCAGCCTGGCAGCCCCCCATTGGACTCGGCGTCAAAAAAGGCCAGACAGAGCGTATGCTGAACCAGCCCCAGATCCACCGTCCGTGCCAGCTCGAGCAGCACGGCCACCCCAGAAGCACTCGCGTTGGCCCCCAGGGTAGGCTCGTCGGCTGAAAGACGGGTGTCGTACGGCGTCGCCAACAGCAGCACCGGCGCCCCTGGGGACGAGCTGCGCACGGCGATCAAGTTGCGCCCCTGCACCTGGTCGCCAATTGCAAACGGCTGAATCACCACATCCCAGCCCAATCTGCGCAGCTGCTCGACCAGCCAATCCCCCATGGCCAGGCTGGCCTGCGTGCCGGTCACGCGCGGGCCAAAAGCGAGCTGTTGGCTGACATTCGCCAGGGCTCGCTGCCCCGAAAAGGTTTCGTCGCCCCCCTCTGAACGCAGCAGTCCCTCCCCCAGGTACGCAAAAAATGCGACCGCGGCCAGCAGAAAGCCGATCAACAACAGCTCAAGCGAGTACGAACGCAGACGCTGCATCGATCACCCACAGACCGAACAGACCACACTGCAGCACAAAAGCCGCCCGGCAATCACTTTTCACCGTGATCGCGCGAACGAAAAATCAACTGGATCGGCGTTCCCTCAAACGGATAATGGGCCCGGATCCGGTTTTCCAGATACCGTTCATAGGAAAAATGGACCAGGTCTTTGTCGTTGACAAAGATGACAAACGTAGGGGGCTCGTTGCTGGTCTGCGTGCCATAATACATTCGCAGCGGGCGCCCTTGGCGCGCAGGAGCCTGGGCGGCCTCGTAGGCTTCAGCCAGCACCTGGTTGACCTCCCCGGTCGAAAGCCGATGGCGGCGGCCGGCAACGACCTGCAGGGCGGCCGGCAGCACTTTGTGGACCCGCTGGCGGGTCTTGGCGCTGATGAAGAGCACCGGAACATAGCTCAAAAAATTGAGCTGTTCGCGCACGGTTGCCGTATACTCGGCCATCGTATAGTTGTCTTTTTCTATCGCATCCCATTTGTTGATCAGCACCACCACACTCTTTTTGCGCTCCAGCACATAGCCAGCCACATGCGTGTCCTGGGCAGTGACCCCTTCCTGGGCATCGATCACAAGCAGGGCCACGTCGGCCCGGTCAATGGCGCGCATGCTGCGCAGCACACTGTACTGCTCGATCCCCTGCTCCACACGTCCCCGGCGGCGAATCCCGGCGGTGTCGATCAAGGTGAGACGCTCGCCAGCATAGGTGATCTGCATGTCGATCGGGTCGCGCGTGGTGCCGGGCACCTCGCTGACAATCGACCGTTCCTCCCCCACCAGCGCGTTGAGCAGGCTGCTCTTGCCGACATTGGGACGCCCGACGATCGCGATCCCAATCGTTTTTTCTGCGGTCTCTTCGGCCGGATACGGGGGCAACACTTTGACCAGTTCGTCCAATAGGTCCGCTACCCCCTCCCCATGATAGGCGCTGACCGGATAGGGTTCTCCCAGCCCGAGCGACCAGAACTCCACTGCATTCTGCTGCACCTGCCGATTTTCTGCCTTGTTGGCGGCGAGAAAAATCGGCTTGTCGCTCAGGCGAAGCACCGCTGCAATCTCTTCGTCAGCCGCCGTCAGGCCACTGCGGCCGTCGACCAAAAAGAGGATCACGTCAGCTTCGTCGATGGCGATCTTCGCCTGGTTCTGGATAAAGCTGGTGAACTTTGCTGCGGGCGTCTCCCCCAGCTGCGCTTCTCCAGGCCGGCTGGGCCCCATCGTCTCCGGAAATTCCAGCCCGCCCGTATCGACGACAATAAATCCCACGCCGTTCCAGTCGCTCTCCCCGTAGATCCGGTCGCGCGTCGTGCCAGGCACATCCTCGACGATCGCTACCGGGCGCCCGATCAGACGATTGAACAGGGTTGACTTTCCAACATTGGGGCGCCCGACCAGGGCCACTATCGGTTTGCGTGTCTGCATGATTTTCCTTATGTTTATGGTGCGGCCGGCGTCAGCACAGCCGGCGTTGCAGGGGAAGACATTACCGGGGCGGGCGTTGCAGCCTGAGGGTCGGCCAGGCTGTCGAGGGCACGTTGCTTGACCACAACCTCGACCGTCTCTGGAATGACCGCGTCGCGTGTGATCCCGTCGGGGGACAAAATCGCCGGCTCCACGATATGGGTCCCCGCGACCAGCCCGTTCAGGTCCAGAATGGCGAAGACATCATCTTCGTTCATCGATTCGAGCAGCGGGATCGGCCCGCTCAAAATCACATCCACCTCGTCGAGCGACAGTTCAGCAACCAGCCCAGGCCCCAATCCCCGCACTACCAGCGGCTCAGAGACGGTCACTCCCCCTACAATAGGGGTGATACCTGCCGTTGCCATGACAAAATCGCCGTCGAACGAGGTGACCCCCTCTGGGAGCACCAGCTGCGCCCGTTTGCGGATGTCGCTGGTGGCACCCGTCAAATCCAATGGGTCGGTCTCCACAAAACCAGGCACCTGGGCCAGCAGATCAGGGTCTCCCTGCAGGACCACAGTAGACGGTTCGGCGCGCACAGCGCTCAGCCGGTATCCATTGGCGGGCGGGCCTGTCAATTTGACCCGCACCGCCACCTCCTTGCGTCCTGGCCACTGTTCTACCGGAACGACGATCTGCACCTTGCCTGGCGCCGGGACTGCCACCCGTTCGACCGCCCGACCCTGCGCGTCGATCGGCACGAGCTGCTGGGTGCGTTCTACCTGGCTCTTGGCCCCGCGCAGATAGATTTCGGCGCGCGCCCGCACGACCTGGCTGACTTGGGTCGCCGGGCCGCTCACCGTCACCGTCATCGGGGTATAGATCGGCTGTTGCCATTCATAGCCAAACGCAGCCCCATCCATAATTTCTACCTGCACAGGAATCTCTTTCTGCACATGCTGGTCAATTGTGACAGTATATTCGGAACGCTGCACGGTCAACACAGCCACCTGCGGGTCGCGCCGGATAACCTTGACGCTGACCACATGGTCGCCCGTGCCCAGCCCGGTCAGGTCCAACGTCGCACGAAAATCATCGACGCGCATCGATTCCCAGGAGGTGCGCGGGGCACGCAATTCCAGGAGTACGCTCTCGGCGCTGAGATCCTGCACCACTTCCAACCCATCCTCCATTCCCAACACCGTCAACGGGATGGGCAGTTCGAACTGCTGAACCAACAGCGGGTTTTCCTGGTTGACAGCAATCAACCAGATCGTAAAGGCGAGCAACGCCGAGAGCAGCAGCGTGCCCAGCTCGCTGACCTGAAAACTTGGCCGAGAACGCCGCCGCTGTGCCGGGCCGGGGAGTTCAGATTCGGGGTGTGTCTCAGCGGGTTCCATCGTTGTCGCCATACAAATTTCTGTGGTCGCTCCGGTCTGCTTCTGTCTGGTCACTGCAGGGTCGAATAGTAGTCGCTCAGCAAAGAACGCAGCCGACTGCCGTCGACGCGTGCGATTCGGCCATTGCGGGAAGCAGAGATGCGCCCAGTTTCTTCGGAGACGACAATGACCAACGCGTCGGACTGTTCGGTGACACCGATCGCCGCCCGGTGGCGGGTTCCCATCTGTGTATCTGCCAGGTCACGGTCGGTCAAGGGCAGCACACAGGAGGCAGCCAACAGCCGGCTGCGCCGCACGATCACAGCGCCGTCGTGCAGCGGTGTATTTGGGAAAAAAATCGTCGACAACAACTCTGCCGACACCTCGGCGTCGACCCGCACCCCGCTGTCGACGACTTCGGCCAGCCCCGTGACACCTTCAAAGACCAACAACGCGCCATGACGCCGCAGCGCCAGCCCCTCGACAGCTTTCACAACCTCGGCGATCAGCCCCTGCACTTCACCGGTATCGCCCCGCTGCATCCACAACGGGGCTGAACGGCCGATCCGTTCCAGGGCTCGCCGCAGTTCAGGCTGAAAAATAACTGGAATGGCAAAGAGCACCATCGGTGCGGCCGTGCGCATCAGCCAGTTGAACGCAGGCAGGTCGATGACCTGTTCCAAAATGGCAAAGATGATGATGAAGAGCAGAACGCCCCGCACCAGCTGAACCGCACGCGTCCCCCGAAAGAGCCGAAACAATCCATAAAATACCCCGGTCACCAGGGCGACGTCGACCAGGCTCTGCCAGGAGAGCAGTCGGCTCAGCGAGGCAAAGACATCCGTCATTCTACTTCAGCGGGATGTTGGCGATCAAATGGGCCAACAACGCCTTCTGGGCGTGCATCCGGTTGTGTGCCTGCGGAAAGAGCACGCTGTTGGGCCCATCGGCCACTGCATCGGTGATCTCTTCGCCGCGGTGTGCAGGCAGACAGTGCATGACCAGGACATCCGGGTTGCCGGTGCGAGCCACCAGCTCGCGGTTGATTTGATAGGGAGGAAAGACCCGCAGCCGCGCCTCGCGCTCTGCTTCCTGTCCCATGCTGGTCCAGACATCGGTGTAGAGCACATCGACGCCCGCCACACCCTCCAGGTCGCTGGTCACCAGGAGCCCTGACTCGGCGACCAACGCCGGGTCCGGCAAATAGCCAGCCGGCGCGATGACCCGCACGTTCATCCCCACTTTGCTGGCCGCCATGATCAAGCTGGTCGCCACGTTGTTGCTGCCATCCCCGACATAGGCCAGCGTCAGCCCTTGCAGCCGACCTGCCTGTTCCCAAACCGTAAAGAGATCTGCCAAGGCTTGACAGGGATGGCTGAAATCGCTCAGCCCGTTGATGACGGGGACTGTAGCCGACTGCGCCAGCTGCAAAACGTGGTTGTGGTCGAAGACACGGGCCATGATCCCGTCACAGTAGCCGCTCAACACCCGCGCAACGTCGGCGACACTCTCGCGGGTCCCCAACCCCACCTCTTGCGGGCTGATGTAAAAGGCATGGCCCCCCAGCTGCACCATCCCCATCTCAAAACTGACCCGTGTGCGCAGGCTGGGTTTTTGAAAAATTAATGCCAGCGCCTTGCCCGCCAGGATCGGCGCATTCTGTCCCAACCGCTGGCGCTCATCTTTCAACTCGCGCGCCAGGCGCAGCAGCCCCCAGAACTGCTCGGCAGTCACATACTGCAGGTCAAGAAAATCAGACAGTGCAGGAATTACTGTGTTCATAAGTTCGTTTCACCCTCAAACCCACCAATAGATGATTCTGCTACGACTGGGTTGCTGAGCTGCCCCAACCCGTCGATGGCAACTGTCATGAGATCCCCCGGCTGTACAGGCCCCACCCCCGACGGCGTGCCTGTCAGGATCAGATCGCCAGGCTCCAGCGTCATGAAGCGGGCGATGTGCGCAATGACTCGCGAGATCGAGTAGACCATCAGCGCCGTTGTGCTTTCCTGACGCAGTTCGCCGTTGACCCAGCAACGCACCAGACGGTCAGCCGGGTCGTAGTCGGTGTCTATCCAGGGGCCGACCGGCGCAAAGGTGTCAAAGCCCTTGGCGCGCGCCCACTGGCCATCTTTTTTCTGCAGGTCGCGCGCCGTGACATCATTGGCCACCGTGTAGCCAAAGACGTGGTGCAGCGCAACCGCCTCCGTCACGTTGCGACAACGTCGGCCGATCACCACCGCCAGCTCGCCTTCATGGTCGAGCCGCTCGCTGAGCGCCGGGTAGACCACCGCCTGGTCAGGCCCAATCAGGGCACTGGGCGGTTTGAGAAAGATCATCGGCTCGCCCGGCACGGCGTTGCCCAACTCAGCCGCATGTTCTGCATAGTTGCGCCCGACACAGACAATTTTGGAAGGCTCGACCGGTGCCAACAGCTGTACCTCCGCCAACGCCAGAGAAGCCCCCGCGCCCGGCAAGACAGCACTGTCGTCAAAGAAAAGATAGGGTGCCCGTTCCAGCGGGTAGATCCTTTCCTCGCGCAACAGCCCCCAACCCGAACTTCCTGGGGAACCCTGGCGTATACGGTAACGAACAACCCTCATCGCGCTTCCCCCTCTCAGGCAAACTGCGTGTCGTTGATAATCAGCTGATACTTGCAACCCAGAAAATTGCAGGCCTGACGCATCATCGTCATCCGGCTCAAAAAAATCTCAAAGTATTCGATCACCGCTGCGTAGTAGGTGTCAATCTCCAGCTCTAAAGAGATGACCTTCTCTTCCGCATGCACGCGCACAAAACTCCGTTTGGCAGCATAGTTGACCCGGTCATGAATGTCGAAGTCTTCCAGGCGCGGATTTTGCACACGGCTACGGTGCACATCGGCCTTGTCGCCAATAATCACCGCCGCGCTGATGGCTGTCGTGGCAGTGCCACGCTCCTCCTCGTGGTTGCCGATGGCATTCATGACCAACGCCCCCTCCTGCGGGGACATTCCCATCCGCCGTAAAATGTCCCAGGCCAACAACGAGCCGCTCAGGGCATGATTCTGGCGATGGATGGCGTTGCCGATGTCGTGCAGATAGCCAGCTACGTTGCCCAGCTGGTATGTGCGCTGGTCATAGCCAAGGTGCTCCAACACATTTTGGGCGATGTTGCCGACCAGACCTGCATGGCGCTGCCCATGTTCGGTGTAGCCAAGCGTCTTCATCGTCGCATTGGCAGCCTGCAGCATGGCAATCGTCTCGGCATCGTGCCTGAGCTCGTCTACAGTCAGCAGATGAAATCCGTTGGAGGTCAGCCGAGCCCCAGCCTCGTTTTGTTCGGCCCACTCGGTCAATTTTTTGGACATTCCATTGTTCGGCATCTTCGTCGTTCTTTCAGACAACCTGCCCAACTGCCAGCGCACTCAGCAACAAAGCCGCCAGCCAGAGGGGCTGCATACGCTGCCCCACCGGGCGTCCTTGCAGCAGCAGCAGCCAGGTGGGCAACAAAAGTAAAACAATTCCTGCCAGCCAGAGCGGAACGCGCAGGCCGATCAACACCAGGCAAATACCCAGCTCGCCGACGGCCAACAGCCCCCACCCGACTGGGTCACGGCTGTTTCCCAGAAGCTGCAATTCTCCCCAGTGATGCAGCAACCAGCAAAGCGGAAGCCCCCAGAACAGCGGCGAGAGCAGCTCCCCTGCAGAAGGCACCCTTTGCTGCATCACCAGCAGCCAGGGCAACCCGATGGTCGCCATGCTGGCCAGCAACCCTGAACCGCTGCCGTTGGCATGGCGCACCGTCCAGGCTGCCAATGTCACCAGCATCAGGGCTGCGGTAAAAAGCAGAGCGGCCAGCCCCAAGACTGCCGCCACCCCCAATGCCAGCAAAACCGACGGCAGACCGACACGCAACAGCAGGGGCCAGAACTCGCCCTGGGCAGGTGAAAAAAACCGGGCGGCCGGCGAATCTGGCTGCAAATAGGGCAGCCAGAACGGGCTGCGCAACGCCGGGTCGGGAATCGGCAGCAGATGGCTGCGCCCACCCGCCAGCCGCCAGATCCCCCCCCACAACAGATCGACCAAAAGCAGCATCAACAGCACGCTGTGCCACTGCTCCTGAACTGGCAGGCCGCCTGCGGCCAGCAACCCTGCAAGACCTGCCCACAGGGCTGTCGGGCGCCAAGGAACTCCCAGGCTCCAGAGCTGGACCCCAAACAGGCTGGTCGCACCGTAGACGGTTCCCTCCACTCTCTGATGGGGTTTTGTCTGACGGGCCAGCCAACGCCTGGGGGCCGCATACACAGGGCCCGTCACACCAGCACTTTCGGTCGGTCGTACCTTCGAGAATCGCTTCACGGCTGCTTCAACCAGGGCCTGCTCCTCAGCGTCCGACATTCTGGACAATCCATTGGGCTGGGTGACTGCCTTGGGTTGCCGTCGCGCTGGCCGCACATCCCCATCCAATTCAAACAGTATACCAGAGCTGCACCTGTCAACAGAATCATAGCAGCCATGCGATACGGGTGGGTCGGTGCGTCCAGAAGACGGCGTCCCCCCCATCAAAACAGCCGAGCGCAGGATGAGGCAGCCCCCCCAATTTTCTGGCCTCCCTGCCGATCGGGTATACTGAACAGAAGAGCCGACATGCCCCTTCTGGGCGTGCAGGCTGCTGTAGCGGGCCAACAAAAGAGTACACACACAGGAGAGGCACGTGTCAGATTCCAGAGAGGAGCGCCTTGCCCGGCTGCTGGTCGAGTATTGCATCGCTGCACGCCCAGGAGAGTGGGTGGTCCTCTACGGCGACCTGCTGGCCCGCCCTCTGGTCGAACAGCTCTACAGGCAGGTGCTGGCTGCCGGGGCCCATCCCACCATTTTTTACCAGGATGAGCAGCTTCATGAACATTTCTACCGACTGGCAGACGAGCAGCAGCTGCAGTGGGTCTCCCCGCTCGACACTTTGTTGGCAGAGCGTGTCGATGCACGCATCGTGGTGCGTGCTCCTGCCAACACACGTGCCCTCAGCAACCTGGCCCCCAAGGCACAGCGCACCTACCAGCGCGCCCAGAAAGAGATCACCGACCGCTACCGCTGGCGGGCTGCTGCCGGCACCTACCGCTGGACGCTGACCAATTTTCCTTGTCTGGCCCTGGCGCAGGAAGCCGATATGAGCCTGCGCGAGTTTGAAGACTTTGTCTATGCTGCTACCTACGCCGACCAGCCCGACCCAGTCGCCGCCTGGCAGGCTGTCCACGACCGCCAGCAACGGCTGGTAGATTGGCTGGCCGGCAAATCGGAGGTCGTCGTGCGGGGCCCCCAGATCGACCTGCGTCTCTCGATCGCGGGCCGCACCTTTGTCAACAGCGATGGCCGACGCAACATGCCCAGCGGTGAAATTTTCACCGGGCCAGTCGAAGATTCGGCAGAAGGCTGGATCCGCTGCAGCTACCCCGCCATCCACGGCGGGCGCTCCGTCGAAGGGGTCGAACTGCATCTGCAGCAGGGCAGAGTAGTCGCCGCCAAGGCCAGCAAAAATGAAGCGTACCTGCTCAGCCAACTGGAGAGCGACCCAGGAGCCCGGTATCTGGGAGAGTTTGCTCTCGGCACCAACGAGCAGATCCGCCGTTTTACACACAACATTCTCTACGACGAAAAGATTGGAGGCACTCTGCACGTGGCTTTGGGGGCCGGCTACCCGGAGACCGGCAGCCGCAACGAGTCCAGCCTTCACTGGGACCTGATCTGCGACATGCGCACCGACAGCGAAATCTGGGTGGATGGAGAACTCTTCTACCGAAATGGTCGGTTCACCGTCCTCTAGCAGGCAACATTTTTCAGGCGGGGGGAGATCCGCTCGCCGCCGACAACAACGAGCAAGATTCGGAGGAGAACCATGATCGTCAGAGACATTATGTCCAGTCCCGCCATCACAGTCACGGCTGACACCCACATCTCCGAGGTGGCACGTCTGATGCGTGCGCACCAAATCAGCGGACTCCCTGTGCTGGGTGTCGACGGCAGGTTGGTTGGAATTGTGACCGACCACGATCTGATACTGCGCAACGCGCCGGTGCGGGAGCCCCGTTACTTTGCGCTGCTCTCCGGCTACATTCCCCTCAATCTGGCTGAACACCGGCACTACCTGGAGCAGCTGCGCCATACCCTGGCCGTCACTGCCGGGGAGATGGTCGCACCCGACCCCTTGACTGTGACGCCGGCGACCCCGCTGAGCGAGGTGATGGCTTTGATGTTGGACCCCAAGATCACCCTGCTGCCCGTTGTGGTTGCAGACGAGGTCGTCGGCGTGGTCACTCGCACCGACCTGGTCCGGCTGATCGAAAAGTTGGAAAGCGCAGTCGACTCCACAGCGGAGTGAGGTGTCGCAGCTGAAGCATTTCGGCGCAGTGCCGGGTCAGGCCCACAGCACGTCGCCGTCGTCTTCGTACTGGATCTTTTTTTCGACAAAGAGTGCCTGGTCGCGCGCCTGTTCGGCAGCCCGATCCTGGGCAAACCACTGCAGCCATTCGGCTGGGGCATCCAGGTCCTGTCCACCGTGGGGGGTGATCCGGCGGCGCACCTTGATCAGCACCGGTGTGTTGACGCTGGCGCCGCTGACCACGACCTGTCCTTTGCTCAAATTGGGCAATTCCTGGAGCAGATCCCGCCCGACGCTCTCGATGGATTCGGCGATCCGGTTCTGGTCGATCGGGTTGGTGATGCGCATGATGCACTGGGTCATGCACTGGCTGAGCACATCGCTGTCCAGTTTTCCAGGGCGCTGGGTGATCAGCCCGATTCCGACACCAAATTTGCGTCCTTCGCTCAAGATCGTCTTCAAGACCTCGGAGCTGACGGCGTCGGCATTGGCTGGCGCGTAGTTGTGTGCTTCCTCCAACAGGCAGAAGACTGGATAGGGCAGATGGCTGGGGTCCCCTCGATCCAGCTTTCCTTTGGCGGTGTCCATGCGGGCCTGGTAGACCCGGCGCAGCAGCGTGGCCACGATCACCTGTTGGTCGCGGCGGTCGATCTCGTTGAGTTGGAGGATGGTGCACTGGCCCGGTTTGAAGAGTGCTTCCAGTTCCAAATTTTCAAAGTCGTGAAAGATCCGGCTGTGGCCCAGCGCGCTCTGCAGCCGCCAGACCAGAGCGCCGGTGGTCGGGTCATCTTCGTCGAAGCCCTCGCTCTCTTTTTTGCTTTCAGCGGTCTGGCGCACAGCGTAGAGGAGTTGTTCGAGCGTATAGTGGCCGTTCCTGGCACTGCGCTGGGCAAAATTGAAGGCACGTCCCAGCTGGTAGTGCATTTTTTCAGAAAGATTGGGCAGCAGGTAGCGCAGGTCCCCGACCGTCAGCGAATCGATGCGCACGCGCAGCTGATCGGGGCGGAAAATACGCACACGCGGTTTGTAGTTGCCCTCGCTGAATTCACCCAGGTTCATCATCTCCTGCAGCGTGCTGTATTCGCCGTGCGGGTCGACAACCAGGATGGCGGCCCGGTTGTGCGGCATCAGCAGCTCTTCAAGCAGGACACCTGCCAGGTAGCTCTTACCGCTGCCCGTGCTGGCGATCACGGCCAGGTGGGTGCCGGTAAAGCCGCGCACATCCAGCGCGATCGGCACTGCATCTTCTGGCCGGCTGAGCAGGCTGCCCAAAAAAGCACTGCCTCGCCCGCCCCGTGGGCGTTTGTTCAACACCTGCCCCAACAACGCATCTGTGGCAATAAAGACCGGCGCTCCCCCCACCGGCGGCACGCGCGGGTTGATAAAATCGCCCATCTCTGCGCTGTGGAAGCCGAGCACCCGAACTGTGATCTCAAAGAGCTCGGTGGCTTCGCTCTCATACCCAAGCAGGGCCGCCACCGTTGCAGGGGGCACCCCAGGGTCGGCCAGAAAACTGTCCGGCAGCAACTTGACCGGCCGGCGGCCGGTGACCCGCCCCAAAATTTCGCGCGTCTCTCCCTCTATCAGCGCCAGATAGTAGACAAACTCGCCGTGCTTGACCCGTCGTTCGGGGTCGGGAGCAATCAAAAGATAGTCGTTGGGGGTCTCGCCCGGGCCCTTGACGGTGCCGATCGGCTGCACAGGTTGGCTGTTCATGGGTCCCTCGACAGGCAAAACAGGTCAGCCCGCAGGCTGCACGATGCTCTTCCAGGCAATGTTGTTGCGCATGACCGTCAGTCGTCTGCGGCTGAGCGGAAAGAGTTCGCCAAGCTGGTCAATCACGGCCAGCAGCAGAGGCGCGACCAGGGCATGGTTGTGGGCCAGCAGCAACGGCGTGTAGCGCAGCTGGGGCTGGCCCGCGTCGTCAGCATGAAAGGTGAGCAGCTCTGTGCGCTCTAGCCGGCGGACCAGGCAGTTGACCGTTGCGACCGCAGCAGGTACACCTTGATGCACCTGGCCCACCACATCGAGCCATCCGATCGCGATCACCCCCAACAACGTAGCCGTCTCCGCCAGGTAATCGGGCGAAAAAATTTCGACCTCGCTGCGCGGGCTGAGACGTGGGCCCAACGCGCCAAATTCTGGATTCATCAGCAGCGTATTGTAGACCAGCCCGACCAGGGCCCTGCTCGGTTCACCGGCTGTTTCCAGTTCGACGGCGACAAAACTGCCAAACCCATAGGCAGACGGCGCTGGCGGATGCAGCGTTTCGCCCTGGCCAAAAACCTGGCAGACATAGTCGATGTGCGAGTTGGATTTGACAATTTTGCCGATCGGCAGGTGTGTCACCGATTTTCCTCCCAAGTCTGCATTTCTACGAGGTCGAGTCAGCGCTCGACCAGACAGCCTCCAGAGAGCTTCTGGCAGGCTGCTAGCGCCCCCCCATCCCACTGAGCGCAATTCCCTGCACAAACCACTTCTGGCCGACCAGGTAGATCAGCAGCACCGGCAACAAGGCGATCACCGACCCTGCCATCAGCATGTCCCAAGCGGTGCTGTACTGGCCTACAAACGAAGCCAGACCCAGCGGGATCGTGCGCACCTGCTCCGACGTGGTCACCACCAGCGGCCACAAAAAGTCGTTCCAGGCCCCCTGAAAAACAAAGATCGACAGAGTAGCCAGCACCGGCCCGCTCAACGGCACGATGATCTGCCCCCAGATCCGCAGGCTGGACGCCCCATCCATCCGCGCCGCCTCGTCGAAGTCGATCGGGATTCCGCGGTAATACTGGCGCAGCAGAAAGGTGCTGAAGACACTGAAGAGCCCGGGCACAATCAGCGCCAGGTAACTGTCGTACCAGCCCAGCCCCTTGACGATCAAAAAGTTGGGGATCAGCGTCACCGGGAACGGAATCATCAAGGTCGCCAGGTAGAAGAGGAAGATCAGGTCGCGGCCACGAAAGCGCAGGCGGGCAAAGGCGAAGGCGGCCAGCGAGGAGATCAAAATCTGCAGCACCGTGACCGAGACCGCGACCAGGGTGCTGTTGGCGTAGTAGAGCCCGAAAGGCACCGCCGCAAACGTCCGGGCGTAATTTTGCAGCGAGTAGTGGGCGGGGGAAAAATCGCGCGCCAGAAAAGCTGGCAATGGCACCAGCGAGACCAGCAGCATCACCCCAAAGGGGGCGAGCATGAGCGTACTGAAGAGCAGCAGCAGGGTGTGCAGGCCAATGCGGGCGGGCAGGCTGGGCCGCGCCCGCCCGCCAGAGGAGGCGGCACTCATGGCTTACTCCGACTCATAGTAGACCCAGCGTTTCTGCAGGCGGTTCTGGAGCAGCGTGAACGCAAAAATAAAGACGAAGAGCACCCAGGCCATCGCAGCGGCTTTGTCCATGCGGATATCCCGAAAGGCTGTCAGGTAGATATACTGCACGACCGCAAGCGATGAATTGGCAGGCCCACCTTCGGTCATCACAAAGGGTTCTGTAAAAAGTTGAAAGGCGCCGATCATCTGAAAGATGAAGAGAAAAAAGGTGGTCGGGCTGATCAAAGGCAAGGTCACATGGCGAAAACGTTGCCAGCTGCTGGCACCGTCAGCATGGGCGGCGTCGTACAGCTCCCGCGGCACCCCCTGCAGCGCAGCCAAATAGACCACCATGGTGAAGCCTGTGTTCTTCCACAACGTCAACAGCACGACCGACACCTTCGAGAACTGGCTGCTTCCCAGCCAGTTGGGGGCGCTGAACGGCACTTCAAAAAAACCGGACGCTGTGGCCAGCAGAACGTTGACAGCACCCTGGGTGCTCAACAAAAGCCGAAAGACAATGGCCCCTGCCACGATGGTGGTGACCACCGGCATGAAATAGACCAGCCGGTAGAAGAGCACACCGCGGATCGCCTGGTTGAGCCCGACTGCCATCGTCAAACCCAGGGCCAGCTGCAGCGGGACAAGGGTGACGATGTAAAAAGCGGTGTTCCAGAAAGCCTGCCAGAAGACCGGGTCACGCATCAGCTGCTGGTAGTTGAGCAGGCCAGCCCACTGGCGAAAACCGGTCAGCCCCCAGACCGAAAAGCTGATCCCCAGCGACATCAGCACCGCCAGCACGACAAACACAAAAAAACCGAGGAAGCTGGGCAAAAGAAAGAGATAGCCCTCCCATTGCTGGTCGGGGCGCCAGCGTCTCCGGGCTGAAGCGCTGCTGTCGTTCGCTGGGAAACGTGTCATCGCCGTTCGCTTCCAGACAAAAACATCAGGGGTGAAGCCAGCTGGCTTCACCCCTGATGCACACGGTCTCTGTTACTTGGGATAGCCGTTGTCCGCCAGGAACTGGTCGACCTGGGCGCAGAGTTCGGGCAGGAGCGTCGCCGCATCTGCCTCGCCAGCCCAGAGCTTGTCGAGGCCAGGCCCGAGGATCGAACCGCTCAACTCTCCCCACTCTGGGAAGTAGCCGAACCCACCCACCCCCGAAGCAGCCGCTTCCGCGAGAATCGCCTGTTTGTTCGCCGGCGCCGCATCGGTCATAAAGGCAGGGGAATTGGCCACCGATTGCAAGGCAGGGAAGATCTCGCCGGCAGTCGTATAGATTGTTTCGCCGCCGCCATCGCTCTGCAGCCATTCGATGAATGTCCAGGCCGCTTCTTTGTTGTCGCTGCCGCTGCTCATCACCCATGCAGCTCCCCCAGCCCCGTTCCACGGCTTGCCGCCCGCCGGGATCGGGGCGACCGCCACATCATAGTTGAGCCCTGCCGCGTTGAAAGCCGACACCCGGCTGGTATTTTGCAGAATCATCGCTGCCTGCCCGCTGGCAAAGACCGCCGCATCGCCGCCGGCCTGGTTGAGGTCGGCCGGTCGCATGGCCACCCCGTTCGCCATCAGGCCAGCAAAAAATTCAAACCCACCCACAGCAGCTGGTTCGGCCAACAAACATTGGGAAGGATTGACATAGTCGTCGAAGATGGCCCCCCCATTCTGGTTGACCCACTTGGCCCATTTTCCCCCTTCGGCCGCCAGACCGTACACCGTTGTCATTCCATTGGCATCTTTCTGGGTCAGCGCCTCGGCAGCCGCTGTAAAGTCATCCCATGTCCAGCCGTCAGCAGGGTAGGCAACCCCCGCGGCATCGAACAGATCCTTGTTGTAGTAGATCACGTTGACTTCGATATCGCGTGGGAACCCGTAGACGCTGCCCTCAAACTTGGCAGATTCGAGCAGGCCCGGCCAGTAGGCCTCCAAATCATAGCCAGAGGCGGCAACAAAAGGGTCCAAATTTTCCAACACCCCCTCGGCCGCATAGCGCGGGGTCGGCCACAGAAAGGCCACATCTGGGATCACCTTGGGATCGCCGCTGGCCCACAGTGCCTGGAGCTTGGTAAAATAATCGTTCCACGGCTGGTGCCAGAATTCGATCTCGATCTCTGGGTGCTCTTCCATGAATGCGGCTGCCACACGTTCGTGCGACTCTTTTTCTGCTGGGCTGCCCCAGAAGGCCCAGGTCAACACCACCTTTTCGTCTGCTGCTGGCTGTTCGCCGCCCGACTGGGGAGCGATCGCGGCGCAGGCCGACAGGATCAGCGTCGTTGCCAGCAGCAAGCCGACAACCATCGTCCGTTTGAGTTGCATGGATTCGTTCCTCCTCGATATTTGCATGCACCAGCTGTAACCTTGTAGACGCACAGACACACAGCCCTCTTTTTTGGCGATCAAATGCTGCGCGAAAGTGATCATAGCACGGGCACCCCAGCCAGGGCAAATATTTTTTGTCAGCTTGCCGGGTGCTTTTGTAGCACCTCGCTCAGGAGAGAACCGGGGAGGGTGCAGCGACCGCCTGATAGACCCCCAAAATTTGCTGGGCGATGCGCGCCCAGCTGTAGTCGCGGGCATAGTTCATCGCATTGGCCGACAGCTGCTGGCGCAGCCGATGGTCGCCGAGCAGGTCGGCAATACGCAGAGCCAACGCTTCGGCGTTGCGTCGCGGCACCAAAAAGCCATTGTAGCCGTCCCGGACCACATAGGCCAGCCCCCCCACCTCGGAGGCAATCACGGGGGTTCCCATCGCCATCGCCTCCAGCGCAACCATGCCAAAACTCTCATAGTGCGAAGGCATCACCACCATCTCAGCAGCAGCATAGTAGTAGGGGAGGATCTGCTGGTCGCGTGCCCCGGCAAAAGCGACCAGGTCGTCCAGCCCTAAATCGAGCCTCATCCGCTGCAGCCGCTCCAGCTCTTCATCCAGCGTCTCTGCCCAGGGGTTCCCCCCGATGATCGTCACACAGGTGTCAGACAGGTCGGTGACCTGACGCTCTTTGAGCAGGGCTATCGCCTCCAACAAGGTGTCGATCCCTTTGAGCGGCTCGATACGCCCGGCAAAAAGAATATTTTTTCGGTTGGGTGGGATGCCGATCATCTGCTTGGCTTGGAGCTGGTGGATCGGGTTGAAATGCGCCAGGTCGACGCCGGGCGGCACTACCACGATTTTGCGGGCATCCGCCCCATAGAGCTCCACCAGCTGCACCTCTTCCGCCGGCGTCGGTGCCACCAGACGGTCGGCGATCCGAGCCACCCGCCGCTCCCCCTCCAACCGGCTCTGCGGTGCCCGCTCGCTGGCGTCGCGCGCGATCTGATTTTTCATCGCCCCGAGCGTATGAAACATGTGCACGATCGGCGTCCCTCCCCAGCCAGCGGCCAGTGCCTCGGCGGCCAGCCCAGAAAGCCAGTAGTGACTGTGAAGGATGTCGTAGCACACCCCTTCCCGTTCGGCAAAGTCCAAGACATTGGCGACAAACTCCCCCAGGTATGGCTCGGTGTCGCCGACCGCCATCGGACGTTCTGGCCCGGCTGGAATATGGATGACGCGCGCCAGTGGACCCAGGTCATGGACGACGCGGGGGGCACAGTCATCCTGCGAACGTGTAAAGACATCAACCGCCACTCCAACTGCCGCCAGGGCCCGGCTCAGGTCCCGGACATAGACGTTCATGCCGCCTGTTTTTTTTCCCCCCAACATGGCCAGTGGGCAAGTGTGGTAGCTGAGCATCGCCACGCGCAGCAGAGGGCGAGCGTCCGCTGGCCACGCTGGAAACCGCGTTCGGCTAAACATTGTCATCGGTCCCCTCTTTGGGCTGAAAACTAATCCCGTTACAATACAAATTCAGTTCTATCATCAATCTCAATCCAGCTCTGTAAGGCTACTGACCCACACCCATGATGAAACTCCAATCTTTTTATGATGCCATCTACCTGGCCCCCCATCTCGACGATGCTGCCCTCTCCTGTGGAGGAGAGATCGCCCACCGCACCGGTCAAGGGCAGCGCGTTCTGGTCGTCACCGTCATGGCCGGCGATCCCCCCACAGACCAGGAGAACGACTACATTCGCAGCCTGCATGCCCGCTGGGCGCTGGAGGGCGATGCCACAGCCCGGCGTCGTGCCGAAGATATCGCCGCCTGCCAGCGCCTGGGTGCTGACCCTTTGCACTGGCCGATCGCAGACTGCATTTACCGGCTCGACCCGTCGACAGGCCAGCCCCTCTACCGTTCAGACGACGACATTTTTGGGGCTGTCCATCCAGCGGAGGCGCCACTGGTGCAGACCATCGCTGCCATGCTGCAAGGGCTGCCGGCCCATGCCCAATGCTATGCCCCGCTGACCGTCGGCCACCATGTCGACCACTTGCTGGTGGCCGAGGCGGCGCAGCAGGCCTTCGGCACTGGCCTGCGCTTTTACGAAGACTACCCTTACGCGCAGCAGCCGGGCAAACTGGCAGCCGTGCTCGGCGATCCACCTGCTGGCTGGCAGCCAGCGGTCGCTGCCCTGACCAGCGCCGATCTGGAAGCCAAGGTAGAGGCAATTCTGGCCTTCCGTTCGCAGCTCAGCACTTTTTTTGCAGACCGCGCCGACTTGGAACGCCAGGTCAAAGGCTACGCAGCCAGCGTCGGCGGAGAACGGAGCTGGTCACGAGGCCAGGAATGCTAGGCCGGCCCGCCGCCGCCTGACCGATGAAACGCGTTGTCCTCGCTGGCGACCGCAGCAGCCGGTTTGGCGGCCAGCAGTTCGTCAAAGAGAGGCAAGGTGCCTGTGCGCACCGCATGCTCGGCGTAGAGAAACATTGCTGCCGACCAGGCCTGCTGCTCGTACCCCATCGGGTGGCCGCTGGCTCCGTGCAGCCACTCGCTGAAAGCCCAGTCGTGGGTGGTGCCCTGGCGAGCGCCCTCCGCCAAAGCGACCAACATCTGCTCTGCCTGGCGTTGGCAGCCATGGCGGATCAGCGCTGCCACATGAAATCCGCCCACCATCGGCCAGATTCCGCCGTTGTGGTACTGGTGGGGCAGATTGAGATTGCGGCTGCGGTAATAGTCACGCCAGTGGTTCTCCCCCGGAAAGATCGGAGGATAAATGGCCTTGGTCGGGTAGGGTTCTGCCATGCCGACCTGCAGCATATAGCGCAAAATATGTTCGCGGCGATGGCCGTCTGCCACACCGGTCAGCACCGCCAGCAAATTGCCCAGGCTGTCACACCAATCCCCGTATTCTCGAAACGCGACAAAAGGCAGATAGAAGGGGCGGCTGGAGATCATGCCGAGGTTGTGGTAGAGCATGAACCATTCCAGCCGGATCGCCTTCAGACGTTCGAGATGTCTGGCAAAATGCTCGGCGACCCAACAGCGGTCCACCCACATCAACAGGTTGATCCGCTCGTGCACACCCGCTGCGTCGACCTCGCTCTGCCACACCGGTGTGCCCGCCGGCATCCGGGCAGCCAGCTCCTGGTGTGCCAGTTTGGCAGCATAATAGAGCACATTGTCGTAGAGAACATTGTAGCGGACCGCCAACAGGTCCATCCAGTCCCCTGCTTCTGGGACTTCGAGCAGCCCGCACTCGTTCATGTCCTGGTAGTCGAGCCAGAGCATGGCTTTGTCCAGGACCGGCCAGTGGCCCTCCAAAAACGCCTGATCTCCCGTGTAGTGGAAATGCAGGTACTGGGCCAGGATGTACCACAAATTGGAGTCGACGGCGCCGGCGTTTTCGGTGCTGACATACCCTGTGTCCGGGTTGACATTGAGCGGGATCAGCCCGCGACGGGTCTGGTGCCGGCTGAGTGTCTCCAGCGCTGCTCGGCCAGAGCCGATCAACGCTGGGTCGCCCGTGCAGACTGCCCCCAAAAAGGTAATCGCCGCATCGCGCGCCCAGACCTGCGGATACCCAGCGGCCAGCCCCGACGCCCGGTAGCCATAGCCGGTGGCACATTCGTGCAGAATCTGGGTCGCTTGACAGTGTGCTTCCTGGATCAGTTTGCTCTGGAACATCTGTTGCGCTCCCTCCCTGTCAACCGCAAAAAAGAGATCCGTTCATCCAACCTGTGCCGGGTCCAGTTCGCGTTCGCGAATTCCGATCAGGTAAAGCAATCCATCCAGTCCCAGGTCAGAAATCGTGCCGCTGGCCTGGCGACGCACGACCGGTTTGGCGTGGAAAGCCACCCCCAGGCCCGCAGCGCTGAGCATGGGCAAGTCATTGGCGCCGTCGCCGACGGCAATCGTCTGTTCCAGACGCAACCCTTCGGCTGCCGCAATCTGGCGCAGCAGCGCGGCCTTGCGGGGGCCGTCGACGATCTCGCCCAGCAAATTGCCGGTGAGCATCCCCCCCACGATCTCCAGTTGGTTGGCGTACAGATAGTCAAACCCAAGCTGCCGCTGCAGACGCAGTCCAAAATAGTCGAACCCACCAGAAATGATGCCCGTTTTGTAGCCCAGCCGCTTCAACGTGCTGGCCACCAGTTCGGCCCCGTCGGTCAAACGCAGCCGTGCAGCCACTGCGGCCAGAGTAGATTCGGGCAGTCCCCGCAGCAGGGCCACACGCCGTATCAGACTCTGGCGAAAATCGAGCTCCCCTTGCATCGCTGCCGCCGTGATCGCCGCCACCTCGTCGCCCACCCCAGCCTCTTTGGCCAATTCGTCGATCACTTCGGCCTGAATCAACGTCGAATCCATGTCGAAGACGACCAGCCGCCGATTGCGCCGGTAGATGTCGTCGGCCTGAAACGAAACATCGACACCGGTCTCCGCCGCCAGCTGCAGCAGCTGGGCCCGCAGCACAGCTTCGTCGTTCAGCCGGCCACTCGCCGTGATCTGCACACAGGCTTTGGGCGTGCGGGCCGGGCTGACCAGCGAAGGACGCCCCGACAGCCGCGTGATCACGTCGATGTTGAGCTGATGGGCGGCACAGGCAGCCGCCGCACGCGAAATCTGGGCCGCGCTGAGTTTACGCCCCAGCAAGGTGATGATGTGCCGAGGGCGCCCCTGTTCGCTGACCCATTGCTCGTACTCTGCCAGGGGGGTCGGACGGAACCGCACCTCCACACCCAGTTCGTGGCCCACAAAGAGCAGATCCTTGAGAACCAGCGGGGCAGGATCCGCTGCTGGAATTTCGACCAGCAACCCCAACGAGATGTAATCGTGGATGACCGCCTGTCCCACATCCAGGATGTGGACGCCGTGCTCCGCCAGCACCCCAGTGACCCGAGCCACCAGACCTGTGCGATCCTTGCCGGTCACATTGACCAGAATGATTTCAGACATACGGTTGAACGCTCTCCCTGTGATTGCTCTCGGTACATGACACGCGCCAGCAGACTTTGGCGCACCCGGTTCTGTCCCGAACTGGCACCAACGCCACCCGGCCGCTGAATCCAGATTCATTGTATTCCATCTGGGATGCCAGGCTTGATTCCGCCGATCGGGCAGATAAAAAACGGCTGTGCCCCCTACCTGTCCCCGTTTCACGAACAGAGCCCCCTTCTGGGTTCCTTTATGGTACAATACCTTCCTCATGGCTACCCAGCCTTCTTGTTGTGAAAAAAACCAGCGACAGAAAGGGCACAAACCACCATGCCACGATGGGTACATCCAATCCAATGGGCGTTTTTTCTGGGCTGTCTGTGGTGGCTGTTCGCCGCTGTGCCAGCCCTGGCCAGCAGCGGCGGCACCCTGGTGCAACCGTCAGCCCATGATCGTCTGACCGGCATGGTCGCAGTCGAAGGCACGGCTGCGCACCCCACCTTCCGCAAATGGCAGCTTGACCTTCTGATCGACGGCAAGGAGAGTGCAGAGACCTTTCTTGCCCTGGGGGAAGAGCCGATTCCCAGCCCCGCACAGATGTACAGGTTCGACACCGCGCTCTATCCCAATGGAAGCCACCTGCTGCGGCTGCGGGTCGTCCACAGCAACCTCAACTACGACGAAATTTTTGTTCCGGTCACCTTCGACAACCCTGTTGCTCCTGCGCTCCCTGCTCCATCGGAAGACAAGCCTGCCGCAGAGCCTCCCGCTGCCAAGGGGCTGCCCCCGCTGGCGGTCTTCCGCACCGATGCGCCCGCAGAAGGAGAACGCTGGATCGAGGTCGATCTTTCCGAACAGCAGCTGACCGCCTGGCAGGGCGATGTGGCCGTCTTCGAGACGATCGTAAGCACCGGCAAGACGAGCACACGCACGCTGACCGGTGAATTTTCTGTCTACTGGATGCTCGAAAAAACGCGCATGCGTGGCCCAGGCTACGACACCCCGGACGTGCCCTGGACCCTCTTTTACGACGGCGATTTTGCCATCCACGGCGCCTACTGGCACAACAACTTCGGCACACCGGTCAGCCATGGCTGTATCAACCTGCGCGTGCCCGAAGCCCAGGCCTTGTATGCGTGGGCCAGCATCGGCACCCGTGTGGTCGTGCACGAGTGACCTGGTGGCAAAAACCCGCTTCTGGGCGAAACGCCAAGCCATGTGGTAGACTGAGTCCGGTTGCGTTCATGGTTTGCTTGCATCGGGAGCGCAGGATTGGAACAGGGCAGAAAAGCGATGGCTTCATCCAGTAAAAAAAGTTTTGTCAGCGGCTGTTTTGATATGCTGCACAGCGGGCATGTCGAATTTCTGCAGCGCGCAGCTCAATATGGGGACTTGACGGTTGCGTTGGGTTCAGACCAGACCGTCTTCAGCCTCAAAGGCCGCCCGCCCATCAACAGCGAAGAAGAACGCCGTTTCATGCTGGCGAATGTCGCCTGCGTGCAGCGAGCGGTCATCTCGCGCGGTTCCGGCTACCTGGACTTCGAACCGGAACTGCGGGAAGTGCGCCCCGATTTTTTTATTGTCAACGAAGATGGCAACACCCCGGCCAAACGTCGGCTGTGCGAGGCGCTGGGCATCGAATATGTGGTGCTTCGGCGCGACCCCCATCCTGGGCTGGCCACGCGCTCCACCACTGCCCTGCGCACTGTTCAACAGATGCCCTACCGCATCGATCTGGCTGGCGGCTGGCTGGACCAGCCCTTTGTTTCTCGGCTGCATCCAGGCTCTGTGATCACCCTCTCGATCGAGCCGACCATCGAGTTCAACGAGCGCAGCGGCATGGCCACCAGCACGCGGCGCACCGCCATCCACCTGTGGGGAAACAAAATGCCGGTGGACCGGTACGAGAAGGTGGCCTGGACGCTCTTTTGCTGCGACAACCCCCCGGGCAAGACGGAAGTCTCCGGTGCGCAGGATGCGATCGGGCTGGTCTTTCCGGGGCTGGCCCGTTCGGAGTATACGGGGAGCTACTGGCCGACCCAGATCGAGCATCGAATGGACGAGGACACGTTGCAGTTTGTCGAACGGCACCTGTGTCTGATGCCGCTGGGGCCGCGCGAAGGGGGATATGCGGTGCTGGAAAACACGGCACTGACAGCCACTGGCGCTGCTGCCCTGTCCGAAGCAGCAGCCAGCTGCTGGGCAGCGCTGCAAAGACACGACCTGGCAGGGTTTGGCCGGGCCGTGCGCGGCTCGTTCGAGGCCCAGATCGCCCTGTTTCCGAATATGCAGACCCCGGTGGTGCGCCAGATGATCGACGAATACAGCCCGCAGGCGCTGGGCTGGAAAATATCCGGAGCAGGAGGGGGCGGATACGTGATCTTTGTCGTTGAGGAGCCTCTGCCGGACAGCATACGGATTGTAGCGCGGCGGCGGCTGGAATAGCCGTCCGCCCACCAGGCAGCAAGGTCACCCGACACGATGACATTCCGACAGCTTGCGCGCCGCATCCACCATTTTCTTGAAATTTATGGCTTGGATGGCCAAAAATTTGTCACGAGCGTGCGCAACACACCGCACTTCCTGCGCACCCTGTCTACCTATCGAACCCAGAGCCAGTTCGAAGAGCGTTTCCGACTGCAGATAAAAGAACTGACGCCGATCCTGCACGAGTTTTCTGACCCGGCAGGGAGTGCGACGGGGCATTACTTTTACCAGGATCTGTGGGCGGCACGCAAGGTTTATGCTGCACAGCCGGCCACCCATCTCGACATCGGTTCCCGTATCGACGGCTTTGTGACTCACCTTTTGACCTTCATGGCTGTGACAGTCATCGACATTCGTCCGCTGCAGTCCAATCTTGCCGGGTTGACTTTTCTGCAGGCAGACGCCACCGATCTGACCGGTATTCCAGACAACAGCGTAGAATCTCTCTCCAGCCTGCATGCAGTCGAACACTTTGGTCTGGGGCGTTATGGAGACCCAGTGGCGCCAGCAGCCTGTTTCTGTGCCATGCGTGCGCTGGCCCGCGTGCTCAAACCAGGAGGCAAACTCTATTTTTCAGTGCCGATTGGCATCGAACGCGTCGCATTCAACGCCCATCGGGTCTTTGCGCCCTCCACAATTCGGGAGACCTTCGCCGAGCTGGAGCTTGTCAGTTTTGCGGCGGTCGACGACAACGACTGTTTTCACGCAGACGCGACCGGCCAGCCATTGGATTCTGCCCAGTTTGCCTGTGGTCTGTACGAATTCACAAAAAAATAACCCACCACATGCAGATTTTCATCTGCACGGATTGCGAACAGCAGAACACTGCGTATGGTCGATCTGATCCAAAGGCTTGTGAAGCTCGTCATCGGTTATGGCGCTGTCCAGTGGGCTGGCCCCCTGCTCTCTCTGATCTTCACACCGATCATCACACGGGCTGTCCAGCCAGGGGAGTATGGCACCGCCGAGTATCTCTTGACCATTTTTTCGGCCATTTCAACCGTTGCACTGCTGGCCCTTCCGCAGGCGGTCAACACACACTTTAACGACCGCCCCGAAGATCTGGACTGGCAGCGTCAGGTTGTTGGCAGCGCGTTTGCCCTGACCGTCGCAGCAGGACTTCTGGCAGGGATTGCCCTCATTTTGGGCGCACCGGCCCTGGCCCACCAGTCATCTGAGCTGACTTCTTACACCTGGTTGCTCCGGCTGGGAGGTGGGCTGATGGTCTTTGGGATGTCGGCAATCGTGCTGACCAGTGCGGCCCAAACTGCGCTGCGGGTACGGTGGGGGGCACTCTTCAGCCTGACATCCATCCTGGCCACGGTAGCTGGCAACATTCTCTTCATCGTCGTTCTGCGTCTGGGCACTGTTGGGATTCTCTTCACCCCGATGGCCAGCGGGCTCAGCCTGTTTATTGCAGCTGTGGTGCTGACACGGCCCCTGATCGGCCGCCCACGGCTTGCTGTCATACGCCTCCTGCTCACCTCAGGTCTGATCTTGCTCCCTACCATGGGAGCCACCTGGATCTTACAACTCAGCGATCGGCTGTTTTTGGGCCAGCTCGTCTCCCCCACCGAACTCGGCTATTACACGATTGCCAATAAACTGGCCAGCCTGGTCAATGTGGTACTGGCACCGATCTACAGTGCCTGGATGCCGTTGGCGCTGGCGATGCAACATCTTCCCGGCGCATTGGAACGCTACATCAGCATGTCGCGCTACCTGATCGCAGCGATCTTGGCTGCTGGGCTGGCCATCGGGCTCTTTGCCATCGAAATCCTGATCTTGTTGACCCAGCCCGAATATTTTCCGGCCGCCCCCTATGTCGGTTTTCTGACCTACATGCATATCTTGGGGGGCTTTGGTGCAATTTTGAATACCGGCGCCCTGATGGGCAAACAGCTGACATCGATCAGCAGCGCAGTCGTCGCCGGAGCAGCGATCAACGTGTGCTTGAACGCACTGCTGATCCCGCACTACGGGATTGCCGGTGCCACGGCTGCCACGATCCTAGGCTATGCACTCCCCCAGATACTTCTCTATGCCCTGCTGCAACGCAGATACCCGATCGCCTATCCAATCAAACGTATTCTGGCAGCGCTGGGAGTTCAACTGATCCTCCTGCTGCTGGGTCTGCTGATTCCACCAGTTGCATTTCCACTGCGAGTGACGCTAAAATTGGGTGCCTTGATCGTGTTGCTGGCTGCCTATCTTGGATTGGGGCTGATCCTGCCAGCCGAATTGGCACGGTTTTTCGTGCTGACACGACGAGAAATTTACAAACGTATTGCCAAACGATCCACTTGAACAGTGTCTGCAAAGGAGAGAGAACGTTTGAAAGTAGTCATCCTGGCTGGCGGACTCGGTACTCGGCTGGCAGAAGAGACGAGCGTCCGTCCCAAACCTATGGTCGAAATTGGCGGACGCCCAATTTTGACCCATATCATGCGTTGGTATGCACATTTTGGCTACAACGAGTTTATTATTGCGTTGGGCTACAAAGGGGAACAGATCAAGCAGTATTTTCTCAACTACTACGCGCTCAACAGCGATATCACCGTGGAGTTGAGGAGTGGGAACGTCACGGTACACGACAACGCAGCCGACGACTGGGTGGTTCATCTGGTCGATACAGGTGCTGAAACGATGACAGGGGGACGTGTGCGCCGTTTGCGCAAATGGCTGACCGACGACACCTTTATGCTCACCTACGGAGATGGACTGTCCAACGTCGATCTGACAGCGCTGGTCGCTTTCCACCGCCAGCATGGTGGCCTGGCCACAGTGACTGCTGTACGCCCGCCCGCCCGTTTTGGCGAGCTGGAGTTTGCCGGCGATCGCGTCACCCGCTTTACAGAGAAACCCCAGACCGGGGAAGGGTGGATCAACGGCGGTTTTTTTGTTCTCAACCGTGCTGTCCTGGACTACATTGGGGGAGACCAGACGATGTGGGAAGTCGAGCCTCTCCATCAACTGGCCAAACAGGGTGACTTGATGGCCTACCGGCACACCGGTTACTGGCAGCCGATGGATACCTTACGAGAAAAACAACAGATCCAGGAACTCTGGCAAAGCGGACGTGCCCCCTGGCAGGTTTCGATCGACGCTCGCCCACCTATTCGCTTGGCCCACAGGAACCAGGAAGAGCTGTAAACTACCCCTGGGAAACCGGGGAGCTTGTCGCTTAGGATGACCCACTTTGCAAAGCGGAATTTTTTGCCGGACAGCTGACACAACCGACACCGTGCCGATTTCATGCCGATTCCGTGCGTTGGCACCTGACCTGCAGGCGACGGTAGCCTGTTTCATCGTGCGGTGCAGCGCGTCAGCCTGGCAGGCAGGAGTTGTGACCTGTGCAATCCGCTTCATGGCTTCGAGTACAGCACAGGTGCGTGAAAATTTTAAGTCATGCGAACAAGTGTACCGCGAAAGGAGGAAAGCGGTTTCCTCCACCCTGGCGGGTGGAGGAAACCGCCAAACCGATGATGAATGTTCTGGTTACTGGCCATCAAGGCTATATTGGAGCTGTGATGACCGCCATGCTGCAAAAGGCGGGCCACGCTGTGACAGGATTGGACACGGCATACTTCTACGATTGCAATTTTTTTGCAATGCCTACCGGCGTTCCCGAGCGCTACAGCGATCTGCGCCATGTCACAGCCACCGACCTGGCTGGCTGCGATGCCATCATTCATCTGGCGGCACTCTCCAACGACCCTCTCGGAGACCTCAACGCCGAGTGCACCTATGCCATCAATTTACAAGCCACAATCCGGCTGGCCAAGGCGGCCAAAGCTGCAGGTGTAGAACGCTTCATTTTTGCTTCATCGTGCAGCATTTATGGTGCTTCGGGCCCGGACGATGTTGTGACAGAAGAATCGCCGCTCAGACCCCTCACCCCCTATGCAGAGTCCAAAGTGCGGGCCGAAACTGCCCTGGCAGCGCTGGCAGACTACAACTTTACCCCGATTTTTTTGCGCAACGCAACAGCCTATGGAGTCTCTCCGCGCCTGCGCGTCGATCTCGTCGTCAACAATCTGGTGGCCTGGGCACTCACAACCGGCAAAATTCGAATCCTCAGCGACGGCACTCCCTGGCGGCCGCTGGTGCACGTCCAGGATATCTGCCGCGCTGCCATTGCCATGCTGGAGGCACCGCGCACCGCAGTCAGCGGAGAGCCCTTCAATGTAGGCCGCACTGCAGAGGTATACCAGGTTCGCCGCATTGCGGAACTCGTGCAGGAAGTGCTGCCAGAGTGTGCCATTGAAGTCGGGACCCAAAACAACCCGGACCCGCGCAGCTACCGCGTGAACTGTGAAAAATTGTTCCGAACCCTGCCTGATTTGGTTTTGGATTGGACTGTCCCTGCCGGAATCGTCGAACTGGTCGACGCCTATCGACGCCATCCATTGACGTTGGAAGGGCTGCAAGGACGCAGGTTCGTCCGCATCCAGCAGCTGAAGTATCTCTTGGCTACCCAGGCACTCGACGCAGATCTGTTCTGGAAAGCCTCTCCCAGCCCGGTCTCACCACACGGATGAACCGTTTCACCACAAGGAGTCCTGCGCAATGCCGATCACGAAATGCAGAATTTGTGGTGCTGCCGAGTTGCAACCTGTGCTGAGCCTGGGCCACACACCGTTGGCCAATTCTTTGTTGACAGCAGCACAGCTGGACAGCCCAGAGGCCACCTATCCGTTGGAGGTTGTTTTCTGCCCCACGTGTACCCTGGTCCAGATTACCGAAACCGTGCCGCCCGAGATTCTTTTTGGCAGCTACCTCTACTTTTCCTCGTTTTCCGACACCGTGCTGCACAATGCCCGCACACTCGTCGAACAGTTGGTCCAACGCCGTCATCTGGGTACAACCAGTCTGGCCGGTGAAATCGCCAGCAACGACGGCTATCTGCTCAAAAATTATCAGACCTACGGCATTCCGGTGCTCGGGATTGAACCGGCCCGCAACATTGCAGCGACAGC
>JAGWYN010000027.1 GCA_018969295.1 Chloroflexota bacterium | reverse complement strand
TATGGGCGGGTGATGCATCAAGAGGACGCCAGCGTATCACTGCTTTACCCAATCCACTGGATCGGACCGTTCGCGCGCCGGGTCGGCCAGACCCTGACGCAAATTTTATCCCTTCTATTCGATTTTCAACGTGCGAAATCCAGACTAAAGTGAAGGGAGCTTGTCGTGTCTGGGGGTTCCCCCCTCCCTTACGGTCGGGGCTCCAAAAGAGCGTGTCGTGTCTTGGGTGCTTGGCGTGTCCAGTGTCTCGTCAAGCCTGAAGCACAGCAGTCAGCGCTTCCCACTACAAGCAGCAGTTCTCAATCCATTCAAATTGAGAACTGCTGTTAAGTTAGTTCTATCCCCCGGGACTTCTCAAAAACCGCAAGAGGCGCGCCGGTGCCCATCGGAAAGGAAGGATCTTACAGCGTGCTCCCGGCGAGGAGCTTCTCCTGCTGAACGGCGGCGGCCCACGCGTCGATTTGTGTGCGAATGGCGTCTCGGACTGCGCGTGTCTGCTCCAGCTTTTCTGCGTCGCCGCCAGTCGCGGCTGCGGGGTCGGGGAAGCTCCAGTGCAGACGCTGGGTCACCCCAGGGAAAATTGGACAGCGTTCTGCAGCTTCCTGGTCGCACACGGTGACGACGTAGCTGAAAATCTGGCCCGAACGATAAAGGTCGAAGACGCTTTTCGTCTGTGCTGCAGAGAGGTCGATTCCAACTTCCTGCATGGCGCGCACGGCAAATGGATTCAACGTCCCTGGCTCCAGACCTGCGCTGGAAGCGGCAAAGTGCTCTCCGTACAGGTGGTTCAGCCAGGCTTCGGCCATCTGGCTGCGGGCACTGTTGTGGATGCAGACAAACAATACTTTAATTTTGTGCATGGGATTTTTCTCCTCTTCAAGGGTTTGATCTTTCTCGGATCTGTCTGGTACGTCTGTTGTCTAAAGAACGTCACGGCCTGGGAGGCGCCGACTCTGCCGGGAACCAGTGGCGCGTGCGGTTGGCAAACTTCACCAACGCCAACATCACCGGCACTTCGACCAAAACGCCCACGATGGTGGCCAGCACCACTGGCGACGCTGCTCCAAACAAGGTGATGGCTACAGCCACCGACAGTTCAAAAAAATTGGACGCGCCGATCATGGCCCCTGGGGCTGCAATGCTGTGGCGCAGGCAGAGACGTCGGCCGGCCAGATACGCCACGAAAAAAATCAGCACTGTCTGCAAGACCAGCGGGACGGCAATCAACACGATGTGCAGCGGGTTGGCGAGAATCACCTCTCCTTGCAGCGAAAAAATCAGCACCAAGGTCAGCAGAAGCCCTGCCACGGTGAAGTGGTTGAAGCTGGGGAGAAAAGTCTCGGCAAAGTAGGCCTCTCCTCTCTGCTGGATCACCAGGCTGCGGGTGACAATCCCGCCTGCCAGCGGGATCACGACGAACAGGACGACCGACGCCAACAGCGTCTCCCATGGGATTGTGATGCCGCCCACCCCCAGCAACAAAGCGACAATCGGCGTGAAGGCCACCAGAATGAGCAGGTCGTTGGTGGCAACCTGCACCACCGTGTAGGCTGGGTTGCCGCGCGTCAGGTGGCTCCACACAAAGACCATCGCGGTGCAGGGCGCCGCCCCCAACAAAATCGCCCCTGCCAGGTATTCTCGGGCCAGATCGGCGGGCAGCAGCAGGCGAAAGACCACAAAGAAAAAGAAATAGGCGATGGCAAACATTGTGAAAGGCTTGACCAGCCAGTTCACCACCCATGTCACATACAGCCCTCCGGGCTCGGTGGTGACATGCCGGATGCTGGCAAAATCAACCTTCATCATCATCGGGTAGATCATCAGCCAGATCAGGACGGCAATGGGGATCGACACCTGGGCATATTCAAGCTGGCTGAGGAAGGTGGGGATGGTGGGCAGGAAGCGCCCGATCAGGATTCCGGCCGCCATGCAGAGCACGACCCAAAGCGTCAGATTTCGTTCGAAGAAGCTGATCCCGGCAGGCTGAGTGTTGGACATATGAAGGATGTTCCTCCTAGATTAGACCGCTTGTCAATTGTTTTGCATGCATTTTTTTGCATGTAGTCCGACAAAAAAACTAAAAAGAAGCAGCCAGGACCCACTCGATCGGTAGTTCCTGGGCAGTGCATTTGGGGCAGCTGCAGCCGGCCAGAGGGCGGCTCCGTTCTGCTGGCACCGGGCCCAGGATGGTGTCCAGCCAGGCGCGGACGCCCAGATCGCAGACGCAGTAGTAGGTGTTCAGCCCATCTTTTTCGTCGCAGATGAGCCCCCCCTCACGCAAGACCCGCAGCTGCTGTGAGACATAGGGCTGTGGTTTGTCGAGCAGCACTTCCAGGTGGCAGACACACTGTGAACTGCGGCGCACGGTGTCCAGAATCTGGAGCCGTTCTGGGTGCGCCAGCAGTTTGAGCCGTGCGCTTATTTCGCTGTAGGGTTTTTGTCTGGCGGAATCTGGCATGGTCATCCTTTGCTCAAGTCTATAGGTATGCAGAATTCTGCATATATTGTATTACAGGGCAACATGTGAAGCAAACTTGGAAGAACGGCAAAGTTGGCCGGGAGGGACGAGCCGACGGCAAGCTGCGGGGAAAAAGTGTATCAGCAAGCAATCGAGGACGGAGCGGAGCTCCCAGATGGCGCACAAAGCGGCTCAGCGGTTGGCGGCGAGCAGTTGGTTGGCAATTGTGAGCAGCGGGCCCTGTTGTTCGAAGCCACTTTCGCTGAAGTCGCTGGTGGCGAGGTAGACCTGGCGGCGGGTGCGGCGCAGGAGGCCCAGCAGCAGCCGCCGCAGGCTCTCCTGGCGGCTGGTATACTCGTCGCGTTCGACCCAGGCTCTTTCGGCGGGCCAGCGGGGTGACAGGACGTAGGGGTGGGTCAGTGGCTGGTAGAGCCGTTCCCACCAGCTGGTGGCGCCGATGTCGAGCCAGATCTGTACGTCGACCGCACGGTTGCGCAGCAGGAAGGTGTAGGCAGGTGCCAGGAAGACGGCTGCTGCGGGGGTTTTCCAGCCGGGCAAGTAGAGGGCCCCCAGGGCTCCGCTCTGGGCAAGCCCGACATAGTCGCGGTTGAAGGTGTGCGCTGCTTCTGCCTGCTGGCTGCTCTCCTGGGTCCAGCGAAATTTGCGTGCAGACTCGACGAGCTGGCTGGCGACGCCGGCGGCAGTGCGGTCGGTGTGAAAGCCAAACCCGGGCTGGCTGAGCACTTCGCCGAAGAGTCGGGCGAAAAACTGGTCGATCGGGGTGATTTCGCTGCTGGCGCGATAGGCGTATATCCAGCGGTGCAGCTGGGTGTACTGTTCGCCGAGCGTGTAGGTGACTCGCTGGCGGACGGTCTCGGGCAGCGCGGCGAAGTCGGCCAGTGCGTTGTCGGTGCGGCGTGGGGGATAGACGTGGGTCGAGAGCAGGCTGGCGCGCACGGGGTCCAGCCCGGCGAGGGCGCTGGCAAGTGCCAGGGTGACGTCGGCTGGGTTGGGCGGCATGCCCCACAGCGGGTGGGCCAGCCGGGCCAGCGTGAGCAGCGTGCGCGCGGCGGGTTCGTCTTGCAGCGCGCGGCTGGGGCGGTGGGTGGACAGCGGCACGTTGCAGCGTTCGAGGGCAGTCTGCAGGCTGAAGCGCAGCGCGTCGCTGACGATGGGAGCCAGCACGGCAATCTCTTCAGCAGCCACGCCCTCCTGGTTGACCAGACGGTCGATCTGGGTGGCTGCCCACTGCACCATCTGCGGGTAGAAGCGCAGCCCCTGGGCGGGTACCACCAGCGGCTGGGGACGGGTGTCGTCTGGGGAGATGGGGGTTCGGCGGCGGCTGTCAAAAATACCGTCGATCTGTTGTTCGATACGGGCCATCGCCGGGGACATGACGTAGGTCGTTGTCCATTCTTCGGCACTGTCACACAGCAGACGCAGCGTTTCGACGCCGTCGGTGTCGGCGCCCAGAAAGGTGCGGTAGCCAGCGTCGGTGTCGGCGAGAATCCACGCACTCTCCAACTGGGGCAGCCAGAGGCTGACCAGCCGGTGTGCGCTGTAGGTATCTTCTTCGGCGTTGTCGTAGATCAGGTGTCGGTGGGTGCGCAGGAGATGGGTACGGCTCCACGGGTGGGTGAGCAGCTGTTCGTTGAAGACCAGAATTTGCAGGCTGAAGTCGAGCAGGGTCTGCTGGAGACAGTGTTGGCGGAACGCGTGGGAGAGCTGGCGGGCGGCGTCGAGGGCGTTGAGGCGGGCTGGCCGTTGGTCGCCGCTCGGCACAGCCAGGGTCAGCCGGTCGTAGGCCTGGTCAATGGTGAGGCCATGGAGCGCCGCCTTGTTGAGGTTGTCCAGAACCTGGCTGACGATGCGGGCCTTTTCGACTTTGACTCCTTCAAAGGCGCCCTGGGCGATGGCGGCGTCGACCAGCGGCGCCATCTGATATTGGCTGGTTTCCAGGGTCAGAAACGTGGGTTCGCGCGTGCTGTCGGCGAAACCGGCGCTGTGGGCGAGCAGCGGCCAGTAGAGCTCGACGGCCTGTTGAGCCAGGCTGGCAAACGTGGTGACGCGCACGGCAGCGCCGGGGGGCACCCCGATGCCGTCGGTGTACAGCGCTGCATGGTAGGGGGCTGCCAGCGAGCGCTGCGGCAGCAGCACCAGGATGTCGTCCCCGCGCACGCGTTCCTGCTGCAGCAGCTGGCGCAGGTGGGCGACAGCTGCCGTGGTTTTGCCGGCGCCGAAGGGGCCGGAGAGGAAGTGTTTGGGCCGGCGGTGCTCTGTGGTGGCTCTGTTCATGGTGCCAGACAGCTTCTTTGTAGTAAGATCAGAGTGTTTACATGTTGAATGGTACTTTGAATCAGAGGGAATGCCAAGATGCCAACCTATTCGATCCCGCTTGTGCCCGGCCCGGTCGAGGTGCCGGCTGCGGTGCGAGCCGCCTACGGCACTGCCTATGCCAGTGCAGACCTGGAGGAAGCGTTTTTTGTGCTCTACGAGCGGTGTGCTGGCGACCTGCAGGCGCTGCTGGGAAGCCGCCGTGCGCAGGTGACGATCCAGACTGGAGAGGGAATGCTGGCCTTGTGGGGGGCGCTCAAGAGTGTGCTGCGTCCGGGCGATCGGGTGCTGGCGGTTGCAACCGGGCTCTTTGGGCAGGGGATCGGCGAGATGGCCCGGCAGATCGGCGCAGAGGTGGAAGTTGTGGGCTTTCCGTACGACAGCATTCTGGAGCCTGAGCGGGTGCGGGCGGTGGCCAGACGGCTGCGTCCGCGGCTGATCACGGCGGTCCACTGCGAGACCCCCTGCGGCACGCTCAACCCGCTGGCCGAATTGGGAGCGATCTGTCGCGAGGTAGATGCGCTGTTTTACGTTGATTTTGTGGCCAGTGCGGGGGGGGTGGCGGTCGAGGTCGACCGTTGTGGGATCGACCTGGGGCTTTTGGGCAGCCAGAAAGCCCTGAGCCTGCCGCCCGACCTGGCGATGGTCAGCGTGAGTGAGCGGGCCTGGCAGGCGGTGGCGGAGGTCGGCTATGTCGGCTACGATGCGCTGGCTCCCTGGCGTGCTGGCCCGGCCCAGCGGTTGCTGCCCTACACGCACAACTGGGCTGCGCTGGCTGCGCTGGCGGTGTCGCTGGAGGCGTTGCAGGCAGAGGGGCTGGAGCAGGTCTATGCGCGCCACGCCGCAGCGGCTGCCCTGTGTCGGCGCAGCTTGAAGGAATTGGGGATCCGGCTGTTTCCGGCGCACGACGCCTACAGCGCGCCCACCGTGACCGCCGCCTACGTGCCGGCGGGCTGGCAGTGGCCCATGCTGAACCGAGCGCTGCGCAGCCATGGGATGGCGGTCGGGGGCAACTATGGAGAGCTGGCGGGCAAGGTCTTTCGGATCGGCCACATGGGCAGCCAGGCCCAGGAGGCGTTGGTCAAGCAGGGAATGGCTGTGCTGCGCAGGGTGCTGGAGGCAGGAGCCCTGCACTATTCGTAGCGCAGGGCCTCTGCCGGGTAGACGCGTGCCGCCTGCCAGGCGGGGGTGATGGTTGTGATCAGCGAGAAAAGATAGGCTGTCAGCACGACCAGCGCAATTTGCAGCCAGGGGGTGCTGACGGCGGCCGCGCTGATCTGGGGGAAAAAGGCCAGCACCAGATTGTCGCCCAGGACGACGCCGGTGACGGCGCCGATCAGAAGGCCGGTGATCGAGACAAAACTGGACTCGATCACAAAGCTGAGCGCCACCATTCCTTGCTGGTAGCCCAGCGCACGCAGCATTCCGATCTGCTGGCGCCGTTCGTAGACCGAGCGGGTTGCAATGACGCCGAGTGCGGCGATCCCGACGAGCAGGCCGAGCGCCATAAAGCCTTGCAGCAGCTGCAAGGCACCGCCGGTCAGCCGTTGCCGTTGGGCGTAGCGGTCGGCCATCACCACAGCGTCCAGGCCGCTGGAGACAAAGGCCTGCTCGATCGAGCCGGCGACTGCACGGGCCTCCAGACCTGGCTCTGTTTTGACATAGATTCGGTCGCCGGTGACAGGAACGCTGCGCAGCCTGGAGAGGGTGGCCTCGCTGCCGATCAGGGGAGAGGAGACCAGGTTAGGTTCTTCGTCGACCACGCCGATCACCTGGACCCGTATGCTGCGGTAGACGCCGTCGGCGCCGTCGGTTTCCAGGGTCAGGAAGAGGGTGTCGAGCGTGTGCCCGTCGCTGCCGTCGAGGAGGCGCAGCGGGGGCTGTTCGGTGTCATCGCGCCGGGCGGTGCGTCCGGCAAAGGCTCCGCTGGGCGCAGCTTTGAACAGCGCCGGGCGGGCGATCACGACGTCGTCTCGGCTGGCCAGCGCCTCCCAGACCGCAGCGTCGTCTGGGAAGCCAGGGGCTCGGCTGCGCAGGGTATAGACCTGGCGGGCGGCGTTCACATAGCCGCCGTTGACGCCGGCCATGCTGGTTGTTTGGAGGGGGGCGCCGTCCAGTTTGCCGTACATCGGCTGTTCGGTCACCCGCCCGACGCTCTCCACCTCTGCGGCCAGCGGGTGGTTGGCCAGCGCCGCCGGAAAATCTTCGATCGGGTTGAAAAAACTCAGCAGGGTGGAGGTCACCTCGATCTCAAACCCGGCGGTCTGGCGGTCGTCGAGCCGGGTCAGCGACTGGGTGGTGTGGATCACCACAGACATGACAACGACGGTGGCCATGATCATGGCGAAGAGGACCATGGTCATGCCGGTGCGGAAGCGTGTGCTGAGCGGGTAGGCGATTGCGGTGTGCAGCACCGGGCGCAGCGAGGGGAAAAAGCCCAATGCTGCGCTGAGCGGGGCGCTGAGCAGCGTTGCATTGTACATGACGACCAAGATGGCCCCGACGATCATCAAGGGGCCGCCGAGCGTGAAGACGGTGGGGGCCTGGGTGGGATCCCAGCTGAATCGGGAGGGGAACCACTGTGGTGCGAGCGTGTACCAAGGAGGCGTCCAGATTCCCAACAAGCCGAGGCCCAGGAACGAGTAGACTGCGCGTTGGCTGGGTTCCTGGCGCAGCGAGCTCTGTTCCAGCACGCGGCCGGCCAGCAGGGTCAGCCCGTAGAGGAGCAGCGTGGCTGCGACCAGGATCACGCTGAGTGGGCTGGCCGGCAGTGTCAGCAGATAGATGCCGAGCCCGAGCACAGCCAGGGGCCACAGCCAGCTGGCGAGGTGGGCCTGCCAGGAGCGTCGTTTGGCTTCGGCTGCGTCGGAGAGCCCGCGGATGGCCGTGGCCACATTCATGCGGGTCACCCGCCAGGCGGAGAGGGTCATGGCCAGCCAGGTGATCAGCACGCCGGTGCAATAGGCGATGACCATCGATTCCCAGCTGAGGTGGAAGGTCACGGCGAAGAGTCCTTCGGCCTGGCTGTTGAGGGTGCCGGTCAGATCGTTGAAAAGGCTGCCGATGAACCGGGTCATGGCCAAGGTGATGACAAGCCCGAGCAGCACGCCCAGTGCGGCGGCCAGCAGGTTGTAGACCATGCCTTCTGCCATGAAGGTCTGCACGATCTGGCTGCGCTGCAGGCCGATCGCGCGAGAGATGCCGATTTCGACCCGCCGTTCGGCGGCCAGCATGACGAAGATCAAGACGATCAGCAGCAGAGCTGCCAGGATCGAAAAAATGCCGAAGATGCTGAAAATGGTGGCAAAGATGCCGCCGCCGACATCGGCGGCCGAGACGATCGTGGTTTTGTTGAGTGCGTCGATCTGTTCGAACTGGTTGAGGTTGGCGACGGCGTTGGCGAAATCGCGGCTGACGTCCCCGGGCAGGGTTGCGGCGAGCAGCCAGTCGCGCACCGCCGCGCGGGCCAGGTGCGCGCGCAAGGCGGGTGTATCGAGCCCAGAGTCGCTCTCCGCCATCAGCTGTTCCAGATCCAGGCGTCCAATCTGTTCGATGTTGAAGCTGCTCAGCAGGCTTTCCATCAGAGTGGCCAGGAAGGGGGGCATCTCTTCGGTGTCGATGGCCCCCAGCCCGCCTGCTGGCAGGGCGGCGATCTGGGGAGCCAGCGCTGCGCGGACGGCGGGTTCGGCCAGGATGCGGGCGACCGTGGCGACGGCGCTGTCGTCGAGGGCCAGCACGCGCAGCCGCCGGCTGACGGCGGCGGTGTGCTGCATGCCGCTCATCTCATCCCCCTGGTTGGAGACGAGCATCGAATTGACCTTGTCGGGCATGAAGAGAAGCTGCTGTGCCTCGTCGAGCCGCAGCATCACCACCGGGGTGAGGGCGCTGAGCGGGCCGGCCTGGTTGACGACGGCCCGCACGCGGAAGCGGACGGGCAGCGGGCCGATGTAGAGTTCGACCAGGTCGCCCGTGCTGGCGTTGAGCCGTTCGGCGCCCAGCCGATTGAGATAGAGGTCGCCCTGGCGCAGCTGCAGCCCGAACCGGCTGAGTGTGTTGTCCAGCTCGTAGCCGAGCGTGTTGAGGTTGATGGCGCGCAGCAGATCGGTGGCGAAGGAATTCAAAGAGGCCTCTGCGGCGCCGGCCAGGTCGACCTGGGCAGGGTCGAGGGTCAGGGAGTCGGGGAGCTCTTCCAGCCCCTCTTCCAGCGGCAGGGGGATCGTCTCGGTCAGGGGCGCGGTGGGGAGCGTTTGCCGCAGCAGGCTGGCGAGTTCGATCAAGGAAAATCGTTCGATGCCCAGTGCGGCCAGCGGCGCGGTATCGACGCCCAGGGCGTCGAGGGTGGCGAGGTCGATCTCGATATCGGGCAGCTGTGCAGGGTCGACCGCAGTAAAGAGGGCACCCAGCCCTGCCAGCGCCTGCAGCAGGGTCAGATCGGGCACTGTCTCTGTATTGGGCAGGGCGGATTGCAGCCGGCCGAACTGTTCGGTCAGGGTGGGCACGGTTGCAAAGAGAGCGCTGGCCTGCACGAAAATATTGCCGACGCCGGGCTGTAAAGAGCGCATAGTGAGCGGGGTGCCGTCGAGGCTGGTGAGCCCGAACTGTTCGCTGTAGGTGTCGTCCACGGCAAAAATGAAGCCGAGCGGTTCGCTCTGGCCGGTGGTGACGTTGCGGAGGATTGTTGGAAAGACAATCGAGCCAGCCACGCCGTCGATCAGCGGCTCTTCGAGGGCGGCGCTGCTCAGCCGCTGCAGCTGGGTGCTGCTGATGCTGGGGAGCCCGCCCTGCACGAGGGCCAGCACGCTGTCCAGCCCCCCCTGCATCAGGTTGTCGAGCGTCTTCTGGGTCTCTTGAAGCTGGGCTGGGTCAACATTGGGGTTGGCCATGCTGGCCAGCATCGACAGCAGGGGCGGGGCGATGATTTCGTCGACGCGGCCGTAGGCGGAGACGGCCTGTTTTTGCACCGAAAAGCGCAGGGTGTCGCCGACGCCCAGCGAGCTGACGACGATGATCGTGCTGAGGGTCAGGCCGACCACGATCAGCACGCTCTGGCCTGGGCGGCGGGTCAGGTTGCGCAGCCCGATCTTCATCAGCACCGGGTTGCGGAACCAGAGAAAGGCCAAATAGAGCAGAATGGCTGAGACGGCACCGACCAGGGCGGCGACGGCGGCGGTCGAAACATTGCCGAGCATGGTCTCTCCTTGTGGCTACTCAGCGGCTACTCGCCGTCGACGACGATCTGTCCGTCTTTCATGCGAATAATACGGTCGCAGGCGTCGGCGACTTCCGGGGCGTGGGTGACAATCACGAAGGATTGGCCCTGTTCCTGGTTGAGCGAGCGCATCAACGCGACGACATCGGCGGCCGACTGGCTGTCGAGGGCGCCGGTCGGCTCGTCGGCCCAGACGATGGCGGGGTTGTTGACCAGGGCGCGGGCGATGGTGACCCGCTGGCGCTGCCCGCCGGAGAGCTCAGCAGGGCGATGGTCGGCGCGGTCGGCCAGGTTGACCTGGGCGAGCACTTCGAGAGCGCGTTTGCGGGCCAGACTGGGGCGCAGGCCGGCGACCAGCAGCGGCAGTTCGACGTTTTCAACCGCTGAGATAACCGGCAGCAGGTTGTAGGATTGAAAAATAAACCCCATGCGCTGGGCGCGATAGCGGGTGCGTTTTTTGTCGTTCAGCGAGCGCAGCCGGGTTCCTTCGATCAAGACCTCCCCCTGGTCGAAGTCGTCCAGGCCGGAGAGACAGTTGACCAGCGTTGTTTTGCCGCAGCCGGAGGGGCCCATGATGGCCACCATCTCACCGGCTGCTACGCTCACATCCACCCCACGCAGCGCGTGCACCTCGATCTTGCCAGTGCGAAACCATTTCTGGACGGCCTGGGCTGCGATAATTGGCTGTTCCATAAAAAATCCTCTGCCGAAACAAGAGAGGGCAGTGCCGGATGTTGTCGCGGTGCCCTGTGCGCCGAATGTGGGTTCATTATAGAGAAAAGAGGGAAAGACCTGCAAACAGGAGTTCAACCTGCCGCTCGATCTTGGAATTCCCCTGAAGATCCTGTAAAATTTTCTGGCTCATAGGCTCAAGTGTCTGGCAAAATTTGAAAAAGAGGTGTGTTCGATGTCTGAAGAGGTGGTTCAAGCCAATCTGCTGCCAACCCCACCCGAGTTCCCAGTGCGTTGGGAGACTCCGACGGATGAACTGCTGCTGTGGATGCAGGAGCGGGTGCATTTCCCGATGCCGTCGACTCCTCTGGAATTTTTGCTGGTCGCACAGCCCATCTACATCGGTTTGAACCGTGCCTCCAAGCGGTATGGAGTCCCTCTGCAAGGCGATATTCGCCATATCAACACCTACGTGTACGAGGGGTATCTGCCGCCGGAGGAGGAGAGCGAAGGACCTGACAGCGAAGAGACGTCGCTGCAGAAGCTGTCTGCAGCGATGGCGGAGATGGGGGTGCGCTGGCGGCAGGAGTGGCTGCCCGAGATCCAAGGGCATCTCTCCTTCTGGGAATCGTTCGATCTGCGCGATGCATCGATGGCGGCGTTGCTTGTCCATCTGGACAAGACGCAACAGCGGCTGTACCGGATGTGGGAGATTCACAACCTTTTGTGGTACCCGATGTATCTGGCCATGAGTTTGTACGACGAGATGTACCTGGAGCTCTTCGAAGGTGCCACCCTGGCGGAGGCCTATCAGCGGTTGGTGGGAGTTGAGACGAGAACGACTGCTGGAAACCAGGCGTTGTGGGCTTTGAGTCGGCAGGCGCTTGCTCTCCCTGCTGTGTGCCGTGTGCTGGTCGAACACGCTGCTGGCAACGTTCTGGCTCTTTTGGGGGAACTGGCTGACGGCCAGCCCTTTCTTGCAGGGCTGAACGAATTCTTGCAGGAATATGGCAGGCGCAGCGAAGGATTTCGGCTGCGGGATGTCTCCTGGCTGGAGGACCCAACCCCAGCGATCAAAATTATTCAAGGGTATATGGCCCATCCAGACCGCGATCTGGCGGCAGAGACGCAGAAGATTGCCGTGCGGCGGGCCGAGCAGGTGGTCGAGCTGCGTCAGCGGCTGCAGAATTACCCGCAGGGGGTGGTCGAACAGTTTGAGAAGCTCTTTGCAGCAGCCCAGGAAGGCTATTTTTTGAGCGAAGAGCACACCTACTGGATCGATTTTCAGACGGTCTATCAGACGCGCCAGATTGTTCTGGAATGTGGTCGGCGTCTGGCGGCTGCGGGAATTTTGGAAACGAGCGAGGATGTTTTTTTCCTGACGTTGGAGGAATTGCAGGGATCTGCGGGGGCAGACAGTGGGCGTTATCGGCAGCATGTCCAGGAGCGTCGGGCCTTGGACAGCCATTTTGGGGCGATCATGCCGCCGCCGATGCTGGGCACACTCCCCACCGAGCCGCCCCCCGACGACCCGATCCTGCGTTCGTTTGGAAAATTTTTGGGGGATCCGCTGCCCCTCTCCGAGAGAGCAGATGAACTGCGTGGCCATGCCGGTTCTCCTGGTCTGGTGCAGGGCAAGGCCAAGGTCATTCTGACGTTGGCCGAGGCGGACAGGCTGGTGCCGGGCGACATCCTGGTGACGGAGACGACGATCCTGCCCTGGACCCCGTTGTTTGCCAGCATCAGCGGGCTGGTCACCAATGCAGGGGGGATCCTCTGCCACAGCGCGATCGTCGCTCGCGAATATGGGATTCCGGCTGTGGTGGGGACGGGGATGGCGACCCAGGCCATTCAGGATGGGCAGCTGATCGAGGTGGACGGCACCCGGGGGCTGGTGCGCATTCTGAGCCAATAAGATGTGGCGACTCAGTGTTTCTGGCTTGCTGGACGGCATCGAGCAGCGGCGCCGCCAGCGGCGCCGCCAGCAGAGCCTGATGTTCAGGTTGAGTGGAGAACGAGTGCTGGTATGGCCGGGTGGCCAGCCTGCCGCCCTTGCACGGGAGCAGCAGCTCAATCTGGAGTTGGCCATCTCTTCGGTCTCACTGGGGCTGGCGCTGGTGGGATCGCTGGGCTACCCGTGGTTGGCCTTGTTCAGCATGCCCTGGTTTCTCTATGCGTGTGTGCCAATGGTGCAAGATGCCTATCGGGCGGCACGTCGGCGTGTGGTCACGGTTGACACCCTCTCTTCGATCGTCGTGGTGGGGTGTCTGTTCGGGCAGTACTATGTTCCGGCCAATCTGGCGACGACCATTTACTATCTCTCCCGGAAGCTGCTGCAAAAGGTCAAAAAAGAGTCCAGAAAACAGGTGGTCGATGTCTTCCGTCAGCTGCCTCAAAATGCCTGGCTTGTGTTGGACGCAGTAGAGGTGGAAGTCCCGTTGGATCAACTCCAGGTCGGGGACAGGGTGGTTGTCGGGGCTGGGGGGGTCATTCCAGCAGATGGCATCGTGGTCCAGGGTGCTGCTGCTGTGGACCAGCACATCCTGACGGGAGAAGCGCAGCCGGCGGAAAAGGGGGTCGGCGCGTCGGTCTTTGCCTCGACGGTGGTCATCTCTGGGCGAATTTTGGTCCAGGTGGAGCAGGCTGGGCAGGCAACGGTTGTGGCCCAGATCGGTCAGATCCTGAACCAAACGGCCGAGTACAAGTCTTCTCTTCAACTTCGTTCTGAGGAACTGACCAACCAGACCGTCTTGCCCACGCTGATTTTGGGGGCGATGGTGTTGCCGTTCGTCGGCCCCTATGCTGCGGTTGCTGTGTTGAATTCCCATTACAAATACAAAATGAACATTGTGGCGCCCATTGGGATTTTGACCTTTCTGAACTTGATGTCTCGCCATCAGATCCTTATCAAGGATGGACGCACCTTAGATCTGTTGAACCAGGTCGACACATTGGTCTTTGACAAGACGGGGACACTGACCGAGGAACAGCCCACCGTCGAGAAGATTCATGTGTATGCTGCGTACGATGAAGTGCAGGTGCTGGCTCTGGCGGCTGCTGCCGAACATCGGCAGAGTCACCCGATCGCCCGGGCGATTCTGCAGGAGGCTGTGCGTCGGCAGCTTTCTTTGCCCGACATCGACGAGGCCTCCTATCGGGCTGGGTATGGGGTTTCTGTGCGGCTGGACGGGCAGCCTGTGCGTGTGGGCAGCCGGCGTTTTTTTGAGATGGAAGGAATCTCCATTTCAGAGTCGATGGAGGCCCTGTGGGTGCAGTGCAGCACGACGGGCCATTCGCTGGTGCTGGTGGCGTGCGGCGAACAGTTGATCGGTGCTGTCGAGTTGCGTGCCACTGTCCGGGCCGAAGCCCGGCAGGTTCTTGGAGAACTGCGTCGGCACGGGCGAATCCGGACGTTTTATCTGATTTCAGGCGATCACGAGCTTCCAACGCGCAAGCTGGCCCAGGAACTGGGGATCGACCATTATTTTGCCGAGACATTGCCAGAAGCCAAGGCTGCGCTGATCGCGCAGCTGCAGGCGGAGGGCCGGTTTGTCTGTTTTGTCGGGGATGGGATCAACGACTCGATTGCTCTGAAAAAATCACAGGTGTCTGTCTCTTTGCGGGGGGCTTCTGCGGTGGCCACCGACACGGCCCAGATCATTTTGATGGACGGCACCCTCAAGCACCTGAACCAGCTGTTTGTGCTGGCGCAGCAGTACGACACCAACGCCAAAATCGGATTTGCGACCCAACTGATCCCGATGGGGGTCGGGATGGGAGGGGCCCTGTTTGCGCATGTGGGTCTGAGCACGACGATCTTGTTGGGGTATGGGGGGCTGCTGGTCGGAGTGCTCAACTCGCTGTTGCCCCTGCTGCTCCATCGTTGGCAGCAGGGGGCAGCAGACGGCCGCTTTATGGCTGGGCAGCCACTGCTGCCGACGATGGAGCAGCAGCAGCGGAGGAGGGGGCGGCTGTGGCGTTCTGCGCAGCACGCTGTGGCCGGCGCGCGTAGAGTGCTGCGGTCGCCAGGCCCGCATAGTTGAACAGGATGGAATAGACCAGCCCCAGATGAATGAAGACAGTCGTGCCGATGTCCGCCCAGTCGAAACCGATCGGGGTCTGGAGATTGAAGCGTTGTGTGCGGCTGTAGTTGGAGGCCAGGTCGACGAAGTGCGCCAGCGCAGTCAGGTCCCCCTCCATCAGGTGAACCTGGGCAGGGCTGTGGGCCAGGGCTGTTGAGCTTCGCCAGGCCACAGCCACGGTGGTACAGGAGAGGAGTGCGCTGTCGTCTTCGCCGTCTTCTTCGCTGGCGGCTCCGATGTAGCAGATCGAACGCCCGCTCTGTTGCAGGGTTTGCAAGAAGGAGAGCCGTTTTTCGGCGGAGCCAGCAGAGACCGCCACTGCGCAGTCGATCTGATCGAGCAACGGCAGGAACGTATCGTCGTTGTCGAGCAGGCAATAGACCGAGAGGGGGTGGGAGAACTGCGGTCTGTGCGCGCGCAATGCATCGACCGCAGCGGACAGGGACGCACGGGCGGCGGCATCCGCCAGCACCTGTGCGTCGATCACGAGGGTATCCATCTGTGCGGCCGTCTCCAGGACATGGGTATCTTTGACAAGAATGCCCTGCTGTGCGGCGGCAAGCAGGGTTTTGCGGACAGTAAACGGTCCCAGTGTATTCAGGTGAGCGCCAAAGCCGGTCGTCAAGAAGGCAGCTGCCCGGTTGACGCCCAGCCAGGGCAAGGTCAGCACAAAGCTGGCCAGCATCCAGGGGGCCATCTGCCGGATACCAGCCTGTCCTCTCTGCTGGGGGATGCTGAGGACACCGGCGGCATCCAGCAAAATTTGTCGAACTGTCTCTCGATCGGCCTCTGCGACCCATTCCAGCGATTCAATCTCCTTGTTGAACTCTGCCTGCGACTGGGTAAAAAACTTCTGGCTGGTCGCCTGTAACAGGGCATTCAGCGTCAGGATGAAGTCGTAGCGCAGTGCCAGGCAGAGCAGGAGGCGCGTGGCGTCGAGCACCTGGTTGTCGATGCGTCGTTCGTTCTGGAGGGTATGCAAGGCCCCGCGGAAGGTAGGCCCAAAGGTAGAAAGGGCGAGCAGCATCCCGGTCAGGCTCAACCAGGGCTGTACCAGGGCGATCCCTGCGACGGCGGTTCCGAGCGAAACCGAGGAGACGGCCAGCAGCTGGTTTTTGCGGTGCACTTCCAGCTCGAGGTTGTCGGTGGCGGGGGGATGTCTGAGATGGGTCAGCCAACGTTTGGCCTGGACGCGCCAGGTTTTTTGGGGGGGCAGGCGGTCGCCGGCCTGGATCAGGGCCAGGCGGGAGCGCTCCAAGATTGAAACCTGTACTGGGTGACTCATTCAATTCTCCGATGAGCTTTCTCCTCTCTTCAAAGGGGAGGAGCTTGTTGACAAGGATGTTTCTGATATTTTGGAAATTCTGGATCAAGCGGCGAGCAAGGAGTGCCAGTGTTCGAGATAATGTTCGTAGCTGTTGGCGATCAGCCCGTTGACGGGGGGTTCGCCGTCTGCTCCTGGGCGTACCCATTCGGGCCACTCCAAGGTGAGGAGCGCGGCGCGCACTGCAGCGTGCACGCGTTGGGCCTCGTCCAGCACGACATCGAGCGGCAGCTGTTGGGTTCGCGCTTCGTCTGCGGCGTTGATCGTATCGATCTGTTCCAGCGGGTCGCTGCCGGGTTCTAACTGGAAGAGGATATGTGCGGCTTCGCCGCCGACCAGGTGGCGAAGCAGGTAGTTTTCCCACAGGGTGAGGTGGGCCAGATGGAGTTTGGGGGACCACCCGCCGTTGATCGGGGTCTCCAGGGTGCTGCTGTCCAGCTCTGCCAGCAGGGTCTGCAGGCGTGTCCATTCGCGGTCGACGCGGGCGAGCAGATCTGCCGGGTCGGCTGGGAGCTTGTGGTACTGGGCGGCCAGGGTCTGACGAATCTGGAGGAGATGTGCTGCGCCATGGGCGGCATAGATGCGCAGGAGGGTGGCGAGCGTCACCTGGCCGATTTCGGGGTGGAGGCCTGCGCGCTGCCAATCGTTCTCTTCCAGCGCGTTCCAAAAGTCCATCCAGCGGGTGTGCAGGCCATCCAGCAGTGCCAGCGAGCTGTGGACTGCGGCTGTCTGGCTGTCGGCCAGGGCTGCCCACCGGTCCTGGTTGTAGGGTTTGAGTGTGGGTTCTTCCTCGGTCAAAATGAGTTTGCAGCGGAGAAAACTGTTCATATGCGAATCGGCCAGGTGGTGAAGATTTTGAGCCACCGACCATTCGCCGGCAAGAAAGGGGGTCGTCAACTCGTGTTCATCTACCGTTGCGGCCAGGCGGGCCAGCTGGCGGGGGAGGCGGGCCAAGGCATCGAGCTGGGTCTGACGGAGAAGCAGCTGTTCAGACTGTGCAGACATGAGGGCAACGCCTTTCTGGAAGGATGTTGGGTAGATGGCGGACACTTTTTTGGGGTGTACCTTGAAGTTTACACCAAAAGCAGTATACCATGCTTTTTCCGAATGCAACAGAGATTGTTGGGCATCTTGTGTTGCGCCACCACAGCCGATGGACCTGGGCCTGTGTCGAGGAGCAGGATCGTATTTTAGACACGAACGAGAAGCCGCTTTTGTGGGTGGGATTTTGATTCGTACGGTGTTTGTAGGGTACAAATGTGCTCTTGCAGGGGGATAATGGAGGAAGAGAGGTGGAGTTGCGGCTGGACGTGCGAGAAGTGTAGGGTGGGTGGACCATGTCAGGGACGTCGATCGATAGACTGGAGCCGGGCCAGGTGTTGGCGGCGATGGACACGCCGGCGAGCGGGCTGACTGCGGAGGTGGCGGTGGCCCGGCTGCTCCAGCATGGGCGCAACGAGCTGCACGAAGCCCGTCACCCGCCTCTCTCTCGTCGGCTTCTGGCCAATTTTACCCATCTGATGGCAAGTTTGCTCTGGGTGGCTGGGGGGATGGCCTTTGTGGCCGGCATGGCGCAGCTGGGCGTAGCGGTCTGGCTGGTCGTGCTGCTCAACGGGGCCTTCAGCTTCTGGCAGGAGTACAAAGCCGAACGGGCTACCGAAGCCCTGCGCAAGTTGCTGCCGGTCTATGCGCGCGTGCTGCGCGACGGGCACGAAGAGCGGATTGCAGCGGAGGAACTGGTGCCCGGCGACATCATGTTGTTGGCGGAGGGGGACGCCATCTCTGCGGATGGGCGTCTGATCCAGGCATTTGAGCTGCGGGTGGACCAATCGACCCTCAGCGGGGAGTCACACCCGGTGCGCAAGGATGCGGATGCGGTGGTCGGCACCGACCTTGCCCTGGCTGAACTGCCCAACCTGGTCTTTGCAGGGACCGCTGTAGTGGGGGGGACAGGGCGTGCGGTGGTCTTTGCGGTCGGCATGGAGACCGAATTTGGCAAAATTGCAGCGCTGACGCAGTCGATGGGCACCCAGCTTAGCCCTCTACAAAAGGAGATCCAGGTGGTCACCCGCCTTGTTTCCATCTTTGCAGTTGGGGCAGGGTTGCTCTTTTTTGCCCTTTCCACCTGGATGGCTGGGATGGAGCTGCTGGAGGCGTTTATCTTTGCGATGGGGATGATCGTCGCGTTTGTGCCAGAGGGGCTGTTGCCGACCGTCACCCTGGCCCTGGCCATGGGGGTGCAGCGCATGGCCAGGCGCAACGCCATCGTCAAACGGCTTTCGTCGGTGGAGACGCTGGGCTGTACGAGCGTGATCTGCACGGACAAGACGGGCACGCTGACCCAAAATGAAATGACGGTGCGCCAGATCTGGGTGGGTGGCAGAACCTATGGGGTCACCGGTGCGGGGTATGCCCCGGAGGGGGCGCTTCAGGAAGAGCCAGGTGAGGAGCCTGGGCTGGGTGCGGAACTGTGCGCAGGTGATCTGGCTGCCTGCCTGGTTGCGGCGGTGCGGTGCAACAATGCCCGGCTGATAGCGCCGGGGGAAGGAACAGAGCGCCAACCGGGCTGGCAGATTTTGGGGGATCCAACCGAGGCAGCGCTCTTGGTGGTGGCGTGCAAGGCGGGCATCGACCTGGCTGCGGTGGCAACCGCCTGGCCGCTGGTGCGGGAGTTGCCATTCGAATCCCAACGCCGGCGGATGAGCACAATCCATCGAGAGCTGTCGACCCGCCAGGTCGCCGGCGAGGGTGGGGAGAGGGCCTTTGTCAAAGGAGCCCCCAGTGAGATCCTGGCGCTCAGCAGCCATGTGCGTCTGGGTGGGCAGGTGTTGCCGCTCGATAGTCTGTGGCGCCAGAAGGCGATGGAGGCCAACGACCGGATGGCGCGTGCAGGGATGCGTGTGCTGGCTGTGGCAGAGCGGCAGTTGCCTGTTGGCTTTGACGACTTTCGGGCGGAAGCGGTCGAGCAGGATCTGGTGCTTCTGGGGCTGCTGGGGATGCTCGACCCGCCGCGGCCGGAGGTGGCGCAGGCAGTGGCGACCTGCAGGTCGGCGGGCATCCGCACGATTATGGTGACTGGCGACTATGGGTTGACGGCGGAGAGCATTGCCCGCCGCATTGGGATCGTGGTTCGGCCCCTGCCGCGCCTGGTGACCGGTGCCGACCTGGACGGGATGGATGCGTCTGCGCTGGCGGAGGCGTTGCAGGAGGAGGTCATCTTTGCGCGCGTCTCGCCGGACCACAAGCTGCGGATCGTCGCTGCGCTGCAGGCGTTGGGGCACGTTGTGGCGGTCACCGGGGACGGGGTCAACGACGCGCCGGCGCTCAAGCAGGCGGACATTGGTGTTGCAATGGGGAAGGGGGGGACCGATGTGGCCAAGGAGGCGGCGGACCTGATCTTGACCGACGACAACTTTGCCTCGATTGTGGCTGCGGTCGAGGAAGGGCGTGCGGTCTACGCCAATATCCGCAAATTCACCAGCTACATCCTGACCAGCAACGTCCCCGAGGCGGTGCCTTTTGTGGCGTTTGCGTTCAGCGGCGGGCGCATTCCGCTGGCCATCAACATCATGCAGGTGCTCAGCATCGATGTCGGCACTGACATTGTGCCGGCGCTGGCGTTGGGCATGGAGCCCCCGGAGCCTGGGCTCATGGCGCGCCCTCCCCGCAGCAGAAGCGAGCATCTGGTCGACAGGCCGCTGCTGGTGCGTGCCTATGCGATTCAGGGGATGGTGCAGGGGCTGGCGACGATGGCATCGTTTTATGGTTATTTTTGGACCCAAGGCCATTGGGGCCAGTGGCTTGACCTGCCGGACACCGGCCCTATCTACTTTGCGGCGGCTGCGATGGCGCTGGGTGCGGTGATCTGCGGGCAGATCGGCAATCTGTTCGCCCATCGCTCGCAGACGGTTTCTGTGGCGCGCATCCCGCTCTTTCACAATCGTCTGATCTGGATCGGTGTCGGTGTCGAGCTGTTGTTGTTGCTGGCGATGATCCATGTCCCGTTCCTGCAGCCGATTTTTGGGATGGCGCCTTTTGACTGGCCCTACTGGTTTTTCCTGTTGGCCTGGGTGCCAGTAGTCCTGGGGGTCGACGAACTGCGCAAGCTGCTGGCGGCCCGTTTGGGGCGGGGAGGGCTTGTCAGGGATGGGGGGAGTCTGTGACGAATCGAGGTGATCCATGCGATATCTGGTGGTTGGCTGTGGCCGTGCGGGTTCTCGGCTGGCGCAGTTGCTCAGCACCCAGGGACATCGAGTCACGGTTGTCGACAAAGATGCCGAGGCGCTCGCCCGTGTTGCAACTGTGGCTGCCAGCCCGGACAGCCTCTCTCTGCGTACGGTGCAGGGCTTTGGCTTGGATCGTGGGGTGCTGGTCGAGGCGGGTATCGAGCGGGCGGATGGGCTGGCGGCTGTGACTGGGGTCGACGAGCTCAACGTGGTGGTGGCGCGCCTGGCTCGCCGGATCTATCAGGTGCCCCGTGTGGTGGCGCGTGTCTACGAGCCGGGCAAGGCTGAAGTCTACCGGCGCCTGGGCATCACGACAATTTCGCCCCAGGTTTGGGGGGTAGATCGTATGGCGGAGGCGTTGGTGCAGGCCCAGCTTTCTCCGGTGCTGAGCATCGGCAGCGGGGAGGTCAACCTGGTAGTGTTCGAGGTGCCGCCACTGTTGGATGGACGTGCGGTGCAGGCGATCAACGTTCCCTACGAAATTCAGGTGACGGCGCTCTGTCGGGATGGCCATGTGCTGTTGCCGGGGCCGGAGACAGTGGTGCGGGCGGGGGACCGTCTCTACGTGGCGCTGCGGGCGCATGCGGCGAGCCGGCTGGAGGAGTGGGCAGGAGGGGCTGGATGAACGCCATTATCGTGGGAGGGGGAAAGGTGGGCATGCGTCTGGCTGCGTTGTTGCAGGCAGCGCAGCACCAGGTTACGGTGGTCGAAGTGCGTGCCGAGCATGTGGCTGAAGTTGAGCGGTCGGTTCCGGGGGTGCAGGTGGTTGCCGGCAGCGGTGCGGACCCAGAGCTGTTGGAGCGGGCGGGGATTCGTCGGGCGCAGGTGTTGGCGGCTGTGACGGGCAGCGATGAAATCAATCTGGTGGCCACCACCCTGGCGCGCTTTGAGTTTGGCACGCCGCGCACGATTGCCCGTGTCAACAACCCTGCCAACGCCTGGCTGTACAACGGGGTGATGGGGGTGGATGTTGCGCTCAACCAGGCGGATCTGATGGCGCATCTGATTTTGGAGGAGATGTCTTTGGGGGACATGATGACGCTGCTCAAGCTGCGTCGCGGCGCCTACTCGTTGGTGGAGGAGAAGGTGGATCCGCATGCGGTGGCTGTCGGCCGGCGGGTGGCTGACTTGTCGTTGCCGGAGGAGTGTGTGTTGACCGCCCTCTTCCGCGGCGGGCGTCTTTTGTTGCCGAAGGGGGAGACTGTGTTGCAGCCAGCCGACGAGGTGGTGGCGATCGTGGCTTCCACCCAGGTGGATCGGCTTGCGGCAATTTTGAGTGCCAGCGGACTCCAGCAGACGGTGCAGGCAGTTGGAGAGGATTGAGCGTCAGGGGGGGGCGGGGAGTTCGGGGGAAAAGCCAGCTGGGAATTGGGTGCTGCTGTCGTAGCGGGCGGTGGAGAGGTCGGCGGGGATTGGGGTGCCGGCGGCGTTGGTGCTGGTCAGGATGGCATTGCGCAAGTCGGCGCCGCGCAGATCGACGCCGTTGAGCAGGGCGTCGTGCAGGTTGGCCGACTGTAGGGTAGCGGCGGCAAGCACAGCGCCGCTGAGGATGGCGCCGCTGAGGTCAGCGCCGATCAGGCTGGCACTGGTGAAGTTGGCGCCCACCATCTGTCCGTTGAGGTGGGCGCCGTTGAGGAGGGCCTGTTCCAGGTTGGCGCCGGTCAGCTGGGCCTGGTGCAGATTGGCTCCGCTGAGATTGCTGCTGCGCAGGTCAGCGCCGTTCAGATTGGTGCCGGGCTGGCGTGGATCGTCGACGCCGAGGTTGGCGCCGGCCAGGTTGGCGCCGGCCAGGCGAGCGCCGGCCAGGTTGGCCCCTTGCAACTGGGCGCCGTTCAAGTTGACCCCCCACAGTTTGGCGCCGACCAGACGGGTTTGGTTCAGCACGGCGGCGTTCAGGCGGACGTTGGTGAGGTCCAACCGGGTAAGCACGGCCTGTGAAAGATCGGCGCCGGAGAGGTCGGCGCCGTCCAGTGCAGCGTTGATCAGGTTGGCACCGGTGAGGTTGGCGCCCTGCAGATTGCTCTCGCGCAGGTCTGCTCCGGTCAGGTTGCTTTGTTGGAGGTTGGCGCCGGCCAGATTGGTGCCGACCAGGTTGGCATTTTGCAGCTGAGTCTGGCTCAAATTGGCGCGCTGGAGGTCGGCACCAGCCAGATTGGCGCCGACCAGGCTGTAAGAGCGCAGGTCAAAGCCAGCGCAGGCTGGTGGGCAGCCTGCGGGCAGCGCGGGGTTGTTGCATCCTGCTGCCAGAAAACCCCACAACGCCAGAAAAGCCAGGGTTTTGTAAAGTCGAACAGACATCGTCTATCAGCTCCTACACAAAGGCAGTTTTTGTCAACTGCGCGTGGTTGTGTACCAGTAGAGTGCACCGACGAGAGCGGCCAGCAGGGCTGGGTAGCCAACCACCAGAATACGGCGGAGGTATCTGGCCAGGGTAGGTTTTTGCAGCGGCTCGCGCAGCCCCCAGACCCCGAGGATGGCCGCCGTGCCGAAGGTCAACAGCGCATAGCAGAACAACAGATAGAGATCCAGCAGGGTTGGGGAGATGGCGTGCGGGACCGTGCGCAGAATCAACGCATGGGTGGCCACGGTGGTCAGCAGCAGCAGGGCAAGCATCCAGAGCTGCAGGCCGAGCGAATCCCTGCCTTGCCACAAGACGCCCCAGAGCAAAAACCCGATCAGGAGCAGCAAAAACGGGCCTTTCCAAAAGAGGAGATCGAACTGACGCCCCAGCTGGAGGGCGATCTGGAAGCGCGACCAGGTGGAGCGGTCGTAAGGGAGCACATGGAGGGATTGACGGGCAGCGATCTGTTGGATTTGCCAGCCAGAGGGTAGGGCGTCGAGGGCAACATGGCGGCCTGGCTGCAGCTTGTACTCCTGGCCGGGTGCGTCGGTGGTCGCATAGAGATAGGCGAAGGTCAGTGCGTCGCTGTCGTATTCGGCAGATTCGAGTTCCAGGGTAAGGGTATGGTGGTCCAGGGGGAAGTGTTGCAGGTCGAAGAGGCTGCTAAACTCCCCTTTGAGCTGCATATGCAGCCAGAGGTTGGTGCCGGGTTCGAACGAGGGGCGGTAGCTTTGATGGATGACAGTGATTTTTTTGTGGGTGTTGATCAGATCGGGCATAGGGTGCCAGAGCTGGGCAACATCGACCTGGTCGAGCGTTGTCTGTGCCAATAGCGGTTCATACCAGTGAAAATCCAGAGAAAAATCAACCTCGTAGCGGCCAATGTTCGGCTCAAGGTGGCGGATGGCGTAGATATAAAAAGAGGTGCGGATTTGGCGGGCAGCTTCTGGCTTGTCTGTCTCTGTCGGCTCGTCTGCTGTGACCGCAGGGAGAGGGGTGGCCTGTGAGTCGGCGGGCAGCAGGGCGGCGGGCAAGAGGGAGGAGGCGTCGTACAGGATGCCGTTGAAGCGGGTTGGCTGTTGCAGCTCGCTGCGTTGAAGTTCGTTGAGCTGTTGGAGCACGGGGTCCAGCTCCAGCTCGCGCTGGGTGTGTGTTTCAACGGTGAGCCGCACATCGGTCAGGTCGGCTGCTCGCAGATCGGCGCCGTCCAGGTTGGCACCGACGAGCAGGGCGCCGCGCAGCGAGCTGCCGGACAGATTGGCTGAAGTCAGTTGGCTGCCGATCAGGCTGGCGCCGATCAAGTCCCCTTCTTGCAGGTTGACACCGGTCAAATTGGCCAGGTTCAGCCAGGCGCCGGTGAGCTGTGCGCGGACCAGCTGTGCGTCGCGCAGGTTGGTATTGCTCAGGCGGGCGCCGGTCAAATTGGCGCCGGTCAGATCGGCGCCGGTGATTTCGGCGCCGGTAAAACTGATGCCGGCCAGATTGGCGCCGCGCAGGTTGCTGTCGTTCAAACTGGCCTGTGTGAACTCAGCGCCGTCCAGCGATGTTTTGGTCAGATCGACGGCGGTCAAATCGACCTTTTGCAGGCGTGCGCCGCTCAAATTGGCCCCGGTCAGATCGGCGCCGACCAGTGTGGCCCCGGTGAGGTCAGCGCCGATCAAATAGGCGTTGCGCAGGTCGGTGTTGCGCAGATCGGCCTTGCTCAGATCTGCGCCGGAAAAATCGGTCTCGCTCAGATCCGCGCCACGCAGGTCGCTCTGTTGCAGATTGGCGTCGATAAAGCGGGTGGCCCGCAGCTGGGCGTTCTGCAGCGAACGCCCAGACAGGTTGACTCCTGTGCAGGCTGGCGCACAGACCACCGGCTGGGTGATCGAGTAGCGGATCCAGGCCAGCAACCCTGCCAGGATCAGGGCAATAGCGAGCAGGCTGTACGCTGCTCTTTTGGCGGTTGCTGCGAGGGAGGGCATAGGTTTTCAGCTCAGTCCATACCAAAAGAGCAGCAGATTGACCACGCCGAGCAACAGTGGGTAGCCGATCAGACCGGCCCGTTGGACGCGCACGCTGAGGCGTGCCAGATTGGAAGGGGGCGGGCTTGGCAAAGAGCCTATCTGGGCAGAGGGGAGGGAGGTGCGGTGCTGCAGAGTGTCGACAAAGTAAGCGACCCACAGAAAAAGAGCCAGCACGCCGTAGAGAGCATAGGCCGCCAAAAAATAGAGGTCGGCAAAGGTCATGTAGGGCACGCGCGGGCGCAGTGCTGTCGTCGCCAGATCGTGGACGACGGTGGCGAGCAGCAGAGTAAAGAGCACCAGCAGGCGAAAACGGGTTTCCTGGGGGTCAATCCAGAGCACACTCCAGCCGAGAGCCATCAACAGGGCGGTGAGGGCAAAAACTTTCCAGAGATAGGCCTCGCTGTTTCGTTCGATGGCCAGGCTGAACTGGAAGGAGGGCCAGATGGATTTGTCATATTCGAGCATTTTGAGCGCCTGGGTGCTCTGAGCGCCCGTCAGCTTCCACTCGTTGAGTTGTACGGTGCTGGCCACGTGCACCCCGAGCGGTACTGTGCGCACCAGCGGGGAATCCAGGCGCGCATCTGGCTGGGGGGTATCGTTGGTGAGATATTCGAAGACCAATGTATTGTTGTCATATTTTTCCGATTCGATGGCCACGACAAGCTCCTGGCTGTCAAAGGGGAACTTGTGCAGGTCGAAATTGCCGTCGTAGGTGCCGACAATGCGGTAGCTCATGCGCAGATTGGTGTTCGGCTCCAATGAATCAGAATAGAAGGCAAAGAGAGTTTCACTGCTGCGCGCGTTGGGCAGGTAGATCTGCGGATTCCACAGCGTCGACTCCTCCACATCGGCCAGCGAGCGTCCTTGCAGCGCTGGTTCGTCCCAGTAGAGGTCCAGGTACAGATCGATCCGATAGGTGCTGGTGTCAGAGTCGACATCTTGGACAGAAATCACAAAAAAATTGACTTTCACCCGGCGGATCTGGGAGGAGGGCTGCGTCTCTGTCTGGCGGGGGGGGGTGGCCTGGGCGGCCGCTGGGGTCAGCAGCAGGAGAGAGAGGCAGAAAAGCAGTGGCCATCGTAGGGAGAGCGGGTTCAATTTTCTCCTCCTGGGTCGGTAGCGGGCATGGCGGTTGAAGGCGGGGTGCCTTCTGTGGGAGGGGGAGCGGTCAGAACAACACCGAACTCGCGCAGGAGGGAGGGGTTGTCCAGCGCGGTCAGGAACTGAATTTTGCTCTTTTCGAGCTGTGCAGGGTTCAGGGGCAGTTGCTGCGCTGCGTCGATAAAGCGTTCGGCATGCATGATATAGAAGGCCAAAAACGCGCGAACCTGGGCTTTGTTTTGGAGGGTCGACCGGGTTGTGTACAGGAAGAGCGGGAATTGCAGCGGATAGTTTTCGCTGAGGTGTGCATCTTCTTCGTTTGAGCTCCCATCGACTTGGATCCGTTTGAAGCTGCTGCGTGCATCCAGGTAGCCGTGGTAGTCCAGGATGGCCAGCGCATTGGGGTCAGCCGCAATTTTTTGCACAAGGTCAGAAAAATCAAAACTGACCGTTGTATTGGGGGGCACCTTGGCGGCGGCGTTGTGGATGTCGTCGATTGGCTCGCCGAGAAATTGGCTGGCGTAGTAGGTGTAGACATCGGACTCCGGGGCGGGCGTATAGCGCCGGATGGGGATATCTGGCCATTCGGCGCGGAGATCAGACCATTGGTAGGCCAGCCACAGCTCCTGGAGTTGGCGGGTGGTGAGGGTGAGGGTGAGTGGGTTTTCCGGGTGGGTCACCATCACCAAGGCGCCCTGGGCGACGGGCAGGACAACGGGTTCGCGACCCTGGCGGCGGCAGGTGTCCAGCTCTTCGGGGCGCAGCGCGCGGGCTGCACTGACGATATCGTAGCGGTCGGTGGTGCAGAGCAGCGACAGGGCGTCGTTGCCCCACAGCTCCTCGCGAATCACTCGGCCAGGATAGCCCTGGGCAACAAACTCTGTGTAGATCAGGTCGGTCAATGGTTGCAGGCTTTCGGTGCTGCCGACGAGGATATCTCCCGGCAGGGTCAGTGGGTCGTCCCAAGACAGTTGGATTCCAACGGGCAAGCGGGTGGGTGTGGTGGGCGGTGTCGGGGTTGTGCGGGCTGGGAGCGGGGCGCTCTGAAAGAACCGGGTGGCCAGGACGTCGGGGCCAGACGAAGGCTCAGGGCGAGCCAGGTTGCCGACGCGCCAGCCCCACAGAGCGGCAAGGCTTGCCAGGACGAGGAGGACCAGCGGAAGGAGCGCCTTTTTCACAGGGCTGCTCCATTCGTGGGTTTGGTGGAGAGGATCGACGGCTGCCAGTTGCTGAGGGCAGCTGCCACCATTTTCTGGCGTTGTTCGATGAATCGGTTCATTTCTTTGGCAAGCCTGAGATTGGTTTCGGCGGTCGCGACCAGCGAAGCCCGCTCAATAAAAAGTCCAGTCAGATCCTCTTCGACGATCGCCGTGTAGGGGCTTGTCTGGTTGCGCAGCAGCGCACTCTCGCCGAGCACATCTCCGGCTTTCAGCGTGGTCAGTGGAATCTGCTGGCCTCTGCCGTCGCTTCCGGTCAGCTCGACCTGCCCAGACAAAATATAGTAGAGCCCAGGACAGCTTCTCCCTTGTTGGACAATCTGTTCCAGGCGGCCGTAGCGGTGGAGAAGCGTGCTGTGGGCCAACGTTGTCAGCTGCTCGTCGCTCAGATGGGTCAAAAATCCAATTCCTTTGAGCGTTTCCAGAATGGCAGGGTAGTCATCTGGCGGGGTCAATGTGTGGCTGTCCCGTGCGTATTGGATGACAGAGGGCAACGGTGAACTCAGCTTGTGCCGTCTGGCTGCATAGTAGAGCCGGGTCAGAATTTCGTCTCGGATCCATTCGGTCTGTTCAAAGTTGTCGACATAAATTTTGATTTGATATTGGATGGCCGCCTGGCTGTACTGATACTCCTGGACGCGAATCTGGGGGGGGGGCTGGGGGATGACGCCGGGGGTGGCCAGTGCGACCTCGCGCAGGATTTCTTTGATCTGGTTGGGGGGGTATTCTGCTGGGAAGCTGACCTGGATAGTTTCGGCGTGCAAGGGGTCGTGGAGGCTGTAGTTGACCGTCACCTCTTTGGTGAGCAGCCGATTGGGGAGCACAACGATGTCGCGTTCGCGCGTTGACAGTCGAATGCTGCGCCAGTTCATTTCCAGAATACGGCCTTCATACGGGCCACAGCGAATCCAGTGTCCGACCTCGAAGGGTTTTTCAAATGCCAGAAGCAGACCTGCAAAAATGCTGTTGAGTGTCTCCTGCAGTGCGATGGCCAAGACAACCAACGCGCCACCCAGCACGACAAAGATCTGGTTCAGGGGGACTCCCCAGACGACGTTGAGCAAGTAGGTGGCGATGCCGACCACAGTCAGGATGCGCAGCGCCTCTCCCCACACGCGCGTCAGTTGAAACGAGTTTGGCGAGGGGGAAGGGGCTGACGCTTCGACGGCTGGGGGAGCCGGGTGTTTCAGCCCCTGGATGAACAAGTCGAGCAGGGCCAGCAGCGCGTAGAGCAGGACCAGCAGAAAGACTGTTTCAACAGCGACGACGGTCAGGTCTTTGGGGTGCATGCCCAGCACAAACTGCAGAATCAGGCGGATGAGCAGCAGCGGCAGCACCACATTGCGAAAGAGGGCAATGGTTCGACCGAGCCGGGGGGATTGCTGCGAGACGCGCACGATCACCTCGGTCAAAATCAGGACGATGAGGGGGGGAGCGATGAGCAACGCTGCGACCCAGGCGATAAAAGAAGTCTCTAGGGGTTGTGTTGGCATGGGCTAACTGACCGCCTTTTGAACAGGTGAGAGACCGAGTGAATGTGACCGGTTTTCAGGCTGGCTTCTGCAGCGTCCAGCTGTTTTCTGTGCGTCGCTCGAACAGATAGAATTCGTGGAGTCGGTCGTAGACCGACTGCGAAACCACGATCTGGCCAGGAGGCGCGACGGTTTTCAACCGATACGCCAGCTGTGGTGCTTCTCCCCACAGTTTCACTGCCAGCTGGCTGCTGTTGATCATGGCTGCCGTCATCGAGCCAGAGGCCAGGACAAGGGTGGCTTGCAGAGAGCTGCCGTAGAGGTTTTGCAGATGGTCGATCGTTCGGAGCAAGGCCAGGGCAAAATCCGCGCTGCGCCGGGCATGGTCGAGGTGAGGGACGGAAAAGCCACAAAGTGCGACCAGGTGGAGGCCCGGTTCGGCGGTGCCGGTGAAGAATTTTTCGATATCATACTGTCGGGCGTGTTCGTCCAGCTGGCTGGCCAGTTCGTTGAAGAAGAGAGGAAACTGTTCCTGGTTTGAATCGTTGGTGAGGGACTCGACCCCTTGGACAGTGGCAAGCAGGATCGTGACCTGTTGGCTGTTTTCGGTGAGCTGAGCGACACCTTTGTGGACGGACGGGACAAAGAGAGTGGGCAATATGGTGAGCGAGAGCCGCTCGATCTCGTGATTGCGTGCCTCCAGATCGTTTTGGTAGCCGCGCAGGTCGCTGACGATACCGGCTAGCGACTTGGTCAACTCACCGATTTCGTCCTGCGAGGTCGGCTGGAGTTCGGCGTTCAAGTCGCCGGCGTCCACGATCCGGGCGCTGCTGACCAGTTTGTCGATGGGTCTGACCAGCCAGTTGGCGATCCAGATGGCGCTGAAGGCAAAGACGATTTCGAGCAGCACGGAGAGAACCAGCAGGCGATTTTGCAGCGTATAAAAAGGTTGCAGCGCCTCTGCCTCGCGAATTTCGGCCAACAAGGCCCAGCGACTGCCGGCGCCTTGGATGGGCTGGTAAGAAGAGATGACGGGCACCCCGTAGTAGTTGTCGACGAAAGCGTAGCCTTGCTGGCCGTTCAACGCTGCCTGTACGGTCGAGGTGTCAATATTTTGGTAGAGGACAGAGGATTGGCTGCGTTGAATAAGACTGATATTTCGTTCGGGCAGCCCTGTCTGCTGGATCGCTGCCAGAAAGCCAGTTGGGTCTTCGATCAAGAGGCGCGAATCGGAGCGCATGAGTTGGTCGGTGCCGACCAGGAACGTTTCGCCGCTTTTGCCCAGTCCGATGTCCTCCCAATTTTGTCCGCTGGTCATGATTTGGTTGATGGCTTCTGTGGAGAGCTGGAGGACAATCACCGCCACGGGGTGGGAGCCGTTGAAAATGGGAGCTGCCACAAAAGCGGCGGGGTGCCCGTAGTCTGGGCGGTAGAGATCGAAGTCCACGTACAAGCTGGTCCCTCGATCGGGGTTGTCGCGGATGGTTTTGAAGGCGGCGGCCAGGCTGCTGCGTGCAAAAGGGCCGGTCAGGAGGTTGTTGCCAAAATCGACTTTCTTGGCGACGCTGTAGACGACGTCCCCGGACGTCAGGCCGACCAGTTTGATGTCTTCGAAGGCAAAGCGTTTCAGCACGTTGCTGAAATAAGGGTGGAAGCTGGCATGGAGCTCGCTGTACTCGCTCTCGTCGGCAGCTTGTGTCAGGAGCAGTCGGCTCTCTTCATCTTCTGGATTGGCCACGATATAGTGGTACTGCAGGTACTCTGCCGCCTGGCCGCTGGGGCGGTAGAGCTCGTAATCGGCGTCGCCTGGCAAGGTTTCAAACAGTTTTGGCAAAAACTGAGCGGTGTAATAGGTGTTCAGCTCGCTGCGCCAGTTGTCCGGGATCTGTTCGGTCTGCAGCTGTCGAAACGCTCGGTCGAGCCGTACTGCGGCTTCGATCACGGTCCCCGACTGAGAAAGGGACCAGAGTTGGTCTTCCAGCCCTGTGAAATAGGCTTCGATCTCCCGTGCTTTGGCTTTGCGCAGGGTGTTCAGCTGCTGCACGGTGGCGTCGACGAGTGTCTCTCGGCTGTTCCACCAGCCCAGAGTTCCCACCACCAGATTGGCCAGCAGGCTGTAAGTCAGCATAATAAAGACCAGCTTGGTTTTGATGCTCAATCGGTTCAACATGGAGCGATCCTTACAAATAGACAGGGCTGGGCTGGCTGTGTGCGGCAGGACAGTTCAGTTTCTTCATCGGGGAGCCACCGGACTGGGGGACGGCGTTGTCGGGGCTGCTGCAGGCGCTGCGCTGGCGGGCATTGGGGTGGCGAGGAGGGGGAGCGCCTGAGCGGATTCGGTGTGGGTGGCGGGGGTGGTTGTGGTCAGGGGGGTGCTTCCTTCCAGGTTCCAAAGGTTTGTGGTGTCGGTTTCTGCCAGACCGGTCAACGGCAGCAGCAGCGGCGCGTTGTTGGGGACCAGCATGACGCGCAGGTTGGGGGCCAGCCGTTCGATATAGCGGTAGGTGAGCAGGCTGGCGTTGTCTTCGAGGGGTACGGCCAGCATGCGCAGCGCCTCCGCCTGGGCTTCGGCTTCCTGCAGGATGGCCGAAGCCCGGCCTTCGGCTTCGATGCGCAGGCGATCTCCTTCGCCGGCGGCGCGGTTGCGCACCTGTTCGGCTTCGTGCAGTGCCTGTTCCTGTCCTTCGAGCGCCACCTGTTTGCGTTCGATGGCAGCGGCATATTCGGGCGTAAAGGCGACATCGCGCAGCAGGAACTGTTCTACGATCAGCCCTTTTTCTCCCAGCTGTTCGGTCAGCAGCCGTCCCAGGGTCGTTTCCAGGTCGGCGCGCGCAGAGCTGTTGACCTCTTGCACGGTGAACTGTGAGACCTGGGTGCGGACCACGCCGCGCACGACCGGGCGCACCAAATCTTCGATGTAGCGGGACTGCCAGTCGCGGTGCAGGCGAACGACCTGTGCGGGGTCAATCCGAAAAATAATCGAGCTGTCCAGGCGGACTTCCTGTCCGTCGCTGGTGCGGGCACGGATAGAGTCGTCGCCGGCTTTGGCTCCTTCGCTGGGGCGAGCGGACATCGTGTAGGTTTGCCAGGAGACGGGGTAGCTGACTTCGTTCTCCAGAACCGGCACGATCAGATGGAGCCCGCCGGTGAGGGGCTGGGGCCGCACGCCGTTTGGCGAGAGGGTGGAGACGACCACAGCCACCTCCTGGGTAAGCACAAAGACGACCGAGAGTGAGAGCAGGGTCGTCGAGATGGGGAGCAAGATGGGCAGGAGCACACGCGCAGAAAGCAGGCGGATGAGCGCCACGACCGGTCCCTGGGCGCGCCAGACAGACAAAAAGAAAAGGGTGACGTAGACCAGATACAAGATCCATCCGAGACGTGCGAGCAGGTCAAGCAGGTCATCCAGCGTGAGCACTTGTGACGCCATCGTGGTTTATCTTCTGCTCGGCTGGCAGCCAACTGGAGGGTGCGGCAATTTCTGGGTCTTTCTCAATGTACAGCCGGGACAGGCGTGGAGGCAGCGGCAGGTTGAGCCGCGCCGTTCTGATGGGCTGTGGTTGTGCTGGCGGCGGTTTTGGCCGGCTGTTCGTTTTCTGGGGCAGGGGGCTGGGCGGCTGCACGCACCATTTTTTGAACGATCGCATGTACCTGGCGGGGGTGGGCAGCGGCTGCGCCGGCGATCGCCTGCACCACATAGTCCCACCGTTCGGGGTCTTCGGCCAGCAGCGCATTGGGGGGCGCAGGCTGGGTCAATTTGGCGGCAGCCAGTTCAGCATAGAGCTGCATGCCGAAGGGGCGATGGGCCTTGTCGGTGGGAGCGGCCTGAAAATCCAGATAAGGTTGGATACTGCGCAAATCGGGGAAGGCGGTGACGGCGTAGTAGCAGGATCGACAGTAGTTGACGATCACCCGGCGGATGGTGGCATGCAGCGTCTTGTCGATCTGGAGCGAACCGTTGAGTGCCCAGGCCAGTTCAAAGCCTGTGTCCGTGCAAAAGTCAGCCAGGCGCTGGGTCAGCAGTTGGAGGCCGCCCTCTGGCACGCTGTGGAGCCACTGGCGCAGCTCTGGTTCGTCGCCCAGCTGTTCGTCAGCCCAGCGCAGAAAGTTTTCGGGCAGATTTTGCGGCAGCTGTGGGGAAGGTGGGCCCAGCCTGTTTTGGAGTTTGGGCAGCTGTTCCTGCCAGCGTTCGCGCAGCTGCTGTACAGTCTGGTTGAGGCTGGCTGGCACTCTCCATTTCACAGCAGGGTCTGTCTGAGTTGTCTGCTTTTTTTGCCACATCTGTTCGAGTTTGTGCGAGAAGAGGGCTGCGACGACGATCAGCAGCAGCAGCAGCGGCAAAAGCACAAAAAAGAATGAAAAGTTCACACGTTCCTCCCTGCCTTGGATTCAGCCATGCATCCCCAATCTGACAGCCTGAAAATATACCACAAATGGGCCTTGTCGGCCAGAACGAGTTTGAACCGGGTTTACGGGTGTGCGATCACCAGCAGAGTGGGTGCCCGGCGCAACACACAGGCCAGAGCGTGCTGCAGATTGGTGGGGTCCAGCGCGGCGAAGCTTTCATCCAGGAGGATCAGTTCTGCGCCTTGCAGCAGAGTCCGGGCGATAAAGACGCGGCTGCGTTCGCCGTGTGAAAGCTGCCAGCCGGTTTCGCCCACCATCTGCTGCAGGCCAGCGGGCATCTGTTCGAGCAGGGTGCCCAACCCAAGCTCCTGGCACAACAAAGCGGCCTCAGCCAAATCTTGGGGGGTAGGTGGCCAGCGTCTGCCCATCAACAGATTGAAAGCCAGGCTTTCAGAAAAAAGGTGATTTTCATGGAACTGGGGAGCCATGACGACCTGTCGTTGCCAGGTGCTGGCTCCGATCGTCCGCAGATCCATCCCCCAGAGCAGCAGCTGGCCGCTGTCGGGGGTCCGCATGCCCGCCAGGAGCGAGACCAGGGTCGATTTTCCGCTCCCGGAAGGCCCTTCCAACAGCAGCCGGTCGCCGGCACGGATTTGCAGGGTACACTCTTGGAGCGCCGGCTGTTCGTGGGCTGGGTAGCGAAAGCGGAGGGCTTTTGCCTGCAGCAGCCAGGGGGGGGCTGGGGGGCGGCGCTCGGGCTGGGGAGGGTGCGCTGCTGTCTGGCTCTGCACAAACCAGCTGGCAGTCAGTTCTGGGACGGGCACTGGGGTACGTGCGGCCTGCGCGATCGGGGCAAGTTGTCGCCAGGCCGTGCGGGCATCGATCAGGCTGCGCACTCCGCCCCCAAAGGTGGTCAGCGCCTGCAAAGCCAGCAACAGGCCACCGACCTGCAGCGAGAACTGGGCTACGTCCAGCGTGGGGTGGGTCCAGATCCAGCCGACACAGGCGGCGGATCCGATCACCATCCAGCCGCGCGCGACCAGGGTATTCAAAAACAAACTGATGCGATCCACACGTGCAGAGAGCTTACAGTACTGATGGAGCTGTTGGTCTTCGTCGAGATGCCACTGCGTGCTGGCCTGCTGGGCCAGCCGCGTGCGGTGGCCTGCCATCCGTTCGACCAGATCATTCGTCATTTTGCGGGAGAGATCGGCCAGTGGCTGGGCCAGGGAGAGATAGCGCCAGGCCAGCAGCAGGATGAGCCCCAGCCAGAGGGCGAGCAGCGCGGCCTGCAAGGAATTGCCTGACCACGCCAGAACAGCGCCGGCGGTTGCGATCTGGAAGAGCGCCAGGAGGGCGGAGATGCCGCCGGTCAGGGTCAGCTGTTCGACATATTCGCCGTCCAGCGCCTGGCCAAAAAAATGGCCTGCTCCTGCATGGCGACGTTGGTCGGGCTGGAGGCGTGTGATTCCAAAAAGAAGGCGTTGTTTGAGCAAGGCACCTGCGTGGACGCTGACCCAGCCGACGACGCGGCTGAGGGTCATCTGCAGCGGGAGCACAGCCAGCAAGAGCAGGGCCCACAGGCCGAACGTAGCTGCGGAGAACTGGCCGTTCAGGGCGCTGCGCCCGAGGACTGCCCAGGCAGCCAAGGTAAAGCCCAGCGAAAGAATATAGCTGGAGACACCGATGAGGAGCGCGCGGCCGGTGCCGGCGCGTTGCAGCTGTTCCCACAGGTTGCCGCTGGGCGGCAAGCGGATGAGCCAGCCGCCGCCGATCGTCTCTCCACCAATCTGCTCATCGAGGAGAGCCTGTTTGACAGCTCGGGAGCGGTGGGGCGGGAGGGCCAGCCTGGCCAGCAGCGCGTCCAGGCTGGGTGCATGGGCTGCGGCCACCGTCGTGCTCAGAAGGTCATGAAGGTCGGCAATCGGCACCTTGTGGGTGCTCTGATCGGGGCCGACCACCTGTGCATGCCGGGCGTGCGCCTGCTGGAGGGCAAGCAGACGCACGTTGTTCTGTCCATCTACGATCCGCAGCAAGGCCGGGCCAGACTTGCGCAGCGCCAGATCCAGCTCGGCGTAGGTGATCTGGACCGCTTCGATTTCCAGACCGACCTGGGCTGCGAGCAGAACAAGCCAGCGGTTCAGGCTGGCATCGTTGTGGGGATCCAGGAGTGGCGGCGGATCCAGGTGATGTGGAGCCAGCGGACCAGCCATGCGTGTCTTTTGGACGAGTGCGTCGAACGCATCTCCTCCCTGTATGGCTGGCCAGCTGAGGCGCCCCAGGTTCACGTGGGGTAAGCTTAGCTGCTTTGTGCAGAGCTGTCCGGTGTATTGGACACTGCGCCTGAGACAGACGCCCACAGATCCTGCAGCCAGCTTTGCACCGAGTCAACGGTTTCTTCTATCGGATTGCCTGCTCCCGCGCGCAGGGCGGTGCGGACCCGCAGGCCGGGCTGGACAGCGGATGGAGTAACCGGGGAAGATGTGAGCTGTTGGTTCATGAGAGTCCTCTTTTTGAATTGACAAGATTTTGACAACAAATTTTGCTTGGGTGTTCTTCAATCTCTACGTTTTGTTTGAGACGACGAACATAAAAACCATTGTAGCACAGGGTGCGTCAGCCAAACGTTAGTTAGGACGGTATTGGTGCGTGGCTGAGGGCATTTCTTGCAGACGGCCCTCCTCGATCCAGAGGTGCCGCCACTCCGCCCCTTCCCACAGGGTGGTCCGGACTGCCTGTTCGGCGGCCAACAGTTTGCTGTAGTGAGAATCTGGCCGGGCGGCCAGCGCCGCCGGTGTGTCGTCTTCGACGATGCGGCCCTGGTCGACGACCAGGACTCGATCGAAGCTGCGTGTCTCGCTGATATCGTGTGTGATGCAGATCAGCGTGCTTTGCCGCCAGTGTTGTCGTGCGCGGGTCAGCAGCTCGCGGCGCTGTGAGCGGTCCAGCCCACGAAACGGTTCATCCAAAATGGCCAGTCGTACGCCAGGGCGAAAGAGGGCGCGTCCCAGCCGTACCCGTTGGCCTTCCCCCCCTGAGACCAGCGCCCCGCCCTCGCCGAGCGAGCTCTGGAGTCCGTTCGGCAGCCGTTCGATGAGCTGGTAGAGGTCGGCCAGTTCCAGGATATCGCTCAGGGGGGCTGTGTCGGCCAGATTTCCGTAGCGCAGATTTTCTAGCAAAGAGCGATTCCAAAGCTGCACAGCCGGGTCGATCCAGGCTGTCGTCCTGCGCAGTGCGGGCAAGATGGCTGGGGTCAGTTCATTGCCGTCGATCTGCACGGAGCCAGAGATGGGGCGATGCCAGCCCAACAACAGTCCTGCCAAAGTCGATTTGCCTGCTCCGGAGGCACCGGCGACGGCGACATGTTCGTTGCTCTGCAAGGTGAGCGTGACGTTGTGCAGAATCGAATGGCCGCCTGCCGTGACAGAGGCTTCGTGCAGGTGTACGGCGACGCCTGGCAGCGGGTTGGGAGTTGCCGGGATTTTTTCTGTGGGACTGGTGGGTTGGGCTGCAAGGGATCCTGCCTCTTCGTCGGGTGCCCGCAAAGGTTCGGTCAGGCGTACCATTCGGGTGTGATGGTGTGGGTATTGTCTGGTCAGTTCGGCCAGGGTTGTGGACAGGATGGGGAGGGTGAGGGCCCAGTAAAGGACCAGCAGCACCCCGCTGACCTCCCCGTTGTCGGTCAGATAGGCCAACACGATCCAGATTGTACAGAGGGTGCTGAGCAGCGTCTGGCCGGCATGAAAGAGGGTCGTCAGGTCAAAATAGTGGAGTGAAGCGCGCATCCAGGCAACGAGGTGTTCTTCGTGCTCGCTGCGCAAGGATTTTTCGGCGCCGTGGGCGCGCAGCGGCACGAGCCCCAGTAGGCCGTCCAAGTAAAAACGGCTGAGCACGCTGGTTTGCGTGCTGACGCGTGCCCCCACTTCGTTGAGGAGGGGTTGTGCCAGCCAGTTGCCGACGAGCGCCGTGGCTGCTGCCAGCACGGCTGGCAGCAGGCTGGCGGGGGAGAGCAGCACCAGCCCCAGGGTCGTCAAAATCAGCTGGAACCCTGTGCGCAGCAGCCGAACGCCCAGCTCTGGTGCGGTCCGGATCGAGCGCAGGCTGTGTGCATGGCCGGCGAGATCGGAGAGGAGTCGGCTATGAAAATAGCGGTGGTTGAGGCGGGGCATTTTTTCGAGCAGGGCGACGCGCAGGCGGATTTCCAGGTGGCGGCCCATCTGCAAGGTGGCGGCGGCGATCGGGATTTCCAAGAGGAGCATTACAACAGCAAAGAGAGGTACGGCCAGCCACAGGGCCTGTTGTGTTCCAGCCAGATCTGGCTGGCTGCCGATCTGGATCAGCCCGCGCAGCAGGAACGCTTCGATCAGGACGGCGGCGCTGGCGAGTGGCAGCGCCAGTCCGACCGTGGCGGGGGTCCACAGCCCATCGCTGCGGATGATCCGCCAGAGTTCGGAGAGTGGGTGGATCGGAGGTTCTGTCAGGGCTGCTGCCAGTTGGGGGGAAAGCGGGGTGTGGGGTGCGGGGCTGTCTGGGGAGGGCGGCGGCTGGTCTGCTGTGCGTTCGAGTCGGCCGCGCACACGCACGATCACCGCTCCGCTCAGCACGAGCGAATCGTCTGAGGTGTAGGTGGGGTGAGCCCGCCAGTAACGTGCAGGGATGAGGGAGCGCAGGTCTGTGTCGCCGCTCTGTTGCACCTGCTGGAGCAGGCTGGTCAGGAAGCGTTGGAGTTCGGGGCCGCGCTGCAGAGCGCGAGCCCGTGTCAGGGTGGCAGCCATGCGGGCGGCGGCATCCAGGCCAGCCAGCGAACGCCAGGTGGGGTCTGTGGCTGCTGTGTCCAGAAGGGTCTGGGCTTGTGGTGCGGAACCCACCAGCTGGGTCAGGCGGGCGCGCAGCGGGGCCTGAAATCCGGCTGTGAGGGCCCAGTCGCGCCACGCTGTTGTCGGGAGAAGCAGGCTGTGGAGATGCAGCATAGCGAGGAGCTGCTGTTGGGGTAGCCAGCGTCGGCCATGCGCCGGATCCATCACCTGTACAAAGGTTCCCACGCAGTTCCAGACGACGACGAAATGGGGGGCACCGGAAGGCAGGCGAGCCACGACCAGGGCGGGCAATGCTTCGGCGACAGGCAGCAGCAGATGATCTTCGGGCAGCAGCAGCTGTTCGGCGTGCAGACCCAGCTGTTGGGCCACATCTTCGATCGTGTCGATCGAGGTGCCATCGACATCGGTCTGGCAGGCCTCGCGCAGGCGTCCATAGCTGGCGGCGACACCGAACCCTTCGAGCAGGCATTTCAGGGTGGCTGGTCCGCAGTCCATTGTAGAAGTCTGAACGACTTCCGGGGCCAGGAAACGTTGGGAGGGGCGTGTTGTGGCGGTCATTGCTGGGCTCATCGCTGAAAAGAGATGGGGGCTGCGTCGATGAACTGACCGGTTGCCCGCAAAAAAGAGAGTGCGGGCGAGACGCGTTCCACCACAATGGTGGCCTGGCCGGTCAGCTGCTGGGTAAAGAGGTCTGCGTTGGCAAAGCTCAGTTCAGCGTACAATTCGGTGACCGTTTCGGTGGCCCCTGGGGAAACAGCCACGACAGTGGCGGGCACAGTGTGGGCGTTCGGTGCACTGGGAAAGGAGAGCAGCGCTGTCTGTCCGGCTGCGATCGAGGACGCGAGTGTAGGGGAGATCACGGCCCGTACATAGCCGTCTCCGGTGGTCTCGACGATACGTGCGTTGACGGTAATGGGCACAGAAGCTCCAAAAAACCAGAGCAGCCACGCGACCAAAAGCGCCAATGCCAACAACAGGCTGCCGGCCAGGGTGAACGGCTGACGGCTGTTGAGGGCGCGGGTTGTGCGGCTGAAGTGCATAGGTGGGTCTCTCCCCGGCAGTCTTAAGTGCCGGCAGCCAACGTGGGTGCCATGAGCGAATCCAGGAAGGGGAAGGGTGTCTGCGTTTTCCGGCGGAGAGGAGCGTGCTGCGGTGCAGGGCTCCGTCGTCTTTGTGTTGAAGGGGAGGGCGATTTTTTGCGGGTTTTTTGTGTGGTGGGGCGTTCTTGTTCTCCGATCGCCAGCAGCCGGTCGACGGCTGCTGGACCGGCAAAAATTTTTACGACGATCGAAAAGGCAAATCCTCGGGATGGAAGGAGGGTGCCGGCCAGCCCAGCCCAGCCTGGGAGCAGCGTTGTACGCCAGATGTGGCGGCGGATCTGTGCGTAGTCGCGCCCTAGATCGAGGAGCATGCACAGTTTGTTCAGATCGTCGTCGATCTGGACGCTGGCTGGCAGCATCGGGTTGAGCGGGCGACCGCAGGTGACAGACAAATTTACAGAGGACCAGAGCAGCCAGTCCGCTGCGCCAGCGCCCACAAACCCCAGACAAGTGTGGCGGGCCAGCAGCGCATCCAGACAGGCGGGCAGGCCCGCCTGCTCTGTTGGGAGGAGGTCGATGCCCAACTGCTGGGCTCGGTGTAGTTGGGTGTCGGTCAGGGTGTCGGTCAGGGTGTAGAACGCAGTCACCCCGCGCTGGCGCAGCCCGTCGAGCAGCTGGAAAATCTGAGGCCGATCCAAGAGATCTGCGGACAACAGCACGGCATCTAGCCGGCTGAGCTGTTCCAGCACGTAGATATCTCGGATCCAGAGTTGTTGCGAGCGGGCCAGCAGAAAAAATTGGCGTTGTGCCAGCTGGAGCAGCGTCTCCAGGTTGTCGCCAAACTGAGCGCTCAGCACAGCAGCACCTGTGAGCGGGCCAGCCAGGAGGGTGGCCAAGGCGCCCAACCCGACGAGCAGCGCTGTCATCTCGTCGACGCGGGTGAGATGGGCCTGCTCCATCTGGAGGGGGGAGAGGGGATGTGTAAGCAGGCAACTGTCTGGTGGTTTGACGTGTACTTGCAGCGTGCCAGCGACCAGCAGGTCGCCGGGCTGGATCCGATCGCAGGCAGAGAGGACAGCCGTCTGTCGAGACGGACCGGAGTCCCGCTCGACCAGACCGGTACCTTGGAGGACCACGCCGTTGACCCGTATCTGTTCTCCTGCGGTGAAGGTGACACAGCTGTCATCCTGAGCGTAGGGGGACTCTCGCTGCTGCATTTCCAGTGTGAGCTGGGTGCACCGGCGGAGAATCTGTGTTTCGGCCGCGTAGAGCCGCTGTCGGTCCAGGGCGCTCAACAACACATCGATGGCACTGAAAACTCCTCTGTTTGCGACAAACAGCAGGCAGTGCATGGCCGGGCGCAGGCAGGCGGTGGAGAGTTGACGCTCGGAGCGCAACATCTCCACCGTTTTGACCCATGCCGGCCACTCCAACACAACGACCAGCAGGTTTCCGGCCAGGCCCAGCACCGGTGACAGCAGCAGACCGGCTGCTGTCAACCCACAAGCTGCTACAGCAAGGTTTACCTCATGTTGGGGGGGCTGCGATGCAAACACAGGAGGAAAAATCCTGTGGAACTGCCTGGCCAAGGAGTTCTGTGCTGAATCTGTCCGGCTCTGCTGTGCCAGAAACGGTTCGAACTGCGGAAAAAGCAGATGGGTGACCAAAGGTTGTGGGGGGGGCGCTGTCGCTGCAAACTGTTGATAGACGCGTACGCCTATCCACAGAGATCCTCCTACGATAGCCAGTGAGAACATTGTGTCAGTTTCTACCCTTGCTGACGGTTGTACTGTATTGTAGCATTCTTCCCGCAGTATTGTAGCATAGAAGCGTGCCTTCTGGGGTCGCGGCCACCGTGCCCGCATACCGTGCCCGCATACCGTGCCCGCATACCGTGCCCGCATGTGCGGCAAAGTGGCAGCCTGATGGCAGTCCGATCCATCAGACTGCCATCAGGTTACCAGACGAGTTGTCAGCTGAGCGTCAGTTGGATGCGGCGACCCGCGCAGGGATGGGGTCTCAGGCGGTGTTGTTCAAGGAGGGGCAAGATGCGTGCGGGGGAGAACAAAATTTTGACGCAGATGTGGGTACACCGGGTTGTAGTTGTGGTGGGCTCCCTGTTTCTCTTGGCAGGGTGTAGGTTGGGGTGGGGGGAAGGTGCCCCAGAGCCTCTGACCGTCTACACAGCGCTGAGCGAGGGGGAAGCGGCCTACTATCTGGCTGATTTTGCAGTGGCCTACCCGGAGGTTGCCGTAGAGCTGGTCAGCCTTCCGCTGGGGACGTTGCGTCAGCGGTTGTATGCAGAACAGGCTGCGCCTCAGGCTGATGTCATCTGGGGGGTGCCGGTGACCACGATGTTGCTCTTTGAGTGGGGCGACCTGTTGCTTCCCTATGCGCCGCAGGGATTGGAGCGGGTTCGTGCGCACTTGCGAGACCCTCGCCCGTTGCCGCACTGGGTGGGCACCAATCTGGCGATTTCGGCGTTGTGTGTCAGTGAAACGATCAATCGGGCGCGCTATCCAACGGTGCCGGCCAGAGTATCGGATCTGCTCGATCCAGTGTACCGTCGCAGCCTTGTGATGCCGGACCCGGTCGATTCGCCGGCCGGGCTGATTTTTGTGATGACCGTGTTGGACATCTACGGCGAGCAAGGGGGATGGCAGTATCTGGACGAGCTGCACAAAAACATTGGGATGTATGCGGCGAGCGACGAAGAGGCGTGTCTCCAGGCAGGCCTCGGGGAGTATCCGATTGCGGTGGCTCGTTATTTTGCTGGGATGCCGAATGTCCGTTTTGTATATCTGGAAGATGGGGTTGGCTGGGATCTCTTGGCGAACGCGTTGGTGCGCAGAAACCCTGTCCATCCTGCGGCGCAGACATTTCTGGACTGGTCGATCAGCGAAATCGCGATGCGGCTGTATGCGCGTCGATCTGGGGTCACCGGTGTGGAGACTGGATTTTCTCCTCCTGCAGGTGGTTTTCCTGCACAGCTGGAAAGCCAGCTGTACGAGCCGGACATCCCCTGGACAGCTGCGAATTTGAACCGGATCCTGGCGGAATGGCAGCGCCGCTATGGGGGTGTGGACGAGTAGCTTTGCCGTGCGCCCGTTATTTGAGGGTGACCATGATTGCGTCGGTGAGCGGGAGATCGAATGTGTACGGCGCTTCTGTCGGCAGATCGGGGGCGGGGGGATCGGTCTGCGCCAGATGCGGGTTGGCCCGTTGGGGAGGGGCAGCGCGATACACAACTTTTTGGGGCGGATTGTGGACATCCTGCACAAGTTGAACGAAGTGCTCTGTCGGCAGATCGGGCACCGCTTGACGCAAACGTTCAATAGAATTTTTCTGGCTTTCGCTCGCAAAATGGGCGCTGATCCTGTCTTGATGGGCGGCTGTGATCTCTTCTGGCAGGATCGGTTCGTCGAGGGTGATGGCGTTCTTGATCAGGACACCCTCTTTTTGGAGCGCAGACTGGGCGAGTTGGGCGAATCGTCGACGAAATTTTGCTTCGCTGGCACCTTTGAAGGGGCTGAGCAGTTCCTGGATATCGGTTGTCTCTGGGGGGAAATTGGGGTGGGCTGGCTTCAGCTCGCTGACGACCTCTTGAAGCACTGCCTCTAAGATTCTGCTGAACTGGCGTTGGTCAGCGCTGGAGATGGCCGATTCTTTGTATTTCTGAAGGATGGCGATGAGATCCTTCCTGTCCATCTGTTTTGGATCGAGCTGATAGCGATACTTGACGGGGAGGGTGACGTTGATGCCGCTGTAGGTGAATTCGGTGAGACGCAACTCGCCTTCTTTGGAGGATGTGTCCAGTTGACCGATCTCTTGTTCGAAGAGGGACAGCCAATACGTTCGTGACGTGACGAACCGTAAGGAAGCGTCTATTTTGTGTTCGACGACTGCGACGTGGTTGTCGCGCACGGTTCGCACACGTGACAGGCCCCAGAGTGCGAATCCGATCAACAGAACACAGGCCAACATCCAAAGAAGAACAAGATCAGACATACGCTTTTGTTTTGACAAACTTGCCGAAGATCGGTGAAAAAATTTCTGGGGATGGGGGGCTGGTCAGCAGCCCTCGTTTCAAGAGAAATGTTGTGGTAACGGGGGCTGGGTGTTTTCCCTGGACCAGTTCCAGCAGCGCGGAGCGTTCAGCGTCATGCAAATGCGACCATAGGTGCTCGCAGGAGCGGTTGACCTCTGGGTGTTCGCCAGCCAGCCGAAGGAGCTGTTGGGTAGGAATTTCCAGATGGGGTCGCAGGGCGTCAAAGACAGCCCTGAGGATGCCGCTGTGGCAGCCGCACAGGGCGCAGAGACGCTCTTGGAAGGCGGGTGAGAGCGATAGCCTGGCCTGGCTGAGAAGGGATTGCAGCATCTGGCGGGCATCTGCGTTGCAGTAAGGGCCCAGCGGATGGATCTGCAGCAGCTCCAGCAGGCGGCTCTTTTGGAACGGTTTGTGGTCAGCCCCTTTCAGTGTCTGGGGCATCCGGTGGGTCAAAACCACATAGGCCAGGTTGCCTGAAGTGCGGTGCTCGTCGCGCAGCTGGCGCAGCTCCTCAAAAAATTCTGTTGTCTGGTGACGGATCAGATTTTCAAACTCGTCGAGGAGAAAAATGATTCGTCGGTTATGCCCGTTGCGGTCAGCTTCTGCGCAGAGGAGTTTGAGCAGGTTGCGGAGCTCGTAAAAGGAGGGTTTTTCTGGCAGCTGGGGTAAAGAAAGCTCCAGCTGTTGAGCGATGGGCTGGAGGGCGACAAGAAGTGCCTGATAGATCTGGTGGGTGGATTGGGTGCCGGTTCCGCAGGGGACATTCAAGCAGTGGGTGCGTGCCGCCTCGGCGTGGGGCAGGTAGTGTGCGCTGACCGAAGGCTCTTCGAGAAACTGGCAGAGGTTCGATTTGCCGGTACCGGCCAGCCCGACCAGGCACAGCGATTTTCCCTGCTCGGTGACCGTGAAGAGGGTCTTCACAATTTCTTGGCGATAGGTTGGCAAATAGCGGTTCAAAATCAGTGACATGGAGCACCTCGCATAGATCGGAAGGCTCTCTATCAATGCAAAAACAGCGTACTATACAATTTATGGAATGTCAACTGTTTTTTGCTGGGGGGGGCTGTCGAGGGTGTAGAGCCCGGCATCGGTGGCGGCGATCCACTGGAGGCCATCCGTTGCCACGGTGTAGACGGTGCGGCCTGCCAGGCCTGCGTGTGACCAGCTGGACCCGTGGTTCTGGCTCCACCAAAGGCCGGCCTCCTCGCTGCCTGCCCAGAGCAGGGAGCCTTTCTGGCCCAGGTGAATCACCGTGGCGGTGGAGAGCACGGGTTCCCAGGTGATGCCGTAGTCGGTGCTCTGCCAGAGTCCGTCGGTGGCCCCGGCCCACAACACGCCCTTCTCATCCTGTTGCAGTGCATAGATGGTCTGGTGGCGCAGCGCGCCTGGCAACTTGAACCAGCTGGCACCGTGGTCGTCGCTGCGGTAGAGCCCCTCGATTGTGCCGACCGTGTACTGGCCAGGGGTGGGGTGGCGCAGGATGGTGAGGATGCTGAGGGTTTCGAGCCCGGCACCGAGGCGGGTCCCGGTGGTGCCGCTGTCCTGGCTGACACCGATGTCGTTGCCCCAGGTGCCGGCCCACAGCTGAGTGGAGTCAGTTGGGTGGGGGCTGACGGTAAAGAGGGTGACGCCCTCCAGCCCTTGGGTCTGTTGCCAGCGGGTCGGCTCCTTTTGTCTGTCGTCTGTCCAGGCCAGGCCGGCGGCATGTGCGAGGTAAAGTCGGCCGCGGGAACCCAGGGCCAGGTCCCAGACGATCCAGGGGGGGCTGGCGGGCTGCCAGCTGCTGCCGGCATCGGTGCTGCGCCAGAGTCCGACCGGGGTGGCTGCCAGCCAGTGGCTGGGATCGGCCGGGTCGATCTGCAGATCAGTCACGGCGGAGGGGGTGCCTACGGCGGCGCGCCAGCCAGTGTCGAGGGGTGCGTCCGTGGCTGCGGTGAAAAGTCCGTTGGTGGTGGCGACCAGCAGCCAGGGATCCAGACGTAGCCCTGCGCCAAATTCGAGGAAGTCGAACAGGTTGCCGTCGACCCGTGTCCAGGTGTCGTCGGCCGTCAGCTGCCAGAGTCCATTTTGGTGGGCGCCGGCCAGGGTGCCGGCGTCGCAGCAGCCGATGAGCACCTCCAGCTTTCCCTGAAGATTGGGGGGGCCAAAGGGGAGCCAGCTGGCCTCATCCTGTGCCCAGCGCCACAGGGATCCTTCGCTGCGAGCGACCAGCGTCCCGTCGCTGCCGCTCCACAGACGGGTGACGTAGTTGGCGTCTTCGGGGGTGCGTGTGCGGGCGGGCAATGCGGCCAGCGGATGCCAGCCTCTGCTTTCTCTGAACTGGAAGAGGCCGGCATCGGTGGCGGCGAACAAGGTTGGGCCGTCGGCGGTCAGATCGAACACGGTGCGTCCTGGCAGCCCTGTCGGGGACCAGGGGCCGGCCGGGTGGGTGGCCTGCCAGAGTCCATCTGCTGCGAAGCCGGCATACCAGAGAGTTTCTTTGTGCCAGGCGATCGAAGCGGGGCGGGCGGGTGTGCCGGCGGTGGGCAGCCAGCGGTTGCCCTGGCGCCAGAACAGCCCGGCGTCGGTGGCGGCGACCTGGCGAACGCCGTCGTCGGCAACGTCGAGAAAGAGCAGATCGGTGCGGCCGGCCTCCTGGGCAGTCAGTGTCAGCTGACCTGTCTCGTCGAAGTGGCCGCGCCAGAGCTGGCCGCGGCGGTTGGTCGTCAGCCAGACGTCTGTGCCGTCTGCAGCAGGGCGCAGGCGGACCGCTTCGCTCCAGCCTGGTGGGGAGGGGAGCGGGCGCCAGCGCCGGTCTGTCGTTGTGGGGAGGGAGGGGGCGAGGCGGAGATGGCGGAACTGGAAATTTTCGAAGCGCCACCAGCGCCAGGAGCGGGCTGGGTTGCGGCTGCCGCTGACGATGCGCAGGCGGTTGAGGCCGTTCTGCAGCACCCCTGCGGGCAGAGTCATCTGTTGGGTGACCCAGGTGCTGGTCGGGTCTGGGCGGCTGCGCGGGTGCAGGGTGCCGATCGGGTGGTTGTTGACCCAGACGGTGTTGGTCGGCTGGTCGACTTGCAGCGTCTCCAGCACCAGGGTCTGGGTGAGCAAAGACTGGGTGGCGTCGACAAAAAACTCTCCCTCCCACTCGGGGCTGAAATGTTCTCCTCCGCGGTAGAGATGGACCCAGTGCGGGTGCAGCTCGCTGCGATCGCCGAGTCGGACAACGACGTCGGGGGCGGTGATCGGGATCGGATGGGGGGTTTGTGGGCTGGGGGGGCTCAGTCGGTGACGAGCGACCAGCGCTTTGTAGGCTGGGCTGGCGCGATCCGGGCCGTGCCAGAAGGCGTAGCCGTAGAGGTCGGCTGCGCGATTCAGCTCCCACAGTGCCATCCGCTGCAGCCAGGGGTAGGTGGCCCCTTGTTCCAGGGCGGCCAGCGTGTAGGTGCGTTGACGTGCGGGGGAGACGACTTGCCAGCGGTCGGCCGGGTTGGGGGCAGCGGTGCGCCAGCCCATTTCAGTGACCCAGACCGGTTTGGCGGCGTCGCCGTGTGCGACCATGCGTGCGCGCTGTAGTTCCAGGCGTCGGAAATTGAGCTGGTCGGGGGCTGGCGGATCCTCGGGGGGGCTGCCGAACCCATAGGGATGGGCGGCCAGCACGTCGAAGAAAGCGGCTGCGCCAGCTGCGTAGAGTGCCTCCAGAAAATCCAGGTCGTTGACGGCGTCGGGCCCGTTGTCGAGGGTGAACGCCAGCCCGGCGGCGGCTACAGGCAGTGTAGGGGCGACCGACTTGACAGCGGCGTAGGCTGCGGCGAGCATGGCGGTGTAGCCGACCGGGTCAGGTGGGCTGTCGTTCCATTCGAGCGCCAGATTGGGTTCGTTCCAGACGATCACCCCGGCGAGTTCGCTGGCGTACCGTTTGGAGACATGGCGGACAAAGGCGGCGTAGGCGTCGAGTGACCAGGGGGCGGGCGAACTGGGGTCGAGCGCCCAGTCAGGGGGGCGGTCGAGCCGGGCGATCACCTGCAGCCCTGCAAAGCGTGCTGCGCGCACGGCTGCGTCGGGGACCTCCCAGTACAGAAAATTGGGCACCGGCTCGATGTCGCGCCAGGAAAAGACGACCACGACAAAAGAAGCGCCAGCTGCCTGGGCTGCCTGCAGATGGGCGGCGTCCCCGCGGGCCACATGCATGCCGAGCTCGGGTGGAGGGGGCTGTGCTTGGGCTGGGGAGCCCCAGAACAGGCAGAGCAGGGCAAGCAGGCAACCGGAGAGCGCTCGCATCTTCAGTGAGTGGGTGAATGGAGATGGACATCCCATGCAAAATATGTCGAAAACGCTTCGGCCAGCACAGCGGCTGTATGGGAGGCCCTGCCGGTCGTCGGTGCTGACCCGTCCGAAGGTAACTTTTCCTGCCGGTGTGCGTCCGGCCATTGCGCCGTAGGTATTTTCTTCTCCCAATGTGGTTCCTAGAATAGGGGCTGTGCGAATGGCGGCGTCGGGCAGAAAACTTTTAGCCCAGTTTCCACAATGGAAGAGTACGCATTTTTCAGGATCGGTGCCGTAGTTGTTGTTCCAGTCTACCAGGGCGCTGGGCGAGTTGGCCGCCAGCTGCAGCGCGTACATCGAGACAACGCCGGTGATATCTACCCAGATCAGGTAGTGGCAGGGTGGTCTCCATAGCGGGTCACCCAATCGAGGCAGTGGGTGGCAGACGGCTTGATGGCTCTCGCCGATCTGGGCTATACTGGTGGGATGATATCTTGCCAGCTTCAGGTCTTGGCGAACCGATAGGTTCAGTTTGGGATCGCTGTGAAGATGTACAGTGCCACCTTCATGAACAGCAGTGTAGAGCAGGGGGTGCCCCCAAGGAGGTTTGATGTCCTTCAAGGAGATTCGGGTCTGTCTGGATCGTCGTGTCGAAGGGGCCCGGCGCACGCGCGCCGAGCGGCGGGCGGTGGGCGTCAACCCGGCCAATGCGATGAGGTTGAGCATGCCGGCTGGGGTTGACCTGCCGATGAGCCTTGCACTGGTGACGCGCAAGCTTTGGAAGCCGGGCATGGTGCTGCGGGTTCGCTTTTTGGATGGAGACCCGGTGGTGCAGCAGCGGCTTCAGCCCTTTGCCCATGTCTGGAGCCAGTCTGCCAACATCCGGTTTGTCTTTGGCGACGACCCGGACGCTGAATTGCGGATCTCGTTCAAGCAACGTGGTTCCTGGTCGTACGTGGGGACCGATGCGTTGGGGATTCCCAAAAATCAGGCGACGATCAACTTTGGCTGGCTGACGCGCGACCTGAGCGATCTGGAGTATTCGCGTGTGGTCACGCACGAATTTGGCCATGCGTTGGGCTGCATCCACGAGCACCAGAATCCTGCTGGCTCGATCCCGTGGGACAGACCAGCTGTTTACCGCTACTATGCGGGCCCGCCCAACAACTGGTCGAAGGAGGAGACGGACATCAATCTTTTTGAGACCTACGACCGTACGCAGACCCAGTTTTCTGCGTTTGACCCGGCGTCGATCATGCTCTATCCGATCCCGAACGATTTCACGGTCGGCGATTTTGAAGTCGGCTGGAACAATGTGCTTTCGGCGACAGACAAAGAGTTTATCGCTGCGCTCTATCCGCTGGTCGAGAAGCAACAGAGTCTGTTGATGGTCGATGGGGAGGCGCTCAGCGCCTCGATCGGGGTACCGGGTGAATTGGATCGGTTTGTTTTTACAGTTGTCCGACGCGGGCGTTATCGGGTGGAAACTACTGGGCGACAGGACTTGGTGATGGGGGTCTATGGGCCCGACGACGAAACGAAGCTGGTGCGCGGCGACGACGATCGCGGCGCTGGGCTCAACCCGCGGGTCGTCAGCGTGCTCAACGCCGGGGTCTACACGGTTTTGGTGCGCCATTGCAGCGCGCAAAAGACCGGCGAGTATGCCGTTCGGGTCACAACCGAGAAATCCTAGAAGGCAGCCATGTCATCGAAAACATTGGAGAGGATCCGCAGCGGGCTGCGAGCCGCAGCCCCGGTTGGGCGCACGCTGGTCGACGAAGCGTTGCACCGCCTGCAGTGGAACGAAAGCCCGCAGGAGTTTCCTGCCGATCTCAAAGAAGAGGTGTTGCGGCGGCTGGCCAGGGTACCCTGGTCTCGCTATCCATTGGGAATGCGTCCCTGGCTCCTGATCGATGCGTTGGCTGCCCAGGTGGGGGTTCGCCCCGAGCAGGTGGTGGTCAGTGAGGGCTCGTCCGACCTGATTCGGGCGGTGATGGCGGCTGTTGTGCGGCCGGGCGACACGGTGGTGATGCCGTCGCCGACCTTCCTGCTCTATCGGCAGAATGTGCCGTTGTATGAGGCCCAGGTGGTGGAGGTGCCCTTGGACCCGGCGGCTGGGTTTGCTTTGCCGGTAGAGGAGCTGCTGGAAGCGGCCTGCAGCCAGCAGGCCCGTCTGGTCACGGTGTGCGCGCCCAACAACCCGACCGGCACGTTCTATTCGCAGGCGGATCTGCGCCGGCTGGCGGAGGGGGTGCCGGGGGTGCTGGTGGTCGACGAAGCCTACGCAGAGTTTTGCGAACAGGATCTGACAGCGCTGGTCGAGCTGGGCAATGTGATTCTGGTGCGCACCTTCAGCAAATTTTATGCGTTGGCGGGCTTGCGGGTCGGCTATGCGGTCACGACGGCAGCACTGGCAGCGGAGCTGCAGAAGATGATCCCCAACTTTCCACTCAGTGTGTTCAGCGAAATTGCTGCGCAGGTTGCGCTGGAAAGGCGTGAACGATTTCTGCCGCTGCGCGACCAGGTGGTGGCCGAGCGCGGACGGCTGGCGGCGCGGCTGGCGGTGCTGCCAGGTGTGATGGTCTACCCCAGTGCTGCCAATTTTTTGTTGGTCGAGATCGCCTTCCCCAAAGAGCAGCTGTTGGCCCATCTGCAGGGCCACCATCACCTGTTGATCGCGGATCTGGCAGCCTACCCTGAGTTGGCTGCCTGCGTGCGTCTCTCGGTGGGAACGCCGGAACAAAACGACCTGATGGTGCGCGGGTTTGCCGAACTGGCTGGCAGCGAAGGAGGACGCAGAGGCCGTTCACAGTCGGGGTGAGCCATGGACTGCAAGGGAGCCTGCCGTGTCTTGGCAGTGTGCCCCTCCCGCGCGGTCGGGGCACAGAACCCCGACCGCGCGGGAGGGGCTGCTGGGCTGCTCATTCAGGATAAAGGGCGCGCAGCTCGTCGAGATAGAGGGTGCCGGACGCTGCTGTGGCTGTCGGGCAGTCCAGCACAAGCGCATAGAATGAAATTGGAAACTGGAGGGCAGTTGCATTGCCGCCGATCGGCTGCACGGGCCACTCCAGGCTGGGGTCGAGCGGAGCCACCATCCGTTTCCAACCCAGATGGCTGATCTGGCCGAACGAAAACTGCCAGATCTGGCCGCCGCCATCTTGGACCCACACGTTGAGAAAATTCTCAGAGTCATCGCCGAACACGGCGATCTCCAGATCGGTCGGCTGGCCTGCGATCGGGAGAGAGCGTCGAAAGACAACATAGTTGCGGTCGCCGGGCACGTTGGCTGGAAAGTCATAGGTCAGGGCACCGGCGTAGCTGCCGGCGTAGACCTCCTGGCTGCTCTGGCGGAATTCCCCCCAGGTTTCGTCGCCGCGGCGCCAGGTGCCGAAGGTTTCGAAGTCGGCGATCAGGGGGGTGGCAGCCGGGGCCAGCGTCGGGGCCGGTGTCGGGGCCAGCGTCGGGGCCGGTGTCGGGGCCGGTGTCGGGGCTGGGGCGGGGCTGGTCTGTACGGCGCTGCAGGGGCCGGTGAGCGTGACGTAGCGGCTGCTGATCCAGCCCAGCGTGGTGGAGGTCACCACGCGTATCCAGGAGCAAGCTGGGTCGGCGTCGACGACGACCAGCCGGTCTCCGGCGCTGGCGACCCCTACGCTCGGGTAGCTGGAGCCAGGGCCGGCCCGCACATGGAGGGACGGGGCGACGACGACTGCTTCGAGCAGCTGCGAACCGTCTGTCGGCTGCTGTGCCCCCAGGGTGACGGTGATATTGGCGAAGGCGAGCTCGGTGTACTCGCCGTCGAGGGCTGCGGCGGAGAATCCGAAGGTTCCGGCAGGGAGAGCACTTTCCTCCCAGTCGATCAGAAGGACCTCGTTGACCCAGAATTGCAGCTGTTGGCCGACACAGACGAGCCGTGCGCGGTTGTGTTCCCCTTGACGAACGGTGTCGGAGCGGGTCGGCTGCTGTTCTCGTTGGGTCTCGCCGCCGACGCTCAGCCAGGCGCCGTAGTAACCGTCTGAGCTCAGGCTGGCGGAGAAAAACGTGCCAGCGCCGTCGTTGCGGCAGAAGAAGGAGTGCCAGTTGTCGTCGGTGCCGCTGTTCAGCCAGGTCTCCGCCTCGACAACGACGTCGCTGGCTGTAGTGCCTGCGTGGGTTTCGGTGCGGTAAGGGGCTTCGGTCAGGTTGCGCACCAGCAGCAGGCCATTTTCCACGCGCACCTCGCCGTTGTCGTAGCTGCCAGTCTGCCAGCGCCCGCTGGCGACGCTGAAATCTTCCTCCGGGAAAGGCGCTCCGGTTGCGCTCTCCGGTTCGGGGGGGATGCCGGCCGGAGAATAGACCCGCAGGTCAGCAAATTCGGCGACAGCCTGCTCTTTGGAAGAGAGATCGGCGACGACACCGAGGACGACGCCGATCTGGCCGGCCCCGGCCAGCGTGCTGTCGGTCCATTCGCAGACATACTGGGCGTCGACGAAGATGCGGAAGCGGGGGCCGAGGGCTTCGACGCGCAGCCGGCGAAAATGCGTGAAATCGCTCAAACTGGGCGGCAGCCGGCAGCTCTCCAGCGTCTCCAGATCCTGGCTGCCTTCGGTCAACAGCCCGAGCTGGACCTCGCGTCTCTCCGGCTGGATGCGGACATGGTAGTAGTGCCATTCCTGGCCGTTTGGGGTGCGCAGGTCGCTGCCACGCAGCAGCAGCCCTGCCCCTTCGGCCCCGGACGAAGGAATGCGCAGATCGACTTCGAGATAGAGGTCTGCCACACGCACTGCGCTGTATTCGGCCGCTACTTCCTTGTCGGCTGCGTTCGAGCTCAGGCGTCCGACGCCGTCGGAGACGCTCCAGCTCATCCAGTCGCTGTCGTAGGCGGCTTCGGCACTTTGTGTGGGGTCCGTAAAATCGTCGAGCAGCAGGATCTCCCCGTTCGGTTGTGGCGCCGGATCTGTCTGTGGGACCCAGGCAGCGTGGGCCGGTAGGATTGTGCTGACAAGCAGGAGCATACACAGACAGCCGGCGACAAGACGGTTGCGCATAACAACCTCGCTTTCTCCAGGCGCTTCCGCTGGACTTGCATCCTCTTTCTTTGATCCTACACCGCGAAGGGGGCGGCTGTCCCTGGTCATACGGCCAGTCGGGAGGAGCCTGCGTCCAGAAAAGGCCCACGGTCAGGGTGTGGAGCGAGGGGCTCGACGGCGATTTGCTTCTTTGGCCTGTCCGGTCTACGATCCACGGAAAGAGGTTGAGAGAAAAAAGAACGGTCAACGAGCAGTCTCTGCGTTGTGAGAATGAGATGTCCAAAAAAATTCAGATTGTCGGATTGGGGCCGGGGGAGATCGACCAGATGACGTTGGCCGCCTGGCGGGCGGTGACCCAGGCTGCTGTGTTGGTGCTTCGCACGGAGCGCCACCCTTGTGTGGCGGAGATAATGGCGCAGCTGCAGCCAGGGGTCCTTGTTCAGAGCTGCGACGATCTCTACGAGGCACACGCCGAGTTTGCACAGGTCTACCAGGCGATCGTGCGCCGGGTGGTGGCGTTGGCAGAAGAGCACGGCACGGTTGTCTATGCGGTGCCCGGCCATCCGGCTGTCGGCGAGCTGACGACCTCCTGGCTGCAGGCTGCGGGGATCGACGTCTCTGTGGTGGCAGGGCTGAGTTTTATCGAGCCCAGCTTTGCCGCAGTCGGGGTTGACCCGATGGAGGGGGCCCAGATCGTCGACGCTATGGGGGTGGCGCGCACCCATTTGCCGCGGGTCGATGTGAACCTGCCCTTGCTGTTGGCTCAGGTGTACGCGCGGTGGCTGGCTTCCGATCTCAAACTGACTTTGTTGGCGGTTTATCCTGAGCAGCATCCGGTGACGGTTGTGCGCATGGCGGGGACGGCACAACAGCGGCTGACGACGGTGCCATTGGCTGAGCTGGACCACGGCGATTTTTTCGACCATTTGACCAGCGTCTATGTGCCGCCGCTGCCTCCCGGTTCGAGCTTTGTGGCGCTGCAAGAACTGGTTGCCCACCTGCGTGCGCCGGAGGGGTGTCCCTGGGATCGGGAGCAGACGCTGGCTTCGCTGCGTTCAGAGCTGCTTGACGAGTCTGCTGAACTTGTAGAAGCCATCGATGGGGAGGTGGATGGGAGCGACTGCAGCGCGGCGATCTGCGAAGAGTTGGGGGACGTGTTGCTTTCGGCGACGATGCTGGCTCAGATCGCCGGTGAAGAGGGGCGTTTCCGGATGGGGGAGGTCGTACGTGGGGTGGTGAACAAGCTGATCCGCCGCCATCCGCACGTCTTTGGCGAGCGCAAAGTTCAGGGGGTCGCGCATGTGTTGGCCAACTGGGAGGCGATCAAGGCAGAAGAGAGGGCTGAAAAGGGCCATGTGGTGGGTCCTCTGGACGGTGTGCCGCCTGCGTTGCCTGCGCTGCGGAAGGCGCGCAAGCTGCAGGCCAAGGCGGCCAAGGCGGGGCTGCTGGACCGAGAGGCATTGGCCGCCGAGAACCCGGCTTTGGCGGCGTTGTTGGGGGCTGCTCCGCAGGAGCAGCAGGTGGGTGAGCTGTTGTGGCAGCTGGTCGCCCTGTGCCACCGCCACCAGATCGACGCAGAGGAGGCGCTGCGTGTTCAGCTGCTCCGTTTTCGGGCAAGTGCGGCGCAGGCGGCAGAGTGAAACGCAGGAGGGGATCATCTTTGACAGCAAGCCTGCTTTCCCGTATGCTGTAGAAGGTACAAGCGCCTGTAGCTCAGTGGACAAGAGCATCGGTCTTCGGAACCGAGTGTCGGGGGTTCGAATCCCTCCAGGCGTACCAATTGTTTGGATCTCCTCTTTTTTATCTTTTTTCTGGGGTGGTCGGAGCCCACATCCTGCCCACCCCAGCTTCAGGTCACGGCTTTTCCACCATAGGCAGGTAGAGAGCGTCTGTGTTGGCAAAGGGCTGCCAGAAGCCGCTGTTCAGTTGAAAGGGGTCGTTGGCCAGAGGGCCGGCGACAGGCTGTCCGGCGGCACCGGCGAGCGAAAAAGTGCCCGCCATTGCTTCTCCTCCAGGGGCGGGGCTCCACCAGGTCAGCGTATAGCCTGGGGCTGTGCTGGCCGCGCTGGCCGCCACTGTGAGGGCGACAGTCAAAAACAGAGCGCAGACGATCCACCTCAGCCAGGGACGAGATCGGGTTTGCATCGATTCCCTCCTAGTGTTTGCTGACTGCGTTGCTGTAGGAGTCTGCGGTCCAGACATTGGCGCCGTCGAAGGCCACCCCAAAGGGATAGCGGCCTGTCGGCAGGGTAGTTGGCATGCCGCAGTTGTTGGCTTGCAGACGTGTCACGGTGCCTGGGTCGGTGTAATTGGTCACCCAGATCTGAAAGCCATCGAAGGCGACAAAGAACGGGCTGGCGCCTGCGCTGCAGGTGGCCAGCAGCTGGCCGTCGTAGGCGCGCAGTTTGGAGACGGTGCCGCCGCCGCTGTTGGTCACCCAGAGATTGGCGCCGTCGAAGGCCACCCCGATGGGTCCTGCTCCGACGGAGTAGGTGCCGATCAAGGCACCTGTGCTGGTGTTGAATTTGGCCACGCTGTTGTCGCCGTTGTTGACGACCCAGAGCGCACTGCCGTCGAAGGCCATCCCATGGGGCTGGTTGCCGGCGGCGTAGGTGCCGAGGATCTGGGCATCGCTGGCCCGGACTTTGGTGATGGAGCCCGCATTGGTGTTGGAGACCCAGACCGATTCGCCGTCAAAGGCCATTCCCCAGTGGCTGGTGGCGGGCAAGGTCAGGCGGTTGAGTTCGACGCCGTCGCTGGCACGCACCTTGGCGAGTTCACCGCTGGTTTCGCTGGCCACCCAGAGATGGGCGCCGTCGAAGACGATCGGATTGGGGTTGGTCACGGTGGTGTAGATCGCGACGACCGCCATGTCGGAGGCGCGAATTTTGTAGAGGTTGTTGGTGAAGTAATTTGTCACCCACATGTGGTCGCCGTCGAAGGCGAAATGGTCAGGTGCGCTTCCGACGGAGACGCTGGGGGCCAGGCGATTGGCATCGTACCAGCGCAGCATGCCGATCTGTTGGGGTGTCCGGGTGCCGATGAGGCTGGGCCCGGGGGCGACCAGGGCAAACCCAGCGACGCTGGAAAAGTGGCCGCCGGCGCCGGCGGTGCTGGTCCCTTTCACCCCAGCCCCGGTGGGGGACAGGGTGGTGCCCAACAGGCCGTAGGCGCCGTCGGGGGCGAACGCATCATTGGTGTTGGAGACGGTGAGCACTGCGGTGTCTGCGCCGCTGTCGAGCACATTGCCGACGATGTCGGCTCCTGGCCGCAAGCTCAGGGCATAGGGGGTGGCGAGCAGGGCCTGGCGTGGGCTGAGGAGGGTGAAGGAACCGCTGGTGGTGGGGCACCGCACACCGATTTCCAGCCAACGGCTCTCTCCTTGAAACCTTCGGTCGCCAAAATCGAGAGAGGCCACGGTAAAGAGCCCCTGCGCGACAGAGACCCCGGCTGCACTCTGTTTGCTTCCTTGCTCTCCTCCTCCTGTGGCTGCATCCCACAGAGTGAACTCAAAATCACAGAGCCCTGTCACCGGTGTGCCCTCCTGCAACAAGCGCCCCTGGTAGCTGAAAGCGGTGCCCAGGCGGGCTGCGGCGGTTGTGGCGGAGAGGGCTGGGTCGCTTTGGGCCAGCCCAGGCATTGTGGCGCTGGCCAGGACAAAGATCAGAACAAGCCCTGCCATCCATGCAAAAAAGGGAGATGTACGCATATTGGCACTCCTTTGTGCGCATAAACGCCATACAACGAGCATGCAGGCTGCGGGGCTGGCGCAGTAAATGTAGGTGCGGTGGCTGTTTCTCCTTTGCTCAGTACACCCTCACCTCCCATCATAGCACAATTGGGGGCGGGTGGATCGCTCAGTTTTGGCGGGCCCGGCTGTGGGCTGGCAGGGATGGCGGGGAATGGGGTGGGACAGAGACCCTCCTGTCCCACCCTGATGGGGGTTACCGGACTGTGACGGGCAGGAAGAGCTTCCAGGAGAATTCGTCCAGGACAAAATCCTGCTTTTGTGTTGTCCGGTCGACGACGGTGACGGACCGTTGCTGTGGAGAATGGCTGGCGGCTGCGGCGGTGAGGTCCCTGCTTCCCGCCGGGAGCCAGAATGTGTAGAAGGCGTCTGCAACTGCCGGGTCCTCTGGGGTTGCCGCGCTGGTTGTGGTCTGCCCTGCGCTGGCGACGACGACGCCGGCCAGCGTGCTGGCGGTGGTGCCAGCATAGGTTGTGCCGAAGACCAGGCCGCCCGGCAGCGACGTGCAGGTGCTGACCGCAATATCGTCCACAGCCAGATGGGTGCCGTAGGCGCTGATCCCTTGGATCCCAACGCGCACTTGCTGGTTGGCGTAGTGGTTCAGGCTGACCCTGTGCTGGACCCACTGGCCGGTCGGTGGATCCAGCCGGCCGATCGGCGAGCCAACGTCTTGCCAGCTGCTGTCTGCGCCGCAGTCTGTGGCTGTGCAGACCTGCACCTGGAGTTGGTCTGGGCTGTCGGAGAGGTCTGCGGTGTGATAGAGCCAGAAAGTCAGGGAAGCTCCGGCTGTATTGCGGAAGTCAAAGGCGCGCCAGAGGCGGGCGGTGCCCCCTGATTGTGTGTCGAACGAGTTGAAGTAGACCTGGCGTGTTCCGCTGTGGGGGGAGACGGTGGTGTCGCCGTCGTCGGGGCTGAGGTTGAGGGTGCCCACCGAACGCCAGGTTCCCTCTTCGCTCTGCCCGTTGACACTCCAGCCTTCTGGCAGCGCATCGTTTGCCGTGCCTTCGAATCCTTCGCTGGAGGAACTGCCTACGGCAAAGCTGGGTGCTTGGCAGCTGCCGTCGTTTTCATTTGCGGCAGCAGGGGTGTGGGCGATGTTCAGCCTGGCGCTGGCGCTGGTGGCGTAGAGGGGCACGCTGGCTGTCACGTAGCCAGCCAGCCAGGGGGTCGATTGCAGGGTATAGGAGATGCCTTGCAGCAGGGTGACCGTGTAGGCGCCGGTGGCGGGATCGCTCCAGGTTGCGGTGGAGCCGGGTTGAATGGACAGGGCAGCGTACAGCGGGAAGCCGCGCAGGGCATCGCTGACCACGCCGGTCACCACCACAGGGGGGAGCGGCGTCATGGTGACATTGGTGGTGACAGTGCTGCCAGCGGTTCCGGTGACGTTGGGCACCACAGCGGACTGGTAGCCGGCTGCCGTGGCGGTGAGGGTGTAGGTGCCTGCGGCAGCGTAGAGGGTGTAGGTTCCAGCTTCGTCTGTGAGCCCGCCTCCCCCGGAAGGGGAGAGGGTGACCGCTGCTCCGGCCAGCGGTGTCCCGTTTTGTGCGGTGACTGTGCCGTTGAAGATGGCCAGGTTGGCGTTGTTGGTCAGGGTGATGGGGCCAGAAATGGCAAAAAAGACATTGTTGCTGCAGACGATCTGGATGCGTGCCTGTGTCGAGGAGATGGCGGGGAGCGGGACAGATTCGCTGCCGTCGTTGCTGGTGGCATTGGCCAGGGCCACGAAGCTGGCACCGCCATCGGTCGACAACCGAATGTCGACGTTGCTGCATTGAATTGGCGTCTGGTCGGTTCCGGCGACTTGCCATCTGACAGGGATCTGGGTGCCGGCGGGCCAGACAGAGGAGTCAGCGGGCTGCGTGACTGCAAACGCCTCCCCTGTGTTCACAACCTGGAGCCTGACAGACCGATCGCTCACCCCGCCGCCGCCGGGCTGTCCGTCGCGCGCTATCAGACGGAAATTGAGCGCTCGGGTGGTGGTGGGCAGCGCTTCCCCCAGGGTCGAGGTGCGGTTGAGGAGATCGCTCCACTGGGGGAAGACCCGCTGGGCTCCTGGGGTCGGGTTGAAGACGCGAAAGAGCGGGCGGCTTCCGTCGTCGACAGCAGCTTCTGCCGCCGTCTGCGTGGGGTCGCCCCGATCCATCTGCTGCCATTGGTAGGTGAGCGGATGTCCGTCCGGGTCGGTGGCGCTGCCGGTCAGAAAGAAGGGGGTGCGTGCTGGGATCGTGTAGGGGGTCAGCGCGTCGAGGGTGGGGGGCTGGTTTCCGGTGGCTGTCCGGACAGCGCAGCTGTTGCCGTTGTTGTTGACCGTGTAGGCGAGAATCTGGTCGAGGCTGGTGGCGTGAAAATAGGGGTCGCTGTTGTTTTGGACATTCTGGGGGTCGCAGATGCCGGCGTAGGCCATGATGGTGGTGCCGCTGCCTGGTTCGAAGGCTGTGCTGGCAGTGCGGTTGCGGTCGCAGGAGCCGCTGGCTGCGTTGAAGGTGTGGGTGGCGCCAAACTGATGGCCCATCTCGTGTGCGACGTAGTCGACGTCGAAGGCGTCGCCGACAGGTGCAGAGGAGCCTGTGACGCCCTGCGCTTTGCTGCCCGCCTCGCAGGGTGAATCGAGTTGAGCTATCCCACCTCCTCCTGTGGAGAAGACGTGGCCGATGTCGTAGTTGGCGTCGCCGATGAGGGCGTCGAGTGTGGTCTGGTTTTCGTCGAGCATAGCGCCGCCGTCGTCGTTGGTGTAGGGGTCACTGGCCCCGTCGGTGTAGAGGAGGGCGTCGTTGTTGGCGATCAGCGTCATGTGGATGGACACTTCTCGTTCGTAGATGCCGTTGACCCGGTTCATGGTGGTGACAATGGCTGCCAGGGCAGCGGCTTTCATCTGGGCGAGGGTGGGAGCGGTCAGATTTCTGGCCTGAAACTGGGTGTATTCGCCGGTGGCAGCGACCGCCAGCCGGTAGGTGCGCAGGGTCGTCCCGGAAGTGCCCAGCGCAGCCAGCTCGGCGCGGATCGCCTTTTCGGAAGGGAGTGCATTCTGGGGATGGTCGGTCTCGCCGTGTGTGTCGCCGTGTGTGTCGCCGTGTGTGTCGACAGCACAGAACCAGGTCTCGCTGCCTGGGCGTTCGGTGTAGTCGTGGCGGTAGAAGCTTTGGTAGAGCGTCGTCTGATTGGAAAAGAGGGGGTCGATATAGACGGTGGGGCCGGCAGACAGGATCTGGGCATGAAACCCATGTGGTGTGAAGTCAAGGCGGGCGTTGGCTGTGGGGTCGTCGACCCCGACCCCGCGATAGGTCTGGATGGCTGGGTACCGTGCTGCCAGTTCCGGCGCCATGATCGGCGCGTTGACGATGCGGAAGTGCTGAAAGGTGCCGTCTGGCAGCGGCAGCTCGAGCAAAACTCCTGCGGTGTCCGCGTTCAGGCGTTCCTCTGTACGTTCGCGGGGGGTGTTGGCCAGCAGCGCCGACAGGGCGGCGACGTCGAGAGCCAGCGCGCGGTAGTGCGTTGGGGTGGTGATGCGTTCCGCCGAGGCGGGCAGAACTGCTGGATCTACATCGGTCCACAGCGGGCCTGCTGGGGGCTGCACACCTGGCTCCTCCGAACTGGCCTGGGCCAGGTGTACAGAGCAGAACAAGAAAAAGCAGCAGCCCAGGAGTGCCAGGCTGGCGCGCATCAAAAAAGAGGAATGGTTCATGTGGATCTCCTTTTTCGGCTTCAGAGTTGTCTGTCTGGCCGACTTACTTTAATTGTATCCTACTATACGATCTGGCTGCTGACAACCTCCTTTTGACTGATGCCAGATGCTCAGGAGTTGTGAAACGAGCCGCTGCGCAGTGCACACAGCCGGAGCCTCCTTGAGGACTCATTCAAGCCAGCCTCGCTGTTCGGCTTGATTCAGCTCACCTTGTGCACGACGCCAGGTACAAACTGCTGACACTGCACTCAGTGGTTTGCTCGACCGGCTGGCGCCGCTCACTCCACCAATGCCTTCAACAGCACATCGCGCGCGTCCAGGTAGAACTGAATATCCACCTTCGTTGCCATCTCATCCGACAGATCGAACAGCTGCCGTCGGCACGCCACCGGCATCAGCAGTGTGGCAGCTCCCTTTTCCACGGCGATCTCGGCCAGGGTCACTGGGTTGTGGAGGGGTTCGATCGAGCCGCCCAGGTTGATTTCGCCGGCGACGATCAGCGGGCTGTCTACCTGGATGTGTTGGCGGTGATGCGGGCTCCCAGCCGCTCGTCTGCTGGTCGAGCGGCTGGGAGCGCACGAAGATGTCGTAGACGACCTGAAACAAGCAGAGGCCGCCATGGGAAATCGCCTGTTGGCAGTTGCGGAATTGCTGCCAGCATGATATCCGCTCTGACTGTTCCTCGCAGTGAGGCTACACATTGATATCTGCATTGCGTAGCCCCTGCAATACGGCATTGACATGAATGCCTTCATTGCGATAGTACATCTGCTTTGAGCCTGGCTCACGCAGCCAGCCGCCTGAGTGATGGAGCGCGACCACCTGCCATGCGCTGTTGAAGACAGGTGAACCAGAAGAGCCAGGCAACGTGTCAGTCAGGTATTGAACACGCTGCCCATCGGAGTATACAACGAGGTTATGATAAAGCGCAATCTGTTTTGGACCCAGGGCAATCGCGTCTCAATTCATCATGAGCGTGAGTAGCCGTATAGATAGTCATGATCCCAGGTTGCCTTGAGGCGCTTGTTTTTGATGCCGAGTTTGACGGTCTTGTCCTGTTTGAGCAGGCTGAGAGCCATCCGCCGCAGGGTGGCCATGTTTTCAGCGCCATTGTCTTTGCGGAGGCGGGA
>JAGWYN010000070.1 GCA_018969295.1 Chloroflexota bacterium | reverse complement strand
CCCGCAACTCTAAAGCCGCCAGCAAATTTGCTGGCGGCTTCTAAATCAGGCGATGTAGCTCAGTCGGTTAGAGCGAGGGCTTCATAATCCCTAGGTCTCGTGTTCAAGTCACGACATCGCCACTGAACCACAATAGGTAGTAGTTCCGTATTGACAGACCAAAACGCTCCAGCAGCTGACCGCCCATGACCTGCGGCGCTTCCTCGTTTCCCTGAGCCGCCGGGAGCTTTCCAGCCAGTATCAGAATAACCTGGCCCGCGTGATCCGAGCCTTCCTGAATTACTGCGTGCGCGACGAGTTGCTCGCCGTCTCACCCTTTGCCAAGGTGCAGATGCCCAGGCTGGAAAAACGAATCTTGCCGGCGTTCGCCGCCACCGAGATTCAGACGATCCTGCGCAGTTGCGCCTATGAACGCGACAAAGCCCTGTGCCTCTTCCTGCTGGATTCCGGTGTACGGGCCAGCAAGTTGATCTCGCGCTGAACATCGGCGACGTGGACATGAAGACGGGCGTGGTCACGGTGAAGATGGGCAAGGGGCAGAAGGCCCGCACAACTTACATCGGCGCTCACATGCGCAAGCAGATGCGCCGCTACCTCGCCGAGCGCGGCGCCGTGAAGCCGGAAGCCCCCGCCTTTGGGTCCATGGCCAACGGCAACCGGATGACGCTCGATGGCCGAGTGCCTTGGCGACGATCTGCGCGTTGATGCCGCGGTTCAGCCAGGATTGGGCGGCCCGATGGCGGAAGGCATGGAGATTGTGGCGACCGGTGACGTTGGCCTCGATGGCCAGCCGGTCCACCAGTTGCCGGATGCCATCCGTGGTAAGCGGACGACCCTTGACGTTGAGCCAGAGGGCATCGCCACCGTTGGTGGGACGCTCCGGCAGATAGGCCAGGATCGCCTCCACGCTGGCTTTGCCCAGAAAAACCTTGCGCCAGCCGCGTTTGCCATTCACCCAGGCGAGGCCCTGGCGCAGGTCCAACTGGCGCAGGTTCATGCTGACTAACTCCCCTGCACGCACGCCTGAGGTGGCAATGAGTGTAATGATGGCGAAATCGCGTTTACCCGAATGCAAGGCCGCCTGCCAGAGTGCGCGCAGGTCTTCGGCGGTAATGGCTTTCATCTCTACCGGGCGCGTGTCCTTGGGCGCGGCCAGGTGTTGGCCACTTCAGACTCTTCGGCAGTGGGCAAATCGGGGCCAGCCTCTGTTGGAGTGATGAGCTCTGGCGCAGCGACTGGTGTCGGCAGAGCCATGGCCGGGGCCAAGAGTTCACCCCACCAATCATCGTCGAGAACGAGCACAGTGAGCGTCTTTTCTGCCACGCCGATTCGATGCTTGATGAGTAAATCCAAAAGCTGATTGCCGTTGATGAGGCCGATGTGTGTCTTACTGGTCGCCTCAGCTTCTTTACGTGCGCCAGTAGAAAAGTCGCTAGTACAGGTCGGCGCAGATAACTCGTTGATATAGTGATACACTCTGCTCGGGTGTGCAGTCCACAATCCGGCGGATTGCGCCGCATGAATTCGTGGATTTATCTGGGCCGACCTGTACTAGCGTAGGGCGCAGCTGTGATGCGCCGCGTTACCTCGGCTACCTGGTCGTCGGTCAGGAAGGAGTTGATGCGGCGCAGAACGGCCTCTCGCTTCGGCAGCAGCACTACCTGGTCGAAACTGGTGTGGAAGCTCTGGTCCGGTGTCTGCACCTGCTGCAAACGGATAACGTCCCAGCCCAGACCGGCTAGATGATCGAGAAAAGGCTCCTCGATGTTTGTTTTTTCATCCAGGCGGAGGGTGGGGTTGGCTTTTAACCACCTCCCAGTGGCCGCCTCTGTCTGGGCCAATACGCCGGATTCGCCCTTCGGCTCGCAGCCTCTCAAGCTGTTTCTTGATGGCCCGATCCGTGATGCCGACGCGCTGTGCAAGACCCGCAATGGTGATTGTCGGTTCGCCTTGAATGAGTTCAATGATTTTTTGGGAACTTTTCTGGGAACTTTTTGGGGAACTTTTGGCTACACCCACGTCTTTCTGTGAACCAATCTCTGTTTCCACCGGACCAGTGAGCTCTTTTCGGTGAACCGTGGCGGTGAACAAACACCCGTCCCGATCATCGGTGAAGTCAATGTCCGGCCAATCTTCCAGTGCCCGCTTGATGCCCGAACCGAGGCCGCGGTAAGGCAGCAGTCCCTTGGCGATATACGACACCAGGATCGGATTCCGGATGTTGGAGTTGCCAGCACGGATCTTGGGTACGGTCAGGTTGTTGGGCAGATGGCCAGGGCTGATGATCTCGATGCGGTTGTCAAAGATGAACAGACGGATCGGCGCACTGACCAGATAATCGCGATGGGCCAGGGCGTTGACCAGCAGCTCCTCAAAGACAGCGGCCGGGATTTCCGGCGTCCCCAGTGTGTTGACCCCTTGTCCGGCCTGCACCTTGTGCAGGTTGCGCATGACAAAGGCCAGCGCGCTGGTGAACTGCTGGGGCAACGGCCCGACGAAGTCCTCGCTGTCCAGATACTCGGTGCCATGAATGGCGTTGCCGGGATAGCGGATGGCCTTGACGATGAACTGTGGCTTGATCCACTCTGGCTGCTCGGCAAAAAGCAGCACCCCGGCCAGGTTTAGCAGCCCGTCATCCGTAGCCAGATTCATGTTCTGGAGCAGCCGCAAGCGTTCTTGGGCGGACTCAGGGAACTCCTGTTTGTAGACATCGCGCAGAAAGTCGCGAAACCGCAGCTTGTCGAGCTTGTCGATCCCGGCCTTGGTCGGCAGTTCATCGGCGTGGAACTGGTCGACGCTCTGGAAGAGGCGGCGCAGCTCTTCTTTGGAATTCACTCTGCGCTTATCGGCGCCGCTTTTCAGCCAGATGACGCCGTTCTTGTCGAAGTAGGGCTTATCGATGCCCTTGGGCACCGTCAGCACGATGGCGAGTCGCCCGTTGTCCAGTTCCAGGTTCTCTGTCTGCACGGTGAGGGGACTGCGGATGTGCTGTGAGGCTACGTTGCCGATCAATTGGTTGAGTCGCGCGACATCGGCGCGGGTCAAGCCGGGCAACGTACCGTCATCAGCGACGCCCAGATAGATCACGCCGCCTTCGGAGTTGGCAAAGGCCGCCATCTCCGCGGCCAGCGCATCCACATTGGTTATGTCTTGCTTGAACTGGCGGCGGCTGTCCTCGCCTAAGGCTACTTGCGTCTTTGGTTCGCTCAGGTTCACTTATCAAGTGCCTATTGGCTGCCCAATGGCCCGTCGCTCATTTGCTTGACACCATTAGCTCTGATCTTCTCGTCCACGCAAAGGATAGGCGGCTTTGCGGTTGGAGCGAGGATTGATTGGTTTTGTTCGTTGGCATTGCACCATTTTCAGGCTTCATTGCATCGCCCTTAGTGATTTGTGATGCAAACTAAAGTGAAGCCACTTTGAAACCAAGAGTTCTTCGAATGCCGGGTCCAGCTCAAATTTGGGCCACAAACGGGAGATGATCTGAAGTGGATCGGTATTGATTCGATCCACGAAAGCCTTGCAGGCGTCAAAGAGTTCTCGCATCGTGGCGTAACAATGATTCTGGGTCACATCTTCCCGCATCCATTTCCAGAGTCCCTCAATGGGGTTGAGGTCAGGACTGTACCCTGGCAAGGGAAGGAAGGCGAACTCCAAAGCAACCGCGGCGTCCTGAACGAGTTTGGCTTTGTGGCAAGGCGCCCCATCGCAGGCCAGGGCAAAGGCCGCTTGGAACTCCTGGATATAGGCAATTCGTTTTGCTCGGTCAGCTTTCTTGAGAACCTTCTGGCATTTCTTCCAACTCAGCCGATGCTCTTTCAGCACTTTACACAAGGTGCGGCGGCTGACTTCACAGTCGAAGACTTGCTTGACCCAATAGCGCAGCTTCTTGATGCTCCAATTGTATCCAGGAAGGCCATGCTTTATCGGTTCGCTTTCTTTTACGGTTGCTGCGATTTGGGCAACCTGTTCTTGGGTAAAAAGGGGGGCGTCCACCTGTGCGGCGATAGTACACTCCTCATGCACGATGTCGTCGATGAATGCGTCGCGTTCTTCATCAGACATCCGATCCCAGTCCTGGTTACGCGCTGCGGCTACCGCACGCACGCGCTGGCCAGCATATTCGGCTAGTTCAGCCCAGGGCGGCCACTGGTCGCTGACCAATGCGCGCAGCAGCCAGGTTTTGCGTTCCTTAGGCAACTGGCGCACGAGCGCCAGGACCTGGTCGTCATCGAGTGTCAGCATGGCCATCGTCTACCCCCCGGAACCTTGGCTTCGCGATGCAAGGATGCCGCTACTGGCTGCGCATTCTACCAGCAAACTCACATTACAACGAATACACCCAATTCTGCCGCTACCCGAACAGGTTGTCCACTGCACCAAAACGTGCGTGAGCTTCCTGCAAGTCCCCCTCGAGCAGCGGCAGGTACTGGCGCAGGATGTTGATGTCCGCATGGCCAGCCGCGCCACCATGCTGCCGAAGACGTTGGTGTCCATGTCCGGAGCAGCGGTTGGTGAACTCTGCTCGAGATCATCATCAAGCATGTTGACATTGTCCAAGAGGATGTGACACGCGAACAAGGGTTCTTCCGTGCACGGTTGACATTGCAGAATGACGACTTCCTGGAGGTTGCAGAATTTTTTCAGGAGTTCCAGGGAGAGGTACAGACAGTCGAGTCAGGGGTCATAGAACGGGGCCATCTCCGCCTCACGAACGGCCTGGCTGACTCTCCGGTCGTCCTGGTTGCCATAGATCATGAGCGTCGTCGTGACGTCGGCGTGCCCCAGGGCCTTGGAGACGATCTCGGCGTTGATGCCGTTGTCCAGCCATGTCTGGGCAACGCGATGGCGAAACGCGTGCAGGTTGTGGCGACCGGTGACGCTGGCTTCAGCCGCCAGCCGGTCCACGATCTGGCGGATGCTGTCCGTGGTCAGGGGCTTGCCTTGGGCATTCAGCCACAGGGCGTCACAGCGGCCCGGTCCCCGCTCCCGCATATAGGATTGGATCGCCTGCACGCTGGCTTTGCCCAGGAAGACCTTGCGCCATCCGCGCTTGCCGTTTATAAGCACCAGAGTAGGACCAAGCTTGCGAATCCAACTCTTGACAAGATGGGCATAGACCTTCTGACCACCCGCTTCACCCGACCAGACGACCTTTTGCCAGTCGTCACGTGTCAGGCGGGTAGCCGTGTCATTGTTTGCGGCTTCCCAGACGCCGTATGTGATAGAATTGAAGTCAACATGAGGAGTCACCTATGCAGATAACCATCTCAATCCCGGATAAGCCGTTTGTGGCCGAGCCGCGCGATAGTATATCCAGAAAAATCCTCCTCTATGCCGCCTTAGGCTTGTATCGCGCCCGAGAACTGTCCATTGGCGCAGCGTGCGAATTGGCCGGCGTTGACCGGTATACATTCCTCGATTTCTGCAAGCGCCAGGGTGTTGTCTTACAGACCCAGACGCCGACGGAACTAGAAGCAGAATTCCACCGCCTGATCGGAGAATAGGTCATGTTGGTGATTGCCGATAGTTCCGCGCTGGTCGCGCTGGCTACCTGCGGCGTGCTCGACATAGTGACGCTGAACTACGAGGACATTCGAGTTCCCCAGGCGGTTTTTGATGAAGTATCCGCGCCGGACAAGCCGCAGGGAGTCATATTGTCGTCTTTTCTGGCCGGGCGAGTTGTCACCGTGGACATGTCCCGTTGGGTGTTGACTGCCGGTGGGTGTTGACTGCCGGTGGGTGTTGGCTGCCGGTGGGTTAGGACAAGGAGAGCTGGAAGCGATGGCTCTCTATAAACAACTCTCGGCTGATGTCCTGTTGATTGACGACCGCCGTGCCAGGACAGTTGCAGAGCATAATCAAATTGTGTGCATTGGCGCGCTTGGCGTTTTGCTGATGGCGAAACACCGGGCGCATATCCAGCAGATTGCGCCCTATGTGGAGCGACTTCGCACCTCCTCGTTGCATTACGGTGATGCCCTTCTGGCCAAGGTTCTGACGCTCGCCAACGAAACCGGACAGTAGCCACTTCCCGCAAAACGCTGAAAATCCCCGCGCAGATTCGGTATAATTTCCCCAATGGAGCACGAAACCCACCCCTACCAGCACTTTGCCGACCGCCCGATCATCGACCGGGACCTGGTCCCCCTCTACGATCTCCCCCCCGCAGCCTACCAGCGCATCGTCAACGACCTGGTCAACCTGGTGGGCGCGGTGCTCGGCTATGTGCAGGCGCACGGCAAGCAGGGGCTGGCCCAGGCGGTGGCCAGCGACGCCGGCGCGATTCTGATGGGGTATGATGCGGATGTGGCAGAGCGGGTGGAGGGAATTGTCTCGCAAGTGCTACCACCTACGGATCACAAACGACGCACATGGGGGCAGTGCTGTCGGCGCATGGTGCATTACAGACGACCGAGACCACCAACAGGTGAATGAGAGTGGCAACCAGCCACGAGATGTGCCAGTAACATCAGATTGCGGTTAGTTCTGCTCTGCGCTCTGACGTATAATAGAAAAAAGTCGGACCACTAGGAACTCACCTGCTGATCGATGCTCTCGATCTCTTCCTGTTGGACTGCGAAGCGTGGCATCTGACGATGGCAACGCGCGAGTTTTACCGCCTGAAACTCGGCCTTTTTGTCCGCTGGTGCGATGAACAGGGTGTCACGACGCTCCAGCAGCTGACCGCGCACGACCTGCGCCGCCATCTCGTTTCCCTGAGTCGCCGCGAGCTATCCAGCCAGTACCAGAACAACCTGGCCCGCGCGATTCGAGCCTTTCTGAACTGCTGCGTGCGGGATGAACTCCTCGCCGTCTCACCCTTCAACAAGGTGCAGATGTCGCGGCTGGAGAAAAAAATCCTTGCCGCCTTGTCCGCCGAAGACATTCAGGCCATCCTCCGCAGCTGCACAAGCGAGCGGGACAAGGCCATGTGCCTGTTTCTGCTGGACTCGGGGGTGCGCGTCAGCGAGTTGGTCACTCTGAACGTGGCCGACGTGGACCTGAATACAGGGGTCGTGCTCGTCCAGCTGGGTAAAGGGCAGAAGGGCCGGACGACCTACATTGGCGCACGCACCCGCAAGCAGGTCAAACGCTACTTTGTCGAGCGGGGCAAGGTGCAGCCCCGCAAGCCGGTCTTCGTCTCCGAACGCCACAAAGGGCGGCTCCGGGTGGACAGCATCGTGCAGCTGATGGAACGTTTGCAGGAACGGTCAGGTGTTGCCCACTGCACCTGTCATACCTTCCGGCGCACCTTTGCGCTCAGCTGCCTGCGCAACGGGATGAACATTTATGTGCTGGCGCGGCTGGCCATGCAGACATCAACATCCTACAATAGTCGGCCTTACCTGCCAAAGCCGTCGCCATGATCGGATGATCGCTGGGGTCACGCAGCCAAAGCTCGTAGTTTCCGCCAGCAATCGTTTGTTCATCGACAACTTCGGCGACCAGACGTATGGCCTGTAACTGTGCTTCGGCTCCTTTGGGACTCCATCCAAGTCTACCCATTACCCGCTGAGCTTCATCGATGATGTATTGGCTGGTCACCAACTGGTACGCGCCCAGGCTTGCCAGGAGTAGCAAGCGCCGTCGAGCCGCGCCAAGCAGCACGTTGGTATCAAGCACGGCCCTTATGGGTCTTTGCCGATCCAAGTCCATTGATCGCGCTCGTTTCGTGAGATACTATCGATCTCCTCAGCTGAGGCTGGCGGCCTTTCGGCATCTGCGCTATCCAACAGGCGGGCGACTTCCTCAACCCGCGCCAACTCCGTTGTGGGTACGACAAGGCGCCCCCCAAGCCTTACCCCAGGCAGAAAACCACGCTTGATCCAGTTGACGACCGTCTGCCTGCTCACACCTAGACGCTGCGCTATCTCTCCCGTCGTAGCATACTGGGAACGCGCAGCCTGCTTTTCTACGTTTTGCACCAACTCATCGACAACTTCTGCGTCCTCGACTCGCCCCTCTTGGCGCAAATTCTGCGCCAAGAGCTTACTGCGCGCTAAGATGCTCATGCTTGCCAGTGCCATATAATCACCTCCAGACCCTATAATAGCACAAAAAGCACAAAAAACACAAGGGTCTTTCGCGCTTATAAGCCCATAGAACCATTCCCCCGGATGAGTTGTCGTTGTAGCATGTCGTTGCCTCCTGGTGCAGACCGGTTTGGCAACTACTATGCTACGGAGGCAGCCGCACTTTGACTACTTCAGGGTGCGGCTTTCCCCCTTTTTCGATCTATGACCACGTCTCGATTAAGTGATAACGGGTGATCGCCATCTATCGGCAGAGGACACTGTGCCGGCATACAGATGGCGCGCCCAGGCCGGTTTGTGGAACTGGCGACGGCGGACAAGTAATCTTGGCTGCAATATCAGGTCAGACGACTGATGCGGATTGAGCCTGGACAGGCTGGCTGAATGCCCCGCTAACAAACAGAGCGAGCCGGCTATGCAAAGCATACCTCTTGTGGTTCTCGGCAAGAGTCATCAGGTTGTCGATTGGTATCACGCCAAAGAGCACCTGATTGCGGCTGCACGGTTGATGAAACAGGATGGCACTGCTGCCTACACGCGTTGGCTGAAAAACCGTGAAACCCTTCTGTATCAGGGGCATGCCGACAAGATTGCCGACGAATTGGAGAAGACCGGCGGTCCTGGCATGCGCTGGTCACGGCAAGGCGCCGAAAACCTGCTGCCAGTTCGTGCCGCCGTCCTTAGTGGACGCTTTGACCAGATGTGGGACGCTGCCAAAAACCTGCCCCCATCGTGAAGTAGACCCTAGCATTCGCATTCCGACCTCTTTGGAATTTTGCTGCAATCTGTTATATGCTATGAGATAGCAGTATGCAGCATGTGCCCTAGCTTAACATACGCTTGCTGCATCTCCCGAAAAAATCCCCGAATGATGTTCCTCAAAGGAGAAGTATCCTTTGCACCGTATGTGGCTTCCGATCCTTGTGCTGGCAGTGTTCAGTTTCGCGCTTACAGAATCGTCGTATGTGGCAGCTGGCAGCAAAACAGTGACATCAGGGAACAGCGCTGTCACGATTCAAGCGTCTGAGCAGATGACAAGCATGGTCTCAAATCTGCTCTATCTGCCGGTTGTGGGCAGTGGATCTGCAAATCTGCTCTATCTCCCGGTTGTGAGCAGTCGATCTGAAAATTTACTGCTGCCAGCAGCACCGATAGCGATCCCGACCTCTGCTATACCTTCTGGCACGATACCGGTCATCTCAGAAGAGGGCGGCAGCTTGTCCGCCATTCTCACCACAGCGACACGGGCACCCAGCAACACGCCCACGGCTGCGCCGACCCACACGCCCACAGCGACACGGGCACCTATCAACACGCCCACGGCGACACGGGCACCCAGCAACACACCCACAGCGACACGGGCACCCAGCAACACGCCCACAGCAACACGGGCACCCAGCAACACGCCCACAGCAACACGGGCACCCAGCAACACGCCCACAGCGACACGGGCACCCAGCAACACGCCCACAGCGACACGGGCACCCAGCAACACGCCCACGGCTGCGCCGACCCACACGCCCACGGCTGCGCCGACCCACACGCCCACAGCGACACGGGCACCTATCAACACGCCCACAGCGACACGGGCACCCAGCAACACGCCCACGGCTGCGCCGACCCACACGCCCACGGCTGCGCCGACCCACACGCCCACGGCTGCGCCGACCCACACGCCCACAGCGACACCGACCCACACGCCCACGGCTGCGCCGACCCACACGCCCACGGCGACACCGACCCACACGCCCACGGCGACATCGACCCACACGCCCACGGCGACACCGACCCACACGCCCACGGCGACACCGACCCACACGCCATCTTCCGTCTTCAACCCTGCTGAAGAGATTTTGATCCCTGCTGGCAGCTTCCAGATGGGGTGCGACAGTAGAAACCTGGCAGAGATGTGCTCCAGAAACGACGAGCTACCCCTGCACACGGTGCTCCTATCCGCCTACTATATCGACAAATACGAGGTAACCAATGCCCGTTACAAGGTGTGCTTTGATGCTGGTGGTTGCACGAGGCCGGCAAATGTGAATTCCTCCACGCGCTCTCCCTACTTCGGCACAAGCACCTATGCAGACTATCCAGTGACCAATGTCAGTTGGAGCCAGGCAAGAGCCTTTTGTGAGTGGGAGGGTAAGCGTCTGCCGACCGAAGCGGAATGGGAGAAGGCAGCACGCGGAAGCAGCGACACACGCAAGTATCCGTGGGGGGACAGTAACCCGGATTGTACAAAGTCAAATTACTACTTATTATCATCCTGTATTGGCGACACCAACCGTGTGGGTTCCTACCCCAGCGGGGCCAGCCCCTACGGCGTGATGGACATGGCTGGGAACGTGTACGAGTGGGTGAACGACTGGTACGGGGACAGATACTACAGTGTGTCACCCAGTGTCGACCCGCAGGGACCGTCGACGGGCCAGTTGCGTGTGTTGCGGGGCGGGGCGTGGAACTACTTTGAACCCGTCGTGCGCTCCGCCTACCGGCTTGAGATCACCCCCTTAGCCACAAGCGGGAGCCGCGGGTTCCGGTGTGTCCGCTCGCAGTGATCCGGGTCTTCTGGAAGAAGGGAACGTAGTCCTCCGCCAAGAAACTGAGTTTCTTGGCGGCCATCCCCCCTCTCCGTCGCCCACAGGCAACGCCAGGAGCGCATACGTTCAGAAACCGAGTTTCTGGGAGAAACTCAGACGACAGCAGATGCAGACGGCGCGGGTCAGTCTAGGGCCAAGACCTTTCAAATAAGGACCACCGCCTCGCGAAACGGTATTGTTGGCTGCGGGGAGCGAGCGTGTTCAAGCCGTCTGAGGTGGAACTTTGACATTTTACGTTTGACGACGTGTGGATTGATCCGATTGCGGCGTTTGAGAAGCAGGTAGCGGACCAGATCACGCCACAAGCGCTGCAGGAGTTCAACCAGGAGGTGGCGTGCCGTCATCTGGAAATCGGCGATGGCGTTGCGGACGACTTCCAGCGCATGGACGAAGCTGAGACGGTCAGGGTCGAATTGCTGGTGCAGTGCGACTTGGTGCATCAAAGCACGGATCGCGTAATGGGCCACCAATTCTTCCGCCAACAGCCGTAAGGTCCAGGCCGCATAGCCTGCTGGGGCTTCGCCACAGACGAGGGCAACGAGGTGGGCTTCAGTTTTGCCATCGATTTACTGCGTGCGGGATGAACTCCTCGCCGTCTCCCCCTTGCTGCAAATGGACGCGCTGGCCGTCAAGGCTGATAAGCCACTGCCCGACCAAAACAGGGTTATTTTTGCTGCTGTGCTCGATCGCCTTGATCCTGCGATGGCCGCAAACATTTTGCAAGAGATTCAAGTTTCAATAATATTTCATTGGTAGAGCATTAACCTTACCGGCTTTACAGTAGGGCCCTCTGACAATTGCTGCAAAGTTTCAGCAAGTTGGTAGACAATCACCAAGTCTGATTACAGGAGGATTACAATGCAACGACTGCGTATTTTGTTTCTGGTTTTGGCAATGATCGTTTCAGCCGTCCTGCCGGTGAGCGGTCAAGACGAGTATGAAACTGGCAACGTCATCTTTTTTCACCCCGACGGCACTGGTCTGAACCACTGGAATGCAGCGCGCATGTTCTGGTATGGGGCTGACGGCGCACTGCACTGGGATCAGTTGCCCGAGATCGCCATCTACCGCGGCCACATGAGCGACCGCCTGGTGGGCACCTCTAACGGCGGCGCCACCGTGCACGCCTTTGGCTACAAAGTGCTTGGCCCCGGTTCCTTTGGCCAGGATGGTGGGATCGATCCGGAGGAAGAAGGTTCGGCAGGTCGCCCGATCTATTCGCTGAGTGGTTTTCCAGGCAGCGTAATGCGCGAAGCCGCTGCAGCCGGCATGCCGGTAGGCATCGTCAACGACGGCGATCTGGCAGAGCCCGGCACCGGCGTCTTTCTGGCTGAAGTGGGCGACCACAATCTGTCCAACGAAATTGCACGCCAGTTGCTCGATGGGCGCCCCGGCTTCGAGGGTGAACCCCTCCCCAAGGTGATGTTGGGCGGCGGCGAAGGCTTTTTCCTGCCTGCCGACACCCCAGCCTGCGAAGATGAACTCGCCCTCACCTGCTATGTCCACAGCGATCAGATCAACGGACGCGGCCCAGCCCGTGATGACGGTCGCAACCTGCTCGTGGAAGCCAACGAGCTGGGCTATACGATCGTGCGCACTCGCACCGAATTCGAGACACTATGGGGAGAGATTCAGGCCGATCCCGCATATGCCCCCATGGTACTGGGTCTCTTCGCACGGGACGACCTCTTCAACGACACCACCGAGGAACGCCTGATCGCAGCCGATCTGGTCGACCCAGACCTGGCCGATACCAAAGAAGGGCGCCTGATGATCTGGGGCAGTCACCCCGACACGCATGGCTACAACCCGCCTACCGCAGCCGAAATGAATACCCTGGCGCTGGAAGTACTCCGACGCCACAGTGAAGCAGCAGCGTTGCCCTTTTTCCTGGTGGCCGAAGTGGAAAGTACCGACAATGTTCCCAACAACGCCAATGCCATCGGTACGCTGCGCGCGCTCAAAGCTGCCGACGATACCATCGGCGTCTTCCGCAATTTCATTGCAGAGAACCCAAATACCCTGCTCCTGACTGCTGCAGACAGCGACGCCGGCGGTATGCAGATTTTCGGTCCGGCACCCGCAGAGGATGAACGCGTCACCACCAGCACCGGCAACCCCACTGGAATTGGCCTGAATCAAGGCTTTGCCCTGGACGGCATCGAAGGCCAGAACACGGCCCCCTTTGTCTCCGAGCCTGACGCATTTGGCAACAGCATGGACTTTGCCGTCGGCTGGGCAGGCACAAACGATGTGGCCGGCGCTATCGTCAGCCGCGCTGAAGGGATCAATGCCGACTTGCTGCGTTCCGAGTTCTCCACTCGGTTCGACAGCAGCGATGTCTACCGCATGGTCTACCTCACTCTGTTCGGCGAACTGCTGCCCGCTTCCTATGGAACAACGGCACCAGATCGCACTGAATAGTTCCGCTCCACACAATTGAATAGCCACAAAAGACGCGGTTTGTCGTGGGCAACCAGATTCGCACCGTCTGCTCGCCCCAGAGAGTGCGTGTCTCAATCACCTGGCACAGGTGGTTGCGGGCTGGGTGAAATGCCCACTCTCCGACAGACCAGCCGTTTGGGTTCTGACTCATCGCGTGATGACCGCGTGGGTGCAATCCATTTCGATCCAGGCGGCCAGCCAGGCATCGAGCGGGACGTCGATGACTTCATTGCCGGCTGCCGGATCGAGGATTGAGACTTGGATAGCCGTCAGGTTCACAACGACAACTGCATGTGGGCTTTCGATCTGAGCATGAGGGAGCCATGTGGCGTCTAGGGCTGCGATAACAGGGATATCTGCCGAGATGGCTGTGCTGATTTGCTCGATGGTGCCGCCAGCCTGGACGTCGACGTTCAGATTTGCATCGGCAAGGCGGCGCAATCGTGAGAATGATGTGCCGGCGGCACTGGTCTGCAAGCGGAGCGCAATCGCTTGCTGGCTGAGCGGGACATCGAATGCTGCCAGCACCATGCGCGCACAGGCGGGCAGGCAGTAGCCGTCCTCAAGCTGCGCTTCGTAACGAACGCGCAAGATTCGCGACATGCTCTTCGATCTCTTGGCTGGTGGGTGAGCCTAGCACAAAGTCACCGCTCGTGGCATCAATGAGAATGGCCAACTCCATGCGCGACAGGACGCCCTGCGTCGGTGATGTCCAGCGAATGGGAACGCGCCAGATCAACCGTTCGCCCAACATCAACTCTGGCTCGCCGGCCAGCAGGCGGTCACCGGCTTCCATGGCCAGCCAGCCGTTGACCTTGCGTCGCACGCGCACCGCCGACACAACGCGGGCATTGACATGCACAATCACCTCGGTGAAGGCGTCATCACCTTCGGTTGGAGTTCTCTGGGCTGAAGCAAGCACGACGGTCATGTTTTGGCATCTCCTGGATGCTACATTATAGCAGCTTCGCTATGGCGTCAACCTCAGAATCGAGTCGTTCAGGGCTTTTCAAAAGTCGTAGGAACTTTAGTTTCCGGTAAAAGTTGCACAACAGCAAAAAAAATGACAAACGGCGATTGACAGTCCACAATGTGGTTGACAAAAACCATAAGAAGGAGTGGAGCCTGTCAACCGCCGTAGAAGTTACTGTACAAGCAATCAGTGCCGTTGTGCAAACGGCGCCCATCGGAACAAACCTGGCGGGCGAAGTTGGGCGGCGTTGCGTCATTGGTGCATGGACAAGTAACGAACTGCTGGACAATTGGCAGATTTATGTGGCAAGCGAGAATCACTGGCGTGTGCGACGGCATGAAAGATACCAGGCCGTGAGTGTGGATATCACTATATCTACCGAGACCCCCTGTGTGTCTATAATGGATGGAACGTGCAACACAAAGTCGCTTGATAGAATACAGTTAGGCGTGAATAATGCCGGGACTGGCTCCGTGACGACCGGATGTGGCTACCCTGGCCTGCGTTGCTGGTAACGGCAGGGTGGGAAGCCTGGGGGACAATGGATTGCTCACGGCCAGCTACAAGGTGGTGAGCGGGCTAGCCAAAGTGCCAAAGAGGGGCAGCAGCGGACACATCCGACCTGCACGCGGCCTGAGCTGCTGGCAACAGGGCCCAACCAGGTCTGGAGCTGGGACATCACCTGGCTGCGGGGACCCGGCAAGTGGCAGCACTTCTATCTGTACGTCATCCTGGACATCTTCAGCCGCTATGTAGTGGGCTGGCTGTT
>JAGWYN010000130.1 GCA_018969295.1 Chloroflexota bacterium | reverse complement strand
GCAGCCAGGGCCGCGGCGCTGCGCGCAGAGAGCGCCAGCAGATGGCAGGGCCGTTCGCGCTCGGCAGGAGGCAGCGCTTTAGGGGCTGGGGCTTCCTCAAGCACCACATGCGCGTTCGAGCCGCCCATCCCAAACGCGCTGACAGCGGCGACCTTTTTCCCAGCAGGCCACGGCGTCCGTTCGGTCGGCACAGCGACAGCCAGACGATCCCACTCAATGTAGGGAGTGGGCTGGCGGAAGTGCAGGTGGGGAGCGATCTCGCCGTGCTGCATGCAGAGGATGACCTTGATCAGCCCGGCAACCCCAGCCGCCTCCTGCAGGTGGCCGATGTTGGTCTTGACCGACCCGACCCACAGCGGCGCCTGGCGTTCTGGTGTGGCGCAGTAGACAGAGGCGAGCGCGTTCATCTCGATCGGGTCGCCCAGCTTCGTGCCCGTCCCATGTGCCTCGACATACCTGACCGTTTGCGCGTTCACGGCCCCGTTCGCCAGCGCCTGACGCAGCAAGGCAGCCTGCGCAGCGCCGCTCGGCACAGTCAGCCCACTGCTCGCACCGTCATGGTTGGTGGCGCTGCCGCGAATCACGGCCAGAATCAGATCGCCCTGCGCCTGTGCGTCGCTGAGCCGCTTGAGCACCACAATCCCACACCCTTCGCCGTCCCCGAAACCATCTGCCGAGGCGTCGAAGGTCTTGCAGCGCCCATCCGGAGCCAGGGCTTGCAGCTGCGACAGCGCGACCAGCTCGATCTCAGAGAGAATCAGGTGGACACCGCCTGCGAGTGCCAGATCGGTGCTGCCGCTGCGCAGGCTCTCACAAGCCAGGTGAACGCCGATCAGCGAGGCCGAGCAGGCAGTGTCAATGACCAGATTGGGACCCTGTAAGCCCAGGACATACGACAGTCGGCCCGAAGCAAATATTTGGGAATTGCCGGTAGTGGCGTACGCGCTGGTGCGCTGTGTTGCATCCAGCAGCGTATGGTACTGGCTGGGTGCCACACCGATGTAGACACCGGTTCTGCTGTTTTTCAGGGTGGAAGGCGCCAGCCCGGCATGCTCCAGCGCCTCCCAGCTCACTTCGAGCAGCAGTCTCTGCTGCGGATCCAGCAGGAGGCTCTCACGCGGGGACAGGCCGAAGAAGGCAGCATCGAAGTCGGCAACCTCGTCGAGCAGAGCCGCAGCACGCACGTATGACTTGCCGGGTGTGGCTGGCACAGGGTCATAAAAGTGGTCGATTGACCCGCGCGCAGGGGGAATCTCGCTGACACGGTCCTCCCCCTGCTGAAGAAGCCTCCAGAAGGCCTCCGGGGTGTCAGCGCCCGGAAAGCGACAGGCCATCCCAACCACGGCAATGGGCTCAATGGCCTTGCGTTTGTACTGTTCCAGCTGCGTGCTGGCTTCATCCAGCGCACGCATCATCCGGTCAATCAGCTCGGGTGCGGTACGTTCCGCCATCTTCTCGTCCTTTCAGCAGCGCCTCCAGCCGGCGCAGTTTTGCCTCGACCGATTCCTCGCCTGGATGCGCTCCTTCGGGCTCAACCGGGACGGACGGGTCGCTTTCTGCAAGTTCGACGCTCTCCGCCGGGACTGAGGAGGGCTTGACAGGGGAGCGCACGCCGGAGCTCTGGTGGCTGGCTGCAGCCAATCGTTCGGCGAGGCCAGCCGTCAAAAGATAGTCGGTCAGCTCTTCGACCGTCGGATATTCGAAGGCCAGCGTCGAACGCAGCGGCATCTGCAGGCTCCGTTCCAACATTCGGCGCAGCTCGATGCCCATCAGCGAATCCATGCCGAGGTCGCTGAAGCCAAGATGGGTTGCCGGCAGAGCAGAGAGGCCGAGCACCTTGGCCAACGTCTCCTGGATATGGGCCAGCAGCAGGTCCCGGCGCTCATCCTCCAGCGCCTCTGTCAGCTGCTGCAGCAAGGGCGGGGGAGCAGCGACTGCAGATGCAGATGGGGGAGAGAGGCGGGCCGACGCCTGCATGACTTCGTGGTAGAACGCAGGTGCAGATTCCTGTGGCCAATGCGGCCAGTGGATCGGCAGCACCCCGACCTGTGCCTGGGGCTGGGTGAGCAGGTGGGCAAACGCAGCGATGCCGGCGGCGGGGGCAATGATGCCCATGCCGGCTCTGCCCTGGCCTGCCTGTATTTTGCGGGCGATCTCCGCCGCAGCCCCGATCTCGGACCAAGGACCCCAGTTGATGCTGAGTGCGGGCAACCCCTGCTGGCGGCGATGGTGGACAAAGGCATCCAGGAACGCATTGGCCGCCGCATGGTTGATCTGCCCTGGGTTGCCCAGCAGCGAAGCGGCCGAGGAGAAGAGCACAAAAAAGTCCAAATCCAACCCATGGGTCAGCGCATGGAGGTTCCAGGCTCCCTGCAGCTTGGGCGTCAGCACTGGGGTGAAGCGTGACCAGCTCTGCTGCTGCAGGGCAGCGTCGTCCAG